>DATAVZ010000070.1:0-25878 GCA_036267475.1 Occallatibacter sp.
CCGAAAGCAATACTGAACCCAGATACACGAGTTTTTCCGCAGCCTGTTCAGCCCAACCTATTTTCAGCTCTTTACGGCACGGCTGAAGCCGTGCCCTTTCAAAACGGTTCTGAGAAGGATGGTTTCTGGACAGGTTCTTAGATTGAGCCCGTCTTTTTTGGTGCGTCTCGTTCTGTCGTAAAGATTGCGCGCGAGACCTGTGACTGAACAGAGACGGGCCTGACCCGGCCATGACGCGCTCCGCAATTTAGAGAATTTTTGGAATAAGCGCAGACTTTTTGAACGCCGTGAAAGGTGGCTTTTTCTTGAGGAAAAAGCCACTTAAGCGCGTGGCTTCGGTTTACAGTAATTCCGAATTCCGAAAATGCTATAACCGAAGAATTTTTATTACATCGGATAGCGCTCAAGCGCTATGCACTGCTGCGCTACGGTGCGGCTGAGCGCGGTTGAGTCGGCCGGCGTAGAGCGCGCCAGCCGCCGCAGGATGGCGAGTTGGGTGCGCAGCGCGTCGCCTTGACCACAGGCGGCAAGCACGCGGCGGCCGGAACGTTCGGCAACGGCCATTGTTTCTTCCGCCAGCAGGCCGGTCATGGCGGCGGCCACCGGCGCAGAGCCGCGGCCGTCGGCGGTGAGCTTTTGCGCGCGCAGCCATGCGGACTCAAGCGCGTAGATCTGGCTGATCATGTCGGCCAGGTCGGCCATGATCTCCTGCTGCTCTTCGAGCGCGGTCATGTAGCGCTGGCTGGCAACGCCGGCGGCGAACAGCGCGATTTTGCGGGTCGCGGCCAGCACCGCGGCTTCACGCGCGAGCGGCGCGTTGCTGCCGGAGTCAAAGGAGGGCGGCTCGGTGACCTCGTCCATCACGCGCCGGATGGCAGCAAGCAGCGGCAGCTTGCCGGCCATGGCCTGCTTCATGAGCCATCCCGTAATGATGAGACGGTTGATCTCATTGGTGCCCTCGAAGACGCGATTGATGCGGGCATCGCGATAGTAGCGCTCGGCGGGATACTCCTCGACGTAGCCGTATCCGCCCATGGTGGCCAGCAGCTCGTCGGAGACATAGGAGAGCATCTCCGACCCATAGACCTTGAGAATGGAGCACTCGACGGCATACTCGCCGATGGTGCGTGGAACGTCGGCCGCATCGCGGGTGCGAATTTCGATCATGCCCACGGTGCGGTAGGCCATGGACTCGGCTGCGTAAAGCTGTGCCGCGCTGGACGAGATTTTCCGCTGGATCAGGCCTTTTTCCGCAATGGGCCTGCCGAAGGCATGGCGCTCGCGGGCATAGCGGATCATGTGGGCCAGCGCGTGGCGCGCACCGCCGATGCAGGCGACGCCCAGTTTGAGCCGGCCGATGTTCAGCACGTTGAAGGCGATGTGATGGCCTTTGCCGGGCTCGCCGAGCAGGTTTTCGACGGGCACCTTGCAGTCGGCAAGAATGAGCGGGCAGGTGGACGAGCCGCGGATACCGAGCTTGTGCTCTTCAGCGCCCACGCTCAGGCCGGGCGTGTCGCGCTCGATCAGGAAGGCGGAGAACTTTTCGCCGTCGATCTTGGCGAAGACGGTGTACAGGCCGGCGATGCCGGCGTTGGTGATCCACTGCTTTTCGCCGTTGAGGAGGTAGTGGGAGCCGTCGGGGGAAAGCGTGGCGCGGGTGCGGATGTTCATGGCGTCGGAGCCGGAGCTGGCCTCTGACAAGCCATAGGCCGCGATCCACTCGCAGGTGGCCAGCTTAGGCAGATAGCGCTGCTTCTGCTCCGCGGTTCCGTACCAGACGAGCGGCAGCGTGCCGATGCCGGTGTGCGCGCCAAAGGCCGTAGAAAAGCTGGCCAGGACGGAGAGATGGTCGGCAACCAGGGTGGAGGTGACCTTATCCATGCCCATGCCGCCGTATTCCTCAGGAATTTCGACGGCGGTAAGGCCCAATTCGGCGGCTTTGCGGAGCACCGATTCCATCGCGCCCGGCTCTTTGGCTTCAATCGCGTCCAGGGCCGGCTGAATCTCTTCGCGGCCAAAACGGGCGGCCGTAGCGGCGATCTGGCGCTGCTCCTCGTTCAGGTCTTCCGGCGTAAAGACTTCAGCCGGGGCGCGGTCTTCAAGAAGGAAACTGCCGCCGGACGGGGCCAGAATGGGGGATGCGGGAACGGTGGCCATAGAGAGGGAAGTTTTTCTCCTACTGGGAGTCAAGGTACGCCAGTGGACATCGGGTCGGCAACCTGCCAGATCAACCTCAATCGAATCACCGGGATGACGCGGTACACGGGTTCGCGTACAATTTCTGTAGCCCCACATGGAGGCCCGCCCTGCTGACCGCGCTTGCGACCCGTTTGAATTCGGTTCCCGCTCTGTTGTATGGGCTGCATACGCAACTGGCCTCGGTCTTTCTCTTTGGGCCGCCGAGCGGCTTGCGGCATTACCTGAAGATGCAGTACGCCGACACCACCTTCCAGGGACTCTACCACTGGAACCTGTTCGACGCGCTTATGCTCATTCCGTACTTCGCGGTGATGATCTTGCTGTCGATCTACGGCATTCATCGCTACACATTGTGCTACCAGTACTTCAAGTACCGGAGCAACTACGATCCCAACCCGCCGCGGCATTTTGACGAGCTGCCGATGGTGACCATACAACTGCCGATCTTCAACGAGCAGTTTGTGATCGACCGGCTGATTGAAGCGGTGTGCGCCATCGAGTATCCCTGGGACAAGCTGGAGATCCAGGTGCTGGACGACTCGACGGACGAAACCGTTGAGGTGGCCGGCGGCATTGTGGACCGGTACGCGGCGCTGGGGCATCCGATCGTCTACGTGCATCGCACCAATCGCTACGGCTACAAGGCCGGGGCACTGGATGCCGGGCTCAAGGTGGCCAAAGGCGAGTTTGTCGCCATCTTCGACGCGGATTTTGTGCCGCCGCCCGACTGGCTGATGAAAGTGGTTCACCACTTTGCCGAGTCGGAGGTTGGCATGGTGCAGACGCGGTGGACGCACCTGAACCGCGACTACAGCATGCTGACCCAGATTGAGGCAATCCTGCTGGACGGCCACTTTGTGCTGGAGCACGGCGCACGCGTGCGCTCGGGCGAGTTCTTCAACTTCAACGGCACCGCGGGCATGTGGCGCCGCGGGGCCATCTCCGACGGCGGCGGATGGCAGCACGACACGCTCACCGAAGATACCGACCTGAGCTACCGGTCGCAGATGGCCGGATGGCGGTTCAAGTATCTGCCCGATGTCGAGTGCCCTTCCGAGCTGCCGATCGAGATGACCGCGTTCAAGACGCAGCAGGCGCGATGGGCCAAGGGGCTGATCCAGACCAGCATCAAGCTGCTGCCCACGGTGTTCCGCTCGAACATCTCGCGGCGCAACAAGATCGAAGCGGTGTATCACCTGACCGCCAACATGAGCTATCCGCTGATGGTGGTGATGTCGGCGCTGCTCATTCCGGCCATGATCTGCCGGTTCTACCAGGGATGGTTCCAGATGCTGCTGATCGACGTGCCGCTGTTCACCGCGTCGACCTTTTCGATTGCGGTGTTTTATCTGATGAGCCAGCGCGAGCTGTTTCCAAAGACCTGGAAGCGGACCTATTACTACCTGCCATTCCTGATGGCGCTGGGCATCGGCCTCACCGTGACCAACTCCAAAGCGGTGATGGAGGCGCTGTTCGGTATCAAGAGCGCGTTTGTGCGCACGCCCAAGTATCGCGTGGCGGTGAAGGGCGAAAAGTCGCAGGCGGCGAAGTATCGCAAGCGGCTCAAGCTGGCTCCGTGGATCGAGCTGCTGCTGGGCTGCTACTTTGCCGCAGCCATCTATTACACATTCACGAATAACAACTATTTCACCGCGCCGTTCCTGGTGCTGTTCGTGGTGGGTTACTGGTACACGGGACTGATGAGCCTGCTGCAGGGGCGGTTCGAGCGCTGGCGGTCCGGTGGCGCAACAAACACCGAAGAGTCCAGCCCCAAGCCGTTTCCGGTGGGAGTGTAAGGCGGATGCAGGGCAATCGCATGAACGTGGGTAGAACTGTGCATGGGGTCGCGCCGCCCCTCCGGGCTGCGTTGTCCAGGATTTCGCCTTCCCAGGACCGCGCTTCGCTTGGCCTGGGCTATTGTCGGACCGTCCCTCCGGGACGAAAGCGACCATGGCACTCACCGTGGCAGTTATCGATGCGCGCAAATAATACCTAACTTGCCGATAAAAGCGTTCATGCGATATGGATATTTACCTGATGCCACTGAACGCAACATGTTGGGGCTTGTGGCGACGACTGGGCCCAATCGATAGGGGCGGGTGGCGTTAAGTAAATATCCATATCATGCGATTGCCCTGAACCTAGATGCGTTCTTCGCGGCCCGGCTTGACTGCTCCGCTACAATAGAACGAAGCGCCTGCTGCGCCCTGGGACAGGACTCCCGGTGCGCCAGGCGCGTCTGACTATCATGCTGACTGAAAACCTACCGGAAGCTCTTACCTTTGACGACGTGCTGCTGGTGCCTGCGTACAGCGACGTTGTGCCCGCCCACGTAAGCACGCAGACCCAACTGACGCGTGAGATCACGCTCAATACGCCGCTGCTTTCCTCGGCCATGGACACGGTGACCGAGTCACGGATGGCTATCGCCATGGCGCAGCAGGGCGGCATCGGCATTGTGCACCGCAATCTTTCCGTGACGGCGCAGGCCGGCGAGATCGACAAGGTGAAGCGCTCGGAAAGCGGCATGATCGTCGATCCGGTGACGATTGGGCCGGATCAGCTTATCTCTGACGCGCTCGACGTGATGCGGCGCTACAAGATCTCGGGAGTGCCGGTAACCCAGGGAAGCCGGCTGGTAGGCATTTTGACCAACCGCGACCTGCGCTTTGAGACGCGGACCGATATTCCCGTGGGCCAGGTGATGACCAGGGAGGATCTGATCACCGTGCCGGTGGGCACCACGCTCGAAGAGGCGGAGCTGATTCTGCACAAGCACCGCGTGGAAAAGCTGCTGGTGGTGAACGATCAGTACGAGCTCAAGGGACTGATCACCGTGAAAGATATCCAGAAGAAGCTCAAGTATCCCAACGCCAGCAAGGATAACCAGGGACGTTTGCGCGTGGGCGGAGCGATTGGCGCCACTGGAGATTACCTGGAGCGGGCGGCGGAGCTGGTTCGCGCACGCGCCGACGTTCTGGCGATCGACTCGGCGCACGGGCACTCCTCGCGCGTGCTCGAAGCGGTGCGCGAGGTGAAAAAGCGCTTTCCCGGAGTGGCTCTGCTGGCCGGCAACGTGGCCACGTACGAGGGCACGATGGCGCTGATCGATGCCGGCGCGGACGCGATCAAGGTGGGCATCGGCCCGGGATCGATCTGCACGACGCGCATGGTAACCGGAGCCGGCATGCCACAGATAACGGCCATTGCCGAGTCCTATCGGGCAGCGCGCCAGCATGGCATTCCGGTGATTGCCGATGGCGGCATCAAGTACTCCGGCGAAGTGACGAAGGCGATTGCGGCCGGCGCAAGCTCCATCATGATCGGCTCGCTGTTTGCCGGCGTGGACGAAAGCCCGGGCGAGACGATTCTCTACCAGGGGCGCAGCTTCAAGACCTACCGCGGCATGGGCTCGCTGAGCGCCATGAGCCAGGGTTCGGGCGAGCGCTATTTCCAATCCAGCACCGACCTGGCCGAGGAAGAAGCCTCCACCGAGGGCGTGGTGCAGCGCGAGCGCGCCAGCCAGAACCGCCTGGGCAAGTTTGTTCCCGAAGGCATTGAGGGCAGGGTGCCCTATCGCGGGCCGCTCGAGTCCATGGTCTTCCAACTGGTGGGCGGCCTGCGCTCCGGCATGGGCTACCTGGGCTGCGGCACCATTCAGGAGTTGCAGGAGAATGCGCAGTTTGTACGCATCTCAGGCGCGGGCCTGCGCGAGAGCCACGTACACGACGTGATCATCACCCGCGAGGCGCCCAACTATCACGTCGAGTAGCGTGCGTTTCCAGTAGCGCGCTGGCCGCGCCGAGGCAGCCGCGGGTGCGGCTCCGGTACGTACGGCAGAATCCAAATCCGTACTCGGTTTCTTTTGTAACGAGCCTGCAATGATCGAACCCCTGAAAATTTCCACCTTCCCAGCTACGGGATGTATATTCGCTTCATCGCTCCAGGACGATGGAAATCTCGCCTGAGGCGCGGGCCGATTTTGCCTTCGCTGACATTGTTCCGAGGTCGAGCCGGCTCCAATGGCGGGAGACCCACTCTCGCAAAGACAATACCCCCAATGACCAGGAGAACGAAATGGCTTTCACCAAACCCTCTGTGAAGTTAGGCCTGCCCCGCATGGGCGCCGGTAAGGAGAGGCACACCGACACCAATGAGTTCTTATCTGCCGGCGTCATGATCGGCTATAAAGCACGTGCCGGCTACCCGACGCAGACGATGAAGGATACGGTAAACGCCGCAGCGATCCAGGCACGAAACATCGTCCGCATTGCCAACGACAAGATTGCGAAGGTCGTCCTGCTGCGGCGCCCCGAGTCGCAGTTGTTCAAGGACACCATGGCCAAACACTTCCGCCTGATCGACGGCGATCTGGCTGGGGGTCTGCTCAAAGACAATATCGTCGACAAACCCTTTTCTCCGAAAGCGGTTTTTGTTCATGACAGAAGATGGGTGCTGGAGAAGATCCGCCAGATGATGCTTTCGCTCAGCTTCCACCTCAACACAGGTGTCTACCTGATCGACCAGGACACTGCTACACGCGACGTTTACAGCGGCGCAAAAGGGGCGGTGGGATTGGCGCCGTATAGCGGATGGGTCGGCTACGTACACCCGCGGGGACCACAAAAAGGAATAAGAAGCGCCATCTGCGGCTTCAGAAACGGCGAGATTCACATCGATTTCCCGACCCTTACCACCTACAGCCTGAACACCAATGCATGCATCATCATCCATGAGGCCGCTCATAAGTTCCTGGGCATGAAGGGCGATATTTACGGCGATAACAGTCTCTATCCTCCCGCATTGCAGAAGCATGACGGCGCGCTCGATAACGCCGACAGCATTGCATGGACCGCGGTTTCGCTGGCAACCGGCGCGGTGAGGATGCTGGCACATGACGGCCCTGATTTTTCGAACTGTCCAGGGGTGCCACTGTGATCGCACGCCGCAGGCGGGTCTGAGGGCAAAAAAGAACGCGGGCACCCCATCCGGGATTCCCGCGTCTTGTTCAGCAGTGACTGTGCCGGCAAAGAGGGAGCGGCGTCAGGCCGCTTCTTCGCCACTTGGGCTTTCGCCCTCGGCCGCTTTGTTCTGCTCTTTCAACTGCTCTTCCAGCTCGGCGCGCTTTTTGGCCTTGACGTCGTCTCGCTTCTGGCGCTTCTCATCCAACTGCTTTTCGGCGCCCAGAAGCTCGATGAACGCCTTGTCTGCGCCGTCGCCCTGCTGGAAGCCGGTGCGCACTATGCGCAGATAACCGCCCTGGCGGTCACCGTAGCGCGGAGCCACGGTGTCAAAGAGCCGCTTGACGGCCTTGTCGGTCTGAAGGAAGCTGAGCGCCTGGCGGCGCGAGTGCAGATCGCCCTTCTTGCCCAGTGTGATCATCTTTTCCACGTGCGGACGAACGGCCTTGGCCTTGGCCACGGTGGTCTCCACGCGATCCTCTACGAGCACGGATGTGACCAGGTTGCGCAGAAGAGCGCGACGATGGCTGGTGTTGCGTCCGAGCTTGAATCCTGCATTGCGATGGCGCATGACTAAAACTCTCTTTCGAAATTTTCCTTCGCGGGATCCCACCCTTGCCGCAAAAAGCGCGGCAAGGATGGGGCACCCAGATTCTCGTTCTCTCCGAGATCGACTAGAAGTTCTCCGTCTCGGTGGGCAGTTGCAGGTCCACCGAATCGAGCGGCTCGTCCTCATCGTCGTAGCGGCCGTAGCTGGCGGCCAGAGCCGTTGCCGGCGGAATGCTGGTCGGTCCGGGAACGGCGTTGCCCTGCTCGTCGATCTTCATGCCCAGCGACAGGCCCATCTGCGCGAGGATTTCCTTGATCTCGTTCAGACTCTTGCGGCCAAAGTTCTTGGTCTTGAGCATCTCGGCTTCGGTCTTCTGCACCAGTTCGCCGATGGTCTGGATGTTGGCGTTCTTGAGGCAGTTGTAGCTGCGGACCGACAGCTCTAGCTCTTCGACGGAGCGGTTGAGATTGTCGTTGCGCAGCAGGATGCGGCCTTCTTCGCCGCGGGCTTCGGCTTCAATCTCCTCCTCGAAGTTGATGAAGATGTTCATGTGGTCCTTGAGCAGCTTGGCGGCCAGGCCCACGGCATCTGCGGGCAGAACGGCGCCATTGGTCCACACTTCGAGGGTGAGCTTGTCATAGTCGGTGATCTGGCCGAGACGGGCAGCGTCGACGACGTAGTTGACGCGGCGCACCGGGGAGTGAACCGAGTCGACGGGGATAAAGCCCAGGCCGAGATCGGCGTCGAAGTTCTTGTCGGCCGAAACGTAGCCGCGGCCGCGCTTGAGGCGCATCTCCATGTCCAGCTTGCCGCCTTCAGACAGCGTGGCAAGGTAGATATTCTTGTCCAGGATCTCCACGTCGCCGTCGGCTTCAATCATGCCCGAGGTTACCGGGCCGGGTTGGTCGGCGCGCAGATACAGCGCTTTGGGACCGTCGCCGGCGAGCTTGAAGGGGACCTGTTTGAGGTTCAGGATGATGTCGGTGGCATCTTCTACCACGCCGGTGATGGACTGGAACTCATGCAGCACGCCTTCGATGCGGATGGCGGTGACGGCCGCGCCTTCAATGGAGCTGAGCAGGGTGCGGCGCAGGGCGTTGCCAATGGTGGTGCCAAAGCCGCGCTCGAATGGCTGGGCGCTGAACTTGCCGAATGTGTCGGTGAGCGTCTCGGCAT
Organism: Occallatibacter sp.; assembly: GCA_036267475.1. Taxonomy (GTDB): domain Bacteria; phylum Acidobacteriota; class Terriglobia; order Terriglobales; family Acidobacteriaceae; genus Telmatobacter. The sequence goes on from DATAVZ010000070.1 coordinate 8,887, forward strand.
CGACTGCCAGGCGCTTTGGTTTCTGGAATCCTCTCCACAACATATCGTCTCTCGTTTCCTACGCGGCTGGTGCGTCGCGATGCATTTTGCGGCGGCCGCGCAAGTTCTCCTTCTTGTTAGATTTCAGGGCTCAGGGATCAGGGGTCAGATGAATCTTGCCGGCAACGGGTGCACCGGCTGATCTCTGATCCCTGAAACCTGATCCCTGTGGTACTTACTTCGAGTACAACTCGACGATCAACTGCTCGTTGATGGGCAGGTTGACGTCCTTACGCTTGGGCAGTGTGAGTACGCGGCCGGACATGTTCTCGAAGTTGGCTTCGAGCCATGCCGGAACCGGGTTCTGCGCCGCATACTGCGCGGCCTGCTCGATCACTATCAGCTTCTTGGCATTCTCGCGGATCGCGATTTCGTCGCTCACGTTCACCTGATAGGACGGAATGTTGACCTTTTTGCCGTTCACCGTGACGTGGCCATGGCGGACAACCTGGCGCGCCTGACGGCGCGAGATAGCGAATCCGAGCCGGAAAGCCACGTTATCCAGACGGCGCTCGAGCTGCTGGATGAGCAGTTCGCCGGTAACGCCGGTGGAACGGCTGGCCTTCTCGTAATAGGCGCGGAACTGGCCTTCGAGGGTGAAGTACATGCGCTTGGCCTTCTGCTTTTCATGCAGTTGCAGGCCGTAGCCTACGATTTTGGCCTTGCGGTCTTTGCCGTGCTGTCCCGGCGGGAAGTTGCGCTTCTCGATCGGGCAGCGATCCGACATGCATTTGGTGCCCTTCAAAAAGAGCTTGGTGCCTTCGCGGCGGCAAAGGCGGCAGACTGCTCCGGTATAACGTGCCATTTCTTCTCCTGACTGCGGATGACAGCCGGTTTACGTCCGACACGGCGGACTTCGTCCCGGCTCGAATTTCAGTTCACAGCGATCAGTTGCCAGTGATCAGTTTCATCGCGCCGCAGCCTGCGGCATCGACCAACAACTGACCACTGCGCACTGACAACTGCCTTTACACGCGACGGCGTTTGGGCGGCCGGCAGCCGTTGTGCGGCACCGGAGTTACGTCGCGGATGGACCTCACCTCAATGCCGGCGGCGGCAAGGGCGCGAATAGCGGACTCGCGGCCCGAGCCCGGACCTGCCACGCGGACATCGACGGAGCGAAGACCGTGATCGCGGGCCATGCCGGCTGCATTCGAGGCCGCCTGCTGGGCCGCGAAGGGCGTGCCCTTGCGCGAACCGCGGAAGCCAAGCGAGCCGGCGCTCTTCCAGCTCAGCGTGTTGCCCACCTGGTCGGTGATGGTGACGATGGTGTTGTTGAACGAGGCCTGAATGTGCGCCACGCCATACGGCACATTCTTGCGCTCGCGCTTCTTGAACTTCTTGTTCTTGGCGGCCTTCCCGGCTGCGCCCTGCTGTGGTTTCGCCATTAGGTTTTCGACGTCGCTTTCTTCTTGCCTGCAATTGTGCCCTTACGGGGCCCCTTGCGGGTGCGGGCGTTGGTGTGGGTGCGCTGACCGCGCACCGGCAGCGAGCGCCGATGACGCGTGCCGCGGTAGCTCTGAATGTCGATGAGGCGCTTGATGTGCATCGAGACGTCCTTGCGGAGATCGCCTTCGACCCCACCCTCGTCCTCAATGACCTGACGGACGCGGTTGACCTCGTCCTCACCCAGATCCTGGACCTTCTTGAACCCGTCCACGTTCGCCTTCTCCAGAATCTTGCGCGCGCGGGGGTTGCCGATCCCAAAAATGTAAGTCAGCGCGATGCGTGCCTGTTTGTTGCGCGGCAGATCGACGCCAGCAATACGTGCCATCTCAAATTCCTTTGCTGCTTGCAGGTTAATGTGCCGTCCGGCCTCAGCCGGTTCACACAGGTTACAGGGAAGGCTTCCAGAGGTTCATCGCAAGCCTTGATTCCAGCTAACTAGCCTCTTGCCAGCAATCAGTGGTCAGTGATCAGTTTGTTCCAGCTCACGCTACGCGCTTCAACTGTTCACTGCTCCCTGTCCGCTGTTCACTGCCGGCGGAAACTCCCATCCTTGCCGGGATCGAATTATCCCTGGCGCTGCTTGTGCTTTGCGTTTTCGCAGATCACACGCACCACACCGTGGCGGGTGATGACCTTGCACTTGACGCAAATCTTCTTTACCGATGCCCGAACTTTCATTGCTACTGCCCTTCTCCGCGACGAAAAAATCCGGCGCGGTTTGGATTTCTGCTCAGCTTCCAGTCAGCCGCATTCAGCCTCAGCCATTTTGCGTCCGTCGATTCCGGACGGCACAAACGGCGTTCCGCTGCTCACTAAGGACCGACCGCTGTATCACTTGTAGCGGTACACGATGCGTCCGCGATTCAGATCGTAGGGGCTCAACTCGACCGCAACTCGATCGCCGGGCAGAATGCGGATGAAGTTCTTGCGCATTCTTCCCGAAACATGGGCCAACACCTCGTGATTGGTCTCGAGTTTGACCTTGAACATGGCATTGGGGAGCGTTTCCACCACCGTCGCCATTACCTCAATCGCATCTTCCTTCGACAAACCGTGTCCATTTCCGCCGGCGCCTGTGCGCCTGGGCCTTTTGGACCGAGCGTCCTACTCGGTCAGAATTCTTGCCCCGGTAGAGGTGACCGCTACCGTGTGCTCGAAGTGAGCACTCATGCTTCCATCTTTTGCCACTGCCGTCCAGCCGTCATCGAGCACCCGCACATCCGGGCCTCCGGCATTGACCATCGGCTCAATGGCGATGACCATGCCCGGCTTGAGCTTCATGCCGCGACCCGCTTCGCCGAAGTTCGGCACCTGCGGATCCTCATGCATGTTCATGCCGATGCCATGGCCCACAAAATCCCTTACAATCGAAAACCCCTCGTTCTCGACAACCGACTGCACCGCGGAGCCGACATCTCCGAGCGTGGCGCCCGGCCGAACGGCCGCGATGCCGGCCTTGAGCGATTCCTCGGTAACTTTGAGCAGCCGTGCCGACTTCTCGTCGATGCTGCCCACCGGAACGGTGATGGCCGCGTCGCCATAATAGCCGTCGACCACAACGCCAAAGTCCACCGAAACGATGTCGCCCTCTTTCAGAATCCGCTTGGGCGAGGGAATGCCGTGCACCACTTCACTGTTGACCGAGGTGCAGAGCACGCAGGGAAAACCGTGATAGCCCTTGAAGGCCGCCTTCACACCCAGCTCGGCCAGCCGCGTCTCGGCGGCATTTTCGAGATCGAACGTGGTCGCGCCCGGCGCAACCCTGGAGCGCACCAGTTCGAGAACCTCGCGGACCACCTTGCCCGCGCGGCGCATTTTCTCGATCTCCTGAGACGACTTCAATACGACGGCCACTTCCGTCCAGCTTTCACAAACTCAGTACTTCACACACAAACAGGCCGTTCGGCTGCCCTTAACGGCGCAACCGCCCAACGGCGGCAACAATTCCGGTAGCGATCACATCGATCGGCCGGTCCCCATCCACTTCCGCGAATCGCCCCACTGCCCGGTAATGCTCCACGACAGGCGCGGTAAGAGCCTCATAAGCGCGCATGCGCTCCTGAAAAACTACTTCCGTGTCATCGTCTCGCTGGATGAGCGATGCGCCTTCTATATCGCAGAATCCGTCCTTTTTGGGTGGATTCACGTAGACGTTATAGATGGTATGGCAGACAGGACAATTCCTGCGGCCGGTAATACGGCGCAATAACTGATTATAGTTCACCTTGATGCTGACGGCAACCACTGGAAGGGGTTCCGGTTGGACTGCCAGCCGGTCGTCGAGCCAGCGGGCCTGGCCGAGGGTGCGCGGAAAGCCATCCAGGATATAGCCGTTGACTGTGTCCGGATCAAGCAGCCGCAGGGCGACCATCTCGGTGACCAGGGTGTCGGACACCAGTTCGCCGCGGCCGATAATCTCCCCGGCGATTCTGCCCAGCGGCGTGCCCTGGGCAACGTTGGCGCGGAGCAGATCGCCGGTGGATATCTGCGGAATGCCCCAGAGCTTGATCAGTTCCTTGGCCTGGGTGCCTTTGCCGGCGCCCGGCGGCCCCATTAAAAGAATCGGGCCGGGCATGGTTTTCGATCCCACCGCCCGGCCTGCTATCTGCACGGATGTCGCCACCGACGACACTACCAGGTTTTCCTTCCCCGAACGCGGCCCGAGCGCGGGGAAAAGCCATCGTAATGGCGCATGATCAACTGTGACTCCACCTGGTTGATGGTATCCATCGCCACGCCCACCACGATCAGCAGCGAGGTTCCGCCAAAGTAGAAGTTCACGTGCATGCCGTGAATCAAAAAGTTGGGCAGGTTCTCAAAGGCCCGGCCGACCAGCCAGATCTTGTCGAAGCGGATGCCGGAGAGCAGAAAAGTAGGCACCAACTGCACCACGATCAGATAAAGTGCGCCCACCAGCGTGATCCGGGTGAGGATGTCGTTGATGAAGTCCGAGGTGCGTTTGCCGGGACGGATTCCGGGAATAAAGGAGCCCGACTTGCGGAAGTTGTCGGCAATGTCGTCCGGCTTCATGATGATCGAGACATAGAAGTAGGCGAAGAAGACGATGCCGAGCATGCTCAGCAACTCATACCAGGGATAGCCGGGCGTGAGGGACTCCATGATGGGCTGCAGCAGCTTGGAGTTCTGCACCCATTGCACCTGGCCGAACAGCATGGGCGCCGAAAGGATGGAGCTGGCGAAGATGATGGGCATGACGCCGCCGGAGTTGACCTTGAGCGGCAGATGGCTGGAAGAGCCGCCCATCATGCGCCGGCCTACAATGCGCCGCGCGCTCTGGATGGGGATGCGGCGCTCGGCGCGCTCCACGTAGACGATAAAGGCGACCACCAGGGCCATGCCGGCCACCAGCAGCAGCACCACCAGCAAGCTCATGGAGCCCCAGGCATCGGTCTGGATCTTGGTAATCAGATCGCCCACGCCATTCGGCAGACCGGCGACGATGCCGGCGAAGATCAGCAGGCTCATGCCGTTGCCGATGCCGCGGTCGGTGATCTGCTCGCCCAGCCACATGATGAACGTGGTGCCGGCGGTGAGGGTGAGCACGGTCATAAGGCTGAAGCCGATGCCGGGATTGAGCACGAGCCCCTCTTTGGTAAGAATGGCGGCGATGCCGATGGACTGCAGAACGCCCAGGACAACCGTCATATAGCGCGTCCACTGGGTGATCTTGCGCCGTCCAAGCTCGCCTTCCTTCTCGATCCGCCGGAGCGGCTCATAGACCACGGTGAGCAACTGGAAGATGATCGAAGCGGTGATGTAGGGCATGATGCCCAGCGCGAAGATGGTCATGCGGCGCAGATTGCCGCCGCCGAACAGATCCATCAGGCCCAGCGCCGAGCCGTTCTGCGAGTTGAATAGCAGGGAGAGCTGGTGCGCGTTGACGCCCGGCGTGGGGATGAACGCGCCAAGCCGGTAAACGGCCAGAATGCCGAGCGTGAAGAGCACCCGCTTGCGCAGGTCAGGAATCCGGAAGATATTGAGAAACTTCTCAATCATGATGATGTGTCCGCTTCAGGCGACAGGCGCCATTTTCGAGGTTTTGCTCACTTCATCTTAGAGCATTCCACGGCTTGCGGTCAGAGCGCCGGTGCCGGGAAGTGCTGCCTGTGGATGCCATTCCGCACAGACGATTCAAGATGCGAGTGCCCAGGCTGCAAAAACCGGAAACCTGGGCAGCCTGGCCAATCTCACAACAAGAGGGGAACGATCAGCGCGGGAGACCGGGCCGCCGCAGACCGGTCGTAGAAGACCGGGCCGCAGAAGGTCAAGCCGCCGAAGTTCCTTCCACCGGGGCCCCGACCACAATCGCCTTGCCGCCGGCCTTTGCGATCTTTTCGGCCGCCGACTTGGAAAACTTGTGGGCGTGGATGGTGATGGCCGCGGAGAGATCGCCGGAGCCGAGGATCTTGATGAGCGCCTTCTTGCTGGATGACAGGCCCAGCTTGCGGTAATCGTCGAGGCCGATCTCGGCGATGCCCAGTTCGGCGATCCGGTCGAGGTTCACGATGGTGTATTCGGTGCGGAAGATGTTGGTGAAGCCGCGCTTGGGCAGACGACGGTGGAGCGGCATCTGGCCGCCCTCAAAGCCGCGCATCATGTGGGAGCCGGAGCGCGACCGCTGGCCCTTGTGGCCACGGGTAGAGGTCTTGCCCATGCCGGAGCCCATGCCCCGGCCCACGCGCTTGCGCCCGGTGTTGGCCTTCTTGGGCGCGCGCAGATTCGATAGATTCCTTGCCATGATTTTCCTCGCTGTAGCGCCGGCGGAGTGATGCCGCCGACTCGCGTTGTGTCAGAGATCAGAGATCAGAGATCAGTGGTCAGATGTCAGTTCCATCCCGCAGCTACAAGCTGCTTCAACTGATCTCTGATCTCTGACCCCTGATCTCTAGTTCTCCAGAATACGAACCAGGTGCGGGACGGTCTTGACCATGCCGCGGATTGATTCGTTGTCCACGCGCTCGACGATCTGGTTGAGGCGCGTGAAGCCCAGGCCCTTGATCACCAGCTTGTGCTTGACAGGCGTGGAGATGGCCGAACGGTAGTACTGAATGCGGATCTTTTTGGGTGTCGCCATCACAGCTCCTCCACCTGCTTGCCGCGCATGCTGGCCACTTCGGCGCGGTCGCGCAACTGCACCAGCGCGTCGAAGGTGGCCTTGACCACGTTGTGCGGGTTGGGCGAGCCCAAGCTCTTGGTCAGCACATTCTGCACGCCGGCCGAGGTCATGACCGCGCGCACCGCGCCGCCGGCGATGACGCCGGTGCCTTCCGGAGCCGGCTTGAGCAGCACCTGGCCGGAGCCGAAACGGCCCAGCACCTGATGCGGAATCGAGGTGTCGGTAAGGTTGACCTTGACCAGGTTTTTCTTGGCCGACTCGATTCCCTTGCGGATAGCCTGCGGAACTTCCTTGGCCTTGCCCGAACCGTAGCCCACCACGCCCGAAGCGGCGTCGCCCACCACCACCAGCGCGGCGAAGGACATGTTTTTGCCGCCCTTGACCACCTTGGTCACGCGATTGATGGCCACCACCTGATCCTTCAGGTTGAACTGGTTGGCATCGAGTTTCTTCTTCACAGTCATCATAGCTTTCTCCAGTGGACAGTGATCAGTGAACAGTGATCAGTTTGCGATTCCCTGATTGATCTTGACTTTCTGCAACGTACTGTCCACTGTGCGCTGCAAGCTGTTCACTGTTTTTAGAACTCAAGTCCCGCTTCGCGCGCGGCATCGGCCAGAGCCTTGATGCGGCCATGGTAAAGAAAGCCTCCGCGATCGAAGACCACGCGCTTGATGCCCTGGGCCACGGCCTTCTCCGCCACGGCTTTACCGATCTCCCGGGCTGCGGCCACGTTGCCGCCGGTCTTGAACTTGAGCGCCAGCGATGAGGCCGAGGCCAGCGTCTCGCCCTTCTGGTCGTCAATCACCTGCGCGTAGATGTGGTTCAGCGAACGGTAAATGTTCAGCCGCGGGCGCTCGGTGGTGCCCGCAAGCTTCTCGCGGATGCGCGAGTGGATACGCTGGCGAATTTCGTTTCTCTTGATCATCGGTCTCTCTCACCTATTAGCGGGGCCGCCCGGCGGCTCCGTTCGGATTTTTCCAGGTTTCAGGGGTCAGTGATCAGGGATCAGTGCTTCGTGCTGCTTCAACTGATCCTTGAAATCTGCTCCCCGATCCCTGCGATTACTTGGCTCCGGTCTTTCCGGCCTTCTTCTTCAGCTTCTCGTCCGAGTAGCGGACGCCCTTGTTCTTGTACGGGTCCGGCTTGCGCAACGAGCGCATGTCGGCGGCCACCTGGCCTACCTTCTGGCGGTCGATGCCGCTCACGGTCAGGTGCGTCTGCTTGGGATCGATGGCGCACTCAATGCCGGTGGGCAGCGGGAACTCGATGGGGTGCGAGTAGCCCAGCGTAAACACCACCATGGCCTTGCCCTTCAATTCGGCGCGATAGCCGATGCCGACGATGTCCAGCTCCCGGGTCCAGCCCTTGGTGACGCCGTGTACGGCGTTGTGCACCAGCGCGCGGGTGAGCCCATGCACCGCGGCGAACTTGTCGCTCTCGCGCTCGACCAACAGATGGCCGTCGGAGGTCTTGAGCGAGATGCCCTCGGCGATCATGGCCGAAACCTTGCCCTTGGGCCCTTCCACCAGAACGGTGTTGCCCTCAACCGTGTACTTCACTCCGCTTGCAAGCGGAATCGGCTTCTTTCCAATACGCGACATTGCTTCAATCCTTCGCTGGCTTGCGAGTCCCGCGTGAGCTTGCCGCTTCCGCGTTCCACTGCAGCCTGTAAAATAGTTGCCAGATTTCAGAGATCAGGGGTCAGCTTGTTCTTGCATCAACGACCAGCGCGCCCATGCGCAGACCGATCCCTGAAACCTGATCCTTGTTCCCTGTCGTTACCACACTTCGCAGAGCAGTTCGCCGCCCACGCCTTCGTGGCGGGCCTGGCGGCCGGTCATCACGCCCTTGGGCGTGGTGAGAATCGAGATGCCAAGACCACCCTGCACGCGCTTGATTTCGTCGCGGCCGATGTAGACGCGGCAGCCGGGACGCGAGATGCGCGCCAGATCGCGGATGGCCGCCTCGCTGGCGCCGTACTTGAGATACACGCGCAGCACCGGCTTGCCGTTCTCGTCCTGGGTCTTGTAGTTCGAGATGTAGCCCTCTTCCTTGAGGATGCGGGCGATCTCGGTCTTCAGCTTCGAAGCCGGCACATCCAGCTTCTGATGGCGCGCGCGGATCGCGTTCCGGATGCGTGCCAGAAAATCTGCTACTGGGTCGGTCAGACTCATTCCTTCTCCTTCATTCCCCGTTCGTCCGCCGCTCGTGTGGCGGAAACCAGCGGGAATGGCTAAACAGTTATCAGGGTACAGAGATCAGTTTGTCCTTGCCTCATCAGCCGCCGCGACCTTGCGCCGGCTGATCCCTGACCCCTGATCCCTGCTTCTTCTACCAGCTCGATTTGATGACGCCGGGAATCTCTCCCTTGAGCGCCAGCGACCGGAAGCACAAACGGCAGATGCCGAACTTGCGCAGGAAGCCGCGCGGACGTCCGCAGAGCTGGCACCGGTTGTGCTTGCGGCTGCTGAACTTCGGCTTCCGCGCGTCTTTCACTCGTTTTGCAGTGGTTGCCATAAATCCTCTTACGCTCCCTGGCGGAACGGCATGCCGAAGTGGCGCAGCAGCGCGCGGGCTTCGTTGTCGTCCTTGGCCGTGGTCACGATGGTGATGTTCATGCCCTTCAGCTTCTCCACCCTGGAGTAGTCGATCTCGGGAAAGATGAGCTGATCGCGCAGGCCGAGGGTGTAATTGCCGCGGCCGTCAAAACTCTTCGTCGATACGCCGCGGAAGTCGCGTACGCGCGGCAGGGCGGTCGAGATCAACCGGTCAAGAAACTCGTAGGCCTTGTCGGAGCGCAGCGTGACCATGGCGCCAATCGCCATGCCGGCGCGCACCTTGAAGGCGGCGATCGACTTCTTGGACTTGGTGGTCACCGGCTTCTGCCCGGCGATCGAGGCCAGGTCGGCCACCAGCGGGTCAAGTAGCTTGGAGTTCTGCGTGGCTTCGCCCAGTCCCATGTTGATGACGATCTTGTCCAGCCTCGGCACCGCCATCGCGTTGTCGATGCTTAGCTCTTTCTGGAGCGCCTGCTTGATCTCTTTGTGATACTTCTCTCTCAGCCTTGCAGCCATTTCCCTTTACTCTCTTTCTTCCGGCGCCCGGAGTAGCCTGTGCGGCCGTTTACCGTTGCGGAAGGGATTCGCCGTCCATCCATCGGCGCTGAACGCTCCACGGAGGACGGGCCTTCGGATTCGGTTACTTCTTGGTCGGCAGCGTCTGTCCGCACTTTTTGCAGATGCGGACGCGAAGATCGCCTTCCCGTTTATGACCGATGCGCGTGGGCCCGCAGTTGGGACAGACCAGCGCCACGTTCGAAACCTGAATGGGCAGTTCCTGCTCGGCGATGCCGCCACGGGTATTCTGCCCGGTCTTGCCCGAAACCGTCTTCTTGACCACGTGCACGTGCTCGACCAGCAATGTGCCCTTGTCCGGGAACACGCGCAGCACGCGCTGCGTCTTGCCGCGATCGGAGCCGGTGAGCACCTTGACTGTATCGTTGCGATGAATATCCAAACTCGCCATCCTGTATCTCCCCATCCATTTCGCAGTTGCCGGTGAACCGCAGCCGGTTACTTCCCGCTGCTGTTTCCCGCGGCCGCCTGCAAACGCAGCCAGAGCCGGCTAATGAAACCCGGCCGCGTGGCCCTAAACAACTTCCGGCGCCAGCGAAACAATCTTCAGAAACTTCTTCTCGCGCAGCTCGCGGGCCACCGGCCCGAAGACGCGCGTGCCTACCGGCTCATGATCGTCGCCAATCACCACGGCCGCATTCTCGTCGAAGCGGATGTAGGTGCCATCGCGGCGGCGATACTCCTTGCGGGTGCGCACGATGACCGCCTTGACCACTTTGCCCTTCTTCACGGTGCCGTCCGGCGAAGCTTCCTTCACCGCCGCGGTCACCACGTCGCCCAGCCCGGCCTTGGCGCCCAAGCCGCCGCCCAGCGGCCGAATCACTTGCAGCTTGCGCGCGCCGGAGTTGTCGGCCACCGCCAGCATGGTTCTCATTTGCACAGCCATGGTTCTGTCTCCTTCTCGCCCGGGCTACTTCGCGGCCTGGTGCGCCGCGTCTTCAATCTGCGCGAGCGACGAGCGCCGCACAATCTCTTCGAGCGACCACCGCTTCAGCTTGCTGAGCGGACGGGTCTCGCGGATGCGCACCACATCGCCCATACGCGCCGAGCTCTGCTCGTCATGCGCGTAGAACTTCTTGGTCGAACGCACAATGCGCTTGTACTTGGGGTGCGCCTTGCGCATCTCGACTGCGACCACGATGGTCTTCTGCATCTTGGTCGAAACCACCTGGCCGACCTTCTCATTGCGCCGCGCGCCGTTGGCGGGCGCCTGTTGCTGATCCTGAGTCGCCGCCATTTAGCGCGCTCCCTTCTTGGTTTCCGCCGCCGGCCTTACCTGGCCGCGGACGCCCAGCTCGCGCTCCCGCGCAATGGTCTTGATCTGCGCGATCTCCCGGCGCAGCAGGCGGATCTTCTTCACGCCGTCATTCTGGCCCAGAGACACCTGGAAGCGCAGCCGGAAAAGCTGCTCCGCCGTGACCTTCTCCTGGTGGCTGAGCTCTTCGTCGCTCAAGTTGCGAATCTTATCGAGTTCCATTTCTTTCCAGCTCCTGGCTTCTAGCTTTTAGCCTCCGGCACGTCCCGCTCCCGAGTGGCTCTTGCCTGTAACAGGAAGAACCGGAAGCCGGCGGCCGGCAGCTAGAAGCTGCATTTCTACTTGGCCGCGGCGGCCGTCTCGGCCACACCCGGCCGCATGACGAACCTGGTCTTGAGCGGCAGCTTGTGCGAGGCCAGCCGCATCGCCTCCTTGGCGATGTCGGGCGCGACGCCTTCCATCTCGAACAGGATCTTGCCCGGCTTGACCACGGCGACCCAGTGGTCGAGCGCGCCCTTGCCCGATCCCATGCGGACTTCGGCCGGCTTCTTGGTGATGGGCTTATCCGGGAACAGGCGCAGCCAGATCTTGCCGCCGCGCTTGATGAAACGCGTCATGGCAATACGGCTGGCCTCGATCTGGCGGTCGGTGATGTAACCGCACTCCATGACCTTCAGCCCGTACTCGCCGAACGACAGCGAGGACCCGCGCCAGGCCTTGCCGCGGCGCTTGCCCTTCTGCTGCTTCCGGTACTTCACCTTCTTTGGCATCAACATAACGAAAACCTCGAAAACCAGGGATCAGAAATCGGGGATCGGTTTTCGACCCCGCCCCAACCTGTCCCAGGGCACTTACCGCAAATCCCGGCATACCATTTTGCAGCGACCATCGATTGAAGACCTTTCGAGCCCCGATCTCCGGTCTCTGCGCTTAAAACAAACTCGATCCCACCGCCGGCGCCTGGCGCCGCTTCTGCTCGTAGATGTCGCCGCGGTAGATCCACACCTTCACGCCGATGACGCCGTAGGTGGTGTGGGCCTCGGTGAAGCCGTAGTCGATATCGGCGCGCAGCGTGTGCAGCGGCAGACGGCCCTGCAGATACCACTCCGAGCGTGCAATTTCGTTGCCGTTTAAGCGGCCGGAGACGCGCACCTTGATACCCTTGCAGCCGAAGCGCAGGGCCGAGTCAACGCTCTTGCGCATGGCGCGGCGGAAGCTGACGCGCTTTTCAAGCTGCAGCGCGATGTTCTCCGAAACCAGTTGCGAATCGAGCTCCGGCTTGTTCACCTCGATGATGTCGATGAACACGTCGCGGTTGGTGCGCTTGCCGAGCTCGGTCTTGAGTTTCTCGATCTCCGCGCCCTTGCGGCCGATCACGATGCCCGGACGCGCGGTGCGGATGAGGAAGCGCAGCTTGTTGCCGGGCCGCTCGATCTCTACCGAGCTGACGCCAGCCGCCTTCAGCTTTTCGCGCAGCTCGGCCTTGAGCTTCACGTCCTCGACCAGGAGCTTGTCATACTCCCGCTCCGAGAACCAACGCGAACGCCACGGCTTGTTGATTCCCAGCCGGAATCCGTAAGGATGGACTTTCTGTCCCATGCTTTTCCCCTCAAACTCTCCAGGCCTACTTCTCGGCCTTCTTGCTCGTCGACTTCTTTGCCGCTGCCTTTGCCTTCTTGGGCGCCGCAGCCTTTTTGGACCCGGTCTTCTTGACCGCCGTCTTCTTGACAGCCGCCTTCCCGGCGGTCTTCTTACCGGCGCCTGCCGCCGGCTCGTCGACCTTGGTCACCAGGCTGGCGCCGTTGGCCGGCTCGCGCTCAGCCACGGAAAGCACGATGTGGGTGAGCCTGCGCTGATAGCGATAGGCGCGGCCCATCGGCGCGGGGCGGATGCGCTTCATGCGCGGACCGTCGTTGGCCAGGGCCTGCTTGACGTAGAGGTTGTCCACGTCCAGATCGATGCCCTGCTCGCCGGCTACGTATTTGGCATTGTCCACCGCCGAGGTCAGCAGCTTGTGAATGACCGGGGCGATCCTCTTCTTGGTGAAAGCCGCGGTATTCAGCGCATCTTCGACACCGCGCCCCTTGATCAGATCCAGCACCAGGCGCGCCTTCTGCGGCGACACGCGCTGAAACCTTGCCTCGGCCCGGTACTCCTTTGTCTCGACTGCCATAGTTCTTCCTCAACCTCGCCAGGCGCCGTGGCCGCAAAGGCCCCGAGCGCGCCCGAATCTCGTTTACTTCGCCTTGGCCGCGGACTCCGTGGCCTTGGAGCCGGTGTGACCCTTGAACGTGCGCGTGGGCGAAAACTCTCCCAGCTTGTGGCCCACCATGTTCTCGGTCACGTAAACCGGCACAAACTTCCTGCCGTTGTGCACCGCAATCGTGTGGCCCACGAACTCGGGAAAGATCGTCGAGCGGCGTGACCACGACTTTACAACCTTCTTGTCGTTGGCCCGGTTCAGCGCCTCGATCTTCACCGTGAGGTGCGCATCCACAAACGGACCCTTCTTCGTCGAACGTGCCATAAATCCTCTGCTCCTCTAACCCTGCTTTGCCTATTTCGAACGGCGGCTGACGATAAACGCATCCGTCCGCTTGTTGTTGCGCGTCTTGTAGCCGCGCGTCGGCTGGCCCCACGGCGTTACCGGATGGCGTCCGCCCGAGGTCTTGCCCTCGCCGCCGCCATGCGGGTGATCAACCGGGTTCATGGTCACGCCGCGGTTGGTGGGGCGGATGCCCAGCCAGCGGGTGCGGCCCGCCTTGCCGATGGAGATGTTTTCGTGGTCGGTGTTGCCCACCTGGCCCACTGTCGCCATGCACGCGGCCAGCACCCTGCGGGTCTCGCCGGAAGGCAGCTTGAGAAGCGCGTAATCGCCTTCCTTGGCTACCAACTGGGCCTGCGCGCCGGCCGAACGGGCCATCTGCGCTCCCTTGCCCGGCCGCAACTCGATGGCATGCACCGTGGTGCCGGCCGGAATGTTTTTGAGCGGCAGCGCGTTGCCTACCAGGATGTCAGCTTCCGGGCCCGAGCTAACCGTGGCCCCCACCTTCAGGCCCACCGGTTGCAGGATGTACCGCTTCTCGCCGTCGGCGTAGTGCACCAGCGCGATGCGCGCCGAGCGGTTGGGATCGTACTCGATCGTGGCCACCTTGCCGGGCACGCCGAACTTTTCGCGCTTGAAGTCGATCAGGCGAATCTTCTGCTTGTGGCCGCCGCCCTGGTGGCGGACGGTCAGGTCGCCCGAATTACGGCGTCCGCCGGTGCGCTTGCGCGTGGTCAGCAGCGGCTTGTGCGGCTTGGAGGTGGTCAGATCGTCGTTGGTCAGCGAGGTCTGAAACCGCAGCGTCGGCGTTATCGGTCTGTATGTCTTGATTGCCATCGTCTCTGTCCTGGAGCGCCGGAATCTTCCCGCCGCTCTCGCTTTTCCGGAACTCGATTCAATCTCGAAGCTCCGATATTCTCCGTGGCCACTGGTTCGCCCATGGTTCAAGGTGGACTGCTCACTGCTCCACCGGCCACTGTTCACTTGCCTACAGATTGCTCACATACTCGGGCAGCTTTTCGCCCGCCTTCAGCTTGACGTAAGCCTTCTTCCAGTCCGGCTTGAAGCCGGCGTACTTGCCGCGGCGCCGCTCCTTGCCGAGCACATTGGCCGTACGCACGGCGGCTACCTTCACCTTGAAGAGCGCCTCGACGGCCTGCTTGACTTCGGTCTTGGAAGCCTCGGGGGCAACGTCGAACACCAGCGTCCCCTGCGCTTCCTTCATGCCCAGCCCTTTTTCAGTAATCAGCGGGCGGCGAATCACGGTATAGAGTGTCGGCATCAGGCGACCTCCTTCTCATGAGCTTTGCGTTTCGAGGCCGATTTCACCAGCGCCTCGGACAACTGCTCGATGGCGGCCCTGGAGAAGATGGCGCGGTCATAGCGCAGCAGGTCGTAGGGATGCACTTCGTTGTTCAGCACCAGCTCCACGCCCTGCAGGTTGCGCGCGCCGAGCACCAGCGACTGGGTCAGGGTCTTGCCATTTTCGACCAGCAGCGCGGTGCGGGTAACGCCCAGCTTGCCCAGCGCGTTGAAGTAGAGCTTGGTCTTGCCCTCTTTGATCTCGAGCGAGTCGACCACGGTCAGCTTGCCGTCGGCCAGCTTGGCGGCCAGGGCCGAGCGCAGCGCGCCCAGCAGCTTTTTGCGCGGGAACGGATAGTCGTAACTGCGCGGCTGCGGTCCGTGCACGGTGCCGCCGTGACGCCACAAGGGCGAGCGCACCGAGCCGACGCGAGCGCGGCCCGTGCCCTTCTGCTTCCACAGCTTCTTGCCGGAGCCGGCCACCAGCTTGCGGTTCTTGGTGGCGTGCGTGCCCTGGCGCAGCGAGGCGCGGTAGTGCTTGACCGCCTCCCACAGCAGAGCCTCGTTCACCTGCTCCGGCGCAAACACCGCGTCGGCCAGCTCAAGCGAGCCCACCTTCTCCCCGTTCAGATTCAATACATCCACGTTTGCCATCTTCATCTTCTTCCGCCGGCCACTTTCGCCGGCTTCAATTTCTTGGGCGCCCGGCAAGGGCGCGTCTGCCACACCGCGGGCGCCTACTTCCTCTTCGCCGTCGCCTTCTTCGAAGCCTTCAGCGGGTCAACCGTGCTCGACCCGGCGAATCCGCGGCGCTCGCGCGGCGGAGCCTTGGCTTTTGAAATCAGCACGTACCCATCGCGCGGACCCGGCACCGCGCCTTCGACCATCAACAGGTTCTCGTCGAGGTCGATGCCGCGGATACGCAGATTGCGCACCGTCACCTGATCCGTACCGAAGTGTCCCGGCATGCGCTGGCCGGGGAAAACGCGCGACGGAAAGCTGGACGCCCCGATCGAGCCCTGCACCTGAAACATGTGGCCATGCGACTTGGGACCGCCACCGAACCCGTGCCGGCGCACCACACCCGCAAAGCCGCGGCCCTTGGAGGTGCCAATCACGTCGACAAACTTCGCATCGCTGAAAATGTCGACCAGCACGCGGTCGCCCGCCTTGGTCTCCTGCGAACCTTCCGCGGCCGCCTCAACGTCGACTTCCCTGATCACCTTCACCGGCGGCGCTTCACTCTTGCCCAGGTGGCCGGCCTGCGGCTTGGTGATGCGCGAGGCCTTCACAAACTCGACCAGGCCGATCTGCGCGGCGGAGTAGCCATCCCTGGCAGCCGTCTTCAACTGCGTAATCACGCAGGGGCCGGCCTGCAGCACCGTAATCGGGTGCACGTCGCCCTTTTCGTCGAAGACCTGCGTCATGCCGATCTTTTTTCCCAGAATCCCTGTAACTGCCATCTCGTCCTCACCTCATCATGCGAGCTTGAAGTACCTCGCACTGCCGGGGTCCTTTTCGGACCTTCTTACTCGCTTCGCGATGTTCTGCGAAGGTTTTGCGCCGCAAGGCGCGTCTGCCGCACCGCAGGTGCTTATTTCTCGAACGCCTTGATCTCGACGTCCACGCCTGCCGGCAGATCGAGCTTCATCAACGCGTCCACCGTCTGCTGGGTCGGCTCGAGGATGTCGATCAGCCGCTTGTGCGTGCGGATCTCGAACTCTTCGCGCGATTTCTTGTCCACGTGCGGCGAACGCAGCACGCAGTACTTGTTCTTGATCGTCGGCAAGGGAATGGGCCCGGCAACGGTCGCCCCGGTGCGCTTGGCCGTATCCACAATCTCGCCGGTCGAGGTGTCCAGCACGCGATAGTCGTATGCCTTTAACCGGATGCGAATTCTCTGTCCTACCATGACGTCCTTCCAGTTACCAGTAACCCGTTGTCAGGGAAAAGCGGCCAGTTTTTCCTGCTGTCCGCTGTTCCCTGTCCACTTGCTCTTACTTGACAATCTCCGAGATGGTGCCTGCGCCTACGGTGCGTCCGCCTTCGCGGATGGCGAAGCGCAATCCCTTTTCCAGAGCCACCGGCGTGATCAGCTCGATCTGCAGGGCCACATTGTCGCCCGGCA
>DATAVZ010000071.1:0-62086 GCA_036267475.1 Occallatibacter sp.
ATCAGAACTCCGAAGAAAGACTTTTCCAGCTCCACACCTGGCTGCACGAATACAACTTCCATCGCCCACATGCCGGCCTTAAACTCAATACACCCGCTTCTCGCTCAGGCCTGAATCGGAACAACCTCTTGAGCCTCCACAGCTATAGCATTTTCGGAATTACTGTAGACCGAAGCCACGCGCTTAAGTGGCTTTTTCCTCAAGAAAAAGCCACCTTTCACGGCGTTCAAAAAGTCTACGCTTATTCCGAAAATGCTCTAGAATCAACCCTGCGCCGCGCCCATCGCCTGGCCCACATTCTCCCGCCTCATGTCCAGCAGGCCCAGCGGATCGTTGTCGCGGTCGGTTGCCTCGGCTAGCGTGCTCAGCCGCGTGGCCAGCTTCGCACTCCAGCAGTCTTCGGGAGCACGCCAGCACCAGTTGCCTCCGGAAACCGCGGGCGTATTCATGCGCGCCTCCGAATCCATCTCCAGCAGGTCCTGCGCGGGAACCACCGCAATCTGCGCTGCGCTGGTCTCCACCGAACGGATCAGCGGCCACACCGGGCTAGCGCCTTCCCCGGCGCCGGAATAGGCCGTGGCCGCGGCCCGCTCATATTCGCTGGCTCCGCTCCACCAGCCCAGAGTGGTGTCGTTGTCATGCGTGCCGGTATAGGCCACCGTGGCTGCCGCGTACTGGTGGGGCAGATGGTTATGCGCGCCGCTGCCGCTGAAGCCGAACTGGATCACCCTCATGCCCGGCATGCCCAGCCGCAGGCGCAGCTCCTCTACTTCCGGCGTAATCAGGCCCAGGTCTTCGGCCACCAGCGGAACCGGTCCCAACGCGTTC
The DNA here is from genome assembly GCA_036267475.1 of Occallatibacter sp. Lineage (GTDB taxonomy): Bacteria > Acidobacteriota > Terriglobia > Terriglobales > Acidobacteriaceae > Telmatobacter. Next base: position 829 of record DATAVZ010000071.1, read on the forward strand.
TCCAGCGCGCGGAACAGCTCCAGTCCCGGCGCCTTCACCCACTCGCCCTGCACTGCTGTTTCTTCGTCCGCGGGAATGGCCCAGTATGCCTCAAAGCCGCGAAAGTGATCGAGCCGCACAATGTCGTAAAGCTCAGCAGCGCGGCGAATGCGGTCGATCCACCAGTCAAAGCCGCGCATGGCCAGCACATCCCACCGGTAAAGCGGATTGCCCCACCGCTGCCCGGTCGCCGAAAAATAATCCGGCGGCACGCCCGACACCCGCTCCAGTTGAAAGTGCTCGTCCAGCTCGAACAACCCAGGATGAACCCACACATCCGCCGAGTCCATGTTCACAAAGATCGCCACATCGCCCAGGATGCGGATCGCATGCCGCGCCGCGGCTGCGCGCAAATCGTTCCACTGCTTTGAGAAGGCGAACTGCAGCACCTGCTCCTGCGCCAGGGTGCGGCCGCTCAGGTCATACACCTCGGCCAGCGCCCCCGGATCGCGCCGCCGCAGCGGGTCGGGCCACTGGGTCCACGCGCCGGTGTTGAACTGCCGCCGCAACTCGGCGTATAACGCATAATCGTTCAGCCAGAACGCCGCCCCGCGGCAAAAGGTCTCAAACTCGCGCCACTGCTGCGCCAGAGCCGGCTCGCGCGGGCCACGATCCAGAAAATTTGCGGCCGCCTCATACAACAGCGGCAGCTTGCGCCACTCCACATCGTGAAAGTCCACTGCGCCTGTGCGTCCTGCCAGCCCCGCAATCCGCTGGCCCTCGATCCATCCCCAGTCGGAGAGATATTCAAGGCTGATGAAGTAGGGATTGCCCGCGAATGCCGATGACCCCGCATAGGGCGAATTGCCGTATCCCGTGGGGCAAAGCGGCAAAACCTGCCATATATGCTGCCTGGCCGCCGCCAGAAACGCCACAAACTCGTGCGCGGCCGGGCCAAGATCGCCGATCCCTCCATACGAGGGCAGGGAGCTCACGTGCAACAGTACTCCGGATGAGCGCTCGAAATCCATGATGTCCCCACCGGGCCGGGCAGGATGCGGCAACCGCGCCCTCTTTCAGCCACTATAATCCCTGTGTCCGGCTTGCAAGCCGCAAAATCTTCTCAGGAAAGCCCGAGGTACCGCCTCTTGAACATCCGATCCGGGGTTTTGTCTGCCCTTTCTCTGGTAACGATATCAATTTTCGCAGTCACCACTTGCGCCGCAGCCGCTGCTCCGCAACCGGTTATTCCACAACCGCTGGTTATTGATTCCGGCTGGCAGTTGCAGGACGTTGCCAAAGCACCGCAGACCAGACCACAGGTTTCCGCCTCGGATTTTCCCGCTGCCGGCTGGTATGCGGCCACCGTTCCCGGAACCGTGCTCACCACGCTGGTCAACAATCACGTCTATCCCGAGCCGCTCTACGGGCAAAACAATCGTCCTGAAATCATTCCCGAAAGCCTGGCGCGCACCTCCTACTGGTATCGCACCGTGGTTGAAGTGCCCAAAGACTACAAGCGCCACACTGTGTGGCTCAACTTCGACGGCATCAATTACTCCGCCGTCGTGTGGGTCAACGGCACGCAGGTGGGAACCATTCGCGGCGCCTTCATTCGCGGCAACTTCGACATCACCGCATTGGTCAAGCCCGGCGAAAAGGCGGTAATCGCCGTCGAAATCTCGCCGCAGCCACATCCCGGCGTCTCCCACGAGCACACCATCCGCGACGGCATCGGCCTGAACGGCGGCGAGAGCGCCATCGACGGCCCCACCTTTCTCTGCACCATCGGCTGGGACTGGCTGCCTGCCATCCGCGACCGCGACTCCGGCATCTGGCAAAAGGTGTATCTGTCCGCCTCCGGACCGGTGCTGGTCAAGAATCCGCTCGTCACCACCGACCTGCCGCTGCCCAAAACCGATTCCTCCGACGTGTCGGTTGCGGCTACGGTCCAGAACATCACCGACCAGCCGCAGAAGGGCGTGCTCGAAGGCACAATTGAGGACATTCATTTCAGCCAGCCGGTCGAGCTGGCTCCGCATTCCAGTCAACTGATCGCCTTCAATCCCAAGAACACTCCCGCGCTCCACATTCTCAACCCGCGTCTGTGGTGGCCCAACGGCTATGGGGCGCAAAATCTGTATCACCTCCATCTGGACTTCAAACAGGACTTGAAGGCCGGCCGCGACGTCTCCGACACCAATGACCTCGACTTCGGCATACGCAAGTTCAGCTACAGTGTTCCCGGCGCGGACACGCTGACCATCTCCGTAAACGGCGTGCCTGTCTTCATTCGCGGCGGCGACTGGGGGCTGGACGAAGGACTCAAGCGTATTCCCCGCGACCGGCTTGAAGCCGAGATTCGCCTGCACGAGCTCGCCCACCTCAACCTCATCCGCAACTGGGTAGGGCAGAGCACCAGCGAAGAGTTCTACGAGCTGTGCGACAAGTACGGCATCCTGGTGTGGGACGAGTTCTTCCAGCCCAACCCCGGCGACGGCCCCAATCCCACCGATCTCGCGACTTACATCGCCAACGTCCGCGACAAGATTCTGCGCTTCCGCAACCACGCTTCCATCGTGCTGTGGTGCGCCCGCAACGAGGGCTATCCGCCGCCGCAGATCGACGCCGCGCTGCGCAAAATCCTGGCCGAGCTCGAGCCTGCCCGCCGCTACCAGCCCAGCTCCACCGACGGCGCCGGCGTCCGCTCCCACGGCCCCTATTCATGGCGTGTGCCGCGCGATTTCTATATCGTCACCGACGACTACTTCAAGACCGAGACCGGCAGCATCTCCGTCCCCACCCTCGAGTCCATTCACGGCATGATGCCCAGCAAGGACTGGGAGTCCATCAACGACGACTGGGCCGAGCACGACTTTGCCAAAGGCAACTCCGGAGCCCAGGACTACCGCGAAGAAATGGCCGGCCGCTATGGCCCCATCCGCAACCTCGCCGACTTTGTGCGTAAGGCGCAGATGGCCAACTACGAGGCCTTCCGCGCCATGTATGAAGGCCGCAACGCGTTGCTCTTCCATCCCACCACGGCTGTTATCACCTGGATGAGCAATCCCGCGCAGCCCAGTTTTGTGTGGCAGATTTATCACTACGATCTCGAGCCCATGTCGTCCTATTTCGCCGTCCAGCACGCCTCCGAACTGCTCCACATCCAGTTCAACCAGGCCACCGATCACGTCCAGGTCATCAACAACTTTCCGCAGGCCGCCGCCGATCTGACCGCGCAGGTGGAGATCTACAGCCTCGATGGAGTCCGCGTTTACCAGCACCAGACCAGGCTTACCGCCGCGCCCGATGTGGCCACTGACCTTGGCATTCCCGAGTTTCCGCGCTCCCTTACTACCGTCCACTTCATCAAGCTGGAACTGCGCGACGCCTCCGGCAAGCTGGTTTCGACGAACTTCTACTGGCGCGCCGTTCCCTGGAATCCCGACGACCTGACCGCACTCAACAAGCTGCCCATGGTCGCCCTCACCGCCCAGGTTACCCACGCTGATTCGGACGGCAGGCGCACCTTCACCGTGACTGTGCACAATCCTTCGGCGAGCATTGCGCTCATGGCACATCTGCAGTTGCGCCGCCAATCCGGCCAGCGCGTGCTGCCGGTTTTCTACAGCGATAACTACGTTTCGCTGGTCCCCAACGAAACCAGAACCGTCACCGTGGAAGCGGCCGTGAGCGACTTCGATAATCAGGACGCGCAGATCGTCTTCGACGGCTGGAACGTCACCGTGCAGCCGGCATCGTTCCCCGGAGTCTCGGTCGCGCCCAACCTGGAAGCGCAGCCCGACAACTCGCCCGCCACCGGCCTGCCCTACCAGACTGCAGGCTTGCGCTAGTCAGGTCCCGGAGCATCAGCCCTTCGCTGGCTGGAGAGGCGGCTTAAACGCCGCCTCTTGCTCTTCACCCTCGCCATCCCAACGCGACTCGCGCTACCATCCCACCACGAAAGCAGCGAAGAAGCAGCCGACTCGATCCGCGGCCAAACCAGCCGCACCCAGGACCGTTGAAGACTACATCGCCGGCATCCCGGAACCCAACCGCAAGCTCTTCGCCACTCTTCGCGCCGCGGTCCGCTTCGTCATGCCTGCCGACGCGGTCGAAGTCATCAGCTACGGCATTCCAGCCTTCCGCCGCAAGCGCATTCTGGTATGGTTCGCCGCCTTTGCCAACCACTGTAGCCTGTTTCCTACGGCTTCTGTGATCGAAGCTTTCGCCGGTGAGCTGGCCGGCTTCACCGTCTCCAAAGGCACAGTGCAGTTCCCGCTCGACAAGCCGCTGCCCGCCGCGCTCGTCAAAAAGCTCGTGAAAGCCCGCATCGCCCACGACAAGAAACTCCCCTGAGTCCGCAACCGCAAAAGCCGTACACATTATTTGGGTAAGTATTCTCGTTACATTGTGGATTGCGTAAACTGGTTTATGATATAAACCATAGCTTATGGATGATTACAGTCGTCTGACTTTTTTAGCGCGGTATTACCACGATCTTCAGAACCTGCGTTTCGCGCCGTTATGGATTGCAGGAGCAATTTTCATGTTGGCTCTGAAGTATAACTTCGCCAAATTCTGCTTTGTCGGATGGGGAGTTGGATTGACCTTGCTCGTCGTGCTCGCTATAGAAGTATTGTGGTACTGCTTAAGCAATGGGTACTATCGGAAACGCTTTGGCTGGCTGAAGCCGGCATCCTGCCATCCAGCACCCAAAGGGCAATTCTACAAGCTATTCATATTGCTCCTTATCGTCGTGTGCCTTTATTACATGGGCAGTCATTCGAGATCGCTTTTGTCTTATATGCCTTATTTGTTCGCCCTCATCATGATGCAACCTGTGTTCGATGCCGGGAACTTCAAAATACGACGCGTCATTTACAGCGTGGCAGGTGTGCTGATAGCCGCAGCCGCATCGGTTAGCTGGCTGAGCCACTCGGATGAATCAATCGGCTTCGTGACAGTATGCTTCATTATGTTTGCCCTGGGTCTTGCCGATCATCTGCTGCTCATAAGCTTGCGCACTCCGGTTCAGGAGAACGCTGATGCCTGAAACCGGCTTTCCGGAGGTCAACCGTATCATCCATGAGCCGGCGCGGCTGGCGATACTTACGGTGCTCTCGGCTTGTCTCAGCGCCGACTTTAATTTTCTGCAGTCGGCAACCGGGCTCACTAAAGGCAACCTCTCTGTGCAACTCACACGACTGGAAGAAGCCGGCCTCATCTACATCGACAAGACCTTGCACAGCAGGAAAATGCGCACTACCGCTGAGTTGTCGAACGCTGGACGGATTGAATTGAAAGAATACTGGCGCACGATGAAGAAGATTCAACAGCAAAGTGCCTCGCAGGTCGGATGAACCCTCCAGACACAAAAAGCCCGCAGCCATTGTGGCCGCGGGCTTTTGCATCGCTCTGTAAAGAGCAGGGAACTACATGCCCGGCACTTCCGGTTTGGCTGCCTGGGCACTCACACGGATGCGGCCGTGCTGTTTGTAGCTGTCCATCACGCCGCTTAGAAAGACGCTGAAGGCGTCGTTGCGCTGCTGTTGCAGCATCGCGTCCCGCGTCTGGTCGAAATTCTGCTGGATCTCGGCCGCCGACGGCTCCTGCTTGTCGATGAGGCGCGCCACCACGCCGTTCCGTTCCGCGCTGATCGGCTGGCTGATCGCGCCCACGCTCAGATCGAACAACTGCGGAGCCACCTGGCCCACTTCGCCTAGTCCGGGCACCTGTCCGCTCGGTCCCACCAGGTCGCTGGACTTCACCGTCGCTCCCGCTTCCTTGGCGGCCTTGGCCAGGTCGTTCTCGTTTTTCGCCTTCTCGGCCAACTCCTTGGTTTTGGCAGCTACCAGCGCGGGCAGTTGCTCATTGCGATAATCATCGAGAACGTGCGATTTCCAGTCGGCAAACGCAGGCGCATGCGCCGGCTGAATGCCTGTGACCTGGAAGATCGCGTAGCCCTCGCCGGTGGGCGCAAACTGCGGCGGATCGCCTTGCTTGGATCCGAACGCCTTGCTCAGCAGTTGCGTGCTGCTGGGCAGCGCCGCAATCACGCCGTCCTGCTGCACTGGCTGCGTTGTCACCATGCTTAAATGATGCGCCGCCGCCGTCTTTTGCAGGCCGTTCTTTATCGCCTCGGAGTCAAGCTGTTGGGCATACTTCTGCTGGTCCTGCGCTGACTGGTCGCGCACCATGGTGGCCTGAATCTCCGGAAGCACCTCGTTCAGCGGCTGGGTGTGCGCCGACTGCCGGTCTTCCACCTGCACCACGTGATAACCGAACTGGCTCTTCACAATCTCAATGTCGCCGATCTTCTGCGTGAAAATCGCGTTGTCGAACTCCGGAACCATGCGTCCGCGCTGCGCAAATCCCAGCTCGCCGCCGGTGTCCTTGCTGCCGGGGTCGTCGGAGTATTTCTTGGCCAGATCCTTCCAGCTTCCGCCCGCCTTCAGTTGCTTCAGAACGTCTTCAGCCGTGGCCTTGGCCGCGGCGTCCGTTTTGGCATCGGCGCCCGCGGCCACCTTGATCAGGATGTGCCGGGACTTGGCCTGTTCCGGCACCTGGTAGTTCGCCAGATGCGCGTTGTAATAGGCCTGAACCTGCTGCTGCGTCGGCTGCGGAACCCCGCCCGGCACGTCGGTGGGCGTAAACGCGAAGTAACTGATCGTCCGCGTTTCCGGAACCGCCGTCGCATACCGGGCCGCATTCTTTTTGAAGAACGCCTCGAGGTCGCTGTCGGAAGGATTGATGGTCTTGAGCAGATCGTCGGCTGAAACCACCGTGTAGTCGAACTTGATCTTGATGTTCTGCTTGCGGTAGGCGTCGCGCACATCCTGCGGGCTCACCGTCACGCCGGCCGTGATCATCCCCTGCAACCGGCGGATGATGATGTCGCGCTTGATGCTCTCCTCAAAGGTGCTCACAGACATATTCAGCCGCGTGGCAATCAGGTTGGCATACGCCTGGTCGCCAATGTACTTGCCGTCGGGAAACAGCACCTGTCCGGTCGGCCCGGTCTGCAGATACTGCCGCACGTCCGCGTCGCTGGCGTGAATGCCCATCTGGCGCGCTTCCTGCAGCAGCACCGCCTGCTCCACCAGTTGCTGGCCCACCTGGCTCTCATAGAACTTCAGGATCATCGGGTTGTCAGCGTACTGCGGACTCCGCTGCATGAGCTGCTGGCGGGTAATCTCTTCCACGCGCTGCTGGCTCACCGTATCGCCCGAGGCAAAAATCTTGCTGTACCAGTGCGGGTAAACGATCGCGTAGGTGTCCGGCGCCGTGCCGCCCAAACCGGTAAGCCCCGGAATGAGGTAGATCACCATGCCCACTGACACGACGGCGATGATCACGATAAAGATGGCTTTGACAATACGGTTGTCTTTGCTCTGCAGAAAACGAATCATGGATAGACTTGAACCTTCGACTCTCTACGCGCCGGCGATGGGGGAATCTGAGCGGGCCGACGGCAAAAAAACCGCGCGCCGTGTGTCTCTGCCCTGCACAAATTCCGCTCGCCAGGCGCAAATCTCGCTGGATGCGACACTGCCATTATAGACGAGCGCCAATCGAGACGAGAGCCAATATCGGCCTGCGCCGACCGAGAAAGCTGTATGCCTAAAATACCCGCTATGCCACGCGCAATCGTCTGGGAGAGGTCTCGTCAGGAAGTCTCGTCCCGGAACCCTCGTCCAGCATCGGTCTTCTGCCCAGCCAACGCAGAAAAATCCCGGCTGTGAAACGGTGAAGCCCAATCCAGCCCATAAGAATCAATAGTCTGGCCCGGAAGTCTGGCTCGGGAAAACTTCACAGTCTCACAGAAACCGTGAACGCTAAAGCCCGCTATTTGCGCGGTTCCTATTTGGGCAGTTCCTATTTAGGCGGCTCCTATTTAGGCGGTTCCTATTTAGGCGGTTCCAGGATGCATCCCGGCGTCGAGCGCGCAATTTCCCACTCTTCCTCGGTCATGTCCACCGGAACCTCCGCGAACAGCGGTGTGCTCAGGTAGCGCTCGCCCGTATCCGGTAGCATGCACAGAATCGTCGACCCCCTGGGAGCCTGCGCCGCCACCTGCAGTCCGGCGGCAAAGGTTCCGCCCGACGAAATGCCCACAAAGATGCCTTCCTTGCGCGCCAGTTCCCGGCTGCAGCGCAATGCCTCTGGCCCGGCCACCCGCAGCACCTGGCTGATGGCCTTCGACGCCACGGCATCACCGGCCAGCTTGGCGATGAAGTCCGGACTCCAGCCCTGCATCGGGTGCGGTTTCCAGCTCGGATGGCCCGACCGAGGCGACCCATCCTCGTTGCTGTCCTGCTGGATGCCGCTCGAAAGCATCGGCGCCTCATCCGGCTCGCATACCACGATCTTGGTCTCCGGACGCTCCTTGGCCAGCACCCTGGCCACGCCCTTTAGCGTGCCGCCGGTCCCGAACCCGGTCACCCAGTAGTCGAGGCGCTCGCCCTCAAAGTCGCGCAGAATCTCCTGCGCCGTGGTCCGCGAGTGCATGTCTGCGTTGGCTTCGTTTTCAAACTGCCGCGTGTAGAACCAGCCATGCTTTTCCGCCAGCTCGACTGTCTTGTTCACCATGCCTACCGCGCGGGCCGAGGCCGGCGTAATGATCACCTTCGCGCCCAGAAACCGCATGAGCTTGCGCCGCTCGATGCTGAAGCTTTCCGCCATGGTGACCACCAGCGGATAGCCCCTGGCCGCGCACACCATGGCCAGTCCAATGCCGGTGTTGCCGCTGGTTGCTTCCACCACCGTCTGGCCGGGCTTCAACCGGCCGCTGCGTTCCGCTTCTTCAATCACGCCCAGCGCCAGCCTGTCTTTCACCGAGCCCAGCGGGTTGAACGCTTCCACCTTCACATACAGGTTCACGTCCGGCGGAGCGAGTCGATTGATCTTCACCACCGGCGTGTTGCCTACCGTCTCCGTAATACTTGCGAACCTGCCCATGCGCAAACCTCCAGCAAGATTTTGCAGGGGTCCAGCATACTACCGGCCACGCAGAACGGGCGCTCCAAAAATGGAGCGCCCGCCAGATTTGCTGCTGTGGAAAGTTCTCAGCGCCAGTAGTAAGCGCCGCCCACCATGTAGTAAGGGCGATAGTAGACCGGCGGATACGCGTAGTAGGGATAGGATCCGCGCCGATACCCGTACGGCGGCGGATAAGGACCGCGCTGATAGAGGCTGGGGCCGCCGGGATAAAGGCCCTGCGCCAGCCGCGCCGCGTCCTGCGGGCTCACCGGCTGCACCGTAACGGGAGCTTGCAGGCGGAAAGTGACCAGCGCTTCGGAGGGGATCCAGACATTCGGGCCCGGCGTGGCTGCCGATACCGCCGTTCCCGCCGCAGCACCCGCGCCCGCTCCAATCGCAGCGCCTGCGCCGCGGCCCATTGCGCCGCCAATGATCGCGCCCAGCAGCGCTCCGCCAAACACATTGCCCGCCGTGCGTCCGGCCTTGTTCGGGCCCCTCACGCGGAATTGGTCGGATGTGAGCGGGTAGCTTTGCCCGCCCAGGTCAAGGGAGGTCAGCGCCAGGGCCAGCTCCGGACTGCCTGCCAGCTCGCCGGACTTCTTTGACTCGGTAATGACGCCATGCACCGTTGCGCCGCGCGGAATGGCCAGCACGCCGCCCACCGCCACGTCGCGAATCACCGTAAACTCCACCGGCGTTCCAGCCGCCGCGCGCTTGTTGTCGACCGGTGCCGTCGTGCGCACCTGCATCATGGTTCCGGGCGGCAGGATCACCGGACCGCTGGCCGGCTGATAGGCCGGACCCGGAGGCGGCTGCTGCTGCTGGTTATAGCCGTACTGTCCGTTATAAGCCGGACGGCTGGGCGGATAGTTGGGATAAGGCTGCTGTGCCTGCGGATAGGGCTGCTGCTGGGCGGGCGGATAGGGCTGCTGCTGGGCGGGCGGATAGGGCTGCGCCTGTGGCTCGTTCTGCTGCGGCTGCTGCTCATCGGGCTGAGGCGCGATGCCCGGCTGGTTGTTGTCATTCGTGGCCTGAGAATCGCTGTCCGGAGGCGGCGTCGCGTACTGACCGGCATCCTCCGCATCCTGCGGGTTGCCGATCTTCAGGTTGTTGTTCACCTTGGTTACGCCGTTTACATGCGAGGAGATCGATCCGGCCAGGTCCTTCGACGCCTGGCTCGATACCGTGCCTGAAAGCGTGACCTGGCTCTGGATGGTGGCCGCCGTGATCAGGTCGTTCTTGAGCGCCTGCGACGCATCGAGCGCCTGCACCACATCCATCTCGATCTGCCCGTCGGAGCGCTGTCCGTTCGCCGGAGCCGCGCCGTTATCCTGGGCAAGCGCCCCAACGGTGCAGAGCAGGACCAGCGCGGCCCACGCCATCATCTGCGGGATCAATTTGCTGAGCAGTGGACGTTTCATGGTTTTGTTTCTCCCTCTTACCGTGTTATCCAAAGGCCCGAAGCCAAAAGCCGGAATTGCTGAGCCGTAAGCACAAAGGGCGCCGGCCCGAACCGCACACAACACGCACACAACAGCAGGTTCCGGCTCACATAGTTAGACGCCGGTATCCTTGCATAGGTGCAGACACTGCATGGCTAAAAAAGTTCCGCGCCGCGGAACCTTCGGGTACAAGCTCCGGCGGCGCGGCGGATGTTTCTGGACCGGTTTGGCGTCAGCGGTAAAACGGCTGGTTGAAGTGGTAGGAGACGCCCAGCGTAATTCCCTGCGGGTTGAGTTTGCCGGCCGGGTTGGTGCCTTTGAAGAAGTCCGGCCACCACTGATACTCGTAGTCGGCGCGCGCCCAGATGCGGTGAAAGGCCTGCACCTCAATGCCGCCGCCGGCCGTGGTTACGGTGCGGCTCTCGTGGTAGCGGGTGCCGTCGCTGGTTGTGTAGTCGGTGTTGCCGTACCCCAGCAGAAACTTGCCGTAGGGCCGGAAGCGATAGTAGCGGCTCCACGAGTAGATCACGCCGCCGGAGGCAACATCCTCGCGCAGGTTGGACGGCTGGCTGGACGACCGGTTCAGGCTGAGATCGCGGCCCTCGGCCTCCAGACCCAGGCCCTGGAACCGCCGCGGCAGGAAGGTGGGCATGTAGTCAACCCAGAGGGTGCCACCCAGCAGATGGCCGGAGTTCCAGTCAGGGTTATAGGCGGAAATGCCGGCGCCCACCACAATGGGAATGGTCCTCTGGGTCGCTGCCGGTTTTACCTGGGAGAAGGACGAATGGGTGGAGAAGACAAGAAGCAGAGCAAGACTCAGCGGGGGGAACAGCTTCAAACGCATTCTGCGTCTCCTTAACAGTCACAGATTTCCCTCCGGGTTTATTTCGCCGCGGGAGGCATTCTGCAATTCATTGTCGCAAGGCAAAGATTCGAAACTGTTTCCAGCCTTGGGCGCCGGTTGGAAGCCGGGCGCACTTGCCGCTGGAGCCGAATCTGGAAAGAAACTCACCGCATTGAACCCACCGGCGGCAAACAGGCTTTTCTAATGGTTCAACCCGCCTCGCTGCCAGGAGTTCTGCACAGGTTAGACGTAAATTGCAATGAAAATACTTGGTGACACCGTAAAAACGGCGCCCGAAAAATGACGTTCGAAAACTGGACTCTCGCGAAATGCCCGGTCCAACGCTGCAGCAGCCATAACGCTATGCGCTTATACCGTTCCGCCCGGCCAGTTGGGCGTAATCCGGATCAGGTCCAGACTGCCGTCCGGACCGCTATCTGGGCCGTCACGGTCCTCCAGCACAAAGTCGGGAGAGGCTGCCGGCACGCCCACAATGCCCCGCGTTGGCAGATCCACCGGCTCAAAGCCGGGCCCGGTCAGCCGCCCTGCGCCGGAAGCGGCAAACAGCCAGGCCAGCCCGCGCGCTGCGCCTTCGCCGCGCAGGCTTTCGCTGCTGCGGCTGCCGTTCACAGGAATCCGCTCCACCCGGAAATACTCCACATCGATCAGGATCGTCCGGTCGCCGAGCGTCCTGGGCGCCACTTTGCCGGCGCGCGTGGTCAGCCTGGTTGCTTCGAGCGATTTGGCGATGTGCAGCTCACGCGGCCGGCCGTAGTCGAACATGCGGTAAGTCAGATCGCAGTTCTGCTGCGTCTCCAGCAGAATCGGCCCCGGCCAGATGGCGTGCACTGTGCCCGCATCCACAAAAATCATGTCTCCAGCCGCTACCGGCAGCAGCTTGAGGCTCTGTTCCAGCGTGCCGGCGCGAATCTCCTCCTCCACCTGGCTGAGGGTTACGCCGTCTTTCAGGCCCAGTGCCACCTGGGCGTGCGGCTCGGCGGCCAGCGCATACCAGCACTCCGTTTTGCCGCGCGGATCGCCATACTTCTGCGCCATCCTGTCGTCGGGATGCACCTGGACGCTCAGCTTTTCTTTGGCGAACAGCACCTTGATCAGTAGCGGCGACTCCACCATGGCGACTCCCGGTCCCAGCAGCAGTTCATGGGCCTCCCCGAACAGCGCACTCAGCTTCTTTCCGGCATGCGGACCGGTGGCCACCAGCGAATCGTCGCCGGTGAGCCACACCTCGCCGATGGGCTCGCCCTGGGCCACGTGATCGTACCAGGGCCGCAGGTCGCGAAATCCCCACACCCGCGCGTCGTAGCGCGGAGTCATGCGAAAGGGAGCCAGCGTGGAAGCGGAAGAAGTTTGTGGAGAAGCAGTCATTGCGTTCGGTCGTTGTCCTTGTCAAGCCAGATACAGGCAGATACCGCCAGTTCCAGGCAGATCGTTCGCGCGCGATCCTGCGCAAGCCCGTGTCGCGCACGATCTGCCTGCACTCCCATTCTACCAAATCGGGGATTGCCATTCGGTCCTCTGCGCCACATCTCAAGCAGGGCGCGCGGTGTGCCTGATTGTCGAGAAGACCTGCCCGGGCCGGTGATTTGTAAGGTCGAAGCGACCTTCCGGCTGGAGAAAAGCCACTCGCGCCGCTATGCTCGTTTCCATGACCGATTCGTTGATCCACTCACTCGTCGTCCAGCACATGTTCACCCTTCCGGTTCCGCTGGCGGAAAAGCTGCTTCGCCCCGTAGTCGTCTACCTGGTGCTGGTGGTTCTGCTGCGCGTGTTCGGCAAGCGCGAGCTGGCGCAGCTCAATCCCTTTGACCTGGTGGTGCTGCTGTCGCTTTCAAACACGGTGCAGAACGCCATCATCGGCGACGACAACTCGGTGACCGGCGGGGTAATCGGCGCCTTCAGCCTGCTGGCCATCAACTGGCTCGTGGTGCGGGTGCTGTTCCGCTCGCCACGGCTCACGCGCATTCTGGAGGGCCGCGCCACCATTCTTGTTCGCAACGGCGAGCTCGACCACAAAGCGCTCAAGCGCGAGCTGCTCACCCGCGAAGAGCTCATGGAAGTGATCCACCGCCAGGGCTTCGACAACATTCACGAAGTGCGCCGCTGCGAGCTTGAACCCAACGGCACGTTCTACATGGAGGGCGCGGATCCCTCGGCCACCGAAAAACACCATGGCGAGCTGATCACGCGGCTGGATGCGCTGAGCAAGGAGATTGCGGCCCTGCGCGGTCAATCGGCTGGCTGACCGTCAAACTTTCCCGTAGCCGATTCGGATCATCGTAGTGCGAATAGCGCCGAAGGCGCGCCCGCCTGGACGGCTAGTCCTCATTCCCACTCGATGGTGCCTGGGGGCTTGGAAGTGATGTCGTACACCACGCGGTTGATGCCGCGCACCTCGTTGACGATCCGGTTGGAGATGCGCTTGAGCACCTCGGCCGGCAGCTCGGCCCAGTCGGCGGTCATGCCGTCTTCAGAATGCACCGCGCGCACGCCGGCCGTATACGCGTAGGTGCGCTGGTCGCCCATCACGCCCACGCTCATCACCGGCAGCAGCACCGCAAAGCTCTGCCAGATCCTGGCGTAAAGCCCGGCGGCTTTGATCTCCGCCACCACAATTTCGTCAGCCTCCTGCAGTATCGCCACGCGCTCCGGCGTTACCTCGCCCAGGATGCGCACTGCCAGGCCCGGCCCCGGAAACGGCTGGCGGCCCAGAATCTCTTCCGGCATGCCCAGGTCGCGTCCGATGCGGCGCACCTCGTCCTTGAACAGATCGCGCAGCGGCTCAATCAGCTTGAGCTTCATCCGCTCCGGCAGGCCGCCCACGTTGTGATGGCTCTTGATGGTCTGGCTCGGTCCCTTCACGCTCGACGATTCGATGACATCGGGATACAGCGTCCCTTGCACCAGCCAGTTGACGCCGCCGGTTTCACGCGCAATGCGGCCGGCCTCGTCGTCGAAGACGGCGATGAACTCCGCGCCGATTCGTTTGCGCTTGAGTTCCGGATCGGTCACGCCGGCAAGTTTTTCGAGAAATCGCACGCTGGCATCGACTGCGACAACATGCAGACCCAGCTTGTCGCGCATATTTTTCTGCACGTTCTGGAATTCGTTCTTGCGCAGCACGCCATTGTTCACAAAGATGCACGTCAACTGCGCGCCAATCGCCTTGTGCACCAGCATCGCGGCCACCGACGAGTCCACGCCGCCGGAAAGCCCGCAGATCACGTGATCGCTGCCCACCTTCGCGCGAATCTGCTCTACGGTGGACTCGATGAAGTGCGCCGGCGTCCAGTCGCCGCGTGCGCCGCAGATGTTGAAGACGAAATTCCGGATGAGCTGCGGCCCCAGCGGCGTGTGATGCACTTCGGGATGGAACTGCACCGCCCAGATGCGCCGCTGCTCGTTGGCAATGCCGGCCAGCGCGTTCGATGTGACCGCGGTGCGATGAAAGCCCGAAGGCAGCTCCAGCGCTTCGTCGCCGTGGCTCATCCATACGTGCAGCGACGAGGGCAGTTCGGCGAACAGCGGTGTCGCGCCGTCTTCCACCGTCACTTCGGCGTGTCCATACTCGCGCTTGGGCGCCGGCCGCACCTTGCCGCCCAGGTGATGCACGATGAACTGCAGCCCGTAACAGATGCCCAGCACCGGCGGCCCCAGTTCGAGAAGCCTGGGGTCGGCGGCCGGCGCATCGGCGTCATACACCGACGACGGGCCGCCGGAAAGAACTAGGCCGATGGGATGAAGCGCCTGAATCTCGGCCACCGGCGCGGTGCAGGGAAGCACCACGGAAAAGACATTCAGCTCACGGATGCGCCGCGCGATCAGCTGCGTATACTGCGATCCAAAATCGAGGATAACAATTGTTTGTGTGTCCACAGTTCAGTGTGGCAGGGGGCGGCTGTGGATGTAAAGATGATCGGCGCCGTTCGTGCGATCGCGGTAGGCTCCAGGCGCCTGCGGCATGCACACTTCTCAGCCGTGCTTCTTTTGCAAATGCTTTCGTCCCCACCCGCAGATCACTTCCAGCACCGGCACCAGCGTCAGTCCATAGGGCGAGATGGAGTACCTCACGCAGGGCGGCATGGTTCGTGTCTGCCGCCGCACCAGGATTCCGTCATGCACCAGCTCGTGCAGATGGCGAATCAGCATCCGTTCGGTGATTTCGGGAATGCTGCGGCGCAGCTCCCCGGTGCGCATCGGCCGCTCCGACAGCCGCCACAGGATGGTCCCTTTCCACCGCCCGTCGATCACCGACAGCATCGCATCGATGGGGCAGGCGGATGACTCCTTCTTGGATACCGGCATTCCTGCAATCCTCCTCGAGTTCCTACGATGCCAGGGCACTGACAACTTTGTCAGTGCCGCAATCAGAGTCAGTATAAACCGCAGCCGCATCTGTTTTTGTGGAGGCAAGAAAATGACTTTCCTGCTGAGCACCGTTGCCATTGTTTCCATCGGCCTGATGACCGGCGTCGAGTTTGCCGTGTGGGTCTTTATCAACCCCGTGCTCCGCAAGCTGGCGGACCAGCCGCGCGCGCAGGCCATCGTAATGTTTGCGCGCAAACTGGGACGGGCCATGCCGTTCTGGTACGCATTCAACCTGCTGCTTCTCATCGCCGAATGGACGTTGCTTCGGCACACGCCGGGAGCGGCGATGCTGGCCGCGGCGGCGGGATTGTGGGCGCTGGTCATCGTGCTGACGGTGCTGTTTCTGGTTCCCATCAACAACCGGCTGGCCCGCGAAGAAGCGCACGCATCCGCCCAACAGGCCCACCGCGAGCACAGACGCTGGGACAGCCTTCACCGCGTGCGCGTGATTGCGCTGGTGGTGGCCATGGTCCTGCTGCTGGTTGCGATCCATGCCTGAGCATGGCGCTCAGCGAGGCCGATAGCGCCCAAGCCGGCCTCTACCGCGCAAACCGGCCGCTACAGCACAAACCTTCGACGAACGGCCTACGGCAGTTTCTCCGCATCGGCCTTCGCATTCCAGTGATCGTTGCCGGCCAGAAACTCGCGAGGCATGTACTGCGCGGCCTCTTTTGCCGTGAGCTGATGCGACCAGGCGACCCGCGCCGACGGATTCGCGCCCGGACCTGAATCCCGATACTCCGCGTAGTAGGCATGCAGATCGGAGGACATGCGGCCCCACGCGTTCCATCCCTGCGAAATCAGGTTGGCGGGCAGTTCGGTATGGATATAGACAACCCGCGAATAAGGCCGCCAGGGCCGGCCAAGGCTGATCGTGTCTCGACTCTGATTTTCGTTGCGCGGCGATTCGTTGCTCTGCGTTTCATTGCCCGGCGCATCCGGTTTACCCGCCGTGTTCTTCTCCAGCCCGGTCACCCTGCTGTCCAGAATCACGTAGCCCGTTGTCTGCCGCGGTGAGGTGCGCGACTGCGCGGTCAGGTAGCCGGTGCCATTCGAGTGAATCTCATCGTGATCGAAGACCGCGGCCGCATTGCCGAAGATGAAGTCCACGCCGCCCTCGATGTAGGAGTCGACATAATATTGCCGGCCGTAGTCGGCGAACAACGTGTCCTGGTGGCCCAGGAACCGGCAATGCTTGAAGACGGCGCGATCGGCGCGCACCGCCGCGGCAACGGCCTGGCCGGTGTTGCCGGCGGAATTTTCAAAGGTAAGGTTGTCGGCCTCGAAGCCGTCTCCGTTGATCTCCACCGTCTCGGTAAAAAATGTGCCGCCGGCCTGTTTGGCACTCAGGCTGTTGGTAATCACCACGTCGGCGGGCGACTTGCCCATGCCCACGAGCGTGATGTTGGCATGGTTCTGCGTCACGATCACGCGCTCGTGATAGATGCCCGGCGCAATCTCGATAAACACGCGGCCTGGCCTGCCATCCGGACCGATGCCCGCAAAGGGGTGATGATCCATGGCCATCTGGATGGTCGGAAACGCAGTGGTTCCCTCCACGCCGGTCTTCACATCGTGCGAAACCCGCACGTGCACATCCTGCGCGCCGCAGACCATCTGCAGACACGCCAGGGCAAGCCATCCCGCCGCGGCCGGCCGGCAATTTCGCAGCGACACGCGCAGCCTCCTTCGAACCGCATCCATTCGGAAGTGTAATCCTTCCTCCATCCCATCGGCGCGCGGAGCCGGGGCCTGCGTATGGTAGCCTGAACTGCAGCGCGGCTCCTGATTTCCGACTGGTTCCAGTCTCGTCCAGTATCGATGCGCGGCGGTCTTTGCCTGCAATGCCGCGCCGATCCGGAGCAGCCGATTCATCCTTCATCCATGAGGGTTATGCATGATTAAACTTTTCTTCGCTCCGGTCCTGACTCCGGTCCTGGCCCCGGTCCTGCTTCTGGCGGCCGGCGCCGCTCTGGCGCAGTCGCCCGCGGTTTCTCAGTCGAATTCGCAGCCGCCTGCGGAGCCTCCGGCGATCAAGAGCTTCGATCCTTCGGCGATGGATACCAGCGTGGACCCCTGCACGGATTTTTATCATTATTCCTGCGGAAACTGGTTGAAGAACAATCCCATCCCCTCCGATCAGGTGCGCTGGCTGCGCTCGTTCTCGCAGGTGGCCGAGCGCAATCGCTATCTGCTGTGGAAGGATCTGGACCAGGCCGCCACGGATCCGAAGTCGCCGCTGCAAAAGCAATATGGAGACTTTTTTGCCGCGTGCATGGACACGGACACCATCGACAAGAAGGGCATTGACCCCATCAAGCCCTCGTGGGCTGAGATCGCCCGCCTCAACAACCCCAAAGAGATCCCTGGCCTGCTAGCCGAGCTTGAAAATCAGGGAACGCCCGACGGCTTCTTCGAGTTTGGAGTGAGCCAGGATGCGAAAGATTCCTCCAGGCAGATTGCCCAGCTTTACCAGGGCGGCATCTCGCTGCCTGATCGCGACTATTACCTGGTGGACAACAAGCACTACGTCGACATCCGTGCTAAATACCTTGAGCACGTGACAAAGATGTTCACGCTGGCCGGAGATACACCCGAAGTGGCCGCCCAGGAGGCCGCGGCGGTGATGGAGATTGAAACCGCCCTGGCCAAGGCTTCCATGAGCCGCACCGAGCTGCGCAATCCCGACAACCGCTACCACATCTATACGATCGCCGATCTGGAAAAGCTGACGCCGGACTTCGACTGGAGCGTGTACTTTACCCGTTCCGGCATCGGCCACTTCGACACCCTCAACGTGGGCACGCCGGAGTTTTTCAAGTCGCTCAACGGGCTGCTGGAGAACGAGCCGCTGGACAAGTGGAAGAGCTACCTGCGCTGGCAGGTGCTGCACGGTCAGGCGCGGGATTTGTCCAGCGCGTTCTTTGACGCCAACTTCGACTTCTTCTCGCGCACCCTGGCCGGGCAGCAGGAGCCGCAGGCGCGCTGGAAGCAGTGCACGGCCATGACCGACGATGCGCTCGGCGAGGCCGTGGGGCAGGACTGGGTGAAGCAGAACTTTCCGCCCGCGGCCAAGCAGAGGATGGACAAGCTTGTGGCCGACCTCGAAAAATCCCTGGGCGACGACATGAAGACGCTGCCCTGGATGAGCGATGCCACTAGGCAGGCCGCCGAGCAGAAGCTGTCCATGATCCGCAACAACATCGGCTATCCGGAAAAGTGGCGCGACTACTCAAGCGTGAAGGTGAGCCGCACCGATCTGGTCGGCAACCTGCACCACTCCTCGGTATACGAGCGCAATTACAACTATGCCAAGCTGGGCAAGCCGGTGGACGAGAAGGAGTGGGGCATGACGCCGCCCACCGTCAACGCCTACTATCGCTGGGCCTTCAACGACATTAACTTTCCCGCCGGCATTCTGCAGCCGCCGTTCTTTGACTTCAAAGCAGACCCGGGCGTGAACTTTGGCGGCATCGGCGTGGTGATCGGCCACGAGATGACCCACGGCTTCGACGACCAGGGCTCCAAGTTCGACGGCAAGGGCAACCTGCGCGAGTGGCAGACGGCAGCCGACCGCAAGGCGTTCACTGAGCGGACCGAGTGCGTGGCCAAGGAGTATGACGGCTTTCAGGCGGCTCCGGCGCACGGAGATGCGCCCGCGCAATACGTGAATGGCCATCTGACGCTGGGCGAGAACACCGCCGACAACGGCGGCCTGCGCATTGCCTACATGGCGCTGCTCGACGCGCTTGCCAGCCAGGGCCAGTCCATCGACGAAAAGATCGGCGGATTTACCGAAGCCCAGCGCTACTTCATCAGCTTTGCCCAGGTCTGGTGCCAGAACCAGACCGAGCAGGTTGCCCGCCAGCTTTCGCTGGTTGACCCGCACTCGCCGGGGCAGTGGCGCGTTAACGGCTCGGTGCAGAACTTCGACGAGTTTGGCAAGGCCTTCGGCTGCAAGAAGGGACAGCCCATGTATCCGGTCAACTCCTGCCGTGTGTGGTAAACCGTTTCGGCCTCCGCCGGACAGGGCAGGCTGCCTGCGGGGGATCGGGTTTTTCACCTTCAACCCGCTCATTTTGGCGGCTCGAGTGTTGACCTTTGCCGCACTTCGGGCGTCCAAACTCAGATTGCATCCAGTAGAAACTATTGTCCCGGTATTTTGAACCATGACTGGGCCGCGCGGGGCGGGTTATCCGACGGAAAGCGCGCGCTTTTGTCCAGTCTTTGTGTGAAGCTAGGCACAATATGGCCTTGGCTTTTACAATGCAGCAGGGACCCGTCCCAACCCAGCGCTGCTGCGGAACGACCAAACTTGGCGGCTACGCCTGACCAGGATGAAGGAATCGCATGAGGTTTACGAAATTCGGCAAGGCACTTCTGATGAGCGCCCTTTCGGCGGGCATCATCTTCGGCGTGACGTCTTGCGTTCAGAGTTATACAGTCGGTTTTTTGTATGTGACGGGTACAGTGACGGCCCAGTCTGGCAACAACGGCATCATCAGCGGCTTCAAGATTGACCACAACACCGGCAAGCTGGCGCCTATCAACGGTCTGCCGGTTACGTCGGGCGGATCGAATCCAGTGCGTGCCGTGCTGCCGGCGGGCGGCCAATTCCTTTACGTGCTGAACCGTGGCGCCAACAAGGAGGGCAACGGCGACTGTACGCCCGCCGACCCCTGCCTGAACTCGAATGTCGTGCAATTCTCGGTAGGCGCCAACGGCATCCTCAGCTATCAGGAGACCTTTTCGACCGAGGGTATTAATCCGTTTCGCCTGATCAGTGACAGCAGCGGCAACTACCTGATGGCCCTGGACCACGAGGCTCCGTCGAGCGGCGCCTGCCAGGCGGCTCTCGGTACTTCGGTCACCAGTTGCGGCGACGTGACGATCTTCCAGGTCAACCCGACCACGGGAAGGCTCAGCGTGGTGGAGAACGCCGCGGTAACCCAGGCCAACTGCCCCACTAACCTGTTCCCCTGCCCGCTCACCTACTTCCCGGTGCCGGCCAACCCGGTGGACTTTGTTATGGCCGGCGCTTCGTACCTGCTTACGCTTACCGGTTCCACGGTTCCCACCTCGTACCCCTATACAGGCGGCGGCTCGGTCTGGCCATACGCTTACGCGGGGTCGAGCGGCCAGCTCACGCTCAGTTCCAACAGCGCGCAGCCGCTCGGCATTAGCCAGGGCACGGCGATCGTCAACGCGAACAGCAATATTTACGTGCTGGACAATGAGGCGATCACGTCCAGCTATGTCGGCGGCACGCCGGTCGTCTATCCCAGCCAGATATTGCCCTTCACCGTCGGATCGGGAGGCACACTGGCCGCTTTGACCGGAGGCATCATCCCCGACGACCCCACGCTCTCCAACCCGATCTATCTTCTGATCGTGTCGAACGGCAAGTACATGTACGTGATCAACCAGGGCAATAACGTGACCGGCAACAACAATCCGGAGAGCGGGATATCGGCCTACTTCATTACCACTTCGCCGGCGTATCAGACCACCTTCGTGGCCGGCGAACCATACGGCGCCGGCTCCGGTCCGCAGTGCATCGTGGAAGATCCCTCCGATCAGTTCCTCTATGAAGCCAACCAGTACAGTTCCAACATTACCGGCCGGGTGCTCGACCCCAACTCCGGCCAGTTGGATAACATGCGCGTAACCAGCACCTACGCGCTGCAGGGTCCGGCTTCATGGTGCCTGGTGGATGGGCGCACCGGATAAAGAACGCGCGCCGCGCTCTGCACGCGCTGCGGCGGCAAGTTGGCGAATTTGCTTCAGGGGACTTCGGGGAAAATCCGGAGCCCCTGGGCAAAGAGCCGGGCACTGTTTGCCATGAACCATGGCTGCCGCGGAACTGGAAATTCAAACAGATTTTTTTTGAGGGGCTCTCTTTTCCGGCCCGCTGACGAAAGATGCGCATGAAGTTCAACAAATCGAGCCAGCTTGCACTGGTTGCAGCCGCCGGCCTTCTGGCGGCCACGCTGGTCACCGCCTGCTCCCAGGTCACGCAGACTCTCACGATCGATTTCGTTTTCGTAGCTTCTTCAAAGGCTGCCGGAGCCGACAATTACGGAGAGATCGATACCTATGAGATCGATTCCGAATCCGGCCACATGCGCCAGATTCCCGCTTCGCCCTTTCTCTCCGGAGGACGAGACCCGGTGGCCGAGACCGTGTCCGCCGATTACGAGGACCTGTTTGTCGCCAACCAGGATGACAACAACATCGTCCAGTTCGTCATCGGCACCGACGGCAAGCTTTATCCCTACAACGCGGTGAATACGCCGGGAATTTACCCGCTCGCGATTACGGCCGACTCGTCCAACCTTTTTGTTGTGGATACCTACCAGCCGCTGCCCATCTGTTCCACGGCCGATCCCTGCTCGGGGTCGATCGCCGTCTATCCGCTCTCGATCGCCACCAAGACCGTTCCGGTCACCATCGGATCGCCCGCCACCAACCCGGCCGTCAACGGCAACTACTGGCCGCTGACGCTCTCTGGCGCCGCAGCCAGCGACATCATTGTGCCCACTGGCGTAAATGTGCTGGCGTCTGGTTCTTTTGTCTACGTCACCGCCTACGATTCTTCGATCGCGCCGCATGTGGGATACGTTTATGGCTTCGCGGTCGGCTCTGACGGGACGCTTACCGCTTTGCCCGGCTCGCCCTTTGCGGCCGGCACGCAGCCCTCGGCGGTCGCCAGCGACTCCACCAGTTCCTACCTTTACGTGACCGACTATGCACGGGGCCAGGTGCTGGCTTATAACGTCGGGGCTTCGGGCGTGCCCACGCCGATGGGCGGCAGCCCGTTCCCAGCCGGCAACCAACCCTCGGCCATCGTGGTCAACCCGCACTATCCGTACATGTATGTGACCAACTCGCTGGACGCTACCATCTCGGCTTATTCCACCAGCAATGGGGCGCTTACCAGCCTGGGCACCTACCAGACCGGACTGCAGCCGGTGGCTATCGGCATCGACCCTTCGACGGCGCGTTTTCTTTATACGGCCAACTACCTCGGCAATGACGTAACCGGTTATCAGTTGAGCCCAACCGCCGGAACGCTCGTCAGCGCACAGTTTTCTCCCTTTGGGGCGAGCGCCCAACCCACGGCTGTGGCTGCGATTCCGCACAACGGCACTGGCGCCGGCATCCAGAAGTGAGGCACGGCGGCCGTTGCTGAGTCTCTAGCACCACCCCGTAACTGGCTTTTACAATAGCTACGGGCAACCTAAACAAGCTGCGGGGCTTTGAGTTCACAGGCCCATGACGAAGGAAGCGCATGAAGTTCAGCAAATTGAGCCAGCTCTTTCTGGTCTCGACGATCGGCCTGATTCTGGCCACCTATTTGTCTGCGTGCAATATTGTCACCATCGACTATGTATTCGTGGCCGCTTCAGCAAGCAACACGGCCGGCAGCGACGGACAGATTTACACTTATGCGGCTGACGCCGAAACCGGCGCGCTGCGTCAGGGACCGCCGACGGTCTCGTCGGGCGGAACCTCTCCTGTGGCCATGGCCGTCAGCTCCGACTTCTATAACCTTTATGTGGCCAACCAGGGCAACAACTCGGTGGTTCACTTCGGCATCGCGTCAAACGGTACGCTCACCAAGAAAGACACGATCACCACCAGCACGGAGCCTATCGGCCTGGCGGTCAACAAGGCGGGCACTTATCTCTACGTGATTACCGGCGCCTCTTCGGCAACACTCACCGAATATTCGTTGAGTTCCGGCACCATCGGCTCGGCCACGGCGACGATGCCACTCACGGTTCCCGGCTACGGCGGCGACACCATGGTTTCCACCGCGGTTTCGGTGTTGCCCAACAACAACGCCGTTTACGTGTCCGCCTTTGACCAGTCGGCCTATAACCCCGGAGGCACCGTTACCAGCAACGCCAACCCGGGCTGGCTCTTCGGTTTCGCCGTTGGCTCCGGCGGCGCGCTCACCCCGACTGCGAACAGCCCGTACGAGGCAGGCGTAAAGCCTGATTCCGTGGCTTGCGATCCCACCGACCGCTTTGTTTACGCCACCGACTTCGCATCCAACGAACTGATCGGCTATGCGGTCCAGAACGGAAGCTCGCTGAACTTCCTGGTCAATGGCCCGTTCAGAACCGGCAACCAGCCCACCGGCGTGGTTGTCGATCCGCGCGGCATTTACATTTACGTGTCCGATTCGCTGGATTCATCGGTTACCGGCTACAACATCTCGCTGCCCACCGGTACGCCCTCGGCCATCGTCAACAGCACCAGCAGCCTGGTCTACGCCACCGATACGCAGCCCGTGTCTATCGCTGTCGATCCCGCGCTGGGCCGCTTTGTTTACACCGCCAACCGTGTCGGCAACTCGGTCTCCGGCTTCCGGCTCAATCCCGACACCGGCGTGCTGACCCAGACCCAGGCGACGCCCTATCCAACCGGGACTGCGCCAACCGCGCTGGTCCTGGTGCCGCACGGAAACCACTCCACGCAGACGGTTACGCCGTAAACCAGGCGTCCATTACAAAAGCAAAAAGCCCGGCCACGACAGGCCGGGCTTTTTGCTGCGCGCGTGAAGGGGTTCCTTTGCTGCACGCGAAGGGCGCTGTTCACTTCCACACGCTCAGCCATTTGCGCAACTGCTTCTGCGCCGGCTGCTCCACAAAGTGCAGCGCCAGCACGGCCATCGCGATCAGCAGCGCATAGCTGATCCATGGATCGAACCGCGCCAGGTTCAGCCGGTTCAGAATGTGCGAATCGTGAATCAGGTTCCACAGGTTGAAGTGGAGCAGGTACAGGCAATAGCTGGCCTCGCCCACGAACACCAGCGGCCCCCAGCCAAAGCCCGTAGCCAGCCAGTTGTTGCCGGACAGGCCGAGGATCATGCAGCCGAACAGCGGCATCAGCAGCCCGTCGTGGAGAACGGGGTAGGGAACGTGCGCCGCCAGCGAGAGAATCGTGAACGTAGCCGCAAAGCCGAAGACTCCCAGCGCAATCCGCAGCCGGCTGGTGCGCCCGATGAACTCATCCACGCTGGCCAGCAGCACGCCAAAGACAAAGCTGGCCAGGTGCGGCAGCGGTGTATATTTGAGCGCCTGCAGCCACGGTCCCCAGCTCCAGCGATCCACGTGCGCAATGCCGTCGGGATGGAAGATCACATACAGCGTTCCCGGAACCAGGCCGATCATCCACACGCCGAACATCTTGACGAGGTGCCATCCTATCCGCTCTGGCCGCTTCCAGCGCGCCATCCAGGGAAACAGAAAGTAGTAAAACGATTCGGCCGCCATGGTCCACGCCGGCGTGTTCAGAAACGTGGCCAGTTGCGGAACCCACCCCTGCAGAAGCAGCGGCGTGAGCACCATGCCCGACCAGAACATCGTATGCGTGTGCGCCGCATATTCGGCCGGCAAAACTCTCCAGCTCAGTAGCAGGCTGAGCAGGTAAATGGGATAAAGCCGCGTGAAGCGCGCCTCCCAGAAGCGCACTTTTTCAAGCTCGCCGGCGCGCGCTCGCGGCGCGTAGTTGTAGGCCAGCACATATCCTGAAAGCAGGATGAAGAAGCTTACCGAGGCATAGCCGGCATTGACGATCGGCGCCAGAATGCCAAACCACGCAGGGTTGGAAAAATGAAAGAAGACGATGTTGAGTGCTGCGAAACAGCGCAAGCCCGTGAGGGCGGTCAACCGTGCTGGCTTGCGCATCTCCACAGGCTGTTAGACGTCTCCGAGCTAGAGCGTGATCCATCTTCCGCGGGCGCAGCCCGGTGACCGCTCAAGCAAACCCGGCGCCGGATGCCGAGTCAAGCCGTTACGAGCGACCCGACCTTTTCGCCGAGTACTACGCGCCGGATGTTTCCCGGCTGATTCATGTTGAAGATGATCATGGGCAGGTTGTTGTCCTTACACAGGCTCACGGCGGTCAGGTCCATCACCTTCAGGCCCTGGCGCAGGATCTCCATGTAGGTGATCTGGTCATATTTCACGGCGTCCTTCACCAGCACCGGATCGGCGTTATAGACGCCTTCGACCTTGGTTCCCTTCAGCAGCACGTCGGCCTTGATCTCCATGGCGCGCAGGCTTGCGGCCGTGTCGGTAGAAAAAAACGGGTTGCCGATGCCGGCCGCGAAGATCACCAGGCGTCCCTTCTCCAGGTGTCGCGTGGCGCGGCGGCGGATATACGGCTCGGCCAGTTGATTCATAAATACGGCGCTCATCACGCGGCACTGCACGTCGCGCTTTTCCAGCGCATCCTGCAGGGCAATGGCGTTGATAACCGTGGAGAGCATACCCATGCTGTCCGCGCTCACGCGGTCCATCTCCTTGGCCTGAGCCTCCACGCCGCGGAAGATATTGCCTCCGCCCACCACTACGCCGATCTCCACGCCCAGCGCGTGAACATCGGCCAGTTCGCCGGTAATCTCGGCGACTCGGTCGGCGTCGAGGCCGAAACCGCGCTCGCCGGCCAGCGCTTCACCTGATAACTTGAGGACGATCCGTTTATACATGCCGTTTCGAGTATCGCATACGGGCTTCGGGTTGCATCTACCGAGCATTTTGCCTGCTGAGACCTATTTCCCCGCTACATGATCCGGCTGCTGCGATCCGGCTGCTGCGCTGGCTCGCCCGGCCGCGCGCTGCCTGGCGGGCAACGCTCCCGCCGCGCCGGGACATCTCGAAAATATACGGCAAATCCCTCTCTCAGGCCGTCAGGTTCTGTCTACATTGCGCTCCTCGGATTGCCGCAATGCGAGTTGATAGACTCAAATTGCAATGACAATTCACGAACTGGAAGCATCGATTGACCGGCACTTTGCCGCCGGGCCGGCCGCGACCGGCGATCCCGAGGCCATGACGGCTTTTCTGGCGCTGCGGACCGCCCTTGAAAGCGGCGAAGTCCGCTCCGCTTCGCCCGATCCGGCCTCGCCCACCGGCTGGCGCGTGAACCCCTGGGTCAAGCGCGGCATCCTGCTTGGCTTCCGGCTCGGCGCGCTACAGGAGATGCCCGCGCCGGGCCCATCGCTTCCTGCCGGAGGGCTCTCCTTTGTGGACAAGCACACCTATCCCGCACGCCACTTTACCGCGGCCGACGGCGTGCGCGTGGTGCCGGGCGGCTCGTCCATCCGCGCCGGAGCCTACCTGGCGCGTGGCGTGGTCTGCATGCCGCCCATGTACATCAACGCAGGTGCGTATGTCGACGAGGGCACCATGGTGGACTCGCACGCCCTGGTTGGTTCCTGTGCGCAGATCGGCAAGCGCGTACACCTGAGCGCGGCTGCCCAGATCGGCGGCGTGCTGGAACCGGTGAACGCGAGCCCGGTGGTGATCGAGGACGATGTGCTGGTGGGCGGCAACTGCGGCGTTTATGAGGGCGCCATTGTGCGCAAGGGCGCGGTGCTGGCTGCCGGAACCATACTCACCCGCGGTACGCCTGTTTACGATCTGGTCACCGGCGAAATTCTGCGTGCGAGCGCCGAGTCGCCGCTGATTGTGCCCGAAAATGCGGTTGTGGTCCCCGGTTCGCGCGCCGTGACCAAAGGCAAAGGCCAGCAGTGGGGCCTGAGTCTCTATGCGGCCGTCATCGTGAAGCGCCGCGACGACAAAACCGATCTCAGTACCACACTTGAAGACCTGCTGCGATAAAACCCACTACGCCTTGTCGCGGCTCGCCAGCGGCAGGGTCACCGTAGCGCGCGCGCCGCTGCCGTCTTCGCGGTTCACCAGTTGCACTTCACCCCCGTGCGCGCGGGCAATCTGCTGCGCCAGCGCCAGTCCCACGCCGCTGCCGGCCGGTTTGGTGGTGTAAAACGGCACAAACAGATTGTCGGTGTTGGCGATGCCCAGCCCGCGGTCCTCGATGGCGATGGTAAGGATTGAGTCACTGCGACTCCAGCTTGCGCACACCGGCTTGGCGCCATTGGTGAGCGAGGCATCGACCGCGTTGGTCAGCAGGTTGATCAACATCTGCTCCAGTTGATCGGGATCGGCCGACAGAATCGCGGCCGGTCCGGGATCCAGTTGCACCGCCAGCCGCTGCTCAAGCAGCGCTACCCGTTCCAGCAGCGGCCCGATGGGCACCGGCCTGAGTCGTGGCGGCGGCAACTGCGCCAACAGCCGGTACGACTGCACAAAACGATGCAGCGAGTCGGCGCGGCTCTCCACCACGCCCAGCCCACGGCGGAAGTCCTTGAGCGTGTCTGCGTCGCCCGCAACTTTGTCTACACGCGCCAGCAGGCTGCCGGCGATCGACTTGATCGGCGCCAGCGAGTTGGACAGTTCATGGCCCAGCACGCGGATCAGCCGCTTCCACGCGATCTGCTCCTCTTCCTGCAACGGCTGGCTCACGTCGGCCAGCAGCAGCAGCGTGTGCGGCACGCCATCCTGCCGGAACGCGGTCTTGCGCAGCAGCCAGCGCGCCGGCTTGCCTGCAAACATGTAGATGGTCTGGTCCGGCACGTCGAGCAGATCTGCCACGCCCAGCTCGCGCGCCGAGCGGCCAAAGGCGCGCGCATAGGGAAGGCCAAGCAGTTTTAGCGCGGCGTTATTCACCAGTTGCAGCAGATTCTGGCGGTCGAAGGCGAACAGCGGCGCGTGCATTACTTCGAGAATCCGCGCCAGCAATGCCGTTGCTTCAAGCGAGCGCACCCGCTGCTTCTGCATCAGGTCGGCCAGCGCGTTGATCTCCGCGGCCAGTTCACCCAGCGCGTCCGGAGTGCCGGCACCGCGCGCGCGAAAGGAGTAGTCGCCCTCGCGCAGCGACGACACTACGTTGGACAGCGTCTGCAGCGGCCGCACCAGCGTATCCACCAGCGCGGAACCCGTGAGCGCGAGATACAGCAGCAGCGCGCCGGCAATGGCCAGCGCCCCCGTCAGGCTGATGCGATGCTGAAAAACAAAAACCGCGGTAAAGACCAGCGCCGGCAACGAGAGCAGCAGGGAATAGAGCCACACGCGGCCTATCGCCGAGTATTTGCGTCTGCGCGGGTGTTTTTCATAGGCCATATTTTTCAATGCGCCGGTAGAGCGCGGCCCGGCTCAACCCAAGCGCTTCGGCCGCCTGTGAAATATTGCCGTCGCAGCGGCGCAGCACCTTGCGGATGAGCAGCGCTTCCACCTCGTCGATACTCATGTTCTCAAACGAGGGCGTCGCGGAGCGCGCCGCCGCAATCGCCAGGTTCGCGGGCTCGATCTCATCGCCGCGGCAAAGCAGCACCGCTCGCTCCACAGTGTGTTCCAGCTCGCGCACGTTGCCGGGCCACGGATACTGCATCATCTGCTGCATTGCTGCCGGCGAAAAGCCGTTTACCTGCTTGCGGTAGCGGGTGCGGTTGCGCGCCAGAAAATGCTGCGCCAGCAGCGGAATATCTTCGCGCCGGTCACGCAACGCGGGCAGGTGAATTTCCACTGTGTTGATGCGGAACAGAAGATCTTCGCGGAAGTTGCCCGCGGCGGCCTCGGAGTGCAGCAGTGCATTGGTGGCCGACAGTATACGCACATCCACTCGTCGCGTCTGCGAAGAGCCCACCCGCTCCAGCTCGCCCGTCTCCAGCACCCGCAGCAGCTTGGCCTGCTGGCGCAGCGGCACGTTGGCAATCTCATCCAGAAAAAGCGTGCCGCCGTTGGCCAGCTCGAAGCGTCCCACGCGATCGGTGCGCGCATCGGTAAATGCGCCCTTCACGTGGCCGAAGATCTCGCTCTCGAAGGTGCCTTCCGGCAATCCGCCGGCATTTACGGCCACCAGCGCCATCCGCGCGCGCGGCGATGCCGAGTGGAGCAGCCGCGCCACAATTTCCTTGCCCGTACCATGCTCGCCGGTGATCAGCACATTGGCATCCGACGGGCCCACCTGCGCAATCAACTCCAGCACCGGCTGCATCGCGGACGCTCCGGCTATAAACTCCGGCATGCCTTCGGCGCGCAGCAGGCGATTTTCAAGCTCGAGCTGACGCGCGCGTCGCAGCGCCTGATGCAGCTCCGCATGCACGCGGATCAAAGACAACAGCCGCTCGTTTTCCCACGGCTTCTGCACAAAGTCTCGCGCGCCGCGCTTGATGCTCTCCACGGCAAGGTCGATATTGCCCCACGCGGTCATCACAATCACCGGCAGCCGCGGATCAAACTCGTGAATCCGCGCCAGCAGATCGAGCCCCTCCTGTCCCGACGTGGTGTCGCGCGTGTAATTCAGATCGATGAGCAGCACGTCGTAGTCACTCTGCCCCAGCGCCTCCAGCAGCAGTTGCGGAGAGCGCACGCACTCCACGCCGATGCCCTGCGGAGAAAGCAGAAGCTCCACGGCTTCGAGAATAGACGGCTGATCGTCGGCGACCAGGACCCGGATTCGCTCCTGCTTACTGGGAATGACGGTCCTCCATCACATCGGTTATTACATCAATCTTGCAGCCTGAAACAGACTGCCGCGTTTCGAAGCGCATCGAGAGCGGGCCTTCACGCAGCCTATCGATGTCCCGCCCGGCTACTGTTCCCTTTGCATGATATCCAACGATCCTATGGCGCATGGGTCACCACGCCCGATTTCGCATCGTCTATCGACACGCCCATCCGTTGCAGCGTGTTTCCCGTGGCGCGGTCAATGTCCACCTTGGCTTTTTCGAACGCTGTCTGCGCGGCAAACAGGGTGGATTCGGCGATGGCCAATTGGTGCTGCGCCACCAGCGTATCGTAGCTGGACTTGGCGCCGAGTTTCTGCTCCTGTCCGGTGATGTCGAAGGTGTGCTGCGCCAGGTCGCGGGCCTTCTGAGCGGCATCCACGCGGGCCTGGGCCTGCTGCAGCGCGAACTGCGAGTTGCGTACGTCGAAGCGGATGCCCTTCTGTTGCTGTTCGGAGCTGATCTGGCTCTGGCGGTATTGCAGCACCGCGCGGAACTGATCGGCTTTGGCCTGGCGGTTGCGCAGATTGATAGAGAGCGTCACGCCCACCTGGTATTCGGGTGAGGAGTAGTTGAAGGTGTTCTGGAACATGCCCGGGAAACCTGCAGGCAGGTCCGTGGCGCACTCATTGCCGAGACTGCAATAGGGGTTGGACGGCCCGGCGGTCCCCGCGCCGGCGTAGTAGCCATACATATTGAGTGTGGGCAGAAGCTCGCTGTTGATGTCCTTCAGCGCCTGCTTCTGCACGTTGGCCTGCATTTGGTAGATGGCGACTTCGGGGCGGTTCTTTTCCGCTTCGGTGATCAGGTTGTCGATGGATTTAGAAGCGTTGGGATCGGGCGCGCCCTTGAGATCGAGTGGAATGACGGGCATTTCATCGATTATTGAATCGTCACTCTTGGTGAGAGCATTCTTGATGAGCAGCTCGTTCAGCCGAAGAGTGGCGCGGGAAACGGTGAGGTCGCCTTCACTGGTGGCCACATCGGACTGGTCGGTTGTAACCTGCATAGCCGGAATGGCGTTGAGACTGAGCTGCTTCTGATCCATTTGGAGGGTCTGTTGCGCAAAGGAGAGCGAACGCTCTTTCACCTGCTCATCCTCATAGGCATTCACGAGATCCCAGTAAATATTTTCAACCTGAGTGACGGTCGCAATCACCTGAGCGCGAAAAGCAAGGTCGGTGATCTGGGCGTTGCGCTTGGCGATGCGGATGAACCGCTCATTGGTGGAGAGTCCAAAGCCCGCCAGCAGGGGTTGCGTGATCTGTAGTGCGAAATTGGAATAGAGCTCAGGATTGATGGCGTTGTAAGGGGTATTGCTGGTAATGCGCTGGCCCAGATACTGAGCGAAAATGTTGGTGCCCATTGGGAAGGACTCGCTGAAATTGGCCAGACCCTGAATGGTGTTGGTTTTGAGAGTTGGCGTGCCGGAGAGAAACTGGTTGGGCTCCTGGATGACGGTGTGATCGACGTTGCCCTTGAAGGTGAGAAAGGGATCGAAGGAGCTGACTGCGGTTCCGGCGCCGAGTGTCGACGTGACGATGCCGCCCGCGCCGGCAGAAAACCCGGATCCGCCTGCGCCGCCGCCCCCGCCCGTGGAAGCGCCAAAACCGCCTTGGGTGGACTGGGAGATGCTGGTGTTGACACCGTTGGCGGGGCTGCCGGCTCTGGTGCGCTGGATATCGGTCTGCGCGATCGGAAAGTTATAGCGGAAGTAAGCGAGATCGAGGTTGTTCTCGATGGCGAGATCGATCACGTCCTGCAGCGATATGTATAGTTTTCCGTCGCGGATGAGATTTTCGAGACGCGGCGAGTTGTTGAGATTCAGTTCAGGCACGGAGCTGGGCAAATAAGGTGAAAACGGCTTGTGCGAGTGGGGCAGATCCACGTGAAACGGCTGCTGTGCGCTGACCGGCTGCTGCGCCAGGCGCATCTCCTGCGCCAGCGAAAGAGGCGCCGCAGGGCGGTTGGCCGGCGTTGGAGCTTCCACCGACGGCTGAGATGCCGTAGAATTTTGGGACGCAGCCTGTGGAGACGCGGGTTCAACGGCGAATGCCATATTCACCTGCATCAGCAGGATGGCGACAACTGAAGTGACACGTATGCGAAAGGGCGCAGGCTGCTTGTTCATGGAATCCTTCCGGGAAAATTTCACTGGGCGCCAACCTCCGGTGATCTGGGCTCGACCTTCTCATCGCGGGTGAGCCAGCCGTCGCGCAGCTCCACTATGCGCTTGCCGTAGCGCGCGTTTTCTTCCGAGTGCGTAACCTGCACAATCGTCGTGCCCTGGCGGTTGAGTTCGCAGAATAGCTCCATGATTTCGCGTGCCTGGATCGAGTGCAGATTGCCGGTCGGCTCGTCGGCCAGCAGCAGCGCCGGAGCATGCACCACGGCCCGCGCAATGCCCACAAGCTGCTGCTGGCCGCCGGAAAGCTGGCTGGGATAGAGATCCTTTTTGGCTACGATGCGGAAGCGGTCGAGAATGTCGGCCACCATGCCGGCGCGCTCTTTCGCCGGCAGATTCTTGTATGAGAGCGGCAGGTCGATGTTCTCGGCAACGGTGAGGTCGTCCAGCAGGTGATAGCTCTGGAAGACCATGCCGATGCGCTGCCGCGCCAGCTCGGCGCGCTGCTTGCGATTGAGCGCATGCACCGGGGTTCCGCCAAACAGGTATTCGCCGCACCAGCCATCGTCCAGCAGCGCAAGCACGTTCAGCAGCGACGATTTTCCCGCGCCCGACGGGCCCATTACGGTGAGGAAGTCGCCTTCTTGAATGGTGAGTCCGACGCGGCGCAGCACCCATGTTTCGGTGTGGCCGGTCTTGTAACTGCGTTCGACATTTTTCAGTTCAATCATAGATTCGTTACTCGTTTCTGAGCGCCTGCATGGGCTCAATGGACGCGGCCCGGCGCGCGGGGATGAAGCCCGCAACCGTGGCGCACAGCGCGAGCACCACAATGGCGCCGGCCAGCGCGGTTGGATCGTATCCCCGCACCTGGTAAAGCTGGCTGGCCATCAGGTGGCCGGCGACAAGTGCGGCGGGAATGCCCAACGCGAGCCCGATCAGAATCTGCCACAGCGCTCCGCGCAGCACCATGCCAATCACGCTTGACCGCGAAGCGCCCAGTGCCATGCGGATGCCGATCTCGCCGGTGCGCCGCGCCACGAAGTACGACATCACGCCGTAGAGTCCGATGGAAGCCAGGGCCAGCGCCAGCAGGCCGAACAGGCTGGTGAGCCGCGCCACTAGCCGCTCCTGATCAAAGTTGCCGGATACTTGCGACTCGAAGGTGCGCAGGTTCATCACCGTCAGATTGGGATCGATGCCGGCCAGCGTGCGGCGGGCGAGCGACTCGACATCGGTGGGCGGCGAGTTGAAGTTGAGAATGATCGAGTCCATGAACATGGACTGCAGCTCGCCGGTAACCATCTCGGGCTCCTTATACCCGGTATAGCGCTGTGCAAGAGGCCGCAGAAACACGGGCCGCACACTCTCGCGCGGATTGTTGATCTTGAAGTCGCGAAACACGCCCACGATCTGAAAGCTGCTCGAGTAGGGCACAAAATCGATTCCGAAGTGCTGGCCCACCGGGTTCTTGCCGGGGAAGAACTTCTTCGCAAAGGCCTCGTTCACCAGCGCCACCTGCGGCGATGTGGCCGTGTCTTGGTCGGTGAATCCGCGGCCGCGCACCATGGGCACGCCGATCGAGTCGAGAAAGTGCGTACTCACGCGGTCCCAGGTGGAACCACAGTTGCTGTTCGGTCCCGGCGCGGGATGGCCCTGCTGAATCACGCACTCGCCCCAGTTATCGCCCTCCAGAGGGCTGTAGAGCGCCATGCTGATATGAGCCACGCCGGGCAGCGTGGAGAAGCGGTCTTCGATCTGGCGATAGAGCGCGGGCAGCCGGTCTACCGTATAGCCCGCGCCTGCCGGATCGAAGTGCAGCACGTAGCGATTGCGCGTTGCCACGCCAAAGCTCTGATGCTCCAGCCGCGCCAGCGACTTGGTCATGAGGATTGCGCCGGCCACCAGCACCACTGAAAGCGCGGCCTGAAAGATGACCAGCGCCTGCTGGGGCAGCGACGAGCGATCGCGGGTGGCGCGGTTGATGCCGCGCAGCGCCTCGGCCGGCTGTGCATGAAACGAGACCCACGCCGGCGCCGTACCGAACAGAACGCCGGTAGCCAGCGAAACCAGAAATGCAAAGCCCAGTACCGGCAGCGACGGGCTGGCATGGATGGGCAGGTACTTCGCATCTGGAAAAGCGAGCGCAAGAATCAGATGGCAGCCACCGTAAGCCACGCCCAGCCCAGCCAGTCCGCCCAGGCAGCCCAGCAGAACGCTCTCGGTGAGAATTTGACGCAGAATGCGCCGCCGTCCCGCGCCCAGCGCGGTGCGCAGCGCGATGTCGGAGCGTCGCGCTGTGGCCCGCGCCAGCAGCAGATTGGCAATGTTGGCGCAGGCGATGAGCAGCACCACGGTGGAGAGGATCATCAGCATCGTCAGGCCCTTGCCCGTCTCCTGCTGCAGATTCTGGATGCCGCCTCCGGCCGTCGTGAGGATGACGTGCTGCTTGGGAATAATCGATGCGCCGCCGTTCTCGGTGAGCATGGGCCGCGTCCTGAGCCACTGCCGCAGCGAATTCGAGATCCGTGCCTGCAGCGTGCCGATGCTCACTCCCGGCCGGACCGGGCCCAGCAGGTAGAGCCAGTGCGACTCGGCATGGTGCAGGATCGAGCTGGCGCCGCGCACATACGGCTCGGTGTTGAGCGGCATCCACAGCTCCGGAGGCGAGTCGGTTTCGCGGTCGCCGAAAAATCCCGGCGGCGCAATGCCGATAATCGTGAACGGCCGCGCCTGCACGTAGATCGTGGAACCGACGACGGATGGATCGGATGCGTATTCACCCTGCCACGCCTGGTAGCTCAGTACCGTGGCCGGCGCGGCCGCGGGCGTATCGTCCGCGTCTGCGAACAGCCGGCCCGCGAATGGCTTGAGACCAAGCGCTTCGAAGTAGTCGCCGGAGACGAACTCGCCGCGCACCGGCTTGGCCGGAGCCTCGCCGCGGCGCACGTTCCATGTCATCTGCCCGGCCTGCACGGCGGCCATGTGCGTATACTCCGGCGTCTGGCTGCGCAGGTATTGGTACAGGTCGTAGGAAAAGATCGTGAAGTCGCCGGTACTGCCTGCGCCGCCGGGAAATCCGCCTTCCACGCAGCAATCGTCGTTGTCGCCGATGCGATAGAGCTGCGCCGCGTCGGCAATCGGCAGCGAGCGCAGCAGAATCGCGTGCACCAGGGTGAAGATCGCGGTGTTGGCGCCGATGCCCAGGGCCAGCGTGACGATGGCCGTCAGCGTGAAGCCGGGCGACTTGCGCAACTGGCGCAGAGCATATCGAATATCCATCCACAAATTGTTCATCGCGGAACCTCGCCTGAGTGGGTTTGCCGATCACTCGCTGCGCAGCGCATCAACGAGCTCGACTGCGGCAGCGCGCCGAGCCGGAACGAACGACGCCGCCAGCGCCAGCGCAAACAGAGTGAGAGCGGCCAGCAAAATGACGCCGGGATCGAGCGTGTCGACGTCGAAGAGCAGGGAGCGCAGCAGGCGCGTGGCAAAGATGGCCGCTATCGCGCCGAGGCCGCAGCCAATCAGCCCCAGCCGCGCGCCGGAAGCGACAATGAGCTTCATCACGCTGGAGCGCTGCGAGCCGAGCGCCAGCCGGATCGCCATCTCGTGCATGCGCATGGCTGTGGAGAAGGCGATCACGCTGTAGATACCCAGCAGCGCCAGCAGCACTGCCGCCGCGGCAAAGCTTGAAATCAGCGCGGCGTTGAATCGGCGCGGCGCCTCGGCCTCGCTCACCGCCCGATCCATGGATTCAATCTGCGTGAGCGGCAACTGCGGATCCATCCCGCGCACAGCGGCGGTCAAATCGTCGATGCTCTCCGCGGGAGCGAGCGTGGTGCGCAGTACAATTGTGCCGCCCTGCGCGTTCAGCACTCCGGGAGGCGCTAGCGAGCCATACGAGGCCATGTTCTGGCTGAACGGCTGATAAACCTGATAGCGGATCGGAGCGTCCGGCGATGTCTGCCGCACGTCGCCCACCTCGCCGACCACGGTCATCCACGGCGTGGGCGTGGTTTGAATGCCCCAGCGCAGGCGTTTGCCGATGGGGTCCTGCCCGTGCCAGAAGTGCTGGGCCAAATGCCGGTTCACAACCACCACGAGCGGTGACTTTATGGTGTCGCTGGTGGCGAAGCCGCGGCCGGCCAGCAGCGGAATGCCGGCGGCGCCGAAGTAGTTGCCCAGCACCATCGACGGCCAGGCCATGTCGATGCCCGCGCCTTTGGGCGCAACGTAGCCCTGGGCCAGAAACGCGGAGTTGCTGTTGTTGCCCGAAGCGGGCAACTGCGACACGATGCCGGCTGCCTTCACGCCGGGCAACTGTTCCATCCTGCGCAGCAGCGTGTTGTTGAATACGTCGATGGAGGTTTGTGTGGAGTACTGCCGCTGCGGCAGGCCGTACATCGCCGTCAGCATGTGATCGGTGTGGAATCCCAGGTTGACCTCGCGCAGTTTTTCAAAGCTGCGCAGCAGCAGGCCGGCGCCGATGAGCAGCACCAGCGCCACGGCAATCTCTGAAACCACGAGCGCCGAGCGCAGCCGCGCGTGGCCGCTGCCCGCGCTGCCGGTGCGTCCACCTTCTTTCAGCGCTGCGTTCACGCTGGTGCGCGCCGCGGCGACGGCGGGAATCAGCCCGCAGGCAACGCCGGTGAGAATCGCCACGCCGATCGCGAAGCTCACTACCTGCCAGTCGAGCGAGATGGAATCGATGCGAGGCAGCGTCTCGGGCAGAAAGCTGATGCCTGCGCGTAGCGCGGCCGCGGCCAGAGCCAGGCCAAGCAGGCCGCCGCTTACGCTGAGCGCCAGTGTTTCAATCAGCGTCTGGCGCAGAATAGCCGCGGTTCCAGCACCCAGCGCCAGCCGCACCGCAATCTCGCGCCGGCGGCGGATGACGCGGACCAGCAGCAGTCCGGCCAGATTGGCGCAGGCGATGAACAGCACCACCGCCACGGCCCAGAACAGCATCCGCAGCAAAGGTCGGGCCTGCTGCACGGTTTCTTCTGCCAGCGGATGCACCACGGCGCGGATGCTCAGACCGGACATGAACGAAGGAAAGCTGCGCACGATCTCGGCCGCCGCGCGTTCCGCATCCTGCTGTGCCTGCGCGACCGTAATGCCGGGCTTAAGACGCCCCACCATGCTGAAGTTCCAGTTGGCCGCGGCGCCTGCTTCCAGGTCGCCCGGCGTAAAGCTCATGGGTACCCACAGCTCGCTGCGGTCGAGCTGCCCGGGAACGAGAGGGAACTCGAAACTGCGCGGCATGACTCCGACGATCATGTATGTCTTGCGGTCGAGCAGAATCTTCTGGCCCAGGATGTCGCTCTCGCCGTTGAAGCGGCTGTGCCACATCTCGTAGCTGATGACCGCTACCTGCTGGCGCCCCTCGTCTTCCTGCTGCGTGAACGCGCGGCCCAGCAGCGCCGGCACGCCCAGCACGCGAAACATGCCGGCGGTAAGCCGCGACGCATTGATCTCGGCCGGCGCGCCCACGCCGGAGAGCTCGTAGCTGCTCTGCTGATAAGCGCCCAGGCTCTGAAAGCTATCGGTGTTGCGCGCATAGGCGGCAACCTCCGGCGCGGTCACTCCCGCCTCGCCGTTGCTGCCGAGGTTGGCGCCCGAAACAACGTCGGAGAGCACCACCAGCCGGTCAGGATGCGCAAACGGCAGCGGACGCAGCAGCACGCCCTCCACGATGGAGAAGATCGCCGTCGTGGCCCCGATGCCAAGCGCCAGCGTGAGCACGGCGGTCAGCGTGAATGCGGGCGACTTGAGCAGTTGCCGAAGTGCGAAGCGAAGATCCCGGAGCGAGTTCCGCACGGTTACGCCTCCGCTTCTTCTTCGAGCTTCTTCTGCTCCTGCTCGCTCACTACCTTTCCGTCGAACAAGTGCACCTCGCGCTGCGCGTGGCGCGCAAACCGCGGATCGTGGGTGACCATGCAGATGGTTGAGCCCTCGCGGTGCAGGTCGGCGAGCAGATGCATCACCGCCTCGCCGTTTTTCGAGTCGAGGTTGCCGGTAGGCTCGTCGGCCAGCAGGATCGACGGCGAGCCGGCCAGGGCGCGCGCCACCGCCACGCGCTGCTGCTGGCCGCCGGAGAGCTGCGCCGGATAATGCCGCATGCGGTGCGCCATGTTTACGCGCTCCAAAGCTTCTTTCACCCGCCGTTTGCGCTCGGCCGAAGGCATGCCGGCGCGATAGGTGAGCGGCAGCTCCACATTTTCTTCTACCGTAAGATCGCCAATCAGGTTGAAGCTTTGAAAGATGAAGCCGATCTCCTGGTTGCGAATCCGCGAGCGCTCACCAAAGCTCAGGTTCTCCACCGGATTGCCGTTGAGCATGTAGCGGCCCGAGGTGGGCGTGTCCAGCAGTCCCAGAATCGACAGCAGCGTGGACTTGCCGCAGCCCGACGGACCCGACATGGCCACATACTCGCCGCGCGAGATGGTGAGGTGAATGCCGGAGAGCGCGTGGGTCTCCACTTCGTCGGTGTAGAAGACCTTGATCAGGTCTTCAATCTCAATCAATGTGCCGTTCGATGCCATGCCATCCCCCTGTCGGTTGTCCGTGATTCGTTCTGAGTTTGCGACGCTGCTTTTTTCTATTCCCTCGCCGCGGCCCTTACTCCAGGCGAATGTGATCCACTCCATCCCACCGCGACATATCGGAAAGAATCACGGTGTCGCCCGCGTTCAGCCCCTCGAGCACCTGAATGTCGTTCACCGAGGCGCGGCCCACCTTTACTGGAACCCGCGTGGCGCCTTTGCCGTCCGGGTCCACTTTGAACAGGCTCAGCGTGGAATCCTCGTTGCCCAGCGCCGGCCGTCCCACATAGAGCACATTGCTCATGCGCTCCAGGTCGATCGTGCCGTCCACGCTCAGTTGCGGAACGGCGCCCGGAGGCAGCGGCCCATCCAGCATTACGTCTACCGTGCGCGTTCCGTTCACTACTGCGGGATCGATGCGGGTGACGTGGCCGGGAATGACGCCGTTATGCGTGTCGATGGAAGCAGGCTGGCCGATCTGGATGTCGCGCGCCTGCGTCTCGGCAATCTGCAGCGCAGCCTTCAGCTTGTCGCGCTGGATCACCTCGGCTACCGAGGTGCCCGCCGTTACATGCTCGCCCACCTGCACCGGCGTGGCCAGCGGAGCCAGAATGCCGGAGATTGTGGACCGCACCTGCAGCGCCTGCGCCTGCTTCTCATACAGATTCAGCAGCGCCTGCGCCTGGTCGGTCTTGGTTTTCTGCGAGGCAAGCTGCACCTCGATCGCATTCCTGTTTACGTCGAGCTGCTGCTGGCTCAACTGGTGCTGGGTCGTCAACTGGTCGGCCGTGCTCTTCGACTTCTCGTAGGCCAGGCCTGAGATCACGCCCAGGTCGAAGAGCGCCTTGTCGGTCTGCGCCTGCAGTTGATCCTGCGTGTAATCGGCGTTTACCTGCGCGGCCGCGGTTTTCTTGTCCATCTGTGTGCTCTGCAGCGTGGCTTGCAGGCTCTTGTAGTCGGCCTGCGCGGCCTTGAGCCCAAGCTGTGCGTTGAGCACTTCCTGGTCGAGCTGTGGATCGGCCAGGTCCATGATGACCGTGTTCGGCGTTACCTGCGCGCCGGGCAGCACGCGGATGCGCACCACGGTTGCGTCGGTCTGGGCGGGAACCAGCTCGATCGAATCCTCGCGCGGCACCAGGCTGCCCGTCGACGAGCGCACCTGGCGAATGAGCGGGCCGCGCTTCACCGTATCGGTCCAGATGGTCGAGCGGTCCACGGTGGGCGAAGCCGGCTTGAGCCGCGAAACCGCAAACGCCAGAGCGGCTACCACCACGATGCCTACGCTGGTCCACACAACCAGCTGGCGCTTTTTCTTCTTCTTGAGGTCAGGGCGGGCGATATCCATTGCGTATATCTCCATGCACCCGGCTTGCCAAATGCCGCGGACGCGCATCCCGCAGAAAATAAGCGGATTAATATGCACAATACCGGCAGGGGCCAGCGGCGGGAATGGCCGGTATTGCGGCTGCACTGTCCGAATTCGGACAATCGTGGGTGCGGAGGAACACCGGCTGCAACGGTTCTATGGGGGCAGGACGGGCTGCGGAAAAACTCCTGATGGAACGTACGAAGTGTCGGAACGCACGAAGTGTCGGGGCACGACCTCAGCCGAGCCGATAAAAGCTCCCCACTCAATCTCCGGCTTTGCAGGCCACGGAAAATTTCCCTCGATTCGCTCCCTATCGTGATTCGCTCCCTATGTAGTATGCTCGGTAGTCGATCGTCAACGGCCGGTGAACGCTCTTCTTCGGAAGGCCGCGCCGCAGGCAGAACGGGAGTGCCATTTCCGGTGCGGCGGGGAACAGAATGCTCGGAACCTGCGAACGAAACGCTGCGTAGTTCGTTGTATAGTTGTATCCTTCTCAAGATTTCAAAGATTCAAGATCGCCCGAATCGGTCCAGACAGGTCAGGACAGATGCAAGGCGTTTTGCGCTACCTGGCTCCAGTTTGCGGGCAGCCGAAGGGATGGCATTCATGAACAAGGATTGGAATGGCTGCAAGGCATGGCTCGCCTGCGCCGTAATCGCAGCCGGGTGTGCGTCACTGTTGGGGTCCGCGCACAGCGTGTGCGCGCAAGCCGCACCGGCTACGGCTCCGGCCTCGGCTCCA
This sequence comes from Occallatibacter sp., assembly GCA_036267475.1. GTDB lineage: Bacteria > Acidobacteriota > Terriglobia > Terriglobales > Acidobacteriaceae > Telmatobacter. Next base: position 41,622 of record DATAVZ010000071.1, read on the forward strand.
ACGCCGGCGGCAGCACCGGCGCAGGCCGCAAACCCTAAAGACATCGCCGACACCTGGCAGGGCACGCTCCACGCCGGCCGCGATCTGCGCACAGTGGTCAAAATCAGCAAAGACGGCAAGGGTGGTTACGCGGCTGTTTTTTACAGCATTGATCAGGGCGCGCAGCCGTTGAAAGCCGATTCGGTGACGCTGGACGGTTCGGCGGTCGCCATCAAGCTGTTCTTTGGAAGCTTTGCGGGCAACCTGAGTCCCGATGGAAAAACGATTGACGGCAACTGGACGCAGGGGCCCAATCCGCTGCCGCTGGTGCTCACCCGCACCACGCCGGAAACCGCGTGGGAGATTCCCGCGCCGGCTCCGCCCCCCAAGCCCATGGCCGCCGATGCCGATCCATCCTTTGAGGTGGCGACCATCAAGCCCAATGACTCGGGCGCGACGAGGATGCAGGGCCTGAATATCCGAGGACGCAACTTCACCACCCGTGCCTCGTCTCTTGAGGACCTTATCTCATTCGCCTACAACGTGCAGTCCAAGCAAATTGTGAATGGACCGAGCTGGATGGACTCGGATCGCTACGACATCAACGCCGTTCCGGATGCGGAGGGCGTTCCCAACACAGAGCAGATCAGGGTCATGATCCGTAAGCTGCTGACCGATCGCTTCAAGCTGACCTTTCATCACGAGAAGCGCGACATGTCAGCCTACGTGCTCACGGTTGGCAAAGATGGGTCAAAGCTGAAGCCGACCGAGATTCACGGGAACCTTCCCGGGCTCGGCTTCCGGCCCGTCAAGGGCGGGCTGATGCTGATGGCCATGAATGCGACGACGGACGATCTCACCGGCTTTCTGCAGATTCTTGTGCTGGACCGGCCGGTCGTCGACCACACCGGCCTCACCGGCCGATACGATCTTCGGTGCACCTTCGCGCCCGACGACTCGCAGTTCGGCGGCCATCCGCCCATGCCGCCCAAGTCGGATGCGCCCGCGCCTGCGACTGCGCCCTCGACCGCGTCCGAGGACTCGCAGCCTAGCCTGTTCGACGCCTTCGAGAATCAGCTTGGACTCAAGCTCAGTGCGGAGAAGACCTCGGTCGATGTGATCGCGATCGACCACGTGGAGAAGCCCTCGGCCAACTGATGCGAGCGCGCCGGGAACGGAGAAATATGTGTCGAGGGCGCAAACGGAAGCGAGGTCGGAAACGTCTTATAACTGAAATTCATTCGGACGAAGAACAGATGCCGGTCTTCCCCTCCCGCTTCGCGTGCAAAATCTCCAGTCCAGCAAAATTTCTAATCTGGCAAAATCTCTTATTGGGTTGAGCGGCAATGATGGAACAGCAACTGCGTCGTGGCAAATGGTTCCTGGCAATGCTGCTCCAGGCAATGCTGTTCCTGGCAATGCTGCTTGTGGGCTGGCGGCTGCCGCTGGCCGCGTCCGCGCAAGCGGCAGCGGCTACTCAAACGCCTGCCGCCGCACCCGGCCAAGATGCTTCCACGGCGCTGCCCACATTCGAGGTGGTATCCATCAAGCCCGACAAAAGCGGCAGCAGAATGATGCGGATCATGTTCACTTCCGACGGCATCTCCGTCAACGGCTTCCCCGCGCACATGCTGCTGCGTGAAGCCCTGGGCGTCTCCGACAATCAGCTTCTCGGAGAGCCAGGCTGGCTGAACTCAGACCACTTCAACATCGAAGCCAAAGTAGCAGCCGAAGATGTGCCCAAACTCAAGGCACTCACCCCAACCCAGCGATGGGCCATGCTGCTGCCTGTTTTTGAGGAACGTTTCGCGCTGAAGTTCCATCACGAGAGCAAGGCTCTTACGCAGTATGTGCTGGTCGTTGCCCGGAGCGGCCTCAAAATGAAGCAGGCGACGCCCGGTAACACGTATCCACACGGCCTGAAATCCCCGGATGGCAAAAGCGGCGCGGGCATGATGCGCGTGGAACCGGGCGAGGTAATCGGGCAGAGAATTCCCATCGCCAGCCTGACGCGCTATTTGTCCTTCCAGTTCCATACGCAGGTCATAGACAAAACCGGCCTCACAGGCAACTATGATTTTGACCTGAAGTGGGCGCCAGACGAGATGGCGGCAACGATGCCCAGGCCGCCCGGTGGCAATGAGCCGGGGTCTGGAAATCCCAACCCGTCCGCTGCCGCGGGACCATCTATCTTCACTGCTCTTGAAGAACAACTCGGCCTCAAGCTTGAAGCGCGCAAAGAGCCGACCGACGTCATCGTGATCGATCACATCGAACAGCCCTCACCGAATTAACGATGATCCGGAGCCGGCGAATGCATCTCAGGCGTGTTGCCACATTATCGATCTTCTGCGCGCTGTTGCTGCTTTCGACCGCGATGCGCGCGCAGGCCCGCGCCTATCACGGCATGATTACGTTCGGCGGCCTGCCCGTTCCCGGCGCCACGGTTACCGCCTCACAGGGAGCCCGAAAGTTCTCCGCGGTTACCGATCTGGGCGGACTTTATCACTTCGACGATCTGCCCGACGGCGAATGGACCATCGAAGTGGAGATGCAGTGTTTTCAAACCATCCACACACAGGTGAGCATCGGCGCCGCCACGCAGCCGGGTAGTTGGGCGCTGGCGCTGCTGCCGGCCGATCAGCTCATAGCCCGCACCAGGTTGGTGAAGAATCCCATTCTGCCGCAGGCGGCCGGGAGCGAGCCGGCTGGTGAAAAGAAGTCCGCGCAAACCGCCGCCGGAGAAATACCAAAGGCTCCCGAAAGCTCCAACGATCAAAGCGCCGACGGCTATCTGGTGCAGGGGAGCGTGAACAACTCGGCTACTTCGCGCTACTCCACAAACCCCGCCTTCGGCAACACGCGCTCCGGCGGCCGCGGCCTTTACACAGGTGGTTTCGCGGCCATCTTCGGCAACTCGGCCACCGACGCGCGGCCCTATTCAATCAGCGGAGCGGAAGCGGCCAAGAGCGCCTATGACCACATCACCACGGCCATCTACTTCGGCGGCCCCATCCACATTCCGCGCCTGCTGCCGCGCGGGCCAAACTTTTTTGTCAACTATGAGTGGACGCGCAGCAACAAAGCAGCCATCAACACCGGTCTGGTTCCCACCGCGGCCGAGCGCGTGGGCGACTTTTCAGGACTGGTGAACGCGCAGGGCCAGCCGGTGAATATCTACAATCCGTTCACCGGTCAGCCCTACCAGAACAACATGATTCCGCAGGGCGGCCTGCCCGGCGACCTGAGTCCGCAGGCCGTCGCGCTGCTCGCGCTCTATCCGTCGGCCAATCCGAATATCCCCGCGTCCTCCGGCTACAACTACCAGGCTCCGGTGCTCAACAGCGATCATCAGGATGCTCTGCAATCGCGGCTCGAAAAAACCCTTGGCCGCAGAGATCATCTCAATGGCGGTTTCGATTTTCAGAGCACGCGCGCCGATAGCGTGAACCTCTTCGGCTTCGTCGACACCACAGACACGCTGGGCCTTAACGGCAATATTCACTGGAGCCACCGCTTCACCGGGCGCCTGTTTCTGTTCACCGGTTACACCTTCAGCCGTTCCCGCACCGAGGTGCGGCCCAACTTCGCCGATCGCCGGAACATCTCGGGCGATGCGGGCATCGGCGGCAACGATCAGGATTCCTCCAACTGGGGTCCGCCGGCGCTCAGCTTTTCAAGCGGCATCGCCCCGCTCTCTGACGGCAACAGCGCATTCAACCGCAGCCAGACGGATGGCGTATCGGTTTCTGTGGGCATCTATCGCGGCCGTCATAATATTTCTGCCGGCGGCGACTTTCACAAGCAGCTTTACAACGACGACTTCCAGCAGAATCCACGCGGAACCTTTGGCTTTACCGGTACTGCTACGGCAAACGCGGCAACCACCGCGGCCACCGGCTCTGATCTCGCCGACTTCATGGCCGGTGTGCCGGATACCAGCGCCATCGCCTTTGGCAACGCCGACAAGTATCTGCGCGAGCCGGTGTATGACGCGTACTTCACCGACGACTGGCGCATCCTGTCCGTGCTTACCGTCAACGCCGGCGTGCGCTACGAGTACAGCGCGCCCATCACCGAACTTCACGGCCGCATTGCCAATCTCGATCTCAGCTCCGGCTTTGCGGCGGCCGCGCCGGTGGTCGGCAACGACCCTGTTGGGTCGGTTACCGGCGCGCATTATCCTCGCTCGCTCATCCGTCCCGATCGCCGCGGCATTGAGCCGCGCGTCGCTTTCTCGTGGCGACCCATCCCCGCCTCCACCATTGTTGTGCGCGGCGGCTACGGCATCTATCGCGACACATCGGTCTATCAAAGTCTGGTGTTGCAAATGGCGCAGCAGGCGCCCTTTTCCACCAGTTTCAGCGTGCAGAACAGCGCGGCCTGTCCGCTCACGCTGGCCAGCGGCTTCGGCTGCGCATCCACCGACACCTTCGCCATCGATCCCAACTACCGCATCGGGTACGCTCAGAGCTGGCAGTTGAGCGTGCAGCGCGATCTGCCCTTTGCCATGCAGATGGTGGCAACCTATTCAGGCATAAAGGGCACGCACGGCGCGCAGGAGTTTCTGCCCAATACCTATCCGCCCATCGGCGCGGACAACCCGTGTCCGGATTGCCCGATCGGGTTCGTCTATCGCACCTCGGGCGGCAACTCCACGCGCCAGGCCGGACGAATTCAACTGCGCCGGCGGCTCAAGGATGGATTCACAGCCACGCTCGATTACACCTACTCGAAATCCATCGATGACGACGCCGTGCTCGGCGGCCACGGCTACGTGAGCACCAGCACGCAGAACGAGAGCGCTGTATCGGAATCGGCCGCCAGCCCAACTGCGGCCATCGCGCAGAACTGGCGCGATCTTGGCGCCGAGCGCGCCCGTTCCACTTTCGACCAGCGGCACCTGTTGGATCTCACGGCTCAATACACCAGCGGGGAAGGCCTGCGTGGCGGAACGTTGATGAGCGGCTGGCGCGGCCGGGTGCTCAAAGAGTGGACGCTGCTGGGCACTCTGTCGGCCGGCACAGGATTACCCGAGACGCCCATCTACCCAATAACCGTTCCGGGCACCGGATACATCACCGTCGTCCGCCCCAGCCTCACCGGCCAGTCCATTGAGAACGCGAGCGGCACGGCGCACGTGAACGCGGCGGCCTTTGCGGAGCCTGCCGCCGGCCAGTGGGGAACCGCGGGCCGTGACTCTATCACCGGGCCCGGCCAGTTCACGCTCGACAGCGCGCTCGCCCGCACCTTTCGCCCGCACGGCAAAACCTATCTCGATTTATCCGTGAATGCGACCAATCTGCTGAACCACCCCGCCTTTACAAGCTGGGATACGATGTGGAACGACGCCTCTGCGAGCAACCAGCAGCAGTTCGGCCGCCCCATTGCAGCCGGCGGCATGCGCAGTCTGCAAACCACCATCCGGTTGAGGTTTTAACCATGCGCCGCCTGCTCGCAACTCTTCTTCCGCTCGCCGCGCTCAGCGCCGGCGCGCAGCAGATCGGCCACAACAAGGCCGTTGACGCGCCGCAGGGCTACACGCTCACCGTTCAGTCGCAGTTGGTGGTGGAATCCGTTGTCGTCAAGGACAAGGAGGGTCAATTTATTCATGGGCTCACCGCGAAAGACTTCACCGTCACCGAGGACGGCGTGCCGCAGACGGTAAGTTTTTGCGAGCACCAGGACCTGACTACACACGCCACGCCGCTGCCCGCCTCCAAACCCTCCACCGAAGACACAAAGATTTACGATCGGCTGGCCCGCGAGCAGATCGCTCCCGAGCGCGTGGGCAGCGAGCGCTACAGAAATCGCCGCCTGATTGCGCTTTATTTCGATATGGCCGGTATGCGCCCAGACGATCAAATGCGCGCGTTCGGCGCGGCTGAGCAGTTTGTGCGCACCCAGATGACCTCGGTGGATCTGCTCGCGATCCTGCGCTATCAGGGCGGATCGGTCGACGTGCTTCAGGACTTTACCGCGGACCGCAACCGCCTGCTCAGCATTCTGGAGACCATGGTGGTGGGCGAAGGGCAGGGATACGGCGAGACCACCGACGATGCCAGCAGCGCGGACACCGGCGCGGCCTTTGGCCAGGACGACAGCGAGTTCAACATCTTCAACACCGACCGCCAGCTTTCCGCTCTGCAAACCGCTGCGCACATGCTGGGCAGAGTGAACGAGAAAAAGTCGCTCATCTACTTTGCCGGCGGCCTGCGCCTGAACGGCATCGACAATCAGGCGCAGTTGCACGCAACGGTGGATGAAGCCATCCGTTCCGGCGTGACCATCTGGACCGTCGACGCCCGCGGACTGGTTGCCGAAGCTCCGCTGGGCGACGCGACCAAGGGCTCGCCGGGCAACGCCGGCATGTATACCGGGGCCGCTTCGAGCGCCGTCAGCAGCAATTTTCAGCAGTCGCAGGACACGCTCTACGCGCTTGCCGGCGACACCGGCGGCAAGGCGCTGCTTGACAACAACGATCTCGACCACGGCATTGTGCAGGCGCAGGAGTCCGTCTCCGACTACTATGTGCTCGGCTACTACGCCACCAACACTGCGAAGAACGGCCGCTTCCGCCGCATCCGGATTTCGATCGCGGGTCATCCTGACGCGGCTCTCGACTACCGCCAGGGCTACTATGCGGACAAGGACTTCAGCAAATTTACGGCGGTGGACAAGGAGCGCCAGCTTGAAGACGCGCTGATGCTCGAAGATCCCATCACCGATCTCACCATCGCCATGGAGATCGATTATTTTCAGATTAACCGGGCCGAATATTTTGTGCCCATCATCGTCAAAATTCCCGGCCGTGAGCTGGCGCTGGCCAAGCGCGGCGGCTACGAGCACACGCTCATCGACTTTGTGGGCGAAGTCAAGGATGTAATAGGCGGCGTTACGGTTTCCAATGTCCGCGATCACGTCAACATCAAGCTCTCTGACGAAACCGCCGCCGAGCTGGCTCGTCGTCCCATCGAATACGACACCGGATTCACACTGCTGCCTGGCAAATACTCCATCAAGTTTCTCGCGCGCGATGACGAAACCGGCCGCATCGGCACCTACCAGGCAACCTTCATCATCCCGAATCTCAACAAGGAAGAGAAACACATTCCCATCAGCGCCGTGGTTCTGAGCAGCCAGCGCGTGGAGTTGAATCAGGCGCTCTATGATGCAGCCAAGGCCAAGGACCGCATCAAGGCCGACGCCGTCAATCCGCTGGTGCAGGACGGCAAAAAACTTATCCCCAGCGTGACCCGCGTCTTCAGCACCACGCGCGACATCTATGTCTACTTCCAGGCCTACAAGCAGAAGCCTTCGCCCGGCAATCCGCCGCTGTTCGCCTTTGTCACGCTCTATCGCAACGGGGCCAAGGTCTACGAGACTGCGCCCATGGCTATCGCGCCTTCAACCGCGAGCGAGCTTGGCACCATGCCGCTTACCTTCAACCTCGGCGTAAATGGACTGGCCCCCGGCGAGTACGACTGCCAGGTAACGATCCTCGATCCGGCCACGCAGAAAGCCAATTTCTGGCGCGCTCCGATCGTGCTGGCGCGTTGAGCGAGACAGCAGCGGTCATGCGAAGGCCGGTTCGCGGCGCAGTCTGGTTCCAGGCTGCTGTCCAGCGCGCTGCTATAATTCACTCGCTGCACGCGCGTCGGTGTTTATGTCCTGGTTCATCCGCAGATTTGCGACGATCATTTCGTTTTTTTCGCTTGCTGTTCTAGCGCATGCGCAGTTTGCGCGCTCCGTTGATCCTCTTCTCGGCGCCGCCGGCGGCGGCAATGTCTTTCCCGGCCCGGTCATTCCCTTTGGCATGATCAAGCCCGGCCCGGATATGGAGAACGGCGCAGGCCGCGATGCCAACGCGGGCTGGAATGAGAGCGGAGACATTCGTGGTTTCAGCCAGACCCACGTAAGCGGTACCGGCGGCGGCGCGCGCTACGGCAACATTCTGGTACAGCCCACCACCGGCCCGGTTACGCCGCTCGATATGCAGTCTCCGCGCGCCGATGAGCAGGCATCGGCCGGGCTCTACGCGGTCACGCTGGCGCGCTATGGAGTCCAGGTGCGGATCACGGCTGCGCGGCGCAGCGCCATCTACGAGCTTCGCTATCCGAACACAGAGACGGGCGCAGAGACGGGCAAAAAGGTCCCAGCCGAGCCGATTCAAGACAATCTTATCTTCGACGTGAGCCATCTTCTGATCTCCGGCGCGCGTCAGGGTGAGAATCAGTCGCTCGTCTCCTGCGAGATTCATATTCTTTCGCCGACGGCAATCGCCGGATCGAGCGCCGTTAAGGGCGGATGGAACAAGCAGCCCGTTCCCTACACGGTTTACTTTTTCGCGCGCACCGACACGCCGGCCACCGCATACGGCACCTGGTCCAGCGGCAATCTCTCTTCCGGCAGCCGGAGCGCGCACGGCGGCGCGGACTCGAAGACCGGCGCGTGGCTCACCTTTGCGCCGCGCGCGGGCCAGCCGGTGCGCATTAAGATCGGCATCTCGTTCATCAGCGTTGAGCAGGCGCGCCGCAACCTCGACGCCGAGATTCTCGGCTTCGATCTGGAAGCGGTGCGCGCCGCGGCCATCGCCAAATGGAACAGCGCGCTCGGCAAGGTCGAGCTCAAAGGGGAAACATCGGAGCAGGCGCAGACCTTCTACACAGCGCTTTATCACACCATGCTCATGCCCACCGACTGCACCGGCGAGAACCCGCTGTGGAAGTCGGCTGAGCCTTACTACGACGACTACTACGCCATCTGGGACATCTTCCGCAGCTCCGGTCCGCTGCTTACGCTCATTGCGCCCGAGCGCGAGACTGATATCGTGCGTGCGCTGGTGGATCTCTATCGCCACGAAGGCTGGCTGCCCGACGCGCGCAGCGGCAACTACAACGGCCGCACGCAGGGCGGAAGTAACGCCGAGTTCCTGCTGACCGACGCCTACGTCAAGGGCCTCAAAGGCATCGATTGGCAAACCGCGCTTGCCGCGGAGATACACGATGCCGAGGTCGCGCCTGCCGATCACTTCAAGGAGGGCCGCGGCGGACTCGACGACTGGCACCATCTCGGCTATGTGTCGATTGAAGGCTCCGATCGTCCCGGCTCCGTCGATATGGAGTACGCCGCGGACGACTTTGAAATTGCGCTGCTGGCTAAAGGACTTCATAACGCCGCCGCCTACAGCAAATATCTGGCCCGTTCCGCCAACTGGACGAAACTCTGGGACTCGGGCTTTACCGACGGTGGCTTTACCGGCTTCATTCGTCCGCGCCATCGCGATGGAAGCTGGCTCCAGCCGTTTACCGCGATGGACTCCTGCACCTGGGGCGGGAAGACTTTTTACGAAGGCAACTCCTGGACCTACTCCTTCTTTGTTCCGCAGAACGAAGCCGCGCTGATTCAAACCATGGGCGGCGCCGACACTTTTGTGCGCAGGCTGGATGCTTTCTTTGCCGTTCCCGGCCGTTATGACGTGGGCAACGAGCCCGGATTCCTTGCGCCGTATCTTTATCTATGGGCTGGCCGGCCTGATAAAACCGACGCGCATGTGCTCACCATCATTGCCCAAAGCTTTCACGCCGGCCGCAAGGGGCTGCCGGGCAACGACGATTCCGGCGCCATGTCTTCGTGGTATGCCTTCGGCGAGATGGGCATCTTTCCCAACGCCGGTCAGGACATATATCTGATCGGCAGTCCGGCCTATCCGCAGACCACGCTGCACCTGGCCCGCGGCAGGCAATTTGTGATCGAGGCCAGGAATCTGTCGCCGGGCAACATCTATGTCACCGCGGCCACGCTCAACGGCAAGCCACTTGACCGCGCCTGGCTGCGCCATAACGAGATCGTTGCCGGTGGACGGCTGGTGCTTACCATGGCCGCCGCTCCCGGCCACTGGGCAGAGCACAATCCGCCTCCGTCCACGGCTGCTCCATAAACGTAAGCATGAGCGTAAACATGAGCGTAGAGGCGTAATGTAGAGACGTAATTGCCGAAGCGCGCCGCGCCATCTGTCCCGAAGCAAGCCAACCATCACGATTGAGTCAACCAAAGGAATGCATCCGCGATGAAAAACTGGATTCTGGGTCTTGCCGTACTGTCTCTTTCCCTGCAGGGCGCCGCAATGGCGCAGACCAGCGAGCAGCTCGATGCCGTCATGAAAGCCATGCCCGAGCCCGCGCAGCAGGTCATCCAGCGTCTTGGCGAGCTGAACCGGCTGCCCGAAGGCCAGTGGCGCGCGCACGCCGGCGACATTCCGCATGGCGAGAGCCCCGACCTCGATGATTCGTCATGGACCATGGCCAAACGCGGCGACAAGTACTCCAACGGCGCCGTGTGGTTCCGGCAATGGCTTCAGGTGCCAAAGACGGTGCACGGCTACGACCTCACCGGCGCAAAGATCTGGTTTGCCTTCCGGTCCCGGACCACAGGCCACGATTCGGTGACGGAGATTGTCTATCTGGACGGCCGTCGCGTGGCTCTCGGCGAGAGCCTTGAAAAAATCGAACTCTACGACCACGCCAAACCCGGCGACCGCATCCTCATCGCGGTCAAGCTGCTCGGAACCAACGGCGACAAGTGGTTCCAGGGCTCCGCCGAGACGATTGATTTTGCCTCCAATCGCCCCGACCCGGAAGACCTGCACGACGAGTTCCTCTCCGCCGCGTTTCTTGTGCCCAGCTTTTCAAAAGATGCGTCCGCCGATCAGGCCACGCTGGTCAAGGCAATTGAGGCAGTCGATCTCAAGGCCCTCGACGCCGGCAATCAGGAACAGTTCGACGCATCGCTCAAACAGTCCGCCTCCATGCTCGAATCGCTCAAGCCGTTGCTCCAGCAGGCCACGCTTCATCTCACCGGCAACTCGCACATTGACGCCGCGTGGCTGTGGCCGCGGACCGAGACCGTCGACGTGGTCAAGCGCACCTTCGGCACCGCGCTGCAGCTCATGGATGAGTATCCGGGCTACACATACACGCAGTCGGCCGCGGCTTACAACAACTGGCTTGCCGATAAATATCCGGAGATGAACGACGAGATCAAGCAGCGGATCAAGGAAGGCCGCTGGGAGGTTGTGGGCGGCATGTGGGTCGAGCCCGATCTCAATCTGCCCGATGGCGAATCGACCGCGCGCTCCATTCTCATCGGCAAGCGCTGGTTTCTCGATCACTACGGCGTCGATGTCAAGATCGGCTGGAACCCAGACTCCTTCGGCTATAACTGGCAGCTTCCGCAGATCTACAAAAAATCCGGCATCGACTACTTCGTTACGCAGAAAATGTCGTGGAACGATACCAATCCGCTGCCGCTCAAGCTGTTCTGGTGGGAATCGCCCGATGGCAGCAAGGTGCTCACGTACTTTCCGCACGGCTATGGCGACAGCAATCTCAATCCCGTGCATCTGTCAGCCGAGCTGGCGCAGGCGCGCACCCTGGCTCCCGGCATGACCGAGATGATGGATCTGTACGGCGTAGGCGACCACGGCGGCGGCCCCACGCGCGACATGCTCGACGACGCCGACCACTGGATGCAGCCCGGCAAAATCGCGCCCAAAATGGAGTACGGCACCGCGCTGCCTTATCTTTCCACGGTCAGGGGAGAGGTTGCGCCCGAGTCGAAGGTCTGGAACTATCGCACCATCGCCGAGGGCTACCAGTATCCGCCGCAGCCGCCCACAGGACAGATATCGATTCCGACCTGGGATGACGAGCTCTATCTCGAATTCCATCGCGGCGTGTACACCACGCAGGCCAACATGAAACGCAACCTGCGCGAAGCTCCGGAGTGGACGCTCAACGCGGAAAAGTACGCGTCGCTGGCCTGGCTGGACGGCTCCGCTTATCCCGGAGCCGAACTCACCGACGCCTGGCGCAAGATCACCTTCAACGACTTCCACGATCTGGCCGCCGGCTCCGGCATCGCCGTCATCTACCGCGACGCGCAAAAAGATTTCAACGACGTGCGCTGGGAGACCGGCGAAATCTCGCGCAAGTCGCTGCACACCGTGGCCGCGCGCATTGACACGCAGGTTGCCTCCGGCGTTCCGGTGCTGGTCTTCAATCCGTTGGGCTGGCGCCGCTCCGGCAACGTCGAGTTCGACGTGCAGATGCCCGCCGCGGCCGCGGATGTGTCGGTGCTCGACTCTCACGGCGCGGTTCTGCCGTCTGTGGTCGTCTCGAAAAATGCGCAGACGAACAGCTTTCACCTGACGGTGGAAGCGCGCGACATTCCCGCCATGGGCTACGAGGTTCTGCACGTGGTTCCCGGCAGGCGCGCATTTGCGAGCGACCTGAAGGTGACGGGCACAACGCTTGAAAACGCCAATCTGCGGGTCGTCATCGACCCCAAAACCGGCTGCATCACCAGCCTGTATGACAAGAAGTCGCACTTCGAGACGCTGGCTGCCGGCTCCTGTGGCAACGAACTCCAGGCCTTCGTGGACCGGCCCAAGCAATACGACGCCTGGAACATCGATCCCGGCACGCTCGACGAGACGCCCGCGCGCCTGACCCAGGCTGACTCGGTTCAGGTGGTCGAGCATGGCCCCATGCGCGCCGTGGTCCGCGTTACGCGCACCTGGCAAAGCTCGAAATTTGTGCAGGACATTGTGCTCACCGCCGGCAGCGATGAGGCCGTTGTGATGAATAACATCGACTGGCATGAGTCGCACGTTCTGCTCAAAGCCGCGTTCAAGCTGTCTGCGTCGTCGCCTTTCGCCACCTATGAAATCCCCTTTGGCACCATCGAGCGGCCCACCACACGCAACAACAGTTGGGAAAAAGCGCGCTTCGAGGTGCCTGCGCAGCGCTGGGCCGATCTCGGCGATGCGCAGCATGGCTTCAGCCTCATTAACGATTCAAAGTATGGCTATGACGCGGTCGGCAACCTGCTGCGTCTGAGCCTGCTGCGCGCGCCCACCTCGCCCGATCCCGATGCCGACCGCGGACCTCATCAATTCAGCTATGCGCTCTATCCGCACCCCGGCAACTGGAAGCAGGCCCTCACCGTGCGTCACGGCTGGGAGTTCAACTACAAGCTGGCCGCGATGCAGGTGGAAGCGCACACCGGTGAGCTGCCCGCCGAGCACTCCTTTGCCTCCGTCTCGCCGGACGATGTAGTGCTCACCGCCATGAAGAAGGCCGAAGACAGCAACGCGCTGGTCTTCCACATGTATGAGTGGGCCGGCAAAAATGCCGATGTCGATCTCACGCTGCCCACGGGCGCAACCGCTGCAACCGAGACCAATCTGTTGGAAAAGCCGGTGGGCGATCCGCTGACCATCAAGGCCGGCCACGTCACCTTCCCGATCCACCCCTACGAAATTGTGGCCATCCGCGCCGACTATCCAAAGTCGGCCCAATAACCGTTCGCGCGCTGGTTTTGAGCGGCGGCGTGGTTTGCAGGCGCCGCTCAACCCAGCGGGTGATAGCATCAAAGATGACTGATGCAAACTCAAAAACTGCAAATCATCCCCCTTGGCGGCCTGGGCGAGTTCGGCATGAACTGCCTGGCCGTCCGTTGGGAAGACGACATTATCGTGATCGACGCTGGCCTCATGTTTCCGGAAACGGAACTGCTGGGTGTTGACATTGTCGTACCCGACATCTCCTATCTGATTGAGAACAAGAAGCATGTTCGCGCCATCCTGCTCACCCACGGTCACGAGGATCACATCGGCGGCCTGCCCTGGATTCTGAGCGAGCTCAAGGTTCCCGTCTACGCCACCGAGTTCACCCTGGCCTATGTGGAAGGCAAGCTCGACGAGCACCGGATGCTGGACGAGACTGAGCTGATCGAGATTGCGCCGAAGGAAAAGTTCACCATCGGCCCGTTCACCATCGAGCCGATCCGCGTCACCCACTCGCTGGTGGACTGCGTGGCCCTGGCCATCGATACGCCGGCCGGAGTCATCATCCACACCGGCGACTTCAAGATCGATCTTTCGCCGCTCGACGACAAAGCCTTCGACATGCACACCTTCGCCGAGTATGGCCGGCGCGGCGTGCTGGCACTCCTGCAGGACTCGACCAACGTGGAACGGTCCGGCTACACGCCCAGCGAGCGCGCCGTGATTCCGCGCCTCGACGAAGTCTTTTCGCGCACCAAAAAGAAGCTCTTCTTCAGTTGTTTCTCCTCCTCCATCTACCGCATCCGCATTGCGCTCGAACTGGCACGCTCGCATGGCCGCAAAGTGGCCGTGCTGGGCCGGTCCATGGTCGACAGCACCGAGATCGCGCAGGACCTCGGCTACATCGACATTCCGCCGGGCTTGATCATCAATCCCGGCCAGGTGCGCGACTTTGCGCCCGAGCAGTTGATGATCCTCATCAGCGGCACGCAGGGTGAGCCCATGAGCGCCTTGAGCCGCGCCGCCGTGGATAACCACAAGCACGCGCGCATCGATGCCGGCGACACCGTGGTGCTCAGCTCGCGCATCATTCCCGGCAATGAGAAAAACATCCATCGCGTCATCGACCATCTGAGCCGGCGTGAGGCCAACGTCATCTGCGACGATGGCTCCAACGGCCTCATACACGTGAGCGGCCACGGCAGCCAGGACGAGCTGCGCCTGCTCATCAATCTTGTCCGGCCCAAGTTCTTCATCCCCGTCCACGGCGACTACCGCTTCCTGCGCATGCACGCGCAGATCGCCATGCAGACCGGCGCCGTGGAGCATGCCATTGTCATCGAAGACGGCGACGTGCTCGAGCTCGACAAGAACGATGCGCGCAAGCGGGACAAGGTGACGGCGGGCCGCATCCTTATCGATTCCGGTTCGTCGATCGATGTGGTGGAAGACCTGGTCATCCGCGACCGGCGCATCCTGTCGGAAGACGGGGTGGTGCTGGCCGTGCTGGCCATCAACAAACGCACCGGCAAGGTGGAGCGTCAGCCGGAGGTCATCATGCGCGGCTTCGCCGGCGCCGACATTACCGATCAGGCGCGCGAAACCGTGCTGAAAACCCTGGACGGCCTCAGCTCCGAGCAGAAGAGCGACTACGGCATGGTGAACGAAAAAGTGCGCGTGGAGTTGAAGCGTCTGATCCAGAAGTCGACCGGCCGCCGGCCCATGATCATGCCGGTCATTCTAGAGATCTGAGCGCTGCCCGCTGGATATCTGACAGGGAAGAGAAGGTTCTGTCTGTAAACGCGGAACAGCCCGAGGGACATCCCTCGGGCTGTTCTGCGTCTACGGCTTGTGCAATACGCTTTACGCAACCACTTGCTGCGCCATGCCCGGCTGCGTTGAAGCGGCGGATAGCGGCGTTTTCCTCTGCTCGACCGGATGCCGCGCCACAACCGTTGTGGCGCGATGCTGATTGCGCTGCGGCAGCGTGTGCCTGACAATGAAAACCTCGCCCAGCGCCAGCCGCGCGTTGCCTTCAAGGTCGACGAACCCTGCTTGGCTTTCCTTGCACAGGGCCTGCGACTCCAGCGAAAGAGAGGGCGCAAAGATAATCGGCATCGCTTCATGGTCGCGCTGCGTGCCAGCGGTGCGCAACGCCATCAGCAGAGACCGTACCTGCTGCGGCTCTCCATCGGCGTCAATCCCGCAGGTAAGCGTATGGCGCTGTCCGAACAGTTCCACGCAGATCTCCAGGCGGGAATCGCGGCCCGGTTGCGAAGGCTCGTGGCGGATTTCGCGAACCTTGATAGTTGAAACTTCGGCGAGTGCAGCCTTCAGCGCAGCCGCCGCGCTCATCTCCAACTGGCGTCTTGCATCGTGTGCCTTCATTGCCAACTCCCCACGCCTCCCATGCCGGGCGGCTCTGCTCAATACCGCTGTTCTCTGTTTGCGCCACTGCTCTTTATTTGCGCCACTGCTCTTGGTTTGCCGCTTCATCCTTGCTGCCCGCATGCCGGGCTGCGCGACCTCTCGTTCAGTTGGGAAGCGCCGTCCTCACCATGAAAGCCGCAGGCTCTTTTGCGTTCGCCGGCGAAGGCCTGGGCGTTCTGCGCGCGTGCCCCTGCTCGCTCGGCAACGCCGGCCCCAGGATGAAGGAGTCTTCGCCGGATGGCGTCATGGCCATCGGCATCGATTCCAGACCGATTCCATGCAGCCGTTTCAGTTCCAGCCAGTCGCTCAGCCGCGGATCGCGAATCTCGGGGGCGTCCTGCCAGAATTCCGGAGTCAGTCCGCATCGGATGCGCAGATGATCCAACTGCAGATCGATGGCCGCGATCTGCCTGGGAAAATAGCGGCGCACATTATTTGCGCCGATGTAGAGGCCTGTAAGCCGGTGTCCGATGCACTTCAGCCTGACGACCATGATTTATCCCCCCAAACGTCTTACGTGCTCGATTGGACGCCCCCGCGGGGCGTCTGCCGCTGAGCGGCTCTACAATTCACACCATGCAATCCGTACTCTGCAATCCGTGCGGTGCGTGCTGTTTCTCAACGTGCCGGAGAGGAAAATCTCATTGGCACTACGTTCGCCTGAGGAGTGGAGCAAGATGTCGCCCCAGAAAGAAGCAATGAAAGCACGCCGTTCTATACAAACTGTGGCGTTTTGCAGGATCGCCGAAAACACGTCTCTTAACACGTTTCTGGGTGCGCCCGACAGACAACCGCACGCAATACGCCGCGCATGCAGGTAGCAAGAAGCTTGAAAACTCGCTGTCTGTAATTACACCGGTTAGCCGAATCTATCGTGTGAGGTCTGCCTTCTTGAAGCCGGAAAGCCTAAACCACTCAGATTAAGATGCGCTGTCAGCCTGAAAGCGATGCTTGGTCTTGGGAGATTTCACGAGCTTTGTCGATTGGTTCGCGATGTTTTTCGCAGTTGAGTAAAACAACGCTAAAGAACCATCTCGTAAAGGGCCCAAGCCGGGAACTGTCAGATGGGGGGATTGAAAATCTGCATCAATCGGCGCGCATTCTAAGCACGCGCCTCATTACCCACGCTTCTACCCTGATACTGATCCTGTTCCGATTGGCTGTCAAGTTACTAGCGATAAAAGTTACGGTAATTTCTTTTGAAGGGCGGCGCGATTTCATCTGCATCGAACGGCGTGTTTCAGATCGGCACATCCGTAAGGCGATTTGCCAACCCCCACGGCCGGGTCAGACAATCAATCGAGGACTGATTCCATGAATCGCAGAGAGTTTATGGGCCGCGCATCGGCGGTCGCGCTGGCTGCCGGTTTACCGGCGGCCGCAGCATCCGCCGCGCCACAGCAAACCGGCAGCCAAGCCCCGCCGCAACCCGCCGTCCCACCTGCCCTTAAGCCCATGGACGTGGGGCTGCTGATCTCCCCTTTCGGGGCTCCCGAGCAGAAGATCGGCCGCGTCCGCGAGCTCGGCTTCGATAACTGCTTCTTATCGCTCGACGGCTATCTTAACCACTTTACCCCCGACTTAGCCCGCCAGTTAGGCGACTTACTGAATAAGTTCGAGCTTGTTGCAACCACCGTGGAGGTTGTGGGCCCTCCGCCGCTGGTATGGAACTTTCTTCAGGGTCCCTCGACCATCGGGCTGATTCCAGCGGCCACCCGCGCGGCGCGCATCGATGCCCTGCGCCAGGCCTCGGACTTTGCCAAACTCCTCGGCATCGGTCAGGTGCAGACCCACTGCGGCTTCATCCCCGAGAATCCCGCCGACCCGCTCTATCCTGGCGCCGTCGAGGCCATCCGCACCGTGGCCCAGCACTGCCAGGGCAATGGACAGCACTTCCTCATGGAGACCGGCCAGGAGACGCCTACCACCATGTCACGCATGATCCGCGACGTGAACATGCCCAACCTCGCCGTGGGCCTGGACACCGCCAACCTGATTCTTTATGGCAAAGCAAATCCGGTTGATGCGGTCGACATCATCGGCCCGCACGTGCGCAGCATTCACGCCAAAGACGGCCGCTGGCCCACCGATCCCGACAAGCTCGGCCAGGAAGTGCTCATCGGCACCGGCCTGGTGAACTTCCGCGAAGTCTTCACCAAGCTGCACCGGCTGGGCTATACCGGCGCCGTCACCATCGAACGGGAAACCTCGGGTCCGCAGCAGATTGCCGACGTGAAGCAGGAGAAGCTCTACCTCGATCGCGTGCTGCGTGAGGTGCTGGCTTGAGCTGGCCGTTGCGCAGCAACCTGCCGGGCTGAACTTTAGAACTTTTTAAGAAAAGTGTTTCGAAAAGTGTTTCGAAAAATGTTTTCAGGAGAGAACGGGATGAACCGCAGAGAGTTTTTTCAGGCCGCTACCGGAGCCGCATCCGGCCTGCTGATTTTGAAGCCGGGCACTGTCTTTGCCTATGACGCCAACTCCGCCGTGCGCATGGGCCTGCTGGGCTGCGGGAACCGCGGCACCCACGTGGCCACCTCGTTCTCGCAGAACACTTCGGCGCATGTGGTTGCCCTCGCCGACCTGTTTCACAACCAGCTCCAGGCCGGGCAGGCCCACTTCAATCAGGTAAACGCAGACCTGGGCCGCGCTCCGGTTGACGACAGCCTGCTCTTTCACGGCGCGCACGCCTATGAGCAACTGGCCGGCTCGTCCGCCATTGACATGATGCAGATCTCCACGCCGCCGTTCTTTCACGTCGAGCATCTCGGCGCGGCCGTCGACGCGGGCAAGCACGTCTACTGCGAAAAGCCGATCGGCATTGACGTAGCCCAGACCCGCCAGGCTCTGGCCATCGCCAAACGCGTCAGGCCGTCGCAGAGCGTGGACGTGGGCTTCCAGTGTCGCAGCGCACCACCCATCGCGGCCATTGCGGAAAGGATTCAGGGCGGCGCGTTGGGCAAGATCGCCTCGGTCAGCGGCTACTACTACGCGCCCGCATCCGTCGAGAAGGTTGTGCCCGGCGCTTCGCCGGACGAGCACCGGCTGCGCAATTGGCTCTGGGACCGCGCACTTTCGGGCGACATTCTCGTCGAACAGAACATCCACATCATCGACCTGTGCAACTGGATACTGGGCGCGCACCCGCTCAAGGCCACCGCCACCGGCGGCCGCAACATCCTTACTCATGAAGGTGACTGCTGGGACAACTACCAGGTGGACTATACCTATCCCGGCGACGTCCACTTCTCCTTCACATCCACACAATTCGGCAGTTACGGACTCTTCGAAGCCGGCCTGCGGCTGTTCGGCGCATCCGGCGCGGCCGCAGCGCCTTATGCCGGCCCGGTGCAGATAGTCGGCGTCCAGCCCTGGGCCTGGACGGCGTCCATGAACACCTCGGCCGCGCAAGGCAAGTTCGCGGCCAACGGCGGCTTTGAGGACAACCTTGCCTTCGCCGACCGCGACAAGGAGCGCACCTTCATCGACAGCATCACCACCGGCCCTTGCCATAACCAGATAGCCGCCGGGGTGGAGACCGCGCTCAGTTGTATGCTCGGCCGCATGGCCGGCTACGAGAAACGCGAAGTGACCTGGGAAGAACTCCTCGCCCACGGAGAAACCTACAAACTGGGAATGAACCTCGACCAATTCGCCTGAGGGGCGGTTCTCTGGGGCCATCTGGCCCGATACCCAGGGGCGAAACATGCCCTCGACCGTCTCCCCGTCTCTTCTGAGAAGAAATCCCCACCTGCACAGCAAGAAGATGGGCCTGGCGTCCCAGCTCCCGAGGTCGCTCCCGGCTCGGCGCAAGAGGCGCCTCCGGACCCTGGCCCCAGCCACTCCACCTTCGCCAACCGCGATAGCCCCTCGCAAGCACCGCCACCGCCGCTTTATGTCCCCCGGTTCGCTTCCATCCCAGCCTTGGGAGTGCCTTTCTCTATAAAGAGCCCCTTTGTCCACCCCCGCTGAGTCTGCTAATCCCAAAAAGGACCCAAAAATATCAAATTTTAAAAATAACTGAACAGGCTGCCGAAAAAACTCGTTTCTCTGAAGGGTAAGGGGCCTTCAGAGTCTGCACGAGAACTCCCCTTACGAACTTCGTCCAGCAGGAGTCTGCCTCTCGTTCGCATCGGGTTCGGCTATCAGACAGACTCCGTTTGGGCCGAGTTGTAAGTCGAGCTCTCACGCAGACTCTTCAGCGTACGTAACTGCTTGGCTATGAATTCAGCCGCTGAGGCACGCTTTTCAAGGCGCCTAGGCCGAAATCAATCCGCTGGTGGGTGCCCGGAATCGCGCAGATCCGGCTTTGAGTTGAAGCCGGGCAACATCCGCGATTCTCCGCGAAACATATGATAGTCCTCATAACTGATATCGTTCAGCATGGTCAGGTAGGGTCCGTACGTTTTGAAGCGTTCATCCCATTCCGTCTTCGTGGTCACGGACCGCGTTCTCATGGTGGCGACGCTTTTCAGCGGGCAAATGAAGGTCTTTCCTCCGATGTCTACCGGGCCGTAGGTGATCATGATGTCGGAACGGTCGGCGGGGGTGAAGCCTTCCAAATCGGCCTCCGCTATCAGGCGAAGAATGGCTCCGCTCGCCGGATCGAGTGTGATCTCCCCGTGATATCCAGCTCTTGCTTGAAAAGCATTCGTTCCGTCTCCGCCGGGAAGACAGCAGCCCCAAATGCCATAAAGCGATCTCTTCAACG
>DATAVZ010000072.1:0-38805 GCA_036267475.1 Occallatibacter sp.
ATCAGAACTCCGAAGAAAGACTTTTCCAGCTCCACACCTGGCTGCACGAATACAACTTCCATCGCCCACATGCCGGCCTTAAACTCAATACACCCGCTTCTCGCTCAGGCCTGAATCGGAACAACCTCTTGAGCCTCCACACTTAGAGCACTTTCGGAATAAACGTAGAGTTTTTGAGCGCCGTGAAAGGTGGCTTTTCCTTGAGGAAAAAGCCACTTGAGTGCGTGGCTTCGATGTATAGTCATTCCGAAAATGCCCTGGCTGCCGTCCCAGGCAGCCGTCAAGTTGTGTGACGAGTGTCACAGGCAAATCCCGCCGCCGCGAGCACACTTCAATCATCAACTATCGGAGCGGCGGCCTGTTGCGCGTGTCCTCTCCGGGCAGCGCCGTATATTTTTCCCTCATTGAAAACCGGCTGCGCGTGTACGCCCGCTCGGCGCGGCTTGCGTGGTCACCGGGCCTCAAAACGGTTGCGGTCGCCACTCCAGCGGCGATTCTCCGGCTAGCTCTCGGCCGGGTCAATGGCTTACAGCAATGGACAGCAACCGATACGGAACGGACTCTATGACCGACTTGACGCAGAAAGCAATTGCCTTGCTGAAGAAGGCATCCGACTTTGCCGCGGTGGCCTATGACAACAACCTGGTCGAAGTGGAGATTGACGGCGCCAGGGTGAGCACCATCTCCCTCGAAGTGCAGCTCCGAACCATGGCCGCCAAACTGGAGCGCCGCATCCAGACCGGCCGCACCCAGAGCCTGGCCGACGCCTAAGGCATTTCCCGGATAGCTGTATACCGAAGCCTGACAGCTATAGCATGATGATCCAAATTGGACTCTTGGGATGCTGCGGGAGGGGCTTTTGGTGGGCGGTCAGGGACTCGAACCCCGGACCTCCTGCGTGTGAAGCAGGCGCTCTAACCAGCTGAGCTAACCGCCCGTCTTTTGTAATCGGACCGCAGGGCCTGTGGAGCAAAGCCACGAGGGCTTGCCTACCCCGATCTCCAGTCCAAGCCTATAAGAATCAACTTTATACGAAACTGCTGCTGGGCGCGCTCCCAGCCCGCCTGAAAACTTTGAGCCGGTCGGCCACTCTGTAGGTTAGAGTAACACCAGCAGGGCTTCAGGGCCAACCGGGCCAGCGTGCGGCGGGGCCTGGCGGGAGTGAGCGTAACCACCCAGGGATGTTCTGGAGAGCCAAATCGACCCGCGCCGGCGGCTTTGTCCCTTTTACGGCAGAGGCGGTGCTGTGCCGGGTTCTGGGGCTGAGCGGGCTGCGGTTTGCGGCCCTTGCGCCGGCCGCAGCGGGGATGGAAAACCCTGGCCCGGCGCTGCGGCTGTGTGCCGACGGCTCGCACGGCAGCGGCGTAAATTCCAACCCGGAAACCGCTTACCCGGCGCAACCTTCCGGCCCGGACGGGGTTCCAGAAGATATGGCAACCATGGTCCTGCACAATCCGGCTATGGGGGCGGCCTCAGCCCAACTGGCCGGCGGGGTACGCACCGCCGGGGAACGGCCGGATCTGGATCCGTCGAGCGATGCAGCCGTTATGCTGCGCGTGGCGGCCGGCGACGAGGCAGGGTTCAACTACCTGGTGGGCAAGTACCACCGGGCCATGATTCACTTCCTCTACCGGATGGTCCACAACCAGGCAGTGGCCGAAGAGCTGGCCCAGGAGGTGTTTTTACGCGTCTATCGTGCCAGGGACAGTTACCGGGCCGAGGCGCGGTTTACAACCTGGCTGTACCGGATCGCGACCAACCTGGCTGTCAATCATGCGCGCGACACACGCCATGAACGGGCCGCGCAGACCATTTATCTGGACGCGCCGGACGAAGAGACCGGCACCACTCCAGACCTGGCCGACGCCGATCCGTCTGTAGAGCAGCGCATGCTGAGCGATGAGCGGATGGCGGCTATCCGCAGCCATGTGATGGCGCTGCCCGAACGGCAGCGCATGGCGGTGTTGATGCA
Organism: Occallatibacter sp.; assembly: GCA_036267475.1. Taxonomy (GTDB): domain Bacteria; phylum Acidobacteriota; class Terriglobia; order Terriglobales; family Acidobacteriaceae; genus Telmatobacter. The sequence continues at coordinate 1,973 of DATAVZ010000072.1, forward strand.
CAAGTATCAGGGCATGGATTACCGGCAGATCGGAGAGGTGCTGAAGTTGAGCGAGTCGGCAACCAAGTCTCTGTTGTTTCGCGCCTACCAGACGCTGCGCGACAAGCTGAAGGATTTTGTTTAGGCATTGGAAAAGCAAGCTGGAAAAGCCGGATCGAACCGGCGGAGAGTGGGGTGGCAAACATGAATGAGATGAAATCGACGAGTACCGGAACAACGGACACCGGAGCAAATTGCACCGGACTGGAATCGAAGCTGGCGGACCTGCTGCTCGATCCGGCCGCGGCGCCTGCCAGGGTTCAATCTCACGTTGCCGATTGCGAGGGCTGCGAGGCCGAGCTCGAAGCGCTGCGCCAGACCGTTGGCCTGCTGGATGCGTGGCAGGTTCCCGAGCCCAGCCCTTATTTCATGACCCGGTTTGCGGCACGGCTGCGCGAAGAGCAGCAGGCCGAGCCGGCGGGCTGGCTGGCGCGGCAGGTGGGGCGTTTCCGCGCCGGAATGGTCTACGGCCCGCGCACCCACGCCCGTCCGCTGGCCGCGATGGCGCTTACGGCCATGCTGCTGATCGGCGGCGGCGCGTATCTTGACCTGGTGAACTGGAACATGCCGGTGCAGCCGCCCAGCCAGGCAGCCGTGGTGCACGATCTGCAGACGCTGGACAACAACGCGCAGGTGCTGGACCAGATGGAAGCGCTTTCCACCAACGATAATAATGGGTATTAGGGACTGTCATCTGCCCTGGCTGGGTCGCTGCAAGGGGGCATTTTCCGAGTGAAAGCGCCCCCTTGCGACGACACTCACCGGTAGAGCAATGATGAAATCGCGGTAGCCGGGTGGATGCCTGGCCGACAGACGGGAGAACGAACAGTGAGCAGGATCTGGAGCGCGGAAAGAATGCGTCCGGTCGCGGTGGCCGCGGCTGTCCTGCTGGTGTGTCTGTCGGGGCTGCTGGCCTATGGTCAGCGCGGGCAGGCGGAGCGCCACCAGACTCGGCAATTCCAGGCTCGGCCGTTTCAGGGTCAGCGATTTCAGGGTCGGCAATTTCAGGGTCAGCGCGGGCAGCGGCAGGATTTTGCCAGGCAGCGCGCGCAGCAAAGGCTTAACGGCCAGTACCGAGGCCGGAATGGGCAATTCAGCGGCCAGGCACGGGGTCCGGATCGCGCCCAGCAACGGCCCGAATCGCAGCCGCAGGGCACGGCGCCGGGCTATCGCTCCCAGGGTGAGCACCCCAGCTATCCCAACGCCAGCTACGGCGCTCCCACGGCGGGTCGGCCGGCCTATCCGGGAGCGGCGGGCCAGCCGATGTATAACGGACGCGGATATAACCAGCAGGGCTACGGCGGGCGAGGCTATGGCGGCCCCAACTATGCGCCTCCGGGGCATCTGCAGTCGTGGCTCAATCAGCATCGCGGGCTTCCGCTTCAGGATCAGGAGCGGCTGCTGCGCACCGACCCGACCTTTGCGCGCCAGGCTCCGCGCGAGCAGCAGCGCGAGATGCAGCAGTTGCACGCCGTGGATCAGATGCCCGAGCAGCAGCGCGAGCGCAGGCTGGCCCGCAACGAGATGCTGGAGCGGCTGAACCCGCAGCAGCGCATGAACCTGAACCAGGCCAGCCGCAGCTACGCTACCCTGCCGCCGGATCGCCGCGAGATGGTCAAGCGCGCCTTTCAGGATCTGCGCTCGGTTCCGCTCAACGAACGGCAGACGGTGCTGAATTCGGCCCGCTATCAGGGCCAGTTCAGCCCAGGAGAACGCTCCATTCTGTCGAATTTTCTGGATGTGGAGCCCTATCAGCCGCCGCGTTGAAAGACGCTCCGCGCATAGAAAGCGCCTGCCGGTTCGGACTCCGATTCGGGCTCGATTCCTGGCCGGCCGCATGTTACAATAACGTTACTGTTGTGCTGGAGTGAGTCAGTCAACATCCGCGATAGCAGCATCTGCGATAACGGTCTTTTCTTAGATACCCCATTCGCTCCACAGGCATGAATTCCCCGACGGTTGACCCTTCGCGCGTGGATCACGATTGTTTCCGAAACCTTCTGAACGAGTGGAGCAAACAGTGCATTTCTGTGTTTGCGATTCATGGGAGGCGGAATTGCAGACTGCCGCGACCTCGTCTTTGCGCCGTCAAACCGGGCGCTCGTCCGTTGCGCCGGCTCTGGCCCGCGGCTTCACCCGGCATCCGGCGCGGTAAGCGCCCCTTTTCCCGGAGAAACGCTGTAGATGCTATTCAACTCCCTCCAGTTTCTCTACTTCTTTATCATCGTCACAACTCTTTATTACGCGCTGGAGTGGCGCTGGCGCTGGAAGATGCTGCTCGCGGCCAGCTGCGTCTTCTACATGGCGTTCATTCCCGCCTATATCTTCATCCTCATCACCACCATCCTGATTGACTACTGGATGGGCATGCTCATCGCCGAGTCAACCGGGCGAAAACGCAAGATCTATCTGCAGGTGAGCATCGTCAGCACCTGCCTGGTGCTGTTCATCTTCAAGTACTGCGCCTTTTTCGGCATGACGGTGCGCGAGTTGCAGGGACTGCTGGGCGCAGCGCAGACGTTTCCCATCACCCACATCATCCTGCCCATCGGCCTCTCGTTTCACACCTTCCAGAGCCTGAGTTATGTGATCGAGGTCTATCGCGACAAGCAGAAGCCGGAGCGCAACCTCGGCATCTACTCGCTCTACGTGATGTTTTATCCGCAACTGGTCGCCGGACCCATCGAGCGGCCGCAGAATCTTCTGCACCAGTTTCGCGAGGATCATCCCTTCGACCTGGATAATGTTGCCACTGGCCTGCGCATGATGCTGTGGGGCCTGTTCGAGAAGATGGTCGTCGCCGACCGCAGCGCGCAGTATGTCGACAAGGTCTACGGTTCGTGGACCCACCAATCGGGGCTGGCGCTGCTGGCCGGCACGCTGCTGTTCGCGGTGCAGATCTACGCCGACTTCGCCGGCTACTCCAACATCGCTATCGGCTGCGCGCGGGTTATGGGCTTCAGACTCATGACCAACTTCAACCATCCTTATTTTGCGCGCAGCTTCAGCGAGTTCTGGAAGCGCTGGCACATCTCCCTGTCCACCTGGTTCCGCGATTACGTCTACATTCCCATGGGCGGCAACCGCGTAAGCAGGTCGCGGCTCTACTTCAATCTGTTCGTCACCTTTGCGGTGAGCGGACTGTGGCACGGAGCCAACTGGACCTATGTTATCTGGGGATCGCTGAACGGCGTCTTCCTGATCGCGGAGCACTATCTGTCCCGCGCCGGGTGGCGCTATCCGGCCAACTTCATCGGCAGCTTGCTGCGCCGCTTCGTGGTGCTGTTGTTCATCTGCTTTGCCTGGGTCTTCTTCCGCGCGCCCAGCCTGCACTCGGCGCTCTACATCCTGCAGCGCATCGCCACCGACACCACGTTGAGCCGGCAGAGCGTGGCCGGCGCGGTTTCGCAGTTTGCCGGCGACATCAGCTCGGTTGCCATCTGCGCCGTGACGGTGCTGCTGATCGTGGTCATGCTTGCCATTGAATACGGGCAGGAGTACATCTTTCACAGCGCGCACCAGCTATATATCGCATCGCTCAAATACCAGTTCGCTTCCACCGTGCTGCTGTTCCAGTTGATCATGCTCTTCGGTATTCTGAGAGCGTCGGCTTTCATCTACTTCCAGTTCTGAGATTTTGAATCATGACAGAGCTTTCTGTTCATCCCGCGGCCAGCAAAGTATCCACGCACAGTGGATTGATCTACGTGTGCAAGCTGGTGGCTGCGGGGTTCGGCGTGCTGCTGTGCCTTACCACTCTGAAGTTTTTCACCGAGCATAAATTCACATCGTCCCACTCCGGCTTCGAGGGCGCGCTGGCGCAGCCGCAGCTCGACCTGCTGCTGATCGGCTCATCGCATACGCGCAAGTCGTACGACGTGCGCGCCATCGAACAGGCCACCGGCGATCCTTCGCTGTTTCTGGTTTCCTATGACGGAATCGATCTGACCTCCATCTCGCAGATGCTCGACTACATGGCGTCCAGGCCGGGCAAATGCCCGCGGCACGTTGTGGTGGAGGCGTACGGCGTGCTGCTCGGCCGCAAGCCCGATCTGCAGGATTCGCGTTTCTTCATCGAGGCTCCGCCGTCGATGAAGCCGGAGATTCTGCGCTCCTATGTGGCGGGCAGGCCGTTTGGGCCGGCCTTTCTCGACGCATTCGATCTGATCGTCAACCGCGGCAGCGACGAGATTCTCGCGTTTCCGCTCTATGCCTGGGCGCAGAAGGTCGACTCGTACAAAGGCGGCCGGATCGGCTTCAATTTTGCGGGCATGACGCCCGAACAGTTTCACGCGCTCAAGGCCAGTTACTACGGAACCTCGCCGAACCCCGATCAGTTGGCGTCTCTCAACCACATCATGGATCTGGCCGCAAGCCACCACATCGAGCTTCTGTTCGTCGACACGCCCATGCCGGGACCCGTCTCTTCCAATCCGGTGGTCCAGTCTCTGCGCAAGGACTTCAGGAATATTGCTACAGCGCGCGGTTATCCTTATATCGACGGCAACGAGGGCTTCCCGGTCAATGATCCGGAGCTTTTCTCCGACAGCAATCATCTGTCCTCCAAAGGCCGCGACGAGTTTACAGCGCGCATCGCGGTTCAGCTCAAGGCGTGGCTTGCCGGAGAGCCGGTCGGCCGGCCCGGATGAGGATGAACGGAGCGGCCGCATCCAGCCGCACTGCCTGAGTCGGCAGCCCAGCGCGCCGGCCGTCTGCATCCCGCCTGCAGCCATTACGGAACCAGCATTCCGGTATCATCCGCAGTCTTCTTTAAAAAACTGATCGCATGTTTAAGAACAGGATCGTTAGCCATGGGAATTGAATCCGGAACAGGCGGCTGGCGCGCCTCACTGCGCGGGCGCTGGGACCGCAATCGATGGCTATTGGCCGATCAGGCGCTGGTGAGCGGCATGAACTTTCTCACCACCGCCCTGCTCGCGCGCATGCTGGGCATCCGCAACTTCGGCATCTTCAGCGTCTTTTACATCCTTCTGCAATACGTCAACAGCATTCAACTGGCGTTGATTGTGGCTCCGATGATGACCCAGGCGCCGCTGATGCAGGATGGCGTGGAGCAGCAGTCGTTTCTGCGCGGCATGGCCGGCTACCAGTATCTGTTTTCGCTGGGCTGCGGCGTGGCCGCGGCGCTGGTTGCCGTGCTGGAGGTGCTGCACCTGCTGCCATGGCGAATGGCGCCGGATGTTTTTCTGCCCTTCATTCTCACCATCCTCTGCTTCCAGGCGCAGGACTGGTTTCGCCGCTTCTGCTATGCGCAGAACCGCGGCATGACCGTGTTCTGGAACGACCTGATCAGCTATCTCGGACAGGTGGCCGCGTTCGGCATTCTGTGGCGGCTGCACCGCATGAACGTGGACAACGCCTTCTACGCCATCGCGGCCACGTCCTTCATCGCCTTCGCGGTGGGCCTGGCGCGGGAAGATATCAAGCCGGCCTGGCATGAGGTGAAAGCCGCGGTGCGACACGCGTGGGCCATGGGGCGCAGCCTGCTGGTCGCCAGTCAGTCGCAGTGGCTGGGCTCGCAGGGAATCCTGCTCATCGTTGCCGCCATCGCCGGCGTAAGCGCCACGGGCGGCATCCGCGCGGCCATGACCATGATGGGCCCGGTCAACGTGCTGATGCAACTGCTGGACAACGTGATTCCGGTGCGCGCCAGCCGCATTTTCGCCGCCGGCGGCGAGCGGCAGCTTACCGCTTATCTGCGCCGCGTTGCAATCACGCTGCTGGTGGCGGCGGGAATTCCGATTCTGCTGGCCTCGATCTTCGCCAAACCCATCATGTCGATGGTCTTCGGCAACGGGTATGCCACCTACGCAATCCTGGTGGTGTGGCAGGGAATCTACTACTGGCTGGGACTGATCAACCGGCAGCTTATGTATTATCATCGAACCGTCAACAACACCCGGGCGCTGGCGCGCACCGCCATCATTGTTACCGCCGTCAGCCTGTCCATCTGTCTGCCGTTGATATGGCGCTACGGCGCCACCGGCGCAATGCTTGCGCTGGATTTCGGCATGCTGTTCAACATCGTGATTCTTCGCCGGGAGATGACCATCCACAGACGGAGGACGATACAGGCTTGATTTGCCTTCGGCTTGCAATCTACGACGACTTGGCGCGATCTTTGCCCAGCCCTTCCAGACAGAGACTGCCGGTTCGCTGGGTGTATTCCTTTCGCCTGTTTCTGGCCAGACGCATATTTCAGCCCTGCGGCGATGACGGGATGATGAAACAGCACGCCGGCAGCAGCGCCGCAATCGTTCCGGATCGAACTGCCGGACTGCCATGAAAATTCTGCTCTCAGCGTATGCGTGCGAGCCGGGCGCAGGCTCGGAGCCGGGAATCGGCTGGCACTGGGCCATTGAGATCGCGCGTCTGGGGCACGAAGTACACATCTTGACGCGCGCCAACAATGTGGACGCCATCGAGCGCGGCCTGAGTACGATTAGAAGTCCAGACGCGATCAGAAGTCTCGATGCGGTCAGAAGTCCAGACGCGTCGGGCGGCCCCGATGTAAAGGTGCATGGATACGATCTGCCGCGCTGGGCGCGCTGGTGGAAAAAAGGCCCGCGCGGCATGCACGTCTACTATCTGCTGTGGCAGATGGGCGCCTATCGCCGCGCGCGCAGTCTGCACCGGCTTTTGCTTTTCGACATGGTTCATCACATCACCTTCGGCGTCTTCCGCCATCCGTCCTTCATGGGCCGTCTCGGCATTCCGTTTGTGTTTGGGCCGGTGGGCGGGGGTGAATCCACGCCGCCGGCGCTGCTGCGGTCTCTGCCGGTGCGGGGACGCATCCTCGAGGCGTTGCGGGGCCTGGCCAATCGCGCGGCTCTGCTCGATCCGCTGCTGCTGGCCACCTTTCGCCAGGCCACGCTTATCTGCTGCAATACGCCGGAGACCGAGGAGCAGATTCCCGTGCGTTTTCGCGGCAAGAGCGTCTGCGTACACGATGTGGCGATTGATGGGAGCCGGGTGGCCGCAGCGCCTTCCACGGGAGCCCGGCCGCGGTTTCTTTTTGCCGGGCGGCTGCTCTACTGGAAGGGCCTTCATCTGGCCTTGCGTGCCCTGGCCGTGCTGCGCCGCGAGCTGCCGGATGCGGAGCTGACCGTCGTAGGCGACGGAAAGGATCGCGCCTGGCTGCAGGAGTTCGCGCAGCGCCAGCAGCTCGGCGACGCGGTGCAATGGAAAGGCTGGGTTCCGCGTGAGCAGGTGATTGCCAGCTACGCCACGCACGCGGCATTTCTGTTTCCCAGCCTGCACGACTCGGGAGGCACTGTGATCATGGAGGCCATGGCGCAGGGGCTGCCTGTGATCTGTCTCGATCTGGGCGGACCGGGCGCCATTTTGCCCGAGCACTGCGGCCTGAAGATTGGCGCCCGCGGCCGCACCGAAGAGCAGGTGGTGGCCGATCTGGTGGACGCCATGCGCAAGCTCGCCGTGGATGCGCACCTGCGCCAGCAGTTGGCCATCAACGCGCTCGAAGCGGCGAAACATCAGACCTGGGCGGAACTGGTGGGCGGCGCATACCGGCAGATTCACGCGCGGCTCTTGCTGGGTTAACACTCACGCTAAACCGCCGGCTTGTTCTGGACACGCGGGCGGGTTGGTCGGGCTCAGCTTCGGTCGAGGCTGGCTCAGCTTCGGTCGAGATGCAGCGCCCGGGCCGTGCGTCGGGCCAGCAGATCGAGTGTACGATTCAGAAGATCGTGCATCGCCGCATCGGGCGCGCTGACCGGTTCCGATCTGGCCGGTTCGCGGGTAAAGACAAGCTGCGGCCGCGGCGTGATTGCCGCCAGCATGCGCGCCAATCCTCTCGGCGGCTGTGAATCTTCGCCGCCTTCCATCACCATCAGCACGGTACGCGTTAGTAGCGGTCGGATGCGGGCGAAGTAAACCAGCACCGAGTCCATCCATTCGCGCAGCAGCCGCGCAGCAGATAGCGTTTGGCCGGATGCACCGAAAAAGAAGCCCGGCCCGGCGTGGAATCGACGCGCGCCGCGAAAAAGAATCTTCAGTCCTTCCGCATAGGATTCGGTGTCGAGCGCGGCGCCAGGCGTTACTGCGACAGGCGGGGTTGCGGCAAACGCCACCCACAGCCCCGTCGGCCTGAGCCACAGCCGCGCCAGCCGCAGCGGATTGCCCACCAGCCGCCAGGCGAGGGAGTCAGAAGAAGCGCTGGCCAGCAACTCCTGAAACAGCACGCGGCCGCCCTCCCGCACCGGCTGCCACTCGCCCGAGCGCGCCGCGGCGGCCACCTGCCTGGCGGACGCCGCCGAAAGCCGCTCGTCCAGCGAGCCCGCGCAGCCCGCCGGATCTTCGGCGAACAGGCGGCTCAGCTCTTCGGTATGCACCGCATCCAGAGACTGCTTCTCCAGCCGCTTGATCAGGTAGTAAAGAAACTGGTCGGCCGCTCTCGGAATCCAGAAGCCGTTGCGATGCCGCCGCCGCTCCGCCAGCACCTGCGCGGAGCGCAGCCAGCAGCGGCCGTGCCGCCGGTAATCCGAGCACGCATCGGGGCACAGATAGAGAACCCGGCCAGCCTCAGTTCGCGCCAGATCGAAGCGATGGCCGGTCTGCTCATGACGGCGCTCGCGGACCAGCCGGAATCCGGTGCGCTGCGCCAGCATTTGCATGATCAGCGGAAGGCGCTGATAATCTTCCTGACTCACCATGAAATCAATGTCGGAGTGAACCGTGGCAGGCAGATCGTCGCACCGGCCCAGAATGCAATAGGCGCTGCATTGTTCTTCCAGCAGGTCAAGAAACGCGCGGATGGTCGCTTCGCCTGCATATGCGGCCAGTGGCTCTACCAATGCAGCGTCTCCTCGCACGTCGAATCGCTCAACCGGTCTTCCCAATTATGCCAGATGCGCAATGCAGCGGCGCAGGCGCCTGATCGCTCGATTGCCTGTGCTCTCGGTGATCGTTTAGAATTATAAGTTGAGTTATTCTTCAATAAAAGCCTGCATTCCGTACAGTTGCAACGTTCTTATTCATTCTCCGCTTCGAGCAGTTAGACTGCTTCACAGGCCAGTATCGACCGGCTGTTGAGTCTTGAGAGGGGATGCGCGTGTCAGAATCCGTTTCCATTTGCGTGATCGGCTCCGGCTATGTTGGCCTGGTGGCGGCGGCATGCTTTGCCGAGCTGGGCCACAAGGTCCTGTGCGTCGACAACGACGAAGCCAAGGTAAAAACGCTTCGCGACGGCGGTGTGCCGATCTACGAAGAGCATCTGCCCGAACTGCTCGCCAGGCACCGTGAGCATGGCATCGAGTTCACCGTCGATCTGCCATCCGCCGTCGAGCGCAGCGAGGCAATCTTCATCGCCGTAGGCACGCCGCAGGGCGACAGCGGCGCCGCCGATCTGTCGTTTGTTGAAGCCGTGGTCTCGGAGATAGCCCGCTCCATCTCCGATTACAAAGTGATCGTGGAAAAGAGCACCGTGCCGGTCTACACCAACGAGTGGATCAGCCGCGTGCTGCAGCGCCACGGGGTGGTCCCGTCCGGCTTTGACGTTGTATCGAATCCCGAGTTCCTGCGCGAGGGAACGGCGGTGAAGGACTTTCTGCATCCCGACCGCATCGTGGTGGGCGCCGACTCCGAGCGCGCGGCCGGCGTGCTGCGCCGCATCTACGCGCCGCTGGTCGACGGCACTTACTACGGGCGGCCCGGTGCTCTACCCGGCCCGTGCAGCGCCTCGCATCCGGCGCCGCTGCTGGTTACTTCGGCGCAGAGCGCGGAGATTATCAAGCATGCTTCCAATGCGTTTCTGGCGCTCAAAATCTCCTTCATCAACGCGGTCGCCAACCTGGCCGAGGCCGTGGACGCGGATATCGAAGACATTGCCGCGGGCATGGGACTGGACAGCCGCATCGGGCCCAAGTTTCTGCGCGCCGGGCTGGGCTATGGCGGCTCCTGTTTTCCCAAGGATGTGGCCGCATTCCACTGGGTGGCGCAGCAGCGCGGCGTGGACTTCCAACTGCTCACCGAGATTCGCAAGATCAACGAGACGCAGAAGGAAGTTTTCTACAACAAAGTTCTCTCCGCCTTGTGGACCGTGCGCGGCAAGCGTCTGGCCGCTCTGGGACTGGCGTTCAAAGGCGACACCGACGACATTCGCGAATCGCCGGCCATCGACGTGATCCAGAAGCTGGTTGCGGCCGGAGCCTCGATCACCGTCTACGATCCGGCGGCCATGGAGCGCGCCAAAACGGTTTTGCCGCCCAGCGACAAGATACGCTACGCCGACAACCTGTATGACGCGGCCAAAAACGCCGACGCGGTGCTTATCCTCACCGACTGGAAAGAGTTCGCCGGCATCGATCTCGTCCGGCTCAATCAGCAGGTGCGTTTTCCCATTGTGATCGACGGGCGCAATCTTTACCGGCCCGAGCATATGCGTGAAAACGGCTTTACGTATGTGAGCGTGGGGCGTCCGGCGAGCTACCAGGCACAGCAGGGCAAGCCGCGCGCGGTGGTTCTCTAAAGAACGCCGCCGCGGACACTGGATTCGTCCAATATTGTTTCTCCACAGACTGCGAGCGCGATCTTTAACCATGCATATTCTTGTTGCCGGCGCTGCCGGATTTCTGGGCTCTCACCTCACCGACCGGCTGCTCGGCGAAGGCCACTCCGTCATCGGCGTCGACAACCTGTGTACCGGCGCGCGCGACAACCTGGCGCACCTGGCCGGCGAGCCGCGCTTTCGCCTGATCGAGTGGGATATCTGCCGGGCGCTTACGCCGGATCTCGAGCTCGAGCATCTGGACTACGTGTTCAACTTCGCCTCGCCGGCCAGCCCGCCGGAGTATCTGCGCCTGGCCGTTGAAACGCTCAACGTGGGGTCGACCGGCACCGAGAACATGCTGCAGCTCGCGGCCCGGCACAACGCCGGCTTTCTGCACGCCTCCACATCGGAGTGCTACGGCGATCCGCTGCAGCATCCGCAGACCGAAGAGTACTGGGGCAACGTGAATCCGGTGGGGCCGCGCTCGGTGTACGACGAGGCCAAGCGCTTTGCCGAGGCGCTGGTGATGGCCTATCACCGCAGCCGCGGCGTCAACACCCACCTGGTGCGCATCTTCAACACCTACGGTCCGCGCCTGCATCCGAGCGACGGCCGCGTAGTATCCAACTTCATGATGCAGGCTCTGCGCGGCGCGCCGCTCACCGTCTACGGGGACGGCAAGCAGACGCGCAGCTTCTGCTACGTCGACGATCTGATTGAAGGCATCGTCCGGCTTTCGCGCTCCGATGAGCACCTGCCGGTGAACATCGGCAACCCGCATGAGTTCACCATTCTGGAATGCGCGAAGGCGGTACTGGAAGTAACCGGCTCGAAGAGCGAGTTGTGCTTTGAGGCGCTGCCGCAGGACGATCCCATCCGCCGCCGTCCGGATATCTCGAAGGCCCGCCGCCTGCTGGGCTGGGAGCCGCAGATCCAGCTCAATGAGGGCCTGACGCGCTCACTCGATTTTTTCCGCAGCAAACTTGACGCGTCCAATTGAAGCTCAGTTGCTGTGCTCGGCGCCATAGGCGGGTCCGTCGATCCAGCCTGACCCGCCGGTGCATGTCTTCAACGTGCAGCTCCACCAGATCGGCCGTCCCGGCGCGGGCGCGGAGTTGTAGATCACCTCGCCCTGGTAGTACACCTCGTCCGGCGATGTGGGATAGCTGGGAGCGGTTGGGTGCGAGTCTCTCCACTGCGGCGCGGTGTAGTTCACCGTGGAAGCGCTGCTGCCGGCGGTCGCGGTGGTGATGGCTCCAGTGGCCCAGTCGACATCCGTGACGTAGGTGTCGAGGCTGCGCCCCGAGTCGCCGCTGGGAAAAGTGAGCGCCGCGTCCACGCTCACCTGCGCAACGCGCAACTGCTGCGGCGTGCATCCGGTCCACCGCCTGCCGGACGGGGTAAGATTGCCGCCGCACAGATCTCTGTGCGCGCGCAGCATGGTGTAGCCTCTGCGCGGATAAGTGATGATGCGATAGGCGCCGATCTGTCCGTATGGCTTGCTGGCATAATCCGATGCGTTGTGAAAAATAATGTCGCCGGCCTTCACCGACGATCCGCCGTAAAGCAGGGCTTGATCGGGCGCGGCAAGAAACGTGTGCCCCTGCGACGACCACCCGGTTTGCGCCTGCAAGTAGGCAAGCCTGTCGCTGGCGGTGAGCACGCCGGCAATGGAAAGCGCGCCGGTGCGTCCATCCATGTAGTCGCCCATCATGCCGTCCACACGCACATTGTCCAGCCGCATGGCGTCGACGCCCGATGAGCTATAGATCAGCGGCACGCGGTAGCGCGCGGATATGAATCCGGTGATGTCGGAGGCGAGAAACGAATCGCTTACGCTGTCCTCGAGCAGGACCACGCTGGCATTGCCGCTGCACGTTCCCGGGCTCAGCACCTTTGCGCCCACCACCACGCTCGATGAAACCGTCCAGGCAATCTGCGGATTCCTGCTGCACCCGCTGAATTCGGCGTGGAGATTGCCCGGGTTCCATCCGAAACCGCCGCGGCGGATGTTCACCGAGGCCACGCCTCCGCCATCGATGTGCAGCTCAATCGCGGGCTGTACGGGCATCTGATGGCTGAAAAGATTCGCTTCCTGCCCAGGACCGACGGGCGACTGCGGCTGACCACCCTCCACGCGCCCATTGGATAACGAAAACTGATAGCCGCGCCCGCCCAGTACGCCAATGATGCCCTTGCCCCACGGCGTCTCCAGATACGTATAGCTTTGCAGGTAGCCGTTCTTCATCAGCCATTCGGGCTGTGTGATCACCGTGGTCCAGGTAAAGTCGTCGAGCGAAAAAGGCGCGCCGTCCATGGCCTCCAGGCCCTCGATGTGGATGCCGTAGCCGCCCGTGCCGTCAAAGCGCACCTGGTGCATGAACCAGTTGAAGAACACGGTGTCGGCGCCCAAGGTAAAGTGCGCATCGCCGCCCGAGCCCGGCTCCGCCACCGTCACCTGTTCGCCCTGCACATAACCTTCGCCCTGCGAGGCGATCTTCATGGCGGTGATGTGTCCATCCGCCGCCTGCAGGTTCACCGTCATGCCGGTTCCTGATCCGCCGCTCACCGGCACGTTATACGAGGAGGTGTATCCGTGCGTGGCGGCCAGGGCCTCGGGACTGATGGCGGGAGCAAACCGCAGCATGTGAATGGCGTCGTGAATCGGATGCTCGAGCGCCAGGTCGCCGAACTCGAACTCGGCGTCGATGGGGCCCTGCAGCAGCACCAGGTCGGTGGCGATTCCGCGGACGGGCTGCAGGGTTGTGTAGGCGCAGATCTCCATATCGCGCAGTCCGCCCCACGACGCGCCCCTGATAAATGCCAGCACATAAGCTGCCGGCGAAGGTATTGCGGGATACGGCCCGGAGTTCTGCGGGCCGTCATATTGCAGCTGCGTGGAGTTGGACCCGGCTCCGCGAATCATCACGTTTCCGCAGGTCACGCGCAGCCCGTGCACGGGATAGATACCGGCGGGGAAATAGACCTCAGCTCCACCGTTGGGGTTGTCGGCGTTCAGGGCGCAGGCGTGCGCCAGGGCAGACTGCACGGCCTGGGTCTCGTCATCTTTCCCGGTGCCGAGCGCTCCGAAGGCGTGGACATTCAGATAGCCGGTAATGTCGCCTTGCGACTTCTGCAGTTCGCTGAGCGGTGGCGGCTGCGGCGGCGGCCTGGGAACGGAGTTGAGCTTTTGCGAATGACCCGATAGCGCGCCGATAAAGCCCGTGCCGGCAAAGGCCGCGCCGATAAGCAGAAGCCTCCATGCAGAATGCCTCATGGTCTCTGATGATACGCCGGCCGCCGCTGCCGGCACGTCACGTCACTGCGCGCCGCAGCCGTTCGATTTCCAGTTCACATAGACCGGGTTGTCGAGCAGCCACAGCTTTCCATCCGGACCCGTCACCTGGGCGCGGAACCAGTGGCGTTGTCCGTCGCTGGCCCAGGTCTGGGCAACGGTTGCGTCGTCTGATGCGATTGCGCCGGAGGAATCGAGCGCCGCTTCCCTGCCGTCCTCGATCCAGTGAATGGCGCCGCCCTGCGCGGCTTTCACATGAATCTCGAAATGCACGGTCTGCCCGCGCGCGGCCTGCAACCGGTCGCCGGCGTGAACGGACGCGCCGCCCGCGGTTGCGGTTACATCCACAAAGCGGTCGTGCGATCCGCTCAGATCGATAAACACATGGCCGGCGCGGATGCCGTCGAGAATGGCGGGCGTGGAAAGATCGGCGGCATAGACCACCGTGGTCGGGCTGCCCACCGAGCCGAGCCGGTCGAGCGGCGTCATGGGCGTGTGATTGTCGCTGCCGCCAATGCCCGCCAGCCGGCAGCCGCGATTCAACTGCGCATCCCAGAAAGGCACCTCCAGCCGGCCCTGGATCAAGTCGCCTCCGTTCACCGCTTCGATGGCGGTGAACAGGCTCATGTCTACCTTGGTAAACGGTGTCCAGCCGCATCCCAGGCAGATTTCTCCGCTCGGCGCCAGCGGATGATTGATCGAGGTGAGCGCGCCCAGCCGGCGGGCGTTGCGCAACAGCGTGTTCACGTCCGGCACATTGCCGCGGGCCAGGCGGAAGTCGAGAAAGTCGGTGCTGCCCAGGAAGTTGATGTGGCCCTGAAAGGTGGTGATCTCACGCCCCGGAATCAGCAGCACCTTGTCGAAGTAAGGCTGCAGCTCGCGCATCACGTCGTACTGCGAAGTGGCGTTGTGATCGGTGATGGCGATAAAGTCCAGCCCCCGCCGCGCCGCCGCATCCACGGTAAAGAAGACCGGGCAGGGCACAATTTTGCCCGTCTGGCTGGGGCAGCGGCCGTCACTGTGCGCGGTGTGCATGTGCAGATCGCCGCGATACCACGCCGGTCCGTCGCGCAGCGGCTCGCGCAGAATGGCAGGCAGCCGGGCCACATCGCCGCTGGAAGAAAGATAAACATGCGCGGTGTAATGCGACACCACGCTCGGCCGGATGTTGGGCACGCCAATCAGAATGTTCCATGTGCCGGTGGGAATGGCGCCGGGCAGGCAGGAGGGCGTGGCATCGGAAAGGCCCACGGTGAGCAGCGATTTGTTGCCGCCGCTCCAGCAGCGCAGGCCCGCCGGATCCAGCAGGCCCAGATCGAGCGCGGTCTTCTGCTGTTTGCCGGTGTAGGTGAAGGTAAGCGTCACCCGCTCGGTACCGGTGGGCACGGTGAAAGGAACTTTCACATAACTCTGGTTCTGCGAGCCATGGACATCGCCCTGCAGCACGAAGTCTTTATTGGAAAAGGCGGGATTGGAAGAGGCGGGATTGGAAGAGGCGGGCGTAAACGCACTCTGCTGCGCGGCGGCGGCGAAGCCGATGGAGCCGAGCGCAACCAGAAGAACCATGCGGCGAAAATTGCGAATGACAGGCGGTGTCTGCGTCATGATTGCGCGCTGTGTTCCTTCAAAAAAGCAACAGCCAGTATAGCGGGCTCGTCGGTCAGGCGTATCCGGTGTGTAAAACAGCCCCGCATCGCGCGCGTTGTTCTGCGCGGATGCGGGGCTTGGGCTAAGTTGAAGTGACCAGGCTTATGATGTCTTGATTTTGCTTGTTCGATTCGTGCTTTCCCAGGTCTCAAAATCGAGACCTGGGGCACCCAAGTTGGTACCGGTTCAAGCGGTCAGAGAATTAGAAGAACAGCTTGAGCGCCAGTTGCAGCGTGCGCGCTCCGTTGTTGCCGTTGCTGTTCTTGGTGCCGGTGATGGCGCTGAACTTCGAGAGGTTGGTGAAATTAAGCTGCCCGGGCTGAGCGAAGGGCGGCGTGTTGGTCACGTTGAACGCCTCGGCGCGGAACTGCAGATAGGCGGCCTCGGTGAAGTGGAAGTTTTTCAGCAGCGAAGCGTCGAGGTTGGCGTAGTGCGGTCCACGCGCCTGCTCCTGGCCGCCGCCCAGCGGAGAGTAATCAGCCTGGCCAATGGCCGTGGCCTGCGGCGGCGGCGCAAACGCGGCGGGGTTGAGCCACTGCGTCACGTGGTGCCCGCCGGAGTAGAGCCCCTGTCCGGTGAGATTGGCAAAGCATCCAAAGTCAGAGGTGGTTGCCGTGGGGCAGCCCACGGTGAACGGCTGTCCGCTCTGGAAGCTGTAAATGCCGCCCAGCACCCATCCGCCCAGAATCAGGTCCTCGCTTTTGTTGGCGCTGGCCATCAACTGGCGTCCGCGGCCGAAGGGCAGATTGTAGGTGCCGGCCACGTGCACAATGTGGGTGGCGTCGGTATCGCACACCGCGTAATCGTGCGAGATGCCCCATCCCGGCAGCCACTGGGCGCGATACGCCGAGTTCTGCTGTGCCTGGGTGTGCTCGTCGGACATGCACTTGCTCCAGGTGTAGTCGGCCAGCATATACAGTCCCGAGCTCATCTGGTGTTCATAGGTGGTCTGCAGCGAGTTGTAGCTGGTGGTAGCGTTGGTGGTTTCGTAGGTGGCGTTACGCGCAAAGCTGGGGTAGGGAATGTAGTTCTGCGCGTTCACGCCCACGGGGAGAATCTGCGTGTTGCTGTTGGAATAGCCCAGGTTGTCGAGGTGCCGGCCTTCGGTGCCCACGTAGCCCACCTGGATGGAGTCGTGGCTGGTGAACTGGTCCTGCACGGTCAGGTTCTGGCTCTCGATGTACGGCGTCTGGTAGTTGTACTGCCTTCCGTAGAGATTCAGGCCCTGGCCGTTGCTAACGGTCGGATTCTGGAAGCTGTATTCATTGAATGCCTCTTCCATGGTGGCCGGCTGGCCGCTGGGCAGCACCAGCGGATGCTGCGAGTCGGGGCTGGGGAAGCTCTGCACGTAGACGAAGGGATAGTTGGTGCCGAGCGTGCCGCCGTAGCCCAGGTTGCCAAGCGCGCCGTAGGCGGTGCCAAAGCCGCCGCGGACCACGACGGTGGGCGTGATGCGTTGGGCAAAGCCGAGGCGCGGAGAGAAGTTGGTCTTCTGCGCCTGGCCCAGCGTCAGGTCTGAAACGCAGTTGAGCGTGATGCCGCTGGCAACCAGCAGGGCGTCGAAGGCGCTGGAGCGGGCCACCGCGCAACCCTTCTTGGACATGTAGTAAATGCCCGGCGTGCCGTTGCCGCCGTTGGCCACAAAGTTGGCCTGGAAGCCGCGGGTTTCGGCATAGGGCGTGAAGTAATCCCAGCGCAGGCCCAGGTTGACGGTAAGGGTTGGCGTCACCTTCCAGTCATCCTGGAAGAACGCGCCCCAGTACCAGCGATGATCGTCGGTGGCCGCGATGTTGGAGCCGGAGAAGCTGCTCATGCCGCCCACGTTGTCGATGCCGCCCACGGTGGAGGCCATCGGCGTCAACAGCAGATCGCCAATGCCGGTCAGGCTGCTGTTCTTGTTGGGAATGTCGGTGTACTGGCCATTGAAGTTGAAGTCTCCGCGACCCTGCGGCGGCTGCGAAATGTCGGCTTCGAGGTCGTCCACCTGCAAACCCATCTTGAAGGTGTGGCTGCGATACACCTTGGTCACCGCGTCGGCGCCTTCCACGCTCCACACATACTGGAGGGTGGGCGTGTAGTTGCCCACGCCGAGGTGGGTGAGGCCGTTGATGGTGATGGGCGGCAGACCGCCGTTGTTGGCCACTTGCTGCACGCCCTGAATGCCGTACTGCGCGGGAATGCCGACGGTGTTGCCGTAAACGGATTGCTGCAGCTTGTCGCTGTGCACCATGCCCACGTGCATTTCGTTGGTGAGCGTGGGCGTGAACACGTGCGTGTAGCCCGCGGCCCATGCGTAGGCGGGCAGGCTGTCCACGCGGCCGCCGGTCTCGCCTACCGCCACGCCGGGCAGGTTGGAGGGAACGTCGGTGGTGTAGAGGCTGCGGTCAAAGACGCCGAAAACAATGTTGCTGGGGTTGATGTTCTCGTCCACGCGCACGTCGTAGGTGTTGGTGTCGTGGTGCTCGATGGGGACGTAGCTCGAATAGTTGTTCGACAGCCCCGAAGACAGCGGCTGCGGATAGACGCCCAGCAGCTTGACCGCGTTGGGATCGAGACGCGCCGTGGGAATCACGTTCAGCATCGCCTCCTGTCCCGCGGTGGCGAAGTTGGTGGTGTTGTTGCCCGCGAAGGTGGGGCAGCCGCCGCTGGTGCAGTTGTAGAAGGGATCGCGCACATAAGCGCCCGGCGTGCCCGTCAGTCCGGTCACGGTGTCGACTCCATCGGCCGGAATCACGCGCGTGGTAGCCGGATCGAGAATGGTGCCGTGCGGGAAGGTGCGGCCCAGCGAGTCGGTGGCCGAGCCGCTGTTGAAGGTGATCAGATCCTGCAGATTCGTAAATCCGCTGTTCACCATGTTCATGGTGGGCACGGTCTCGGCGCCGGCCGGCTCGGGCAGCACGTAGCGGCCGCCCTGGTAATCGAAGAACCAGAAGGTGCGGTCCTTGCCGTGGATGATGTGCGGAATCACCACCGGGCCGCCGGCGGTTACGCCGAACAGATTCTGGTGATAGGCCGGAATCGGGTTGGCCACGCCGTTGGAGGTGTTGAAGTAGTAGTTGGCGTTCAGGTCGTTGTTGCGGACGTACTCCCACAGGTCGCCGTGCAGGGTGTTGGTGCCGGACTTGACGGCGGCGTTGACCACGCTGCTGGCGGAGTGGCCGAACTCGGCGGTGAAGTCGCCGGTCTGCACCGTGAACTCCTGCACCGCGTCCGGCGGAGGCACGATGGCGGCGTTGGTGCCGGTGTAGTTGCCGCCGTATACCTCGATATTGTCGTTAATGCCGTCCAGGCGGAAGTCGTTCTGCCAGACGTTGCCGCCGTTGGACGAGAAGTAGGCGCTGGCGGTGCTGCCGGAGTCCGGCGTCGGCTGCCCCGGCGGAGCCGTGGCCACGCCCGCCGAAAGCTGCGCCAGCGCACCCCAGTCGCGGGTAACCAGAGGCAGGTCGTTCACCGCCTGGTTGGTCACTGTCTGGCTCAGCGCCGCGTTTTGTGCCTGCAGCAGCGGAGCCGCCGCGGTGACCGTCACGCTCTCCTGCACGTTGCCGGTGGTCAGGTGAACATCCGCCGTCAGCACCTGCTGCACGTGGACGACAAGGCCATGCACCACATATTTCTGGAAGCCGGTGGTCTGCGCCTCGATGGTGTAGGTGCCGGGCAGCAGGTTGTCGAATAAATAGCTGCCGGTGCTGGTGGACTGGGTGGTTGCCTTCACCCCGGTGGCATTATTGGTGAGCACAATCTGCGCGTTGGCCACCACCGCCCCGCTCGCATCCTCCACCGTGCCGGTAATTTCGCCGCGGTCGAGCTGCGCCGCCAGCCGCAGTGGAACGCACAAGGCAATCAACAGGCACAAACATGCCCAAACCAGTCCGGGACCTCTGAATCGTTTTCCGGTTTTCATCGTAGTCTAGCGACCTCCAAATTTGAGTATTTCCGTATGGTTCTGATCCAGCCGCACTTCGGCGGCCAGCGAAACAGTAGAGCACCTGAATGGCCCGTGGGAGTGTTTACCCTAAGTGAGCAGGCGTGTATACACTAGTGTTTTGGATGCGTATATATTTGAAAAGAAACGAGAAAATGTAGGGGTTAATAGTTGGTGAACTGTGGAAATTACCCCTGTTTCACCCACGGCGGTCCGGTTACGAATCTATGAATACCTGAAGATGGTTCTCCGTGAATCGGCTGGATTAAAATCGGGGTGCGGGTTTTTACGGAAGGCCGCGCGGCCCAACGGCAGCCCTGCCGGCCGCGGCGAGATCGGGAGAGGGCGAGATCGGGAAAGATCGAGATCGGGAAGATCGAGCGCCACCATGAGCATCCACAACCGCGCTGACCGGACTGAAACAAGCAGCGGCGGCCGGAACGCGGCGCGGAGAATCGCTTGAGCACACTCCAGCACAGACACAAGACGCCGCTGCTTCAGGATCCGGCTCGGGAGCCGATTTCCGATCCGCTTCAGGAGGCTGTGCCGGGGCAGGACGATCCGCACTGGGAGCTGGCTCAGAGGGTGGTGGCCGGTCCGCACTTTGCGCGCTCGCCGCTATTATCCAAGTTCCTGCTGTTTGTGGTGGCTGAAACGCTGGAGGGCCGGGCCGGCGAAATCACCGAGCACCAGATCGGCGTGCAGGTCTTTGACCGTCCCGCCGACTACCGAACGCTCGAAGACAATATTGTCCGCAACTACGCCCGCCAACTGCGCAAGCGGCTGGCCGAGCACTTTGCCGACCAGGGCAGCGCCGAGCCGGTGCGCATCGACATTCCGGTGGGCGGCTATGTGCCGGTCTTCGTGCCTCTGGAAGAGGAGCGGGTACTGGGAATGGCGCCGCCCGCGCCGAGCCCGCCCGTCCCGCCGGAGCCGCAGATCGCTGCCGCGGTCGCGCCGCCGCCCGCCACAACTCAAGCCACGCCCGGTGTTTGGAAGCGCAGGCTGCTGGCCGCGCTGGCCGCCGTGGTCTACAGCGCCGCGCTGGTGGCGCTCACCTGGTACGCGGCCACCCGCACCCGCGTCGCCGCGCCACCGCCCGAGCCCGCGCAGGTGCTGTGGAATGCCCTGTTCGGTGGCCCCGCCAATTGCTACATCGTTCCCTCCGACGCGGGCTTCAACCTGCTCGAAGATCTCTCCCGCAAGCCGTTCCCGCTGGCCGACTACATCGCCGGCGGCTACCAGGAGGCGCCGCTGAGCGGCGTGGATCCGCATAGCGCCTCGGACCTGCGCTCCCAGCAGCTCACCCCTTTCATCGACCTGCAGATCGCCTCGGCGCTGGCCCACCTGCGCGAAGAAGATCCGGAGCGCGTCTCCATCCGCTTTCCGCGCGACCTGCGCCTGGACGATCTCAAGACCGCCAACGCTGTCATCATCGGCTCGGTGGGCAGCAATCCCTGGGCGGCGGTGGCCGAAAGCAACGCCAACTTCCGCATCGTGGACCGGCCCGGCATGGAGGGCGCGGCCATCATCAACCTCAAGCCGCGGCCCGGCGAGTCCGCCTCCTACGCCAGCCACTGGAACGAGCCGGCCCACGAGACCTTCGCGCTGATCGGATTTTTGCCCAACCTTACCGGCAACGGCCACATACTGCTGCTGGAAGGCCTGGACGTGGCCGGCACCCAGGCCGCCGCGGAAATGCTGCTGCACCGCTCGGCGATTGCGCCCATTCTGCGCCGCGCCACCCGCGCCGACGGCTCGCTGCGCAGCTTTGAAGTGCTGCTGCGCTCCACCAGCATCGAGTCCAACGCCACCGGCACCCAGGTCATCGCCAGCCGCATTTATTAGGGTGTAGCTGTGGCAAATTGTCTACGAGATGAACTGCACTACGCCCGCGCCGTTCATCTGGCTCGCGGATGGGTGCGGTCGTAGACTTCAGTGAGCTGCGCTGTGGTGAGCTGCGTATAGCGCTGGGTGGTCGAAAGCCGCTCGTGGCCCAGCAGTTCCTGAATGGCGCGCAGGTCCGCGCCTTCTTCCAGCAGATGGGTGCCGAAGGCGTGGCGCAGGGTATGCGGATGCACGTCGGCGGACAGGCCGCGCAGA
Source organism: Occallatibacter sp. (assembly GCA_036267475.1). Lineage (GTDB taxonomy): Bacteria > Acidobacteriota > Terriglobia > Terriglobales > Acidobacteriaceae > Telmatobacter. Next base: position 23,507 of record DATAVZ010000072.1, read on the forward strand.
ATGGCGATGCGCTTGACGATGCGGCCTACGCTGCGGGTGGTGAGCCGCGCCTCGCCGCCCGCGCCCAGCCCGCGCAACTGCAGATTGAGAAACAGCGCGGGCGTCTGCACAGCTTTTTCCGCGCCCGCCGCGGCCAGCCGCGCGGAGCGCTCCGCAAGATAGGCGCGCAAAGCCTGAGCGGCCGCGTCGCCCAGCGGCACCAGGCGCTGCTTTTGCCCTTTGCCGCGCACCAGCACCGCCTCATTGACCCAGTGAATGTCATGCAGATTGAGCCCGGTGAGCTCCGCGTTGCGAATACCGCAGCCGTACAGCATTTCAAGAATCGCGCGGTCGCGCGCCGGCCAACTGGCGGCATCGTCGCGCACCGAATCCACCACGCGGTTCATCTGCTCGATGGAAGGCACGCGGGGCAGATGTTTAGGCAGCTTGGGTGTGGCCACCAGCGAGGCCGCGTTCCGCTCCACGTGACCGTCCCGAGCCAGCCACTTGAACCAACTGCGAATGGCCGCCAGCGCGCGCGCCGCCGAGGCCTTGGACAGTCCGCGCTCATAAAGCGTGCCCAGATAGGCGCGAATGTGGGTGTGCTCGATGCGGTCGACGCTGAGCTGCGCGTACGACTCGCCAAGCCACGCCGCAAAATTCTCCAGCTCGCGCTGGTAGGCGCGCAGCGTGTGCGCCGAAGCGCCGCGCTCGCCGGCCAGCACGCGCAGATAATCGCTCACCAGCCTGGCTGCATGCTCGGCGCTCATGCCGGCTCCGGGGCGGGAGGGCTGACAGTATCGGTGGTCGTATCGATAGCAGTATCGACAGCCGAATCCTTCGCGGCATCCATCGAGCCAGTGCCCGAGCCATCGCGCGCGTTCTGTTCAGCGTGAGCGCCATCGGCATCGACCACTCTGCGCTTTCCGCGCGGATGGTGCAGCCGATGCACATCTTTGAGTCGTCCCAGGGCCAGGTGCGTGTACACCTGGGTCGTCGAAATGTCAGCATGGCCCAGCAGCACCTGCACGCTGCGCAGGTCGGCGCCGTGCTCCACCATGTGGGTGGCGCAGCTATGCCGCAGCATGTGCGGACTGGCGGCGGAGTTGGCTGTCTTGACCACCTTCCACACCCAGTTGCGGGTGAGCGGCATGCCGCGCAGCGAAAGAAACAGCCGCGCCCTGTCAGGATGATTGTGGCCCGGCCGCACCGCGCGCGGCCCGGTGCCGATGCGCTCCAGATGCGGCCTGCCGCTGTGCAGATACTCTTCGATGGCCCGAATGGCGGCGCTGCCCAGCGGCACAATTCTTTCCTTGTCGCCCTTGCCGCGCACCAGCACGCGGCCCATGTCCAGCGCCAGGTCGCTGGTGGCCAGTGCCGTGACTTCACTCACGCGCAGGCCGCCGGCGTACAACAGCTCCAGGATGGCCCGGTCGCGCAGCGTGAGCGCCTGCGCCTGCGGACGCGAGGCGGTTGCGGCGAGTCCACGCGCAGTTCTTCGTCCTGGGGCTTGCAGCCCGGCGCGTTCCAGCATTTCGGCCACCTCCGGCTCAGCCAGGGACTTGGGCAACACCTTCCAGGTTTTGGGCGATTCGATGTTGACCGTAGGGTCGTGATGAATGCGCCGGTCAAGAAGCAGCCACTTGTAAAATCCGCGCAGGCAGCTCAGCTTGCGCGCAATCGAGCGTGCGTCCATGCCGTGCGCGCGCAGATGTTCGAGCAGCGCCGCCACATCTTCCCGCACCGCCATGAGCAACACGCCGTTGCGGCCTTCCATAAACTCGGCAAAGGTGCGCAGGTCGCCGAGATACGCCTCGCAGGTGAGCGGACGCAAACCTTTTTCCACGCGCAGATAGGTCTTGTAGTCCTTGAGCAGCGCGAGATTGCCGACAGAGTCCACACACTCGATTATCGGCGTGCCAATACCGCGCGCGGCTGGATGCGGCGCGCTTCCGTACCACGTTCATCAAGGAATCAACATCGGCAATAACCGATGCCCAAAGCCCGGCGCAGCATCGGAATTTCGCCGTGCTGAAGGGCCAGAACGCGCGCCGCGGGGTGTCTGTTACGGTTCGCCGCGCGCCCGGCGCGTGCAAAGGCCGCCTGTTTTGGAAGACAATAGGTGTGAACACATTTTGCAGCTGGGAGTTAAGTCACGTTTGACGGGCACTGAGTTGGAGATTACGGGCTGGACCGCCGAACAGTTTGAGCGGATCGTTCTCGATTGCGGGCCGCGCGTTGCCGTGTTCGATTGCGACGGAACGCTGTGGGGCGGCGATGCGGGCTACGGCTTTATGGCATGGTCGCTGGAGCAGGGCCTGGTTTCGCGCTCCACCAGCGACTGGATCGATACGCGCCATCGCGCCTATCGCGCCGGACAGGTGAGCGAAAAAGAGATTTGCGGCGAGATGGTGCAGATTTATTCCGGGCTGCGCGACCAGGAGCTGCGCCGCGCCGCCGCGCAGTATTTCTCCGGCTACATCGAAGAGCACATCTTTCCCGAGATGACCGCGCTGGTGGCGGCGCTGCGTAAACAGGGCGCCGAGCTGTGGGCGGTAAGCTCCAGCAACCGCTGGATCATTGAAGAGGGCGTGCGCCGCTTTGAGATTGCCGCCGAGCGCGTGCTGGCCGCCGAGGTGCGCGTGGCCAATGGAATCATTACCAGCGAGCTGGTAGACGTGCCCACCGGAGCGGGCAAGGCCGCGGCCCTGCGCCGCGTGGGACTCACGCATCCCGACGCGGTGTTCGGCAACTCGATTCACGACCTGGACATGCTGGATATGGCGCGCTGCGCCTTTCCGGTGAACCCGTCGCCGCTGCTGCTGGATACGGCCGGCAAACGCGGCTGGGGCTACTTCCGTCCCGCATCAGTGGAAGGCCGCGACGCAACCGTGGCCGGAGAATAAGCCGGTCCGCGCCGGCCGCAATCGGAATCATCGAACCGGGCAACGCCCAAAGCCTTCCTATTCAGAGCAACGTGTGAGGCCTTCACGCGCAGGGCAACGCCCAAAGCCTTCATACGCAGACCCGCTTTGTTCCCTTTGAATGCTGTAGCGGCGGATGGCGTGTCTGTTCGTCATTTACACTGGTCCCGTGGAAGAAAGCTCGTCCAACGCCAGTTCGCGTCCTCCCGGCCCGGCTCTTCGCTTTGTAGCCGCGGCGCTTATCCTTCGCGAGAACCAGGTTCTCATCGGCCAGCGCCGCGCTGACCAGCCCATGGCGCTGCTGTGGGAGTTTCCGGGCGGCAAGATCGAAGCCGGCGAAACCGCGCAGCAGGCGCTGGCCCGCGAGCTGTTTGAAGAGCTGGGCATTCATGCCACCGTCGGCGCCCCGGTCACGCGCATCCGTCACAATTACCGCCATGGCGGCGCCGTGGATTTGCAGTTTTTCGTAGTGCGAGAGTTCGCCGGCGAAATCGCGAATCAGATTTACCAGCAGATCAAGTGGGTGGGCCTGGAAGAGCTGCCCGGCTACGACTTTCTCGCCGCCGACCGCGGCCTGATCCGCGACTTGGCCGCCGGCAAGCTGCTGTAGGGCCGCATTGCGAGCAGGTTGCCGCAGGGCGTGTTTTCCATTCAAAATCGAGGCTTGGTATCAGTGCACGACTTGCGAACTCGCTCGGCGGGGCGCAATCAGGCTGGAACGGGCTTTGCTTCCAGAATCGAAACGTTGACCGCGGCGCTCCGAATCATTAAATCGTCTCCCCCGACCGGGTAGACTCGAGTGAGGTTGAATCCCGCGGCTTCAAGGAGCTTTCTCCATTCGCGCTCGCTGCGCTCTCTTCCGCCGGTGACGGCAAGCATGTTGAGGTCGCTCATCAGGCGGCCCTCCAACTGCGGGTCGGCATGAGAGACGAGCGGAGGCAGCACAAACTCCATCACCAGCAGGCTGCCATTCCGCGGAAGCACGGCGCGGCAGTTCTTGAGAAGAGCAATGGCGTCCGGGTCGCGATATCCGTGCAGGACATGTTTGAGCATGTACACGTCGGCGCCGGCGGGCACCGATCGAGTCAGGTCCGCGACGAGCAGGTTGCAGCGGGAGGAGAGAGGTTCATCCGCAAATCGCGATTTGGCCGCATCGATGCTGTCTTCGCGATCGACCAGCATGCCGCGCAGATGGGAGTTGAGATCGAGGACCGCAAGCAGCAGCGAGCCGCCGCCGCCGCCCAGATCGGCGACCACCTTCGCCTGGGAAAAATCCCATGCGCGCGCGATGGGCGCGTAATCTTCCGCCGGAGCGGTGCCCATCACGGCGCGAAAAATCGAGCTGGAGTCGGGGTCCTGCACCCAGCGCGAGGGTACATTGGGGTCGCGCACCTGCGACGCAGGCTTGCCTGCTCGCACGCAATCGGTAAGCAGGGACCAGCTATCGGCGAGCAGGTCCGACCAGAAGACGACGGCCGCCCAGACGGAATGTGAATCATCCTTGCGCAGCGGTTTGCCAAACGGAGTCAGGCGAAAATGTTCGGGCGCGGTCTCCTCGGTTATGCCTATGCTGGCCAGGGCGCGCAGCAGGCGATACAAGGCATCGGGATCGGCCTGACATTTTTCGGCCAGGAAATCCATGTTGCGTTCCTCGTCTCCAAGCGCGTCGGCGATTCCAAGGCGAGCGGCAGCGCAGAGCATACGGCTGCGGGAATACGCCATGGCCATTTCGACGAGCCCTGCATTCGCTATCACATTGCCGATGCCGCCATTGGTCTGAGTCATCCGATTCCTCAATTCCAGGGAAAAGAATAGCAAACAATCCATATTGAGGTGGAACTGAGTCGGAAGATGAGGCGCGGCAACCAGCGCTATTCACCGGCGGGCTGCGTCTGCCTGAGCACGATCACGATGCCCAGCGCGCACAGCACGCTGATGAGCGCGAACAGAAACACGCTGCGATAGCCGAACCAGCCGATGATTGCGCCGGCGATGGGGCCGACCAGAAAGAACGACACGTCGGCAAAGGCGGTATACACCCCGAGCGCGGTGCCGCGGTTGTTCTCCGACACCTGCTTCACAGCTTCCACGCCAATGGCCGGAAAGACCAGCGAAAAGCCAAAGCCGCCCATGGCCGCGCCGGTGAGCGCGATGGACGGCGAGTTGGAGCGCCACAGCAGAAACAGGCCGATGGATTCGACCACCAGGCAGACCATGGCCACGGGAAATCCGCCGTACGCGTTGATGGTCTGGATGAAAAACAGGCGCGCCAGGATGAAGGCGATGCCGAAGGCGGTGAGGCAGAGCGCGGCTCCGTCCCAGTGGCGCGCGTCGTAAAACAGCGTGATGAACGTGGCCAGCACGCTGTAGCAGACTCCGCCCAGCGCCAACCCCATGCCGTGCGGAGCCACGCGGCCCAGCACACGGGTGAAGGGCAGGTGCTCGCCCTCCATAATCGGCAGCGACTGCTTGCGCGTGGCCAGAAACACGCTCACCGCGCCCACCGCGATGGTGAGCAGGCCCAGCGATCCCAGTCCCCAGAACTGGTCGCAGACCACGCCCAGCGGCGCGCCCAGGGCCATGGCTCCGTAGGTGCAGATGCCGTTGTAGGAGATGACGCGGGCGGTGTTTTCAGGCCCCGCCGCGGTAATGCCCCACAGCGTGGCTCCGGTGGAACCCAGGCTTTCGCCAACGCCCAGAATGAGCCGGCTGAGGATCAGCATCCAGAAACTGAGCAAATGGAGGTGGACGGAGTAAAGCGCGGCTGCGGCCATCAGAGCGGCTCCGCTGCCGGTGCAGGCGGCCATGCCCCAGATGACGGAAATCTTGGCGCCCTGGCGGTCGGAGATGCGTCCTGCCCAGGGACGGCTGGCCAGCGTGGCAATGTACTGGATGCTGATGACCAGCCCGGCCAGCACGGCGCTGTAGCCCATGCGCAGATTTACATACGGCGGCAGCACCGCCAGCGGCAGCCCGATGGAGAGATAGCAGATGAAGGTGAAGTAGACATAGCTGAGAATATTCCACGTGCTGCCGTTGCCGCCGCCGGTCGTGGCTGGCGTGGACAGAGCGACACTGTCAGCGGAGGGAGTAGACATGTTCGGGGCAGCAACCGGTGAATCATTCGGAGCGTGCTTCAAGTATATCGGATGCGCGAATTCGATTGCGGTTACGGGCAGGCGGCACAGGGTAATTGCATTTGAAAGTCGTTGCGAGCAGGTTGCCGCAGGGCGTGTTCTCCATTCAAAGTCGAGGTTTTGTATCAGCTTTGTAACAGGGCACCCAGAAATCTGGGTTTACAGTTTGCAAGGTTTACAGCTTGCGCGATGCTGGTACCCTCATACAATCCAAATGCGATTGCCCTCGCAGGCGGCACGGATTCCGCTTCAGGACGGATTCCGCCTTAAACTAAAAGCAGATGCCGGGATTTCACATTGAGCACTTCGGATGCAGGGCGGCGCGCGCCGACGGTGAGGCGGTGGGCGAGCGTCTGCGCGCGGCCGGGTGCTGCGTGCGGCAGACCGCTGAAGCCGATGTGGTGGTTGTAAACACGTGCAGCGTGACCGCCGAGGCCGACCGGCAGGCGAGGGCGTTTATCCGGCGCACGCACCGCAACAACCCCCAGGCCCGGATCGTGGTGACCGGCTGCTATGCGCAGCGCGCGCCCGCGGAACTGGCCGGTCTTGCCGGCGTGTCCGCGGTGGTCGGGAACAGCCACAAGGCGCTGGCGCCGGAGATCATTCTGGGCCTGGCCGCCGGGCATATACATGCGCAACGGGATCATGTAAACGCGCAACGAGATCACGCGGACACGCAGCCGCAACGCGCAGACGCCCGATCGGGCATCGTGCCGGTGCGCTCGCTGCTGCTGGGCGGTGTGCCGGTGTGGGCCGACGACCGCTTTGCGCACTCGTTTCTTGAGGAAGCGCAGCTAGTCCCCGGCCAGCAGACGCGGCCCAATCTCAAAATTCAGGAAGGATGCGGCAACCGCTGCACGTTCTGCGTGATTCCACAGACGCGGGGCTCGTCTCAAAGCCTGCCCCACGCGGTGGTGATGCGGCAGGTGGAGGGTTTTGTGGCCGCCGGGGGCAAGGAGCTGGTGCTTTCCGGCATCAATCTGGGCCGGTGGGGATGGGATTTTGCTGCCGCGCGGCTTACGTTGGCCGGGCTGGTGCGGCAGATTCTGGAGCGCACCGGCCTGGCGCGGCTGAGGCTCAGCTCGATTGAGCCTATGGACTGGGACCGCGAGCTGATCGCGCTGATGGCGGAGTTTGGCGGCGCGCGGCTGGCGCGACATGCGCACCTGCCGCTGCAGTCCGGCTCAGACGCCGTGCTGCGCCGCATGCATCGCCGTTACCGGCCCTGGCACTACGCGGAAAAGGTGGAGGCGCTGCTGGACGCGGCCGGCTCCGCGCTCACCCTGGGCGCCGACGTGATGGTGGGCTTTCCCGGCGAGACCGACGCGGAGTTTGAGCAAACTGCCGCCATGATTCGCGCGCTGCCCTTCGGCTATCTGCACCTGTTTCCGTTTTCGCCGCGGCCGGGCACGCGCGGATGGGCGCTCCATGCCCAGAATCCCGTAGCTCCGCAGGCCGTGGAAGAGCGCATGGCCGCGCTGCGGACGCTGGCCGTGGAAAAGAGCGCGGCGCACCGGCGGCGGTTTGCGGGCCAGGAACTGGACACCATCACCCTGCACACGCCGGCAGCGGTTGCCGCGCGTGGAAAGACGGCGGCGCTGACCGAGAATTTTCTGCCTGTGGAGATGGAAGGCCAGTGCGCCGCCAACGAACTGGTGCGCGTGCGGGTGACGGGATGGAACGCCGAAGGCGCGTTAACGGCCGAGCCGGCTTCCGCTTGCGATGCGGCCATTCTCAATGCCTGAACCGCAATCCGGGACGCATTGCGGGAAGTGGCTGGAATGAGCGGTCTTCGACTCCAAAATGGGAGCGGTGATTCGCTTCCCGGCCGGCCTCGCCCGCTCTAACTCCTTTGTTCATTGGAACCGGGCCAATGCTATACTCAGGGTGCGTCCGTGAGCCTGCGGCTGAAGCCGCCGGGCCTTACGCGCTATTGGGAGGAGTACCATCGCACTCGACAAACGTTCAGCCAAGTCCTTTATCCGCATCAACGATCGAATTCGTGCCCGCGAAGTCCGCGTGATTGACGAAAACGGCGAACAGATGGGCATTCTGGCCCCTTTTGAGGCGTTGAAGATCGCCCGCGAGCGAGGACTGGACCTAGTGGAGGTTTCGCCCAACGCGGTTCCGCCGGTCTGCCGCATTCAGGATTACGGCCGTTTTCTCTACGAAAAGGAAAAGAGCGAGCGCGCCGCCCGCAAGCGGCAAAAAGTGATTGTGGTCAAGGAGGTCAAGTTCTCCGTCACGGTGGACGAACATGACTACCAGACCAAGAAAAACCAGGCTGTGCGCTTTTTGAGCGAAGGCGACAAGGTTAAGGCCAGCCTGCGCTTCCGTGGCCGCCAGATGGCCCACCGCGAGCTGGGCTACGCCATCATCAATCGGCTCATCCAGGATATCGGCGAGTCGGGCGTGGTGGAGTTCATGCCGCGCATGGAAGGCACCATTCTGCACGCGATTCTGGCGCCCTCGCGCAAGGAAGCGCCCAAGCCCAAGCCGGCCGCACCGCCGCAGCCGCCGCAGGCCAATCCACCGCGTCCGCCGACCGTCCAGGCCTAACCCGAAATTTTGATCAGGTATTTCGATCCTGAATTTTGGACTTCCCGCAAAACGTTCAAGGCCGCCACGCTGGCGGCCTTGAACGTTTTGACCATTTTTAAAGCGCCGCTTGAATCTTTGCCCGATGGCGAATCGGTACTTTAATGGCAAAATCAGGGTTGGTGCTGTCGGCTTCTAACCCGGCGGTTTGGGTTTTGTTGGATCGTTGCCGGTGCCCTCTGTGCCAGAAACAGAGGGTGGCATTGATCGAGTAATCTCAGGGGCAGCAGACCGCCTTTTATAACGCTTCTCAACCCAATCGTAAAATGACACAGTATAAAGGCGTTTCTGTTTGTCGAATAATTCCCAGGACCTACGACCCTTCTCGTCGCTGAAGAAATCTGCGGCAAACCTGTCCCATGATTCCTTATGTTCCTCATCTACTTTTCGACGATCCGACCAGAACATTAGTCTGGAGCCGATCCATCTCGGTATCTGTCGCCAGCCATAAAATCCCAGGTGTCGATGAAATTCATACACGGCCTCAAACATATTGAAGAATGCGTACATCAAAGCATTCTCCTGTAGCTCACGATAGTTCTTTGTCGCGGTGAGTAGACCTCCCAGCTTCTCCTCCATACCCTCTGCAGGCTCCGGATTCTGGCCGTATACAGTCCACAAATATGGGCGTGCAATCAGCTCTTTATCGATATCCATCAGCATTCGGATGTGATCTTGTCTGGCGGTTCTTCGAGTGGACCAATGATTGAAATTCAACGCAATCAATGCAATCACCAGCGCCATCAACGCCGTTATCATCGAGGGAAGGACTTGCCAAAATCTGTCCCAGAACCCGAGCTGTCGCCGTTGTTGTTCTTTCAGAAGTTGAAGGCTTTCTTTCTGTACTTCAAGCTGCTGCCGCTGTATGTCAAGCCATTGTTGTTGTACTTGTACCTGTTGCTTCTGAAAATCGTTCCGTTGCTCTTGCCCAGACGACGATTTATCTTGCTTCACTCCTTTATTAGAGATCGATTTTTGTGCTTGAGCTGATTTTTGAGCATGAGAACGATCCGCGGTCCCGGACTCCCTGCCCATCGAGAACGAGCAGGTGGCCAGCAGGACGTAACCACAAAGGAAGATCCTTCTAAACATGGCGACACATGATTAACGACCTCAGATGAACAGATGGCGATGACGATGCAGGCATTTTAGCGGAATTTGCGCCGGGATGGGCAAGAATAGGGGGACGAAATCGGGCCGCACCGTTTCCGGAGACATTGGACGACAAGATACCGGCCGATTCCGGGTGCCACGAGAAAGGGCAGTGAGCCTGATTGCCGGCCTCAGTGCAGCCAGCGCACAGCGGCGGCGGGTCGCGGGGCGACCGGCAGCACAATAAAGCCCTCGCGCCAGTGGCCGTCTTCGCGCCGCGGCGGCTTGCCCACAATGCGCAGGGCCGCGGTGTCGTCTCGCTCAATGGCCAGGCCGGGCAGTCCGCCCACAATGGCCTGCAACTGATCGTGGTTGGGCGGCCGGTTGGTGGTGAACGGCACCACCTGGCGCAGGGCCGCGTAGGCCTCCGCCAGATCGCTCACGCGGGCCCGGCGCTTGGAGCACAGCGGCTTGATCCCGAGCGACTTCCAGGCCGCAAACGGGTAGCTTTCCACCAGCACCCGCTCCTGCGGCTGGCCGGAGCGCTCGCGCGTGGCCAGGCGACTCCAGCCGCGGCGCGAGAGCGCGTCGTACACGTCCATGCAGAACTCGGTAAAGGGCCGGTAGGTGATGGGCCGCACCGTGCCCGGCAGGCCGGTTTTGCCCGCCGTGTTCAACTGCCCCTCGCTCACCCGCGCGAACGCCAGCCCGTTGGACTTGGACTTCCAGGCCTGCGGGCCGTCCAGCATAATGACGCGGATGCCGCGCACGTTGCACAGGTGGTTGACGCGGCCGGCAAGAATCTCCGCGTCGATGGGCCCGTCGTCCTGCTCGACGCTCAGCCCGGGCGGTCCGAAGGGAAGAATTTCGCACTCTACTACTGCCTGCGATACCGGCTGCAGTTGCGCCTCAGCAGGTCCGGCAACCAGTTCGAGCTTGCGCTCGAGAACCACCACGCCCAGGTTCGACCAGCGGCGGTAAGCGAGATCGATGGATAGGATTGACATCGATTCACGTTAGCCCTTTGCGCGCAGCGGAAGCAACGGAGCGGGCGGGGAGTTGGCTGTGCCTGCCCTGATTTGAAACCCGCGCCGAAACGGGAAAGCCGCGGCCATTTGCGGAGCGGCGCTGTGCTACACTCCCTTGCGTTATGCGAATCACACCTTTCCGGTTGCCAGCTCTGTTGCTCTTCGCCTGCCTCGGGCTCACGCTTTCCGCGCAGCAAAATGCTGCGCCGCATCTTGAAAAGCGGGGCGCAGCCACCCAGCTTATCGTGGATGGCAAGCCGTTTCTCATGCTCTCCGGCGAGCTCCACAACTCGTCTTCGTCGAGTCTGGAGTATATGAAGCCCATCTGGCCCAAGCTTGCGGATATGGGGCTCAATACGGTGGTTACGCCGCTCAGTTGGGAACTGGTTGAGCCCAAGGAAGGCAGCTACGATTTCGCGCTCGTCGATGGGCTCATCGACCAGGCCCGCGCGGCCCATGAACGCATCGTCTTCCTGTGGCTGGCCTCGTGGAAGAACGGCCTGTCGAGCTACGCGCCGGTGTGGGTGAAAGCCGATACCCACCGCTTTACGCGCGAGGTAGTGCGCGGCAGGGAAGCGGAGATTCTGAGCCCCATGTGCGCAGCGACCGAAGAAGCCGATGGCCGCGCCTTTGCCGCGCTCATGCGCCATATCAAGCAGGTGGATGGCGGCCAGCACACGGTGCTCATGATGCAGGTGGAAAACGAAGTGGGCGTGCTGGGTGACTCGCGCGACCGCTCCGAGGCGGCGGACAAGGCCTTTGCTTCGCCGGTGCCGGCGCGGTTGACCGCGTATCTGGCCGCGCATCGCGATGAGCTCTATCCCGAACTGCACGACCTGTGGGTTGCCAACGGGGCCAGGACCGCGGGCGCCTGGGCTGAGGTGTTTGGCGACACCGAGCGCGCGGACGAAATCTTCATGGCCTGGCACTATGCGCGCTTTATTCAGGCCGTGGCCGCGCGCGGCAAGGCCGAGTACGACATACCGATGTATGTGAACACCTGGCTGGGGGGCGAGAACACGCCGCCGGGCGAGTATCCCAGCGGCGGCCCGCAGCCGCGCGTCATCGATGTTTGGAAAGCGGCGCGAGGAGACGCGGCAGGGCTGGACTTTTATTCGCCGGATCTCTACGCGACGAACTTCGAGCAGTGGTGCCGGCGCTATCATCGCAACGGCAACCCGCTCTACATGCCCGAGACGCGCGGCGGCGCGCCGGGCGCGGCCAATGTGTTTTATGCGCTGGGTGAGGAGGCGGGGTTTGGGTTTTCACCCTTTGCCATCGAATCGGAGGCGGACGCCAAGGACCCGCTGGGCGCAAGTTACAAGGCGATTGCGGCCATTGCTCCGCAACTGCTGGCGCAGCAGAGCGCCGGCGATGTACACGGCTTTGTGCTGGACGCCGAGCATCGCGCGGCAGACTTCACGATGAATGGCTACACGCTGCATGTGAGTGTCGATAACGTCTGGAACCGGTCGGCGGAGAGCGGCTTTGGCCTCATCATGGCGGACGGCAAGGACGCATTTGTGGGCGTGGGCAAAGGCTTCCGCGTGACCATTATGCCGCGCGGCAGCTTTCATGCGGGAATTGCGGCCGTGGAGCAGGGCGAGTTCCAGGATGGCAACTGGGTCCCCGGCCGCCACCTGAATGGCGACGAAGACGAGCAGGGCGTGGCCTGGCGCTTTGATTCCACCGCGGTGAGCACAGAGAAGGTTTCGCTGTACCGGTTCGAGTAGCAGAAAGTGGGCTTTGCGATGGAAGCGGAACATAATTGAAGAGGAGGAGGACGAGATTATGGGTTACGTGTTGCCGAGAGGCAGTTCCAAATATCTGGGTCGTGAGCGGACCTATGATGGAGTCAAATCCGCGCCAAAGTCTCTGGTGAAGCTACCGCCTCCGGTGAAGGTTCCCCCGCCTCCTGCCCAGTCGAATTCGCCGAAACAGTAAGGGAAGCGAAGAGGGACGTTTCCAATGCCGGGCACGCTTCTTGCGTTACAGGTCTTTCTCATCCTCCTCCCCGGATTTTCTGCGGCCTACGTCGTTCAGGCACTGGCAACCCGCCGAACACAATCCGATCTCGAGCGGGTAATCGAAGCGCTGGTATTCAGTTTCGTCATCTATGTCTGCTACGTGCCTCTCAACGGCGGCAAGCTGCCCTTTCATATAGAGATTGATTCCGCCGGCAACGGTAACACCACCGTTTTATGGGAGCCGGCCCAACTTGTCTGGCTTCTTCTTGTAGCCGCCACCTTTGCTCGATTTGATGCGACATCGCCGTGCTGCCCAAGCCCGGATCGCTGCAGTCGTCGCAAGTGTCAGGTCGTTGCGCCGTCCGCGTCTTCCCGGCTGGAACCCGGCGTCCGTATCGTCCATCGGTGCGCAACGGAGCAGGTTGAGGTCATGATCCATGCCGTCAGCACCCACGCGAGCTGAGAAACCCAGATGATCGACGGGTGTTCTTGAAATTCGCGGCTTCCGAGGGATACCGGGCTAACCAGCCGCCAATAGCGCATCATCAGAAAAATCGTCAGCAGGAATCCGCCATAGCCAACCGCCGCCATCAGCGGCAGCGCGATCACGCTCCGCAAGAGCTGGCGGTTGCGGACGCAGAAACCCAGGATGAGAACCGCTGCGGCAATGCAAGCGATGAGGATGGTTGGTTGCCACCAGTAGCAGAGCGCGAGGGTGAGTACGCACGCGGCTATCAGCACAAACTGTGCGAACCGGTCGCGCAGGCCGAAGCGGATCGCCCCGTAGACAGCCGCGATCCAGAGCAGGTAAACGCCCGGTACCAGAGCGGCAAATTGGTGCGGAGGTCGATGCTGTGCGTGGATGCCGTAGCTGACCTTCATTAGGACGCTGAGTGCCCGGTTCCCCGCGTAGAAAGCAGCAATAAACGCTACCGGCCGTCTCCAGAGATGCGCCAACACAACGCGGACGATGGAAAACCAGAGCCATCGATTTCCCTTGGTGGCGCCGATTTCGACCAGATCGCCGACGATGGAGGCTGCGCGCTCACGGCTCGTCAGGCGGCCCAGAACCCATTCAGCAAATGATAATGTACGCTTGGGTACGCGCATGAACACCTCCCGGCAGCTTTAGTTCTTCCAGTAGACCGAGCCCCTGAAGAAGACTTTGATAGGCCCGCTGCGCACTCACCAGCGCTGCCAGGCCGTTTTTGGTGAGCGCAAAGTAGCGCTTGGCGCGGCCGCCGCGCTGTGGCGTCGCTTCTCCCAGCCAGGAAAGCACGATGCCCTTGTTCTCCAGCCGGTCGAGAGTTGTGTAAAGAGCCCCCGGCGCCGGATCGCGGCCCGTGCAGGCCGCAATCTCCGCTCGGATGGTTACGCCGTATGCCTCCTGGCCGCAGCGCAGAATTCCCAGCAGCACCATCTGTTCGAATTCTCCGAGGGTGGGTGAATTCTTCATTTGAACTACAATGTAGTTTTATATGACTCGCCTGTCAATGGAAAAGCGAATTGCTCATCTTTTTTTCGGGCATCGGCAATTGAGAACCGACACATACGCCATGGGGGCCGTTTTCTCTTTGTGGCCGCGCTAGAATTTAACTATGTCCGCTGCAGCATCGCTTTCTCCTGACGTGATGGCCAAGTACGAGCCGGTGATCGGGCTCGAAGTCCACGTGCAACTGCTCACCGCCTCCAAGGCGTTTTGCGGATGCGCCAACCGGTTCGGCTCGCTGCCGAATACCAATGTGTGCCCGGTGTGCCTGGGCCTGCCCGGCGCGCTGCCAGTGCTGAACGCCCGGGCCGTGGAGTTTGCCACCCTGGCCTCGCTGGCTCTGCACTGCACGGTTAATGAGCGCTCCATCTTTGCGCGCAAGAATTACTTCTATCCCGACCTGCCCAAGGGCTACCAGATTTCGCAGTTCGACAAGCCGCTGGCCGAGCATGGGTGGATCGATGTGCCCACCGCCGATGGGTCGATGCAGCGCATCGGCATTACCCGGCTGCACATGGAAGAGGACGCGGGCAAGAGCCTGCACGAGGGCTTTGCCGACTCCGCCACACGCACCTATCTCGATCTGAATCGCTGCGGCACGCCGCTGATCGAGATCGTGAGCGAGCCGGATATCCGCACTCCCGACGAGGCCTTTGAATATCTCACCCGGCTCAAGGAGATTCTGCTCTACACCGCCGTATCGGACTGCAACATGGAGGAAGGCTCGCTGCGCTGCGACGCCAATGTGAGCGTGCGGCCGCGCGGCCAGCAAAAGTTCGGCACCAAGGCCGAAGTGAAAAACGTCAACAGCTTCCGCTTCGTTCGCGCGGCGCTGGAATACGAGATTGAGCGGCAGATCGAAGTCATCGAGGCAGGCGGGCGCGTCGTGCAGGAAAGCCGCACCTGGAACGCCGCCGAGGGCCGCACTTACTCCATGCGCTCGAAGGAGCAGGCCCACGACTACCGGTATTTCCCTGAGCCGGACCTTCCGCCGCTCCTCGTCAGCGAAGCGTGGAAATCCGAGATCGCCGCGCGCATGCCTGAGCTGCCTGAGGCTCGCCGCGCCCGCATGATCGCCGAATACG
>DATAVZ010000073.1:0-55928 GCA_036267475.1 Occallatibacter sp.
GCAGGAAACGTTAAACTGCATACGGTGGGATCGCTCCGCGAATCTATGGTGTGGAAACCAGATTCTAAAGCATGCGATTCCCACCCCTACCCACTAAATCAACCATCCCGCGGATTTTTGCAAGAGGCTCCCAGGTCTCGCTTTTGAGGCCTGGGAGACCACAAATATCCGCGCTCACAGTGCTGGATCTTTGATTGTTTGTTTCCACACCGTTGCTTCAGGATGGTTTGCTGGCCGTGGTGTGCACAATGTGAATGCGCGTTTTGCCGTTGTTTTCCGAGGACGCGGCGGAGATACTGACGACCACCGATTCCTGCGGGCTCTTGTTCAGCGTGAGCACCGAGCCGCTGGCGGTATCGAACGTCGCCGCGTTGCTGCCGAACCGGTTCTTGTAAAAAGCCACCACCTTGTCCTTGGAGTCAGAGGTGAGGTAGACGGCGGAAACCATCGAGCCCGTGGGCAGTGACATCCGCATGCTGCCCTTGCCGGGCTGCGCGCCGGGATAAATATCCGTGCCCAGATCCAAGGCGGTGAAGTTCTCCGCCTGGCCGGTGCTGATTTTGCCCTGCGGCGTGTTCAGCGTGACCTCGCTGCCATTGCCCGTCACGTGCATGGAGTGGGCAACGCGCCACACGAAGAATCCGAATGCGCCGGCGGCCATGATGCCCAGTCCCACCACGATGGCCAGAACGATGAGAATGACTTTGAGCGCGCTGCCGCTGGATTGAGGCGGCGGAGCCGCCGGTTGAACCGCGGATGGGATGGCGGCAACTGCGCCCGCAGGCGCGCCGCACGCAGCGCAGAATTGCATGTCAGTGGAAAGTACAGCTCCACATTTCGAACAGAAGCCTGCCACGATCATTCTCCTTGTCGGCGGGTTTTTCCCGGTGAGGTTTTTGCCGGTTGATTTTTTGAATACGCAACTATACACCTGGGCTCACGCGCAAGTCCCTCGTTGCCAGCGTGGGCTCGCGGGCCAGCCGACCCCACCCTGGAGCCAAATCTGAAAACCAGATCTGGAGCCAAATTCAGGCGGAGCGGCGCCGCGTCCAGCGCACCTCCAGCGAAAGCGGAGATGGTGTAAGGCGAGTGGATGCCGCTCGGCGCCGTTTTCCTCAAGAAGACAGCGCTGAGCACCATTTTTCGCGATACCCATATTCACTCCGATTTTGCTTTAGCCTTTGGCCCTGCGGCGTTGCCGGGTCTCTCAGGAAGATTCGTGTCTTCCGGCCAGAAATCGTTTCACATTATGTACATAAAGCGGCCAATGAGTTATCCTGACTCTTAACTCATGATCTTTTCACGCGATTATATTGGGTATCTCGCGCGCCGCACGGTCAAGCACCTGATGGACGCCAACCTGATCACCACCCAGGACCGGAAGGTGACAGAGGAGCGCGTGAATACCGCGCTGGTCGACGAGCTCTCGCTCGAAGATCGCATCAATGACGAGGTGCGCGTAATTCTTGAAGCCTACTCGGACGAGATGCGCAAGTCGGGCGCGCAGTACGCCGAGATGTTCAAGAAGGTAAAGACCGAGCTGGCCAAAAAGTACAAGGCGGTGCTATGAGGATCAGCCGCGACAAGCTTAACAAGCTGGCTCACACCGTAGCCGATACGCTGGCCGAGGTCGACCAGGTGGGTTTCCTGGACGACCGCAACACCATCCGCCAAGAGGCGCGCAAGGCGCTCGAGACGCTGCTCAACGAGGAAGCCAAGATCGACACATCGGCGCGGCTGAAGATCGCCAACCAGCGCAAGATCATCCTCGAAGGCTCGCAGGAGTGGGAGATCCTTTACCGGAAGTACTACAACGAGGAAGTGCGCAAGCTCGGAATCTGAGGCTTTCGCAGCGCTCCGCCGAGTGCTCTGCGGCGTAGATACAAGACTGCACTTCTGCTAAAATAAAAGGAGTGGCCATTAGCGGCCGCTGCCGCATCAGTGTGGCGCTATCGTCTAGGGGTTAGGACGTGAGATTCGCCCGTTTCCCGCCGCCGCAAATCCTCTAAGATCAAACAATCCATTTAAAATAAAAGCCTTACTGCCGATTTTCAGGTTTAGGCAATCTTTGCCAAAATTGCACCAAAGGTGGTACTTTTCAGCAGTTTTTTTGAGATTGGATAGTAAGAATGGATAGTAAGCGTCGGTGAGTGCTAATCCGTCCTGCCCCCACGACCGGAGGGGAATGGGGTTCTAATTCAATAAGAGCCGAGTCACTTTTCTGCGCCAAACTATAGTCCTAAGAGCTATACTACAACCAGATGGTTAGTCCTCCCAGCGCGCCACGAGTATTTGCCTCCAAACCGTTCATGCGCTTTGCGCGACGGTTTGGCATCAACGATGCCGAGTTATGGCACGCGGTCAATGGAGAGTTCGACGCCGATCTCGGTGGCGGGATATTCAAGTTCCGGCTGGCCAGGCAGGAAGAGGGAACCAGCGGCGGTGCCCGCGCCATCGTTGCAATGAAGGTCGGACAGCGCGTTGTGCTGATGTTCGGCTTTGAGAAGAAGGACCAGGCCAACATCAAAGCCGACGAACTGCGCGCGTTCCGCAAAGCAGCCCGCGTCTACCTCGGTTACAGCGAAGAGGAGATGACGGCCATCGTGCAGGAAAAGTCGCTTTCAGAGATCGTTGAACCGAGCACCGGGAAAGGAGAAAGACATGGCAAAAGCGTATAAGAGCGAGGCTCTCGCCGCTGTGCACGAGAGTATGGCAGACCTGCACAAGATCGGCATGCTCGATGCGAAGACGATGCGGGAATTCGACCAGGCGTGTCTGACTACCGTGTTGGAGCTGTCGCCGGCGGCGATCCGCCGCATTCGCACCAGAGCGGCCGTCAGCCAGGCGGTATTTGCGGCACACCTGAACGTGACCACTGGCGTGGTCAGCAAGTGGGAACGCGGCGAGAAGCAGCCGCGCGGGCCAGCTGCCAAGTTGCTGACGCTTGCCGCCAAGCATGGGCTCGCGGCTATTGCCTGAAAACGTGCAGGGGGAAAAGGGGTTCGAATTCAGCTGGGAGTTACAATTCGCCCAGAAGATTCATGTCTGCACATAGCCACAAGGTTCTCGGAATAGCCGTGTGAAGACCGCGTGGATTTAGCGCTGATCGTTGGCGATGACATTGCCGCGTTTTGCCAGCCCGTCTACGCGTTCTACGAAAATGTTCTGACAGGCAACATAGAGCAGAGAGCCAATATGGCCAGCAGAAGTTCAGAAAGGGTGTCGTTCGAGCGGCCCGACGAGGAGAATCAACGGCTACGGGAAGAGAATGTGAGCCTATGGTGATTCTTGGCCTGTTTGTCCTTCTTCGTGAGTCAAGGATTGCGGCAATCGCCCGGCGCACCGGGCTGATGTTTGCCTCTTCGCATAGAAGCCCCTGAGATTTCCAGCGGTTTCCCTTCGTTCGCCAACGACTTCTGGAAGACCTTCATCACGGTTTGCTTCATCTGCTCCGCCGTCCAGTCGAGAAGATCCGCATCAACCCAATGGTCCTCAAGTACTTCGATGATCTTCATACGGGTGGCTTCATCAATGGCGAAGAATGCTTCGTCGAGTTCCTGAAGACGTCGAGCCTCAGCCCAAACTACTGCGGCAGCCCGAGAGTGCTCCTCGGCTTCCTCCTGACACTTGGGGCAGTCACCAAAAATACCGTGCTGACATCGCTTAGATCTCTTCCAGGCGGCATCCTTCCAGAGGTCGATGATCCAGAAAATCACGATAACAGCAAGAGCTGCCCAGATCATCCGTGAACCTCTCGATTGAAGTCATCCGTCTGCGCACAAGCGTGACCGCTCGCTGAAGGATTCACTCTTCCATCGACACAGTTCAGCTTCGGTCTTCCGGGCCCGCCGTGGCTTTTCCCAATGTGTTGAGCAGAGCGGATAGGGCGCCGGCGAGCCGATCCTGGGTTACCGAATCGGGCAAAGGGATGGTCAGGGCCGGCCGGTTTGTCTGGCTGTCGCGTGTGAAAAGCGAGGCCAGAGCCCGGTCGATGTGGTTGACTGGTGTACCAGGAGAATTTCTGGAGGCGTTCGCTGCGAACGATTGGATCAGCTTCAGCCCTGCTTCGAGGAACGATGCGGCCGCGAGTGCGATTCCGTCACCGTGTGCTGCGGTTGCGGTGACCGAAGGTGCATCGGCAGCCGGCGAGAGCTTGGCGCTTCCCACGCCGGGTTGCTGCGTTTGACCGTCGAATTGCGGCTGCGTGATCATGACCGGGATGGCAGGAGAATGATCGATTACCGGCTTTGGCCTGCCCGGCTGTTCCGCAAAGATTTCTTTTACCGCCTGCAAAACCGTTTTCTTTCCCAACTTTTCAAAATTGACCTCGTCCGTAGGAGAATCAAACACTCCGGCGAACAGCGACTTCTTCAATGCCAGCGTCTCCCACACGCGCTCTTCGATGCTCTTCTCCGTGAGCATGTGAATCACGTGCACGGGGCGCGATTGGCCGAGCCTGTGAACTCGCCCGATGCGTTGCTCCAGGCGGGCCGGGTTCCACGGCGGCTCGAAGTTCACAACCACCGAAGCCGCTTGCAGGTTGAGGCCCACACCTCCCGCGTCGGTAGATAAGAAAACCTTGCACGCCGGATCGTTGCGGAACTTCTCCATCAACGCGCCGCGCTGACGCGAGGGAACGCCGCCATGAAGGGAGACGAATCCGATTCCAAGTTTGCGCAATTCCTCGCCCGCCAGGCGCGTCATCCGCTCGAACTCGCTAAACACGACCGCCTTCCGGTCCTCCTCCAGTACAACATCGGTCATGATCTCGCGGAACTCCTGGAGTTTCGGCGAGTGGTGGGTTTGCTTGTCGAAGAGGAAAGTCGAATTGCACAACATGCGCATGTTCTGGATGCAGCACAGTATCCGCTTTTGATCGATCTCCGATAGCCAACCCTGCCGCTCCCACTTGCGCATGAGCGCCGCAAGGATATCGCTTTGTTCGTAGTAAGGCCCCGCCTGCTCGTCGGTCATTGGGAGACGGAAGACCTTGTCTGTCCGCTCAGGGAGATCCTTCAGTACCTCCGGGCGCGTGCGTCGCAGGAGGATGGGAGAGAGCTGTTCGTGAATGCGGTCCAAACCGCGATAACCGGTCAGACGGCCGTTTTCGTCGACGACGCGGTGTTCATCCAGAAATCGAAATGCCGGACCCAGCCTGCGCCCGTCGACAAACTCGACAACGGAAAAGAGTTCCTCCAGCTTGTTTTCGAGCGGCGTGCCGGTGAGCACCAGCGCATAGCGGCTCTTCAGTTGCTTGATTGTGCGCGCGGTCGCGGTGGTCCAGTTGCGGATGCGCTGCGCCTCGTCGAGAACGATCAGGTCTGGCTGCAATTCCTGCATGTGCCGGATGTCTTTGAGGACCAGCTCATAGCTTGTCAGATTGAAAAAAAGCGGAGATGCATAGAGCGCCCGGCGCCGCGGCAACAGACCGTCGATGACCTGCACAGAACGGTCCGTGAACTTTTCAATCTCTGTCTGCCATTGGTATTTGACCGAAGCTGGAGCGATCACCAGCACTCTCTCGATTCCCCGGCGCCGGTGCAGAAGCTCGGCCGCGGCCAGCGCCTGCACTGTCTTGCCCAAGCCCATGTCATCGGCGAGGACCGCGCGCCCGCGGCACGCCGTGAACAACGCCCCTCGCGCTTGGTATGGCAGCAGCTTTGTCTTTAACAGGCCTTCGGTAGGATCGTGCCCGCGCTTCAGTTTCGCAAGCATCTTCTGCTCTAATTCCAGTCCTTCAGCCAACTCGTTTTCGCGGTCGATATATTCCAGCGCATCGCTGTAGACGACCGCCTCGCCATCCGCATTTCGTAATGCTTCCAGCACTTCGGCAAATCGGCGGTAATGCGCGCGATGCAACAATCCGTGTGCGTCGAAATGCACCTTGGCGACCTCTTGCAGTGCCGGCGCGGGCGAAGCCGGCAAGCGCAGTCGCACTTCGATCGAATCACCATACAGCAACGAGATCGAAGCGCGCTTCCTCTTGAACTTTGATGCCTCAAGCGCCTTCTGGTGGCGCTTCCGCAGCCGCAGCAGGATCGCTTCGATGTGTTTGCAGGTTCCCAGCGTATTGATCGCGAAGTCGGGGCAGGAGCAGTAGTTCTCAAAGAGACCAAGCCCCCGAATCGCTACGCGATAGGTGTGTCCGCTCAGCGACTTGATGGAGTAATCGCCAAGCGGCCCGTTGGCGGGCCGCTTGAGGATTTTGAGCGGGGTCGCTGCAGCCCGGTCGCGCCGCTCGGCGATCTGCTGTTCGATAAGCATGGAGAAGTCTCCTCTTGAGGAGCCTACAACATGCGCGCTGCGGGGATTTGTTGGAAAACTCGATCGAAATCGGCCCCGTCATCCGGGGAATCTTCCCGGAACAGGATTTGCGTGCCGATTGAGCGCTTGAGCAGCCTCAGGCAGTGGGAGCCGAACGCCGCCACGCCGCCAAAATCTCCTCGATCTTATCCGCGACCTTCCTGCGTGCCGTCATGCGGTCGATTCCGCGCCCGAGCATTTCATCGTAGCTGGTGTGCTTGTGACGAACCGCGGCTCTGACGGCTGCAATCAAAGGTTCGTCTTCCAGATTGCGGCCAGCTTCGGTCCGGCCGACCCGGCCGCTTCGCCTTTTTGCGGTATGCTCGGCAATGGCCGCCCACTCTCGCGGCGAGCAGTCTGGGAACAACTCGCCTATCCGTTCCGTCATCCGAACCACGAGCTTGCGATCTTCCTTGAGCCGGCGTGCCTTCTCGCGCATGCGCGAAGCCGCGCGTTCATCGGCGTCGTCCAGGCATTCCCGCTCGGCCTTCTCGATTGCAGTGACCTCGACGAGAATGCCTTGTCTCTCGTAGCGTTTCCGGCTGCGGCTGAAACGGACGACCACCGCGGCCCGCTCGCTGTACTTCGCTGCCCTCCGCGTTAATGCCGCATCGCCAGCGGGGAGATACTCGAGATCGCCGAACCCGGCGCACTGCATGCAGAGCGGCTGCTCTGCTTCCATGGAGAGGAGCGATCCACCCGGCATCTCGACGCTGCATTCCGAGCATACAGCGTCGCGGACGATTTCAAACACAACTGGCTGCGGGGCGCGCTCGAGCCTCTGCACAAGCGACTGCTGCTTGCGTACCGTGAGCGCCGGCGATATATAGTGAGTGCGATAGCCCTTCTCGATTGCGGGGTCTCCGCTCTTACTGAACCGCAACGGCAACGTTCCACCACGCGCTCTGCGCACATACATTACTTCGCTGGATTTCAGCCCCTTCTCCAGCGCCCAGCGGCGAAACATCGCCATCGATGAAGAGATCTTGCTGAGATTTCCCTGGATCACACGCTCAAGGAAATCGATCTGCCCCTTCCGCCAGGAATCGACATGACTGAGATGTAAGAGCCCCATACCGCAAAGGATATCGATTGCGCTTACATATTGCTGACGCGACAGAGCAGTCTCCGCAGCTCGTGCCACTCGCTCTTCCAACGTGTGATTACTACTCGATTGTGACATTGCACAATAATCTCCAATAACGCACCCAATCCGCAATTGTCGGCAATACGGCACTCTCAGACGTTCTTGGACGGCCAAACCGTGACGGCAAATGCGACGGCAAGGCCGCTCAAACGCTGGGCGACGATCGCGGGCACTTTGGAATCGCGCAAACGCGGAATTCTGACTCTACCCCGCAATTTCTGATTGCTCCTTCCCCTGGGAATTGTTTATCACAAACATTCTCGTACTTGGAACGCCGAAACATTCTCACCCCAAGAGGTCCAATTTACGGAGCACACCGCTTCGCATGATCCATATCATCCAATGCAACTTGTGTTTACTGGAATCGATGTATCAAGTTTGATGCGGAGATAGGATGGTGTATTCTGAGATTGGCTACGGTTACTATCCAATTTACTATCCACTGTTTGAGAGGGAATTTTTCGTTAAATAATTGATTCGAATGGCGCTATCGTCTAGGGGTTAGGACGTGAGATTCTCAATCTTAAAACCCGGGTTCGATTCCCGGTAGCGCTACCAGATAACATCCGCTAAGGCCTGCTCAATCAGCGGGCTTTTCTCTTGCCGGAAAACCTGCTCGCACTGACTGGCCTCAAAAATCGCATTCCGTGGTACACAGTCGAAAGTCGTCCCGCTTTGTCACCACCGATGATGGGGCATAGCTCGCTCGCCGTGGCCGCCCGGTACTACATCCACTTCACAGAGACGCACGTTGCCGCCGGGTTTGGGAAGTTTGTCGAATACCAGACGCGCAACGTCGCTGAGGCAATTGCCGTCGCGTTCCCACAAGCAAGTGAGGCGGTGCAATAGTGGCTGGCAGCCGGTGGATCAATGAGGGATGTGGCGGCCACGCATAGAATTTCTGAGCCGCCAAAGATAGATGCCGAGGTTGAAGATGCAAACTGCCACGCCCGCGACGGTCACAGCCCAGTCCGGGAGGTTTGGGTAGATGATGGCGTCAAGGTAGTGAAGTAGAAAGCTGCCATGGTGCACGGATGCGCCGATCCTGATCTCAAAGTACGTTTCTGCCAGGGTCAGAGGGCAGGGCCAGGGGCCGACTTCCACCACGATGCCCCAGAACAACGCGAGAATGTGGAGCGCGCTCCAAACGGGCCGGTCGCGCGTCCAGAGCGCGCCGAAGATCACCAAAGCGATCCAGACCAGATGCGCCGACAGAATCAGGAGGGCAATTGCGGCCATGGCTGCGTAGCCTCATTCGAATCGTAGCGCGCGGGGGCAGTGAACAAAACGGCCCGGTCTTTTGGCTTGTGGTACACACCGCGGCCTTCCAAAAAGGCTGAAGCCCGATGTTATCTTGCGGCGTTTGTAGCGCGAGTGAACGCCTGCCCGGCTCGAAATCTTCTTCTGCGGGGAGCATCTCTGCGGATTTTCTAAAGCGTCTGCGGGAATGCTGCGCGCTTTATCGAGCTTCGCCTGCACCCTGCGTCAGTGGCTTGCCAGCCGGCTCAACAGGCAGCGCGGACACCGTCCCAGGCTCGTCGAGCCACAGCCACGCGATCCACCAGATCAGCACCGCCAGAAAGACCACACTGTTGGTGTTGAGCAGCTTTTCCTGCAATCCCATCAGGTGCATATAGGCTTGCTGGGTCTGCGGCGGAGGAGCCTTGGAGAGCTCCTGCAAGCCGAACCGCACCAGCAGTTGCGCGATGGACACGGTCGAGAGGCCGATGACGATCTTTTGCGTGTGGCTGCGCCAGCCGGCATGGAAGCGGCGGCCCAAAAATGCCACCAGCACGCAGAGCTCGATGAGCAGAAAATTGACGATCATGTCGGTCTTCTGAGCCACCAGTTGCATCAGGCGCAGGTCGGCCAGGGTTGAGCGGGCAAAGACCGTTTGCCGGGCAGGCCATGGACCCCAGAGAACCACCACCGTTGCGGCAACCGCCAGCATGACCGCCGCGCCGGCAATCCACGCCGTGCGCGATGCGCCTTTGAAGGCGCGGCGCGCCATCTCCACCACCACAAGAATGGAGACCACCGCGTTGATATCGGCCAGTGTGAGAAATATTTCGCTGGACGTGAGCGGCGCCATGCGGCCAAAGAGCAGCCTGCTGGCCAGCATGCGCAGCGCCATCACAACCATGCTCGCGGTAAACCACGGAAAGCGGCTGACGCGGTCGCGGCCAAGCAGCACCACGAGCAGGATGAGCAGCCCCGCGAAGGTGAGCGTCCAGAAGATCTGGATTGCAGAAAAATGAGGATCAAAATGCATTCGAACTCTGTCCTGGCATGCGGATCGATTGCAACGCCGCTGCCTCATCCAGTCTAAACGGCGCGACCTGCCCGGCTGCCATAATGCCAATATGCTCATATTGGCTTCCGCCTCTCCGCGCCGGCGCGAACTGCTGACCCAGGCCGGCTTTGCCTTCCAGGTGTGCCCGGCGGATATTGCCGAAGATCGGCAGCCGGACGAAGAGCCGGTGGCCTACGTAACGCGGCTGGCTCGCGAAAAGGCCCAGGCGGTTTTTTTGAGGCAGACCGCAATTGCGGAGCACGCCGGAAGTGTCGCCGCGGATAGCGACCTGGTGGTTCTGGGAGCCGATACCACGGTTGTGCTGGACGACCGGATTCTCGGCAAACCGGAGGACGCGGCCGATGCGGTCCGCATGCTGCGTCTGCTCTCCGGATGCAGCCATCGGGTAATTACCGGCATCGCGGTGGTAACGGCGCAGTCCACGCAGATCGCTTCTGAAGAAACGGCGGTGCGGTTTCTTCCCTTATCCGATGCGGAGATTGAGGCCTATGTGGCCACCGGCGAGCCTATGGACAAGGCCGGCGCTTACGGCATTCAGGGCCGCGCAGCGCGATGGATTCCGCGCATCGAGGGCTGTTACTTCAATGTGGTCGGCCTGCCGCTGGCTCTGGTCAGTTCGTTACTGGCAGGCTGCAAAGGTGTTAGCGAGCGCCCTGAAGGTAATCCCGAAGACTGAGAAATATCCTCATGCTTTTTACTTTTTGGCATTAGACTATCTCTGTTCTCCACCTAAAAGGATTCTTAACCGTATGCGGCCCCGTACTCTTTTGCAGTGTGCAGTGGTGTCTCTTGTCGCCGTTTCACCGCTCCTGGCTTGCGCTCAATTCCAGACTCCCAATCCTGACGAACTCAAGATGACTTCCGATCCCAAGGCTCCGGGAGCGGCCGCCGTTTATCTGGACATCGAAGAGATCGACAACGATCCGTTGCATTACCAGAGCTACTACGAGCGCATCAAGGTGCTGACGGAAAAGGGCAAGGAGCTGGCAACGGTGGAGCTGCCGTATCTGCGCGGCGACTGGAAGGTGACCGACATCAAGGCCCGCACCATTCATTCCGACGGCACCGTGATTCCGCTCGAAGGCAAGCCGGAAGACCTGCTGAGCGTGAAAAGGGGTGACTTTCAGGTGGGGCGCAAGGTATTTACGCTGCCCAGCGTGGAGGTGGGCAGCGTGATCGAGTACAGCTACGACATCCGCTACGACGATAACCACTTCTCTTCGCCCACCTGGGATATCCAGAAGCCGTATTTCGTCCACAAGGCGCACTACCAGTTCACTCCGTTCAAGGCCTTCATGTCCGGCACCGTCGATCACTCGACCAGCATGTATTTGACCGACTCGCGCGACAGACCAATCAACAGCCTGATTTGGCGGCGAAAGCTGCCGGCGGGCACGGACGTCAAGCCCGATATCGGCGGCCAATATACAGTGAACGTCACCGACGTTCCGCCCATACCGGACGAGGAATGGATGCCGCCGATTGAGAGCTATCTGTACCGCGTCGAGTTCTATTACATGGCGGCCAGCACTCCCGGCGACTTCTGGGTCAACGAGGCCAAGTACTGGTCAAAGGATGTGGATCACTTCGCCGAGCCGACCAAGGCCATTCGCGCAGCGGTGTCTGGCATCGTCGCGCCCGGCGACAGTGAGCAGGACAAGGCCAGGAAGCTTTATACCGCGGTGGAGGCTCTGGACAACACCGACTATTCCCGCACCAAGAGCGCGTCGGAGATGAAGGAGCTGAAGATCAAGGTGGCGAAGCGGGCCGAAGATACATGGAACCAGAAGAGCGGATCGAGCGACGACATTGCACTGCTCTATCTGGCCATGCTGCGCGCCGCCGGGCTCACGGCTTATCCCATGAAGGTTGAGGACCGATCCCAGGGGCTCTTCGACCTGAGCTATATGAACTTCGATCAGCTCGACATCACGCTGGTGGTGGCCACCATCGACGGCAAAGAAGTGATCCTCGATCCGGGCGAGAAGATGTGCCCCTTCGGCCGGTTGAACTGGCGGCACGCCGAAACGCGCGGCATTCGTGAGAGCGAAAAGGGCATGAGCGTGATGAACACACCGCCCGAAGCTTACAACCAGAATACGGTGACGCGCACCGCCGATCTGAGCCTGGATGCACATGGTGGCGTTACCGGATCGCTGATGGTGGTAATGACCGGGCAGCAGGCGCTGCAGTGGCGCCAGACGGCGATCGAGAACGACATGACGGAAGTGAAGAAGAGCTTCGACCGCTCACTGGCAGACATCATGCCGGACGGTACAGAGGGCCATATCGACCACTTCCTCGGCATCGATGACCCGAACTCCAACCTGATTGCGATCTGCACCGTGAAGGGCTCTCTCGGCACGGCCACCGCCCGGCGGCTGTTGTTACCCGCCTTCTTCTTCGAGACGCGCGGGCAGGTGCCTTTTGTAAAGCAGGAAAAGCGCCAGGAACAGGTGGACATGCGCTATGGCAGCCTGGTGACGGACGAGGTCACCTACGCTCTGCCGGTGGGCATGACAATGGAGGGCGCGCCGCAGGACAGCAAGGTCGCATGGGCCGGCCATGCTGTTTTCGTCGTCAAAACCCAGTCCGCTCTCGGCAAGCTTACCGTCGTCGACATCGTGGCTCGCGGCTTTGCGCTGGCCAATCCGGACGACTACCAGCAGTTGCGTGGCTTTTATCAAAAGGTGGCGGCCACAGACCAGCAGGAGCTGGTGCTGGACACAGCCACCGTGGCCAAGGGCAACTGATGAGAATCGGCGCGGCGCCGCTCCTCCGCTCTCCCGCAGTGCGCGTCTTGTCTGTTGCCATTGTGGTTCTGGCAATGTGCAGGCCGGCGGCCGCCGGTTGGGGAAGCAAGCCCGATCCAGTGCCCGACTGGGCTCTGACGGCTGCCAAAATACCCACCCCGGCCTATGCCAGAGACTCGGGATCGGTAATTCTGTCGGACGAATACGTTGAGACAATCGACGATCAGGGGCGCGCCACGGAGCGGGAGCGCGAGGCGATTCGCATCCTCCAGCCGCAGGGCCGCCACGTCGCCTGCAGCGTGGGCTACGACGTGGACGAAAAGATCGATTCCTTCCGCGAGTGGACCATCACCGCGGATGGCAAAACGTTCCCGGCCCAGGAAACCGACTTTGTCGACAAAGGCGTCGATACCGGCGTTCCTGTAATGCTGGTTGCCGAAAAAATGCGCGAGGTCCGTCCTCCGGCGGCCGACGTCGGCGCCACGGTTCTCTGCGAATCGGAAGAGCAGGTTGCGCCCTATGAGCGCGAGAAGGTGTGGCAGATTCAAACCGGTGTTCCGTTCGTCTTTGAGGCGCTCGAAGTCGATCTGCCGCCGGGCCGGCCGCATGCCGAGTCCTGGCATCGCTATGCCCCGGTCAAGGCTGTTCAGGTGGCTCCCAATCACTGGCGATGGGAGATCCACGACATGCAGAAGCTTGATCTGCGCGATGTAAAGGCGAGCCCGGACTGGGACGCTCTGGCGGCGCGCATGTCGGTGAGCTGGGACGACATTGCCGTCGCAGGCAAAGACAATCAGTGGCGCGCCTGGGGTGCCTGGTACACAAACCTCGAAGAGCATCGCTCCGATCCCACCCCCGAAATCACCGCCAAGGCTCAGCAGCTTGTGGCCGGCGCGCCGGATTTCTATACCAGGGTGAAGAACATCACCGAGTACATTCAGAACAACGTGCAGTACTTTGTGGTGGAGCGCGGCATCGGCGGCATCCAGTCTCATTACGCGGGCGACATCTTCCGCAACCGCTACGGAGACTGCAAAGACAAGACCACGCTGCTGATCGCGATGCTGCAAGCGGCCGGTATCCGGGCCTTCTACGTTCCGGTCGACGACCGGCGCGGCGTGGTCGATCCCGATGCCCCGTCCATGTACGGCGATCACATGATCACCGCCATCGAGATTCCCGCTGATGTGAAGGATGCGCGGCTTGAGGCTGTCGCAGCCGGCAAAGACGGCAAGCGCTACCTGATCTTCGATCCCACCAACGAACGCACCCCGGCCGGCAATCTGCCGTCGTATCTGCAGGGCGGCTACGGGATTCTCTCCGCCGGCGCCGACAGCCAGCTCATCGCGCTGCCCCTGCTGGGGCCGGATACCAACGGCACCCAGCGCAAAGGCAGCTTTGTTCTGTCCGCCGACGGCGCGCTCACCGGAACCGTGGTCACATCCCACTCCGGGCCGGAAGGCGCCGATTTCCGCATGTTTCTCAAGTACACCGATGACACGGAGCGGAACAACTTCTGGGAAAAATACGTCAGCCGCGATCTGCCCGGCGTTACGCTGAACTCCTTCAGCTTCATTCAGCCGCCGTCTCTGGACAAGCCCATGGAGTTTCACTACTCGGTAGCGGTTCCGCAATATGCGCAGACCGTCGGCCCGTTGCTGCTGGTGCGCGCGCGCGTCGTCGGCGAAGACGCAGTCCCTTTCGACGACGAGCCGCGTACGGTGCCCATCAGCCTGGACGCCACTGGCCGCTGGCGCGACAGCTTCGACATCGCCCTGCCGCCGGGTTACGTAGTGGACGAGATGCCCGACCCGATCGACGTTGAAACCAGCTTTGCCAGCTATCATTCCTCGGTTTCAGCCAAGGGAAACGTGCTGCACTACCAGCGCGAGTACGTCGTGCGCCAGGTGGAGCTTCCCGCAACAGAAGCCGCCGCGTTCAGAAAGCTCGAAAGCGCCATCCTGTTCGACGAGAAGGGCGCGGTGGTGCTCAAGAAGCAGCCAGCGCAGTAAACATGCCGGCCAGCAAAGCGCCTGCATCGAATCCACCCCTCGATCATCCATTTGTCTGATGAGCCATACTCTTTTTTCTCCCTTGCAGCTTCGCTCCCTGGAGTTTCCCAACCGCATCGGTGTTTCACCCATGTGCCAGTACTCGTCAGAAGACGGGTTTGCCAATGACTGGCACCTGGTTCACCTGGGCAGCCGGGCGCAGGGCGGCGCGGGACTGGTCATGCTTGAGGCATCGGCGGTGCTGCCGGAAGGCCGCATCTCTCCCGGCGACCTTGGCGTGTGGAAAGACGAACACATCCCCGGACTGGAGCGCATAGCAAAATTCGTTCATGCGCAGGGAGCGCGGGCTGGCATTCAGCTTGCCCATGCAGGCCGCAAGGGCAGCATGTCAATTCCCTTTGGCAAAGAACAACTGGTGCTGCCGGAAGAAGGCGGATGGCAGCCGGTCGGCCCCAGCCCGGTGGCGTTTTCTCCGCAGTATGCGGTTCCAGCGGCGCTGGACAAGGCCGGCATCGACGCGGTGGTGGATGCGTTTCGCGCGGCCGCGCGCAGAGCCCTTCAGGCCGGCTTCGATCTGGTGGAGATTCACGCCGCGCACGGCTACCTGATTCACGAATTTCTGTCACCGCTGGCCAACCGGCGCAGCGATGAATATGGTGGCAGCCTGCAGAATCGCAGCCGCATCGCGCTGGCCATTGTGGATGCGGTGCGCAGTGAGTGGCCACAGCACCTGCCGGTGTTCATGCGCATTTCGGCGACCGATTGGGCCGAAGGCGGGTGGAATCCGGACGAATCCGTCGAACTGGCTCGTCATCTGCGCGAGCACGGCGTGGATCTGGTCGATGTTTCTTCCGGCGGCATGGTTCCGCATGCCACCATCCCCGTGGGGCCCGGATATCAGGTGCCGTTTGCCGCGCGCATCCGGCGCGAAGCTGGCGTGGCCACGGCGGCTGTGGGCATGATCACCGAGCCGGAGCAGGCCAGCCAGATTGTGGAAAAGGGCGAAGCCGATCTGGTGATGCTGGCCCGGGAGATGCTCCGCGATCCCTACTGGCCGCTGCATGCCGCAGCCGCGCTCGGCGAAACAGCGACCTGGCCAAAGCAGTATCTGCGCGCCGCGCCGGCCCATTCGCAGGCGCGGGTCCAAGCGGCACAACCTGAAGCGGTATCGTCTGGGCCATCTCAACTCTGACGAACCGCCGCCGGGCGCTTGCGAGTCAACTTGCACACCGCGTCTTCGCTGGCTCAATACGGACACCGGTCTGGTGATGACACTAGATTGATACCTTCACCGAAATGATTCCGGTGCGGATTTTGCTTCACATCCGGTGCATTTTGTGGCCTATACTCTCAAAAGAGCCGGAACCGCCGCACGCTGACGCAACTGGCCCGCCGACGCCTATGGCCACGCAACTGTCCCGGAAACACGTTGTCGAATCGCCTTCAATCCCCGACCGTCTGTATTTCAAGATTGGCGATGTCGCCCGCATCTGCGCTCTGGAAACCTACGTTCTGCGCTTCTGGGAATCCCAGTTCCCGCAGCTCAAGCCCAATAAAAGCGGAACCGGCCAGCGGCTCTACCGGCGACGCGACGTGGAGCTTGTGCTTGAGATCAAGCGCCTTGTGCATGGCGACGGTTATACGCTCACCGGCGCCCGCCAGGCGCTGGAGCAGGTGCAGCGCGGGCAGAATCCCGCCGAACCGCAGGCCATTCTGCCGCTGCGCGCGGCCGATCGCGACCGCCGCAAAGACAAGACGACCGCCATTCTGCGCCAGGCGCGCGCCGAGCTGCGCGAGATCGCCGGTCTGCTGGCTTCACCCGAGCCGCAGCCGCAGCGCCGCCGCACCCGGATCACCGCTATTCCGGCTCCCACCGGATCGCTTTTTCCTTCGTAGAATTGATTCCCCGCAGATCGCAAGCCGGCGCCGAACCAACGCGTGACCACGCTGTCTCTGAATGATTACAGCAAAATCAGAGTTCATCTGGGGATCGCTAAAATCGTGCAAGGCGCCGTTTTCTTGAGGAAAACGGCACTTAGCAGCATCAACTCACCTTACACCAACTCTGATTTTGCTATAGCCCACGCCGGCCTTCGCCACGCGCAAATCCATTCTGATGCGTATCAATTTATCTCCGGTATTCCAACAAGTGGGGCAACGCATTGCGGTCTTGTGTCAGGGCACGACTTCAGTCGTGCCGCAATGGCCAGGAAGTGAATTTGGGTTTTAGAGCATTTCCCGAATTCACTTGAACTCTTGAGCGCATTGAAAGGTGGCTCTTTCTTGAGGAAAGAGCCACTTGGCCGTGAGGTTTCGGTCTACGGCTATTCGGGAAATGCTATAACCCCTGAGTGCTCTTTCCTTCACCGCAGTCGCCTTCCAACCCATCCTGCAACTCGCGTGAACAAGGCTGACATTCATCTTCCCAAACTGCTTCAGTAGCCCAGGTGCTTCTTAACGATATTCTCCAGCGGCTCGCCTTTTTCAAAGCGGGCGTATTGGCGCAGAAAGAACTGCATTGCATCGTTGAGCCAGTCCTTTGTGTTGTCGGCGCAGTGCGGCGACAGGAGCACGTTGTCGAGCTTCCAGATCGGATCGCCGGCGGGGATGGGCTCTTTTTCAAAAACATCCAGCCCGGCTCCGCGGATACGTCCGGCGGTGAGCGCGCGCACCATGGCCGCCTGATCGATGACCGGGCCGCGACCGACGTTGATGACGACGGCGCTGGACTTCATGGCGGCGAACTCGGCGTCGGAGATCATGTGCCGCGTCTCGGCAGTGAGCGGCGCGGCCACCACCACGTAGTCGCAGCGGCACAGCATGTCGGCTAACTTGTCCGAAGGGTAGAACTCGGCGATGCACGGATCGGGATCGGCGGGCAGATGCCGCTTGAGCGCCAGCACCTTCATGCCCATGGCGTGCAGCCGCCGGGCCGTGGCGCGCCCAATATCGCCGTAGCCCACAATGCCCGCCGTCTGCAGGGCAATCTCTTCTACGTCGAACTGTTCCCAGCGCTCGGCCCGCTGATTGCGCAGCATGCGGAGAAAGTCCTTGGCGAAGAAGAGAACCGCGGCCAGCGCGAACTCGCCCAGCGACTGGCTGAAGACACCGCTGCCGTTGGTGACCGGAATATCGCTCGCCACCAGCTCCGGAAAGAGGGATTTGTCCAGTCCAGCGGCGCGCGAGTGAACCCAGCGCAGGCGCGGGCTGGCGAGAAAGAGCGACCGCAGCAGATCGCGCGATCCGGACCAGTACAGAATGGCTTTGGCCTCGGGTGCGGCCTTCTCAAATGCGGCAAGGTTGTTGCCGACGACGTGTGGGATTTCGTTCAGCTGGGCGAGTTGAGGATCGTCGTCTGCGGAAACGACCAGCACCAGGGGCCGAGGGCTCATTGTGTCGCGATGACTCCACGCGTGGATTGGATTGCGGACTCCGTTCCGGAGTCCCATTTACGTTAAACCGTGTGGGCATGGAAGCACAAAGCGGCCGCCGCCGAACTGGATCCATCAGGACCGGATGAGTGCTGCCGGGCCCGGTCCTAGCCTCGCGAGCTCCCGCCGGGACGCCGTTTTCCGCCTGCGGCCGGCCCGGAGCGCTTGAATGCGGGGCGCGGTCCCGATTTCGGTCCCGGCCGTGAGCCCGGCCTTTGTCCCGCTCTCGATCCCGACGGGCGTGACCCCGATTTTGGCCCTGCCGATCTGGTGCCGGGTCTCGAACCGGGTCTCGAACCGGATTTGAAGCTGGGCTTGGAACCCGATCCTGAACCTGGTCTGGAACTCGATCCTGAGCTAGGTCTGGAGCCCCCCGTCCGGGCTCCAAATGCCGGTCTGGAGCGGGCGCCCGGCGCGGGCCGTGACGTGCCGCCGTCCCGCGGACCCGATTGGGCGCGAAATGCGGGCGCGGAACCTTCGGGACGAGGCGGCCGGCTGGATGAATCCCGATCCCGTCCGGCTGCCGGTTTGGGGCTCCAGCTTTTATCGGCGGGCTTGGTCCAGGTTTTGGCGGCCGGCTTGTCGAAACCCTGGACAGGCTCGATCTCCAGGCGTGGACGCTTGCTCTCGAAGCTGCGCTCCGGCGGCTTGCTGAAGGACTTCATCGGCGATTTGCCCGGCGCGTCACCGAACGGTTTTCCCGGTCCCTTGTCGAAACTCCTTGCCGCTCCCCTGTCGAAGCTCCGGGCGGGCGGCTTCGCAAAGCTCTTGCCTGCGGGCTTGTCGAAGGACCGGTTCGGTCGGGCGTCGAATCCTCTGCCTGCGGGCCTGTCGAAGCTCCTGCCTGCGGGTTTGTCAAAACTCCTGCCTGCGGGCCTGTCGAAACTTTTGCCTGCCGGCCTGTCGAAGCGTCGCGGCGATTCTTCGGTCCTGTTGAACCCTGGGCGCTTGAAATGGGGTTGATCGCCTTGCGGGCGCGCGGGCTGGCGCACTGCATTTTCCGGCCGTGGCGCGGCCTCACGCTGCTGCGGACGGAAGTTCGAGCCGCGGTCTTCGGGGCGCGGGCGCGGCCGGGTGTCGGCGTCGTCGCGCCCAAAACGCGAACGGTCCTGGAAGCGATCTTTCTGCGGCCGGTCGAATCCGGCTCGGGCGTCGAAGGGCCGGCTCGGCCGGTCTTGTCTGTCCGGGCGGTCTCCGGAGCGCGGCTCCCAACGGGGCTTGTCGCGGCGCGCGGACGCATCGCGGAACGGTCTTGCTTCCCGGGCCGCGGGCTTGAATTTGCCGGATCGCGGCTTGAATTCGCGGGCCTGTGGCTTGTATTCGCGAGATTGTGGCCTGAACTCGCGCGGCGCGGCGCCGGGGCGGGCGGGCTTGTCGCGGAAGCCGGAGGGCCTTGCGGAAACCGTGGGCAGAGCCATCGCGTCTCTCTTCGCGGCCTGCGCCCGGCGGGGCTTCAGCTTGCCTTCGGCGGCCAGGCGCAGTGCGGCAAGCTCTTCCGGATCGAGCTCGCGAAACTTGCCCGGCTCAAGATCGAGCACCAAAGGCCCGTAGCCGACGCGGCGAATCTTCTCGACAAAGTGGCCGATGGCGGAAAACATCTTGCGCAGCTCGCGGTTGCGGCCCTCGATCAGCACCACCTCAAACCAGGGATTGTCGCCGCGCCGCACCTGGCGAATCTCCGCCGGCGCGGTGTGTACTGTGCCTGAGCCGGGCCCTTCGCGGTCAATGGCCACGCCGGAGCGGAGCAGTTCAAGCTGCTCTTCAGAAGGCTGGCCGGCCACCTTCACGAGATAGGTTTTTTGCACGCCTGAGGCGGCGCGGGTAAGCTGGTTGGCCAGATCGCCGTCGTTGGTCACCAGCAGCAGTCCCTCGCTCTGGTAGTCGAGCCGGCCCACCGGGTAGAGCCGCTCGTTCATCTTGGCAAAGAACTGCATCACCGTCGGGCGGCCTTCGGGATCGCTGACTGTGGTGACAAAGCCCTTGGGCTTGTTGAGCACGAAATGACGGTGCCGCTCGGCGCCGGAGATGAGCTTGCCATCCACGCGGATATGGTCGCGCGCCGGGTCCGCCTTGGCGCCTAGCTGCGTAACCACCTGGCCATTTACCTGGATGCGGCCCTCGGTGATGAGCTCTTCTGCGCGGCGGCGGCTGGCGATGCCGGCCTGGGAGAGAATCTTCTGCAGGCGATCGAGTTTGGCGGGCTCGCGCGCCGGCTGCGCGCCGTCACTGCCTGCTTCGTCGCCGTCCCTTTCATCGCTGTCGAGTTCGTTCTCGCCAGCATCCAGATTGTTCGTCTTTCGGCTGGCTCCAGAAGCCGCCTCCGATGCCGCGGGAGACTGGCCCTTGACTGTGTTCTTGACTGCACTATCCACCGTGCCATCGATTGCGGCGTCGGTCGTTTCGGCGCGCTGCGCAGCCATCTCCGCGTTCGATTGCGCAGGAGAGCTTTCGGCCTCTGCTGCAGCCACAAACCGTCCTTCGCCATCCGTAACGTCCCCGACAGGGTCGCTGCCGGGATGCAGGAACGGTTCTCCTACTGGCACGTGAATCTCCAGCTCTTCGCCGGATTCGGA
This sequence comes from Occallatibacter sp., assembly GCA_036267475.1. Lineage (GTDB taxonomy): Bacteria > Acidobacteriota > Terriglobia > Terriglobales > Acidobacteriaceae > Telmatobacter. The sequence goes on from DATAVZ010000073.1 coordinate 20,534, forward strand.
CTTGATCTTGACCTTGGCCCTGGCCTTGACTGCGGCCTTGGGCTTGGCTGCGGCTTTCGTTGCGATCTTGACCGCGACCTTGGCCTTGCTGGGTTTGGCGGCCTTTGCGGGCTTGGCTTCTCCGGCTGAGGGCTCTTTCGCCTTCGCGCGGCTTTTGCGAGCTTTCGGTGCAGCCGCAGCGGCTTCCGATTCCGCCTCGCGCGGCCTTTCTGATTTTTTTGCCATGGCAAAGCCCTCTGTTTCTACTTACTCTTCGCTGTGTGAAACGCTGCTCGGCTGGCCGCTCGATTCGCCGGCGGAATCGCCAGCCGGTTCGTTGCCTGCAGCGTGATTCGTTCCCTGATTGGTTAAGTGGTTCGACGTATGGTCCCGTGCAGGTCCTGGCGCCTGGCCCGCTTCGCCGTCCGTCCCGGCTGTTTGCTCTGCTTCGGACCGTGGCGCGCCGTCGGCCGTGGCCTCAGCCAGTTCTTCCTGCAGGTCGTCGGCAATGGCCTCAGCCGTTTCCTCGGGAGCCATGGGCTCGGGCTCGCCGATCTCCGTAACGTCGCCGGCCTCAGCCGTTTCCGGCTCTTCCAGCTCAATGGCGGCCATCTTCTCGAACTCCTCCATCGAAGGCAGCTCGGAGACGTCTTTCAGCCCGAAGCGGAGCAGGAACTCCCGCGTGGTCTTGTAAAGGATGGGCCTGCCGATCACCTGCTTGCGGCCCGCGGTGGCAATGAGCTTGCGCGCCAGCAGCGATCCAAAGACCCCCGACGAGTCCACGCCGCGAATCTCGTTGACCTCAGGAGCCGTAATGGGCTGTTTGTAGGCGACCACCGCCAGCGTTTCCAGGGCCGGCAGCGAGAGCTTGAGCGGCGGTTTCAGGCTTTTGACAAACATGCGCACGGCATCGTGGCACTCGGGCTTGGTGGCCATGCGGTAGCCGCCGGCGATCTCCCGGATCTCAATGCCGCGGCCGTCCGCGACGCAATCGGCCACCAACTCGTCAAGCACTTGGCGCAGGATGGCGCGCACCTCGCGGTCCCGCTGCCGGGCCTCACGCTTCAGGTCGGATTCGGCGGCTTCGGCCGGGCCCGCTTCCGGGCCGGATTTCGAGCCTGATTCCTGGCCTGATTTAGGCTCTGATTCTGGAGCAGACGCCTTCGCCGGTTCCTCCGCCGTGGCCGGTTCCTCCGCGGCGGCGTGTTCATTCAAAAGGGGTAAGGGCGCTGCCGGATCGCGGTCTGCGTGGGCTTCGGCATAGGCCGGATCCGGCTCGGCGGAGCCGGCCACGGACGGTTCAGGGTCGGACTGCGCAGGATCAAACTGTGCAGAATCAAACTCTACAGGCTCGAACTGCCCGGCTTCAGACTGCCCCGGCTGGGACTGAGCGGCTCGGGTGGCCGCTTGCTCAGCCTCCCACTCGAAGGCATCGGCCGCAAAAATAGCGGCAAGCTGAGCCAGTGTGACCGGCTCCTCGGCGGCGTAAATAACGGCTTCCAGTTTTGCTTTCAGGCTCATGGGTCAACAAGGGTCCGCAATTGCAAAGGCCCTCATGTATGGTACCGGATGTGGGGCTGCGGCGCTTGCCGGCGGCATTGCGACGGCTGTGGAGATTGCGGGGGGAATCATTCACATTGAGCGGGCTGGCCCGTCGTCGAGAGCCATCCGTAGCAAAGGGCGTCCGCGTAGCAAAGGGAATCCGCGTGGCAAAGGGAATCATCGGTGCGCGCGCGATCGATGCGTTTGCCCCGATTCCGCATATCGGGAGCGCACGGCCGGATTTGAATCCATAATTCCATTCTTGATTCCTGAATAAACCTGGGCCAACCGCCTTCGGGCCAGTTTCCTCAAGGTGCGTGCTTATTCCTTTTTTGGCTTCCGGCCTCTGCGCGTTTGCCTGCTTCCGGCCTTCTTGCTGCCTTGCTGCAAACTGGCGGCTACAGTGCGCAGCGTTTCAGTGAGATCTTTGGCGGAGAGCGTGCTTGCCGGATCGATCAGCCACTGAAGAACCAGTCCGGACAGAAGCACGTGATGAAATGTGCCGACTGTCCGCGCGGTGTGGTCGCTGATCGCACTCTCCTGCCGATTGAGAAACATTGCGGCCAGCCCGGTGCGCGCCGTCTGCAACTGGCTTGCAACGAACTCGCGCGTCGCGGGCTGGCTCACCATTTGCGCGAAAATCTCGAAGTTGGCGATCCAAAGCGGCCGGTGGGTTTCAAAGGTGGCGATGATTTTTGCCCAGATGGCTTCAAACCGATCCACCGGCGTCAGCTCCGGTGAAACCGTGGTCCGCAGCGCCTGCTGGAGTTCCTCATCCCACTCCCCAAAGGCGAGCAAAAGCGCCTCGGTAAGCAGCGCGTCCTTGGACGAGAAGTGATAGCCGATGGCCGCCAGGCTGACGCCGGCCGCTGAGGCAACGTCGCGGGCGGTGGTGCGGTTGTAGCCCTTTTCAAGCAGACACTTCTTGGCTGCCGCAAGCAGAGCGTCGCGATTGCCCATGAAAAATAGTCTAGAACGGAGTAAGACAAATGTGCAAGACAAGCGTATAGTACATTTGTATAAGACATTTGTTCTACCCTTGAAATCAGAGGTCGTTTATGAAAATCAAAAGCATTCTCATCTCCGGAGCCAGCGTCGCCGGCCCGGCGCTGGCTTTCTGGCTGCGCCGGTATGGATTCCAGCCCACGATCGTCGAACGCGCTCCTGCGGTCCGGCCCGGCGGATACGCCATCGATTTTCGCGGAGCTTCGGTTCGCGTGCTCGAACGCATGGGTCTGCTGCGGGAAGTGCAGCGGATGCAGACGCGAATCGGGGCGATCACCATCGTCGACCGCCAGAACAGAAAGGTGGCCAGCATGCCGGACGGGTTCACCAGCGGCGAACTTGAGATCCTGCGCGGCGATCTCGCGGGAATCTTTCACGAAGCAACGCGGGGAACCACCGAGTACATCTTCGATGACAGCATCGCGAGCATGGAAGACACCGGCTCCGGCGTGGATGTCCTGTTTCAACAAGGCGGCCGGCGCCGATTCGATCTCGTGGTCGGCGCCGATGGATTGCACTCCAATGTCCGTTCGCTGCGGTTTGGCGAAGAGGCCGGCTTTGCACGGTATCTGGGCTACTACGTTTCCATCTTTACCATTCCCAATTATTTGAACCTTGACCGCAGCGGGCTGTACTACGGAACGCTGGGTAAGAAGGTCGGCATCTTCAGCGGCGGCGATCCGGGCGAAGCCAAAGCGTCGTTCTTCTTCGCAACCGACCCGCTCAAGTACGACCGCCGCAATACCGGGCAGCAAAAGAGCATATTGCGCGATCATTTCCGGCAGGAAGGCTGGGAGGTTCCGCGCCTGTTGGAGTTCATGGAATCGGCTCCGGACTTCTATTTCGACTCGGTCAGCCAGGTGAAGATGAAGCAATGGTCCGCGGGACGATGCGTCCTGCTGGGCGACGCGGCTTACTGCGCATCGCCGCTGTCGGGCATGGGAACCGGCATGGCCGTGGTGGGAGCCTATGTGCTCGCCGGCGAACTGGCGGAGTCGGATGGAGACTATGCCTCGGCATTCGCCAGTTATGAAAGCCTGATGCGCGATTTTGTGAACAAGTGCCAGGGAATCGCGGATGGCGGAACCGACTGGTTTGTGCCGCGCACGCGCTTCCGGTTGTGGATGAGCAACCAGATGTGGAAGATTCTGCCTTACACGCCGTGGAAGAACATGATGATTGAAGTGCCTTTGAAGATTGGAAACTCGATCAGTCTCAAGGACTACCCGATTGCGCAGGGCAGCAATGGATTGGCCTCGATGGCTGTTGCTGGAATGCCCGCTTGCGAGAGCTGAGCGGTATCCGCAAAAAAAAGGCGTCCGCCGTGGCGGACGCCTGCGGAGGCTTGTGCATTTAGCTGCTGAGGTGTCGGAAAAGCCAGAACAGGCATCCGGAGAGCAACGCCGCGGCGGGTAGGGTAAAGACCCATGCGGCGGCGATATTGCGGATGGTGGCAAACTGCAGGCCGCTCTTGTTGGCGGCCATGGTGCCGGCCACGCCGGAACTGAGTACATGGGTGGTGGAGACGGGCAGGCCGAAGTTGTCCGCGGCGAAGATAGTGGCCATGGCCACCAGCTCGGCACAGGCGCCCTGCGCGTAGGTCAGATGCTCCTTGCCGATTCTCTCCCCTACGGTCACCACGATCCGCTTCCAGCCCACCATGGTGCCCAGGCCGAGCGCCAGGGCCACGGCTACTTTGACCCACGAAGGAATGAACTTGGTGGCCTTGTCGACCTTGGATTTGTAGTTATCGAGCGCGGCCTGCTCATCTTTTGAAAAGTTGATGGCCTTGGAGTTGGTCATGACCCGCAGCGCTTCGCTGGTAACGTACATGTCGTTGCGGACGTTGGTCTGCTGGGAGGCGGGCACATGCTTGTAGTCGCCATAGGCCGCTACGTCGCCTTCCAGATCGCGGATGTTTTCGCGCAGCGCCGTCATGGTGTCGGGCTGCAAGTGCTTGGTGCGCAGGTAGTCGGTGAGCACGGCGCGCGGATCGCCGCCGAGCACGGCGCTCTTGTCCACGTGGGTGTCCACGATGGAGACCGCCTTGTCTGAAGCCGCGATAAAGTCCTGCATGTCGCGCGGGCTTACGGCGTGGTTGAGCGCGTAGGCGGTGGGGACCGTGCCGATGAGAATAAGCATGATGAGGCCCATGCCCTTTTGGCCGTCGTTGGAGCCGTGAAAGAAGCTGACCCCGGTGCAGGTGATCACCAGCAGCAGGCGGATGGGCCACGGCGGAGGCGTGTTGTCTTTGGGAGCCTGGTAGAGCGCCGGATACTTGATGGTGATTTTGCTGAGCCAGAAGAGGACGGCCGCGCAGCCAAAGCCGACCAGCGGCGAGACGAGCAGGACCTCGAAGACTTTGGTGGCCTGTCCCCAATCCACGCCCGACGTGCCGGCGCCGCCGTTGATCAACTGATTGGCCACGCCCACGCCGATGATCGAGCCGGTCATGGTGTGGGTGCTGGATGCGGGCAGGCCGAGCCACCAGGTTCCCAGGTTCCACAGGATGGCGGCGATGAGCAGCGCGAAGACCATCGCGAATCCGGCGCCGGAGCTGACCTTGAGGATCAGCTCAACGGGCAGTAGCGTGATGATGGTGAAGGCCACGGTTCCAGCCGAGGTGAGCACACCGGCCAGGTTGCACAGCCCCGACCACACGACAGCGATGTTCGGCTCCAGCGCGTGAGTGTAAATGACGGTGGCCACGGCGTTGGCCGTGTCGTGGAAGCCGTTCACGAACTCAAAGCTGAGCGCGATGAGCAGCGCCAGGGCCAGCAGCGCATAGGGCCAGATGCTGGTGATGACGATGTTGCCCAGATCGCCGGCCACGTGGACGCCGATGTAACCGAGTCCGCCAACCAGCGCGGCGAGCACGATGGCCGTGCTGATCCAGGTCGGGAACTTCTTCATCTTGCGGTCGAGCAGTGACCCGCCGGAGGGTAGAGTTTCAACTGATGTTGCGATATCCGCCATAGAGGCTCCAGGGTGCAGATCGAGTGTCGTCCGGCAACGGGGAGGGATGGAATATTTCCGGACTGGAGCCAGAGATAAAGGAGCGAGATGAAAGGAGGATAAATTTAACCACGCCGCGGCAGTTCTTTTTATGTGCGGTTAAAAAATCTCTCAGGCCATGCCGGGCGAGGCGGAGGCGGCCCAGATGAGCGCCTCTTCATACCACACCATCAATTGGCTGGAACGGAGTCCGTGGGCCGAAGCGATGTGTTCGCAGGCTTCCCAGTCGCCGCGTTCGTGGCCCTCTATCCAGGAAAGCAGGCTGCGTTCCAGGTTCATGGCGCCGGTGAGGGCCTCGCAGATTTGCCCGCGCAGCGGCAGGCAGGGCACGATCTCTTCCATGGGAACCCGCAGCATGGCGGGCAGCAGGCTGAAGAGTCCCAGCAGATACTGTTCCGACGGGTCCTGCTGGAAGATGCGCGCGGCCAGCTCGCAGAAGCGCGCGCGTAGCAGGCCCATGTGCAGAATTTCGACGGGCTGCTCGGCGTTCATCTCGCTCAGGATAGCGAGCGAAATGCTGCGGCGGAAGGCATCTTCGCCCAGGATCATGATGGCGGATTCGATGGACCGCACCTCCTGGCGCAGTCCGTAGAGCGGCGAGTTGGCCAGCCGCAGCAGACGAAAGGTAAGGGAAGCGTCGCTGCGGACAAGCTGGCTGACCTTGCGGACATCGATCGGGTCGCGATAGAGCTCGCGCACGATTTCGAAATGGAACAGCCGGTTGGCGGGAATTTTGCGCTTTTTGAGCAGCACAGGATGGCAGAAGTAGGCGCCCTGGAAGAGCGTAAAGCCACAGGCGCTAGCCTGCTGGTAGTCGGCCTGCGTCTCCACTTTTTGCGCAACCGGCGCAATGGAATGCTGGCCCAGCTTGTTGAGCCGTTCCTGTTCCGCGGGGCCGAAGCGGCGGAAATCGGTGCGGATGTAATCGGCCTGCTCAACCAGCGGAACGAGCCGCTCGTGCCACGAGAAATCGTCCAGCGAGATGCGGAAGCCGCGGGCGCGCAGCGTTTGGCAAGCATCGATCAGCCGGGCAGTGGGCTCCAGGCTCGATGGAACGCCAAGCACGGTGAGGTTGGGCGTGAGCACCAGCACCAGATCTTCGGTGATGGCGTCGGCGTTGCAGGTTACAAATGCGGGCAGGCCGTTGGTTAGCCGCTCCAGGCCAAAGAGCACTTCGTTGTCGAGCATGGTTTCGACGGCCGCGTCAGCGTCGCGCCGGATCAGGGCCTGCGGCGCATTGCGGAAGAGCAGATCGTAGCTGTGTACCAGGCCGTGGCCGTCGAGAATTGGCTGCCGGGTGACGTAGCGCAGCTCACCGCCCGGCTCCGGCCGTGTATCCGCCAAACTCTTTTCCTGCTCCACCTGCATTGCCGCGCGCTCGCCCACAGGTATTTCATCGGCTGGCTGTAGCGGGTTCTTCAGTGGATTTCAGCAATGAAAGCAGGCAGAAAGCCGTGGGCTTATGCGGTGTCGGTGTGTTCGGCGAACCACAGAGCGAGCTCGGGCTCGGATATCTCGCTCGCAGCCAGCCGCAGAAACACCAGGCAGGCTGTTTCATCCGAGAGTTCGCGCACCCTACTCGGCCAGTTTCTTGAAGGCACCCCGATAACGGCGAATCACGCTGTCGGCCACATCCATCTTGGTTCCGAACTCTTCGTCGTAAGGACTCACCTGAAAGCCAGCTGACGTCTCCTGCACATACAGCGTGTCACCCTTCTGCACGTTGAGCCGCGCAAGAATCTCCTTGGGCAGAATGATTCCCGCCGAGTTGCCGATGGCAATGATTTTAGTGCTGGTGGCCACGGATGAGCCTCCTGAGCCTGCTGGAAATATAACAAAAGTTACAATTTCGCGCGGCTCAGCGCCAGTCGTCCTGCGAGTTGGCCAGCCCCTGGTTCATGACCGACTCGAAACCGGTGTGCTTTTTGATGAAGATCTCGCTGAAGTGCAGGTCCTGCCGCAGCAGGATCGCCTGCATGCGCACCAGTTCCAGCAGCGCCAGGAACATGGCGATGAGCGCGCGTTCCGAGCGGGTGTGGCCGAGCAGCTTGTGCAGCGCCACCGGCCTGTCTTCCATGGTGAGCCGGCGCGAGAGGTACTGGATCATCTGGCCGACGGTGACGGAGTCTTCTTCCACGTTGAGGATGGGCCGGTTGCGCGCCCGCTCCAGAATCTCGCGGAAGATGCGCACCAGGTCAGTGGTGTCGGCGGCGATCTCCGGCTCGGCGCCGGCGTCGTCGCGAAACTCACGCATGCCGGGGTTGGTCCACGATGCGGCTTCAAGCAACTGCTTCTGCTGCAGCATCTGCGCGGCGCTCTTGAAGCGCTCGTGCTCGAGCAGCCGCTCCACCAGCTCGCGGCGCGGGTCGTCGGCCGACTCATCGGGGCCCGCAGGCGCGCGCGGCAGCAGCATCTTGCTCTTGATGTGAATCAGCAGTGAGGCGGTGTAGATGAACTCGCCGGCCACGTCCACGTCCGTGGCCTTGAGTTGCGCCACATATCCCAGAAACTGCGCCGTGATCCGGGCAATGGGAATGTCGTAGATGTCGATGTCCTGCTTGCGGATGAGGTCGAGCAGCAGGTCGAGCGGCCCGTCATACACCCGGCCCACGAACACGGAAAAGGGCGAGCTATCGGCGTTTTCTTCGCGCTGCCGGGCAGGCGCGGCGGCTTTGGCCGGCTTCTCTTCGCGGCTCGGCGGCGAGGTAAGCACCAGCGGCGGCGCGCCGGGCTCAGTGGGCTCAGCGGGTTGCGCGGCTGGCTCGGTATCGGGCTCCGGATTCGGCGGGTTGGGGAACTGGTCAGTCAATTTGGTCTCTGTGGCTCTCGGGTTCGGTTTCTCCAGGCTAACGCAGCCTTTCATCCTTGACTGCCTGCAGCTACGCCGAGCTGGCGGCGAGCGGCAGCTTCATGGCGCTGCGCACCTGCCGCATGGTCTGCTCGGCGCGATCGGCGGCGCGGCGCGACCCTGCTTCAAGAATCTCCTTTACCTGCGATTCGGTAAAGCTGGCCCGGCGCTGCTGGATCGGGTTCAGAATCTGCACCAGTGCGTCTGCGGCCCAGCCCTTGCACTCGATGCAGCCTATGCCGGCCGAGCGGCAGCCTTCATACACTCTGGCCATGGTTTCGGGCGTTGAAAAAACCTTGTGCAGATCGCCAACCGGGCACTTGTCTGGATCGCCGGGATCGTTGCGCCGGATGCGTGCCGGATCGGTGACCATGGTCTTGAGCTTCTTACGGACCTCCGGCTCCGGGTCGGCAAGCAGGATTGTATTCGCGTAGCTTTTCGACATCTTGCGGCCGTCGGTTCCGGGCAGCTTGGGCGAGGGTGTGAGCAGGACCTGCGGCTCGGGGAGGACAAATTTCTCAACGTCGGGAATGCTTTGATCCGGGGAGATGCCATTCTTCGGATAGAAGTGGTTGAACCGCCGCGCCACTTCGCGCGTGAGTTCCACGTGCGCCACCTGGTCATGGCCAACGGGAACGAACTGCGGCTGATAGAGCAGAATGTCGGCGGCCTGCAGGAGCGGATAGCCGAGGAACCCGTAAGTGCTCAAATCTTTGCCGGTAAGGTTTTCCTGCTGCTCCTTGTAGGTGGGCACGCGCTCCAGCCAGCCGAGCGGCGTGATCATGGCAAAGGCGAGGAACAGTTCCGCGTGCTGCGGAACTCTGCTCTGCAGAAAGAGCACCGACTTTTCCGGATCGAGTCCGGCTCCGAGGTAGTCCAGCATCACGTCGAGCGCATTCTGCGACACCTGCGAGGTGTCCGCATAATCCGTGGTGAGCGCGTGCCAGTCGGCGATGAAGAAGTAGCACTCGTACTGTGCAACTTCGTCATTTTGCAGCTTGACCCAGTTGGCCAGCGCGCCCATGTAGTTGCCCAGATGGAGCTTGCCGGTGGGCCGCATGCCGCTGAGAATGCGCGGGCGTGTGGATGAAGTTGGAGTTGCGTGCATTGGGTCTCTAAATTCCAGCGCGACGCTCAAAAAACAGGAGCGCCGGTTTTCCGGGGAAGTCGCCGAAAGGCTCTCTCCATTGTAATGGGACGTTCAGAGCCGGGAGGGCCGAGAGTGCTTTCGAGAATCGATCGGGAATCGACATGGAACCGCCCCGGAACCATTCGGCAATGATCCTGCGCTCGTTTACGGATGGAAATGCAGAAACGGCGCGAAGACCAGTCCCATGGAAGGCCCCAGCAGCAGGCGCAGGATGTAGCCGCCCACGAAGATCATAAACAGGTAACTGATCCAGATGGGAATCCGGTCATAGGCCTGCACGGCGTTGTAGGGCAGCGCGTTGCGCAAAATGCGGCTGCCGTCGAGCGGCGGAATGGGAAGCAGATTGAAAAAGAAGAGCGAAAGATTGATCTCAATGGCCAGGATGGCAAGGATCACCACCGCCTGCGGTCCGGAGGGCGCGCTGGCGCCGATGCCGCCGCTCAGGCTGGAGAGCACCATCATGCGTCCGCCGGGAACCGCGATGGAGAACCCGACCAGCACCAGGAAAGCCACCAGCACCAGCAGCAGATTGGAGGCCGGGCCGGCGAACGTGGTCAGGTTGTCGTCGCGCAACACCTTGTGAAAGTTGCGCGTAATGACCGGCGTGGGCTTGGCCCAGCCCACCAGCAGGCCGCTGAAGAAGGTAAAGCCGATGAATGGGCCAAAGATGATGATCGCCGGAAACAGCAGCGTGCCGATCGGATCGATGTGATAAATGGGGTTGAGCGTGACGCGTCCCTGCAGGCGCGCGGTCTGATCGCCGAGGCGCGAAGCCACCCAGGCATGTGCGCACTCATGAAAGCTGAGCGAAAACAACAGCAGAACGAACTCAAAGACGGCAATGAGAAAAGCTGCGGACTGCAATAATCGCTCCCCGAATCCAGCATCTCCGCCGGGCCGTGCGTACGCGCCGGGTGCAAGGCTGGAAGATTCAGGGTAGCATGCGCCCCGCGTTTCAGATGCGGTCGGTGGGGAATGTGCCCACCGATTCCCCCTCGCCCACATGCTGGCCGGCCAGCACGATCGCGTGGCTGGCGATGCGCGCTCGATGCCCGATTTTTGTGGGCACCAGCCTCACCTTGTCGTAGTCGGCCGGGTCGTGCGCGTGCGAAAAAATGCGCGAGTAGGAGCCGATGATGGCGTGATCGCCGATGCTGATGCCGCCGCGGTCGTTGAGCAGCGCGCGCTGGCGAATGGTGACGCCGTCGCCGATGGAGAGGTTGTAGCCGTAGGTCAGGTCCACGCCGTGATAGATTTTGACGCCGGTGCCCATGTGCGCAAACAGGTGTCGGCCCAGCATGCAGCGAAAGCGCAGCCCGAGCCAGTGATTGAGCCCCACCGGCGAGCGGTCGAACATCTGCCAGAACCAGAGCAGCGGCTTGAGCTTGTCGAACTTGTCGCGGTCCACATCCGCAAAGTGGCCCGCTTCCAGGGTCACGTTTTCCGGATCGAGCGACAGGCTGACCACGTTGCCGGGCAGCTCCGAGGTCAGCGTCAGGTTGAGCTTGCCGCCGTGCGGCCGTCCCAGGTAGAGCTGGTAGAGCTGGTCGCGGACCACCTCGGCGCGGCGCGGCGCGGACTGGTGGCGGGTGAACTCATCGTCTAGAAACGCAATCCAGCGACGGTAAATCTCCTCGGCCTCGGGCGCGGGATGCGGGGCGCTGCTGCTCGCATTTGCCATACGCATTGGACGATACAGCACCAGGGCTGGACGCGGCGAACGCGGAGCAACGGATGAAACCTGTCAATGGGGAATGCGAAAGGCGAAAGGCGAAATGCGGGAGTCTGCACGGACCGGGCCGGGATGGCGTTGTGCCATCCCCACCCTTTCACATAAACCGCGAAAGGATGGGGGTACGGAAAGTCTCGTGGCAGCTTTTCTATTTGCGTCCGGTTCGCTTGGTTGCCCGCCGGGCCGCGATCTCGTGCATCTCTTTGCCGATGTGCGACTGGTTGATGGCGATCTGCATGGCGAGATAGATGATGTTGCTGGCGCCCCAGTAGAGCGCAAGGCCGGAGGCGTAGTGCCACAGCATGAAGCCGAAGAAGATCGGCATCATGAAGGCCATCATGCGCCGCTGTCCAGGGTCCATGCCCGGCGACGGGGTGATGTACTGAGTCAGAAACATGGTGACGATGATCAGGATGGGCAGAATGTGCGTGGGATCGGGCTGGGACAGATCGGGCAGCCACAGCCAGTGCGCCTGGCGCAGCTCCACGGCGTTTTCAAGCACGCGGTAGTAGCCGAAGAACAGCGGCATCTGCAGAAGCATGGGGATGCAGCCGCCGTACATGTTGACGCCCTCGGTCTTGTAGAGCGCCATCATCTCCTGGTTCATCTCGGCGCGCTTGGGATCACTGGTCTTCAGGTGCGCGAATCGCTTCTTGATGGCGTCGACCTTGGGCTGGATGCGCATCATCTTGAGCGACGACTTGGTCATCATGAGCCGGGCCGGCAACAGCGCCAGGGTAAACACCAGGGTGAAGATGAGAATGGCCCAGCCCCAGTTGCCGATGCCGTGCTCCACCATGAACCGCAGGACGATGTAGAGCGGCTTGGCGATGATGGTCCACCAGCCGAACTGGATCAGCGACTCGAGCGAAGGACCGTCGGCTTTGCCATTGGCGCCGACCGAGTGGATGGAAGCCAGCACATCGGTGGCCTTGGGCCCGGCGAACAGCCGCAGGCGCGTATCGCCGGTGATGTTGCCCACCGCGATGCCGAGCACGTCGGCGGGCGTCTTCTTGCTGTTGGGATCGCTCAGGTTGCTGGGCAGGTCGATGGTGTGGTGCAGGGTGACCACGGTTGCAGTTTCGGGCGTGTCAGGCAGAAAGGCGGCCGCAAAGTAAAGGTCGCCGACAGCGGCGTACTGGTAGGGCGCATTCAGCGTATTGTTGCCGCTCACCTTGGCCGAGGCCTGCGAGTCCTGCTTGCCTTCGAGCGACCACGCGAAGTAGGAAGGCGTGCGTACCTGCGAGTGGATCATCCCACCCTGCTGGAACTCCTGCATATCGCCCAGACCGGCGGGCCACTGCAGCAGCGCACGCACCGGCGCGCCGTCGCGGGTAACCCTGGTGTCCACGGAAACTACGTAGCTGGTGTTGAAGTGCAGCGTCTTGACTACATCCAGACCGTTGGCGGAGTAGCGGAAGGTAATGGACGCCGGTGCCAGCACCGGACCGGAAGGCGAGGAATGCGCGCCCGTGGTCGTGACCTGATAGAGCGCCTGATTCAACTGATCGGTGAGCGCCGGGTCATAGGTAAACAGCGACAGCGGCAGGCCGAAGCGCTCCGCAGCGTCAGGCTGCACCATGTCCAGCGGCTTGCCGGCGTTGTCAAAATACTTCTTCAGGATCCAGTGCTTCACCTGCGCGCCGCGATTGGTGAACACGATCTTGTAGAGCTCGTTCTCGATGGTGGTGTCGGACTCGGCCGCGGCGCCAATGGTCGGCGCGGCGGCGGCGTGCGCAGACCCGGCCCTGGTCTCAGTCCTGGACCCGGCCTTCGGCCCGGCTTTGGCGTCGGTTCCGGCCGCGGGCGTTGCAGCCGGCGCGCCTGCTGCGGTCGCCGGCTGCCCGGCGGCCTGTGCCTGCTGCTGCGACGTCTGCTGCGTCTGTGCCGGAGGCTGCGGCTTGTTAAAGAAATACTGGTAGGCAAAAAAGGCTGCGATCACCAGCAGCATGAACGCGGTAGTGGCGCGCATATCGCTGCCGCCACCGCCCCCGGAGGGTCCCTGCGATTGAAGATTGGGATTGTGAATTTCGGGCAAAGGATAACGTCCTATCGGTGGAGAAAGGCGGCAGGCGCTCCAGCCGCTCCTCCTTATGGTAACGGCTCAGGGCCTGTCATCAAATTCTGAGGGTACAGCGTTGCGAGGAAAAATCCGGTGAGACGAAGCCGAGCCCGAAGGCTGTGGCGGGTCCACCGTCGAGGGCGAGAATGAAGTATGGCCGGATTTTTCCCGCAACCCAAAGGGACGGGCCAATTTTTCCCATCTCTTCGTCAATCGTCGCTAGCAGACACCCGGTATGCGTCACTCCTCACTCCTCGATATGAAAAAAATTGGCTCCCGTCGCTGTGCCCTGAGAATTTGATGACAGGCCCTATGGTAACGGTTTGTAGGGAAAAGCTCTTCCGTGGCGTTGAGCGGCGGGCTGCGGAACCTGGTCAAGGCCGCCGCGGGTGAAAGGATGGCAGCGCAGCAGACGCCACAGCGCCAGCGCGCTGCCGCGCAGCGGACCATGGGTGGTGATGGCGATTGCCGCGTACTCCGAGCATGTGGGCAAATACTTGCATCCGCCCGGCGAAAGGGCGTGAACCGCCGGCGAAAGCCAGCGCTTGTAGAACGCGAGAATGGCGAGCAGCAGCCTGGTCATGATGCGGGCGCGGCTGAGATCGAGCGCGCTTCCGTGCCAACGGATGCGCTGCGCGCCGCCTCAGCGTGTGCCTGTTCAAGAATACGCACGATCTCGGCTTCAAGTTTCGTAAATTCCATGGTCAGCACCACCCGGCGGGGATGAAAAATGAGGTCGCAGCCGCTGGGCAGCAGGTCGATATGCCTGCGCAGAACCTCGCGCATGCGCCGCTTGATGCGGTTGCGATCATGAGCCTTGCCCAGCACCTTGCCGGCGGTCAGACCGATCCGCGGACCTGCGGCTACGCTGCTTCCGGTTGCCGGCGGCGCCAGGAACCAGCTCATGGACGCGGACTGGCGCTTGCGCGCGGCCGCATAAGCCCGCTGATAGTCGGAGTGCCGGCGCAGACGCACGCCCGCAATGGACTGGCGCGCGGCAGACTTGGAAGGGAAGCTCATTGGAAGGGCCGGATCCGGGATTGCCGTAAGAATGACGCCCGCGATCATGAACCGATCATGGACGGGAACTTTGCAGGCTCCGGATGAAAACAACGCAGGCGCGCGGCAGCACCGCGCGCGCTGCGCTAGTCGCGGTAACCCGCGCTGACTGCGACGCGCTTGCGGCCCGCGGCACGGCGTCGGCTGAGCACGGCAGCGCCCGCCTTGGTTTTCATGCGTGCGCGAAAACCGTGGGTCTTTACGCGGCTGCGGCGATTGGGTTGGAATGTGCGCTTGGGCATTGGATTGCGCTCCTGTTTCTCTTAAGGGAATCTTAGCTTTGACAGCATTTTCAAGTATACCTCAGGTCGAAATCCGAATCCAGTGCGGCGGCATTTTCGTCAGCGGCTCAGCCTGAGGGTGCGCGCTTCAGAAGGAATTTATGGGCGTCGGATCGGAAGAGCCTTCCGGCGTCTGCGCAGGTTTGGCGCGCCCGAAAACGCGCGCTGCGGATATCCCATTCTACGGTGCATGGCATCCTATTGCCAGTGACGAGATGCGGTCTGTTTTGCGAGTATAGAAATGCGATGATTGCAGCGCCCTTTGAGTGACTCTGGTAACTTTTTCGGCAAGATTCACCATCCTTGGTGCAACTCTTTGAAGCGCAAAAAAACTATATGAAAGAGACGTTGCAACCATCTCCAGATGTGCTACTATCGGGACCGTTCAAGGAAGTTTCACACACCGTCTTTCGAGATGGTTTTACCAACGCCCCAGGATTCGATCTTCAGGGCACACCAGCGGAATACAGGTAACTGGCTAATCGCGAGTTGAGACGGAGAGCTTCACGCTTTACGCCGTGAGAGAGCCGTTGCCAAAAACCCGCAGAAACCGTCTGTCTGCCCTCCGTGGCGGCACGGGCAAGGATTTGTACGATGGCATTTGCAGCTACGCCAGCTTCGGCGCTCAATCCCTGGCTTCAGATTCTCGCAGCCCTGGAAAAGAAAGTTATTCGGCAGTCCTTCGAGACCTGGCTTAAACCCACACGATACAGTCATACCGCGGGGCGGACGCTTTATGTGCGCGTACCCTCGCCGCAGTTTCAGCTCATCGGCGAGAAATACAGCGACCTGATTCAGGAAGCGATCGACTCGCAGTCTCTGGAGCTGGACGATGTGAGCTTTGTGACGGCCGAGGAAGATCCTTCGATTCCTCCGCAGCGCAAAGACGGCGGCTTCGGCCCCGTTCCCTCGCATGCGCCCACCGCGCCGCCTCCGGCGCCTCCGGCGCGCGCGCCGGAGCAGGGCCGCTTCGACTGGTCCACCGCCGCGCAGCTCAACGCGCGTTACACCTTCGACGCATTCGTGATCGGCAACGGCAATCAGTTTGCCCGCGCGGCCGCGCTGGCCGTTGCGGAGCGTCCGTCGCGGGCCTACAATCCGCTGTTTCTGTATGGCGGCGTCGGCATGGGCAAGACCCATCTGATGCATGCCATCGGCCACGAGGTAAAGCGCCGCCAGCCCACGGCGAGCATCTGCTACGTCTCAGCGGAGAAGTTCACCAATGAGATGATCAACTCCATCCGCAACGATCGCATGACCAGCTTTCGCGATCGCTTTCGCACCGTGGATGTGCTGTTGATCGACGACATCCAGTTCATCTCCCAGAAAGAGCGCACCCAGGAAGAGTTCTTCCACACCTTCAATGCGCTGCACGAGAGCATGAAGCAGGTGGTGATCGCATCCGACCGCCCGCCCAAGGAACTCACCGAGATCGAAGAGCGGCTGCGCTCGCGCTTCGAGTGGGGACTGATCGCCGACATTCAGCCGCCCGATCTTGAAACCAAGGTCGCCATTCTGCAGAAGAAGGCCGAGAGCGAGCAGGTTACGCTGCCCACTGATGTGGCGCTGTTCATTGCGTCGAATGTGCGCACCAACGTGCGCGAGCTCGAAGGTGCATTGACCCGGCTGGTGGCCTGGTGCCAGTTGAACCGCGTGGAGATCACGCTGTCGGCCACCCAGCAGTGCCTCAAGCAGTTCATTGACATGCAGGTGCGCAAGGTGACCATCGAGGCCATTCAGCGCTCCGTGGCCGAGCAGTTCGGCATGCGCGTCTCTGACCTGAAGCAGAAGAACAACTCGCGCAACGTGGTGGTGCCGCGCCAGATTGCCATGTACCTGGCCAAGCAGATGACCGAGGCCAGCCTGCCGGAGATCGGCCGCCAGTTCGGCAACAAGCACCACACCACGGTGATGCACTCCATTGCCAAGATCGACGAGCAGCGGCGGACGGACAAGGACCTGCACCGCACACTGAACAAACTGCAGGACGTGCTGAACGCGTAAGGCGGCATGTTCGCCGGTTGACAATTCAGCAAAAAACGGAGCCCACGATGCGCTTGCATCGTGGGCTTTGCTATTGGGTCATCAACGCTATAAACTCTTTTGAAATTTTGGCAGATCGAGCCCGCCGTTGCTGTCTCTATGTCCGCGGACTGGCGTCGCTCTTTATCTGCGGCCAAAGCCGCGCGGCTTTGCCGGCGGTGTGACCGGGAGATCGGTCTTGCCCTCGGGAAACACCACCAGGAAGCGGTCCTGACCTTCGCCCATGCTCGCTGTCTCCACGCCCTTCAGCTCGCGGCAGGCCAGGTGCATCAGGCGGCGTTCGCGGCTGTTCATGGGCGGAAAACTGTACGGCATGCCGGTTCTGATCACCTTTTCGGCGGCGGTCTCGGCGGTGAGCCGCAGCTCCTGCGCGCGCAGCGCCTTGAAGTTGGCCGCGTCAAAGCTGACCAGATCCTGTTCGCGCTGATCGAGCCGCAGCATCTGGGCCGCGATGGTTTCAAGAGCACGCAACAGCTCGCCGTTGTGCTGAATGACGAGCGGCACGTCGGGTCCGCCCAGCTCCACGTAGAGCTGGCGCGCCTCCAGCCCCTCGGGATCGCGGGCGCCGTCGCCGGCGGTGATGCGGTACTTGAGCCGCATGCCGCCCAGTTTGTTCAGTGTGCTCAGAAACCCGGCAATTTTTTGTGCAGCCTGCTGAAGGTCGTCGATGGGCATAACACACAAGTATCGCAGAGCCGGGCTCGGTGCCGGGCACAAGAATGAAGAAAAACCTTTCCCGCAGAGCTACCCCTGCTGGGTTATTCTGCGGGGTTCTATGTTTCATTCATTCCGTACGGGAGCGGCCATGTCCTCGAGCACCGCGCGTCAAGCCAATCGCTGGATTCAGTGGGTTCTTCGCCTCATCGGCCTGGGCATTTTTGTGCTGGCCTTTTTCCTGCCGGCGGTGCGCGCCGGAGGGCCGGCCGCGAACGCCACCGTCTTCTCCGGCTGGAAGTGCGCCTCGGTGGCGCTGACTGAAACGGTTGCGCTGTTCGGCAAATCGGTCCACTGGCCGCCGCCGCTGGCGGTTCTGCTGGTGGTGTTCAGCGGCTGGATCAATCCATTGGCCGCGCTGGTTCTTTTGACCAGCTTGTTCGCGAAACTCCGAATCCTGCGCAGGGCGCTGGGCGTTTTTATCCTTCTGTGCATCGCGGCCACGTGGTACTTTTTTGCGCTGCAGAAAGTTACGCCGCTGGCCGGCCACTGGCTGTGGATCGCAGGCGCGCTGCTGATTCTTCTGCCTGAGGCCATCTGCGGGCGGCGCAGCACAGTACCCTCTTAAGGAATCTCTGAATGAGTCGGCGGCTTGAAGGGTACGGGCTTGAGCCCGTACATCAAGCCCCGCAAAATCAACGGGGCTTCAGCCCCCGAGGGACTGCCGACTGCGCAACAAGAGCTTATTCAGAGATTCCTTAAATCGAAATGCGGCGCGCGCCTTCAGCAAGAATTCAGGATCGCTCTGTATGCTGCTCACTGTGAACAGGCAGCATGAGCGGGATGGGCGCGTCGCATGGCCGGGCAGCACGCTTCTCATATTTCTGGCGGCCGTTGGGTTGAGTACGGCAGCCGCGGTCTACGCACAGGACGCGCAGCCGGTCGAGACTCAGGCCCAGACTCAGGCTGCGGCCACATCGACCGGCGCTGCGCAGCCCGCCGTGATCACGCTCGATGAGGCCATTCGCCGCGCCGAGGATAGCGATCCGGCCTATGCGGCTGCGCGCGCCAATCAGGACGCAGCGTCTCTTGACCGCTCCATTGCGCGCAGCGGTCTGCTACCGAGCGTGGTCTATCACAACCAGGCTCTCTACACCCAGCCGAATGGTTTGACCAACCAGGCAGGGCAGGGCGCTCAGGCGCAGCCGGCACCGCGCTTCATTGCCAACAATGCGGTGCGCGAGTACGCCAGCCAGGCCTGGGTGAACGAAACGCTGGGCCTGGCCGGCGCAGCCGCGGTGCGCCGCGCCGATGCCGCCGCCGCGCAGGCCGCGGCGGAGCAGGAAATTGCGCACCGGGGACTGATCGCCGCAGTCACCGGGCTGTTTTTCAGCTCGCTTGCCGCCGATCGCAAACTGGCTGTAGCCGAGCAGGCGCGGCAGCAGTCGGCCAACTTTCTGCGCCTTACCGGAGAGCGCGAACAGGCTCGCGAGGCCGCGCATGCCGATGTGGTGAAGGCGCAGATCGAAGACGAGCAGCGCCGCCGCGATCTGGAAGATGCGCGCGTGCTGGCCGGGAAGGCGCGGCTAGAGCTTGGCGTGCTGCTGTTTCCCGATCCGCGCACACCCTATAAGCTGAGCGCGGCAGAACCAGCTCCCGCGCTGGCCAACCAGGCCGACGTGGAGCAGGCCGCGGCCAAGAACAATCCTGAACTGAAGAGCGCGCTGGCGGCGCTGCGAGTGAGCGATGCCGACGTGCTGGCCGCGCGCGCAGCCTATCTACCGGATCTTGGCCTCAATGTCACCTACGGCATGGACGCGCCGCAGATTGCCGTCAATGGGCCCGACGGCGTGCGCAACCTCGGCTACTCGGCCAGCGTCACGCTCGACATTCCGGTGTGGGACTGGCTGGCTACCGGGCACAAGGTCAAGCAGAGCGAGATTCGCCGCGATGCCGCGCGGGTGGAGTTGAGCGCGGCGCAGCGCCGGCTCATCGCCGACCTCGACGACGCGTACTCCGAGGCGGCGGCCGCGCGCGACCAGCTTGCCTCACTTGACCGGAGCGCGGCCATGGCGGCGGAAAGCCTGCGCCTGACCACGCTCCGCTATCAGGGCGGCGAGGCCACTGTGCTCGAAGTTGTGGATGCGCAAAGCACGTATGTGCTGGCCGAAGATGCGCGCGCGGACGGGCGGGTGCGCTACGAAACCGCGCGCGCCGCACTCGAGACTCTTACCGGAACCATGTAAGCCGGGAATGAAGACACCATGAGCGTCTAGCCGGGAAAGAACGCATGATGAGCGTGAAGATGAGCGGGAGCAAAATGAGAAAGCCGGCATTGCGAGTGCGCCGCATGGCGGCGTGCGCCAGCGTGACTGCGATTCTGGCCGCGATTCTGGCCGCGCTCGGGCCGCTGGCCGCATGCAGGAAAGAGACTGCGCCCGAGACCGAGGTCACCGTGCAGGCCGCGCATCCCGAGCGGGGACCGATTGCCGACCAGGTGAGGTCGGACGCGGTGCTGACGCCGGTTGCACAGGCCGCCATTGAGCCCAAGATCACCGCGCCGGTGAAGAAGTTTTATGTGCAGCGCGGTGCGCGCGTGAAAGCCGGCGAATTGCTGGCCACGCTCGAAAACAACGATTTGGCCGGAGCGGCAATGGACAGCAAAGGCGCCTACGCGGCGGCGCAGGCTGCTTACGCCACGGCCACCCGCGCGCAGGTTCCCGAGGACATGCTCAGGGCCGAGTCAGACCTGGCGCAGGCCAAAGCCAATCTCGATCTGAACCGGAGCATTGTGAAGAGCCGCAAGCAGCTTTTTGCCCAAGGCGCGATTCCGGGCCGCGATCTGGACACGGCGCAGGCGGCGCTGGTGCAGGCGCAAGCGGCCTACGATGCGGCGGCCAGCCATCTTAAATCGCTCCGCAGCGTGAGCCGGGCCGCGGCGCTTCAAGCCGCGCAGGGCAATCTCACCTCCGCCGAAGGCAGGTATCAGGACGCGGAAGCGCAACTGAATTACTCCGAGATTCGCAGCCCCATCGACGGCGTGGTGACCGACCGTCCGCTCTTCGCCGGTGAAACGGCCTCCGCGGGCGCGCCGCTTATCACGGTGATGGACACGTCAATTCTGATCGCCAAGGCGCACATCGCGCAGAGTCTTGCCCAGCAGTTGAAGCTGGGCAACACGGCTCAGGTGCTTGTGCCCGGCATTGCCAACCCGGTCGCCGCCACGGTCTCGCTCATCAGTCCGGCGCTCGATGCGGGCAGCACCACAGTTGAGATATGGGTGAAGATCGTCAATCGATCCGGTGCGCTCAAGGCGGGCACGCCGGTAAAGGTGAGCATCTCCGGCGACCGCGTTGCCGATGCATGGAAGATTCCCAACTCCGCCGTGTCGACCGTCAACGACGGCAGCCAATCGGTGATGGTGGTGGGCGCGGACGGCGCCGCGCAGCGCCGGCCGGTGACCCTCGGCATCCGCAACGGCAGAGAGGCGCAGGTGCTGAGCGGCCTTGCTCCATCTGACCTGGTGATTACCGGCGGCGCATACGGCCTGGATGAAGGGACCAAAGTCAAAGTCGGGCCAGCCGGGATCGGCGCGGCCAGGAGCGATGCGGTTGACGGAGGCCCCAACTGATGCCCGGCGATGCCGCGGTGCCTGAAACTTTCTGGCTGGCGCGATCCACGCGTACCATCTTCTTCTTCGCCATCACGCTCACGCTGGCGGGCATCTATCTCGCGTTTCAGGTTCCCATCGCGGTTTTCCCTGACACCAATTTTCCACGCGTGGTCATCGGCGTGGACAACGGCGTGATGCCCGTCGAGCAGATGCAGGTCACCATCACCCGGCCCATTGAAGATGCGGTGAATTCGGTGCCGGGACTGACGCTGGTCCGCTCCACAACCAGCCGCGGATCGGCCGAGGTGAGCCTGTTCTTCGACTGGCACGAAGACATGGTGCGGCAATTGCAGCTTGTGGACGCGGCGCTTGCCAAGGTGGAGCAGACGCTGCCCGCGACCGCGCGCATTACCACCAACCGGCTCACCTTCGCCACGTTTCCGATTCTTGGCTACAGCCTTACCTCCGACACGGTTTCGCAGACGCAGTTGTGGGAGATTGCCACTTACGATCTGAAACCGCCGCTCAATCGCGTGGAGGGCGTAAGCACCGTGGTGGTGCAGGGCGGCCAGGTGCCGGAGTATCACGTTACGCCCAACCTGGCCATGTTGCAGACCACTGGCGTCACCATTCCGGGCCTGGTGAATGCCATCGAGGCTTCGAACATCGTGGAATCGCCCGGACTTTACGAGGCGAACCATCAGCTCATCCTCGGCCTGGTGGGCGCGCAGGTTCACGATCTGGACGGACTTCGCCAGCTTGTGATCAAGACCACGTCCGGCGGCGCGCCGGTCCGCGTGGCCGATGTGGCAACCGTCGAGCGGGCGCCCATGCCGGTTTACACCACGGTGACATCGAACGGCAAAAGCGCGGTGCTTTTGAACATTGCGCGTCAGCCGTCGAGCAACACGGTGGCCGTGGCCGATGCGGTAGCGCAAAAGGTGACGCAGCTCGAAAAGAAGCTATCGCCGGGCGTGCGGCTCAACGTGTTTTACGACCAGTCGCAGCTTGTCCGCGACAGCATTTCGAGCGTGCGCGACGCCATCTTCATCGGTCTCGTGCTGGCCTGCGTAATCCTGTTTCTGTTTCTGCGCGACTGGACCTCGTCGCTCATCGCCGGGCTGGTAATTCCGGTAACGATCGCCATCACCATCGTCGTGCTGTCGATGATCAGCGAGAGCTTTAACCTGATGACGCTGGGCGGCCTGGCCGCGGCCATCGGACTGGTGATCGACGATGCCATCGTGGTGGTTGAAAACGTGGTTATGCACCGCGACGCGGGCCAGCCGCGCGCACAAGCGGTGCGCATGGCGCTCCAGGAAATCACCGCGCCGCTGATCGGTTCAACCATCACGCCAGTGGTCGTGTTTCTGCCGCTGGTTGCGGTAACCGGCGTAACGGGCAGCTTTTTTCGCGCGCTGGCCATCACCATGACCGCGGCGCTGCTTACCTCATTGCTGCTGGCGCTTACCTGGACGCCAGCGCTGAGCTACGTGCTGCTGCGCGACGGCGACAAGCACGGCGACGGCGAGGCCCGCGAGCACCGCGCCGGCCGCCTGCTCACTCGTGTTCTCGATTTGCATCGCCGGGTTCTCAACCGGGCGCTGGACAAGCCGCTGTGGGCGGCCGCGGCCTGTCTGCTGCTGGTGATCGGCACCTGGGCCGGTTACCGCGCGCTGGGCTCCGACCTGCTGCCCGGGATGGACGAAGGCGGATTCGTGCTCGACTACATCATGCCCGCGGGCAGCTCGCTCACAGAAACCAATCGCGTGCTCGAACACGTGGAGCGCATTCTCCGCTCCGAGCCTGAAGTCGACATTACATCCCGACGCACCGGCCTGCAGATGGGGTTGGCAGCGGTAACCGAGGCCAACACCGGCGACTTCACCGTGAAGCTCAAGTCTCATCGCAGCCGCTCCATCGACCAGGTAATGGAAGACGTGCGCGGAAAGATTCATGCCACCGAGCCGGAGCTCGATGTCGAGTTCACGCAGGTGCTGCAGGACATGATCGGCGATCTTTCCAATGCGCCCGAGCCTATCCAGATCAAGGTCTTTGCCGACGATCCGCAGCTGCTGGCGCAGCTTGGGCCGCGCATCGGCGATGCAATCGGCAGAATTCCCGGCGTGGTGGATGTGGAGGACGGAATCGAGAACACCATCAGCGGCCCGGCAACCAGCTTCCAGGTGGACCCGTCGGTGGCCGCGCGGATGGGGTTCACGCCCAGCGAAGTCGCGGAGGATGCAACCGCAATCCTGGATGGAGTCACGACCACCGATCCGCTGATTGCTAACAGCCGCCCTTACAGCATCCGCGTGCGGCTGAGCGACGACCATCGCGCCTCGCTGCAGGCAATTGAGGATACGGTCTTCAACTCCGGCGCCGGCCACACGGCCACGCTGGGCTCTCTGGCAAGCATCGAGCAGTTGCCGCCGCAGAACGAGATTCTGCGCGAAAATCTGCAGCGGCTGATTACGGTAACCGGGCGGCTGGAAGGGTCTGATCTAGGCACGGCCATTGCGCGCGTCAAGCAGACGGTGGCCGCCATGCGCCTGCCCTCGTCGGTGCGCATCGAGTACGGAGGCCAGTATGAAGAGCAGCAGAAATCCTTTCACGATCTGCTGCGCGTGCTGCTGCTTGCCCTGGCGCTGGTCTTTGGAGTGCTGCTGGCCGAGTTTCGCAACTTTCCGGCGCCCACTGCCATTCTCACCTCGTCGGTGCTTTCGATCTCCGGCGTGATTCTGGCGCTGTTGATTACCGGCACCACGTTCAACGTGGCGTCGTTCATGGGGCTCATCATGGTCATCGGCATTGTGGCCAAGAACGGCATCCTGCTGCTCGACGCCGACGAGCGGTTCCGCGCCCAGGGGGAATCCGCGCACGCCGCGATGCTGCACGCCGCGCAGCGCCGCCTGCGGCCCATTGTGATGACCGCGCTGGCCGCGGTTTGCGGCATGCTGCCGCTGGCCTTTGCGCTGGGCGCAGGCTCGCAGATGTTGCAGCCGCTGGCGATCGCGGTGATCGGCGGCCTGTGCATCTCCATGGTGCTGAGTTTGGTGGTTACGCCTCTGGTTTACTTTCTGCTCACCCGCAATCGGGAAGCAGGCGCCGCGCAGGCGTAACTTGGCCACACGGCGGCGCAATGGGACAATGAAACCATGCTCGCTGAACAGCCTTTCCATCTCACCGCAGTCGAGGCGCGCGTGCTGGGCGCGCTGATTGAAAAAGAAGCGACCACGCCGGAGTACTATCCGCTCTCGCTGAACGCGCTGGTGAACGCCTGCAATCAGCGCTCCAACCGCGAGCCGGTGATGAACCTGGACGAAGACGAGGTGCGACAGGCCCTGCGTGGGCTGGAAGAAGACCGGCTGGCCGGCCGCGCCCGCTCCTCCGATGGCCGCGTGACCAAGTACGAGCACTGGCTGGGCGAGGCGTTCAACTTCAGCCGCGCCGAGGCGGCGCTCGTCTGCGTGCTGCTGCTGCGCGGGCCGCAGACGCCCGGCGAGCTGCGCGGCCGCGCCGAGCGCATGCACCGCTTTGACGAAATAACCGACGTGCTGGCTGGGCTGCAGAAGCTCATGGAGCGCGAGCCGCCGGTTGCGGCTATGCTGCCGCGCCAGCCGGGAACCAAGGAGTCGCGTTATGCGCATCTGCTTGCGGGCGCGGTAGAGTCGGCAGCTCCGGCGCAGTCTGATACGGGCCACGGCCAGCCGTGGCAAAGCGTGGACTCTTCGCCGCAGATGCCGGCCTATGAAGAACGGATTGCTCAACTGGAATCCATGGTGGCTGAACTGCACCGGCAGGTGGCGGCGCTCGAGCAGAAAATCGACAACCTCTTTGGCTGAAAGGGTACGCGACAGAGATCCGACGCCAATTTTCACAGCCCATTGCCGAATCCGCGATCAGAGGATAGTATTCCTCTGAAAAAGTTTTCAGGAGGATTCCGTCCCATGCGTATTGCCGCTTCTCTGTCTCTTGCCACGCTTGCGTTGGTAACGTTTACCGCCTCTGCCCAGAAGCCTTCCGCGCCGCGGCACAAGTCATCCGAAAAGTCGTCTGCGCCGCAGGTGGCGCGGACCCCGCCGATGGGATGGAACAGTTGGAATTACTTTCATGGCAGGGTAACCGACCAGGACGTGCGCAATGCCGCCGATCAGCTTGTGTCCACCGGCATGAAGGATGCCGGCTACATCTATGTGAACATCGACGACACCTGGGAAGGAGACCGCGACGCCAACGGCGTGCTGCACACCAACTCCAAGTTTCCCGACATGAAGGCCCTGGCCGACTACGTGCATTCCAAGGGGCTCAAGCTGGGCATCTATTCGTCGCCCGGCCCGCAGACCTGCGCTCGCTACGCCGGTTCGCTCGATCACGAAGTGCAGGACGCGCAGCTTTACGCATCGTGGGGTATCGATTACCTCAAGTACGACCTGTGCAGCTTTCGCAAGGCGGTAATGACGGCCAAGGCTGCCGATGATCAGGCTGAGCAGATGCGCCTGATGGAAGCGGCCTACCAGAAGATGGACGACGCACTCAAATCGGCCGGCCATCCGATTGTCTACTCGCTGTGCCAGTACGGATGGGACGCAGTGTGGGAATGGGGCCCGAAGGTGGGCGCGAACCTGTGGCGCACCACGGGCGACATTCAGCCCAACTGGCAGAGTATTTATACCATTCTGAATGAGCAGGCGGGGCTGGCCAAATATGCCGGTCCCGGGCACTGGAACGATCCCGACATGCTGGAAGTGGGCAACGGCAGACTCACGGAGGCCGAGAATCGCTCGCACTTTTCCATGTGGGCCATGCTGGCCGCTCCGCTGCTGGCCGGCAACGACCTGACCAGCATGACCCCGGAGGTCAAGGCGATTCTCACCAACAAGGACGTGATCGCCATCGACCAGGACCGGCTTGGCCGCGAGGGAACGCGCATCTATTCGGATGGCGAAGTGGACGTATGGACCCGCCATCTCGCCGGTGGGGCGATGGCCATTGCCGTGCTCAACGCGGGACCTGACCGCGTCTCTACGCATCCGATCCATCTTGATCTTGCCCGGCTGGGCCTGCACGGCGCGCAGCATGCAAAAGACCTGTGGACCGGCAAGGAGATGGACCTCACCCAGAACATGTCGCTGGAGATACCCAGCCGCGACATTCTGCTGGTCCGTATCGCATCGCCCAAGTAAGTTGGCCACCAGCCCGGCGGGTTTTTTTGACGACTGGAGAGAACGCGGCCAGGCTGCGCCCGCCGATACACCGGCGCGCAGCCTGGCCGCGTTATCCGACTCAGGACTATCCCAGACAGGACTACTCGATCAGACAGCTTGTCCCAGGCAAACGTTGAACCAGCCGCGCTCGTCCGTCCAGCTTCCGGCCGGCGCAAAACCGGCGCCGTCGAGCACGGCCTCCGCTTCGCCCGGCCGGTACTTGTAGCTGCTCTCGGTGTGAATCGTCTCGCCGCGGTCAAAGTCGGCGTCAAAGTTAAGCGCGGCCAGGCGCACGCGCTGCGCTCTGCGGCTCTCCAGGTGCATCTCCATGCGCGACAGTGCGGGGTTCCATACGGCGCGGTGCGCAAAAGCGGCGGGATCGAAGTCGGCGCACAGATCGCGATTCAGGCGCACCAGCATGTTCTTATTGAAGGCGGCGGTGGTTCCTGCCGCGTCGTCATAGGCGGCAACCAGCGTCCGCTCGTCCTTGACCAGATCCACGCCCAGCAGCAGGCTGTCGCCGGAGTGCAATTGCGCGCGCACCTTGGCCAGCAGATGCGCTGCTTCCTCGGGCTCAAAGTTGCCGATGCTCGATCCGATATAAAGCACCAGCCGCCGCTCGTCGGGAGCCGTGGGGACAAAGGCGAATCCGTTGGTGTAGTCCATGGCCAGCGGCCGCACGCGCACGGCGGGAATCTCGCGCTCGATGCGCGCCTGGGCCGCCAGCAATGCGGTTACCGAGACATCGACCGGCTCGTAAAGCACCTCGCCCTGCAGCGCCACCGCCGCCCGCAGCAGGATGCGCGTTTTTTCCGCTGAGCCGGCGCCCAGTTCGGCAATGCGCAACTGCGGCCGGCGCACCGTGCCGGCGCTGGCCGCGGTCGCAATCATCTCATCCCCGTGCCGCGCCAGGATGCCCCGCTCGGTGCGCGTGAGGTAGTATTCCGGCAGATCGGTGATCTCGTCAAAGAGCCGTGAGCCGGCCTCGTCATAAAAGAGCCAGGGCGGCAGCCGCTTGGGTGTGGAAGCCAGGCCCGCGCGCACCGCCGAGCCAACCTGCTCGTCAATTTGCAATTCAGTTGAAGTGGAAGCCGTTGGAGTCATCTTAGGCATTCGATGCGTGAGAAGGTTCTATGATGCCAAACGGATGCCGGAAAATTGCCAGCGCGTCTCCGGCGAGAAGAAATTTCGATAGCTTGACCGGATATGCGGCTGCGGGGTTGCGCACGACCCTCCGCGCAGCACCATCTGGCCGCTCATGAATTTTCCGTTGTACTCGCCCAGCGCGCCGGCCAGCGGCCTGAAGCCGGGATAAGGCAGATAGGCGCTCCCAGTCCACTCCCAGCAGTCGCCCCAGCGCTGCGTGCGGTCCGCTCCGCTGGTTCCATACTGGCCGCTGCCACAGTTGTGACCGGCGGCGGAAGGCAGCAACCGCTCGGACTCCAGCAGATTGCCCGCTACGGGCTGGCCCTCAGCGGCGGCTTCCCATTCGAACTCGGTGGGCAGGCGTTGGCCCGCCCACCGCGCGTAGGCGTCGGCCTCGTAGTAGCCCACGTGGCTCACCGGCGCATCCAGCAGGCTGGCGAGCGGCAGGCTGCCGCGCAGCGTAAAGACGCTCCAGTTGCCGTCCTGCTGGCCGCTTTCCTGTGTCCAGTAAAGCGGCGCCCGCCAGCCGTTTTCCTTCACCGCGGTCCAGCCGGCCGATAGCCACAGCTCCGGACGGCGATAGCCGCCATCGGCCATGAACGCAAGATACTCGCCGCAGGTGACCAGGCGGTTGGCTAGAGAGTAGGGATCGAGCCATACCTGGTGGCGTCCCAGCTCGTTGTCAAAGCAGAATCCGCCGCCGGCATATCCCACCTGGCGCAGGCCGCCGTCGAAGCTCTGCAAGTCCACGCCGCCGCCGGCCGGCCGTTCGACAACCGGCCGTTCCAAAACCGGCCATTCCCCGGCTTTTTCTTCTCTCGACCGGTAGGCCGGGCGCAGCGGATTGGTGAAAAAGGCGTGGAGAATGTCGGTGAGCAGCAGCTCCTGGTGCTGCTCCTCGTGGTTCACGCCAAGCTCGATGCGCTTCACCGCTTCCACTGCCGCGTCGCCTTCGAGCAGCTTGGCAATGCCCCGGTCCACATGTTCGCGGTAGGCAAAAATCTCGTCCAGGCCGGGCCGTGAAAAGGACGAGCGCAGACGCTTTTCAGGAAACGCCGAAAAACCCTCGTAGTAGCTGTTGAACAGCCACGGAAAATCGCCGTTGAAGACCTCGTAGCCGGGCAGGAACTCGCGCAGCACAAAGGACTCGAAAAACCAGGCGGTGTGCGCCAGGTGCCACTTTGCCGGCGACGCCTCCGCACAGGACTGCACCATCATGTCTTCAGGCGTGAGCGGAGAACAGAGAGCAAGGGTGCGCTGGCGCGCGGTCCGGAACCGGGCTTCGATTGGTTCGGGAACCGGTTCCGAAATTTGCCCCGAAATCTGCCCCGAAGCGGGCTCGGCTATTTCCGTGCCCGAGTCCAGGCTCGAATCCAAGTTCGAATCCAGGCTCAAATCAACGCCCAAGTCCAGAGTTGTTGCCGCGGCTCGATTCATCTGCTGCTAGCCTCCCCGTCTCTCATGCCATCTCTCATGCAGTGTAGCGCCCGTTGCCGCGGCGCCGGTTGAATGCGGATGTTCATTGCACGGCAGGGGCGCAACCCGTTCGCCGCCTTTTCCCCAGGGCAATTGCATTTGAAAGTCGTTGCGAGCAGGTTGCCGCAGGGCGTGCTTTCCATTCAAAATCGAGGTTTTGTGTCAGTTTTGTAACAGGGCACGACTTTAGTCGTGCCGAATCAGGCAGCAACAGCCATGGGGCTTTAGCCTCTGCAAATGCGCATCTCCATACATTGGGCTTTTGCAGCGGCTGAAGCCGGCCTGATCGCAGCCCCACCTGCGGCACGACTCAAGTCGTGCCCTGTTACAACGCACCCATCAATCAAGTTTTACAGTTTGCGCGATGCTGGTACCCTCATAAAATCCAAATGCGATTGCCCTGGCCTTTTCCCATCCGCGCCTTTTCAGTGGCGGTGATTTGGTGCTTTAATACTTGCGGGTGATTGCACACTTCAATCGCCCTCTCCATTGCCGGTCCGGTCTTGCTTACCGAACAGGCGGTCAGGAGGAAGTCATGCTCCAGTTTGCTGAACGACGCACGTTGCCGACTTTGGGTTTGATGACAGTGCTGGCCGCCACGCCGCATTTCATGCGCGCACAAAAGCCGGCCAGCGCTCCGCTGCCGGCGCCAGACTCCGTAGCGGCCACTCCCGCCACTCCACCCACCCATGAAGAGCTTGGCGACACCATGGGTCTGCACCATCGCTATCAGGCCGCTATTGCGGAGTATGCCAAGGCTCCGCCGACGGCGGCTGTCTGGAACAAGATGGGCATCGATTATCAGATGATGTTCAATTCCAAAGACGCCACCCGGTGCTACCGCGAGTCCTTGAAACTGGATCCTCATAACTCACAGGTGTTCAACAACATAGGTACGGTTTACGACTCGCTCAAGCAGTACGGGACGGCGGAGCGCTATTACAAGAAGGCTCTCAAGGCCGATCCTCGTTCCCCTCTGATTCTCAAAAACCTGGGAACCAACCTTCTGGCCCAGCGCAAGTACAGCCGCGGATGGCAGGAGTATCGCAAGGCGCTGGCCATCGATCCGCATGTGTTCGAGGACCGGAGCAGCCCGCAGGTGCAGAATCCAAGCACGGTGGCCGAGCGCGGCGCCATGAACTATTACATGGCCCTGGGCTGCGCGAGCATGGGGCAGGTGGCTTGCGCGCTGCAATATCTGCGCATGGCGCTGGACGAGGGCTTTACCAGTCCCAAGAAAGTGGCCTCGGACATGGCTTTCGCCAGCCTGCGCGCCAACCCGGACTTTCAGCAGATGCTGGCCGCGCAGGGCGAAAATCGAAGCCCGCAGGCCCGCTGATTCCAGCAACAGTCAAAGGCATGGCCGTGCCTGCCGTCCTGTCCGGGACATCGCGCGTCTATGGATGTAGACAGGCCTGTCGCCATGACGGCAGGCCGGGGAGCGCACCCATGAACATCCGCCTCGCCGCAGTTCTGCTGCTGGCTTTCTCGCTTTCCGCAGCCGCCTCGGCTCAAGACCAGGACTCCGGTTCCGCCGCGCCTCCATCATCCGGCCCGGCATCCGGCCAGTCGTCTGGAGGATCGGGAGGCGGCTATGGGCAAGGCGGCCGCCGCGGTATGGGCGGCATGGGCGGTATGGGTATGATGGGCCGCGGCCTCTCCGGCACCGTAACCGAAGTAGCCCCTGACCACTACACCGTGAAAAGCTTCAGCGGCGACACCTACACCGTCCACTTCGACGCCAACACGCGCATTCTAAAGCAGGGCGCGGGCATGCGCGGCGGCGGCCAGGCGGAGGGCGAAGGCACGGGCCAGGGATCAGGTCAGGGCCAGGGATCAGGTCAGGATCAGGGGCAGGAACAGGGCCAGCAGCGTGGCCAGGGCCGCCGATTCCGCGGCAACCCGCCACAGACAATCCAGGCCACCGACATCAAGGTCGGCGACGCCATCTCTTCAATGGGCGATGTGGACGCATCGGCTAAAACCGTGGGTGCCCGGGCCATTGTGCTGCTGGATCCGGAGCGCGCCCGGCAGATGCAGCAGATGGAAGCCAACTATGGCAAGACCTGGCTGATGGGCAAGGTCACCGCCATTGACGGCGTCAAGATCGTCCTGACCGGCTCCATGGACAACGCACCGCACAGCATTGTGGCCGACGAAAACACCACCTTCCGCCGCCGCCGCGATCCCATCACCCTCGCCGACATCCAGGTAGGCGACGTTGTGCGTGCGGAAGGCGCGATGAAAGACGGCGTATTTACGGCCACCACGGTGGGCGATATGGGCGCCATGCAGTCCAGGGTTCCGCGCAATCAGGGTGTGCCGCTGGCCTCTCCGCAGTAACAATTCCGCGGGGCAAAATTAGGCAAGACCCGATTCGGCAAGACCAGATTCGGCAACGCAGGAGCCGGATTCACTCCGTTCCGAGCCACTCGCGCCAGCCACATTCAGCCATGTCGAGCTTCGCCCGGCCTCGCCCTGACGAGTCATCCCGAGGTCATCGAATCCCGAGGCCGTCGATTCCCCAGCCATGCATCCCGCCCAGGCATTGTTGCCAGGGCCAGGGCGGCCTGTTGACACAAAAGTTCGCTCTCACAACAAAAAAGCCGCGCACCTATGCTCACCGAACTATAATCACGTAGTCAAAGGTTTGTCTTATTTAAGTCCGGACTGGTTGCAAGCGTTGTCCAGGCTGTTGATCTTTATGCTTTTCGATGGTTTTTTAAGCAAGTGTTTTTTCCGCTGTGCATAGGAAAAGTCGAGCTTCAGACTCGAATCGATCTCAACCGAAGCTGCGCTATACGGGTGAAATTTCCCCAGGCAGCGAAACTCTTTGGAGGCTGTATGCAAACACGCAATGGTGCGAGGAGCATCCTCGCAATCGCTGGCACGCGCATTTTTGCCGTGCTGGCGTTAGTTTTGGGTCTGAGTGTGGCAGGATTCACTCAACAGATCACCGGATCGATTGCCGGAAGCGTCAAGGACGAAACCGGCGCACTGGTTACCACGGCCACCATCAAGGCCACCAACGTCGACACTGGCTTTTCCCGCGAGGCGCCGGTGAACTCCGACGGCTCCTATCTCATCCAGTATCTTCCTGTGGGTAATTACACGGTGAGCGCCAAGGCTACTGGATTCAAAGGCTTTATCCAGAAGAACATCGTAGTCACCGTCGACCAGACGGTGGCGTTCAACGTTACGCTCTCCATCGGTGAAGCCACCCAGACGGTTACCGTGACCGAAGCTCCGCCGCTGGTGGACACCAGCAGCGCCGAGCTGGGCAGAACCGTCTCGCCGGCCGAGATCATCGGCCTGCCGCTGGTGAACCGCAACGCCTACGCCGAGCTTTCGCTCACGCCCGGCGTGCAGTCCAACAGCGCCAGCGGCCAGAGCAACCCCAACGGCACGCCCAACTTCCAAATCGGCGTTCCCTCCACGCAGGTGATCGTGAACGGCGGCATCGACGGCGGCGTTCCCA
The DNA here is from genome assembly GCA_036267475.1 of Occallatibacter sp. GTDB lineage: Bacteria > Acidobacteriota > Terriglobia > Terriglobales > Acidobacteriaceae > Telmatobacter. Next base: position 52,824 of record DATAVZ010000073.1, read on the forward strand.
TGGTGAGCTACTACCTGGACGGCGGCATCAACATGACGGGTTTGCGCAACTATGGCAACCCGCTGCCCAATCCCGACGCGCTTGAAGAGTTTCGCGTGGAGACAAACGATTTCGCGGCGCAGTACGGCCGCATGTCAGGCGCCGTGGTTACGGCGGTCACGCGCTCGGGAACCAATCAGTTCCACGGCTCGCTGTTCGAGTTCAACCGCAATACCGACCTGAACGCCTACAACTGGGACGCGACCTCGAAGCTGCCCTACCACCGCAACCAGTTCGGCGGCACAGTGGGCGGCCCGGTCAAGCATGACAAGGCCTTCTTCTTCTTCAGCTACGCCGGCCTGCGGCAGGTGGTTGGCCAGACGCTTGATGGTGCTCTTGTGCCCACAGCGGCCGAGCGCGCAGGCGACTTTACCGCCGACCTTGCGAATCCGGCCACGCCGGGCGTTTCCTACAACGGCGGAAAGCCGTTTGTGGTGAACATGCCGGGCACCGCCACCCAGGTGGACGGAACCAACAGCAGCGCCAACTGCGCCACAGCCAAGCCGAACTGCGTTCCACAGGGCCTGCTGGATACGGCGGCAGCCAACCTGATGAGCAAGTACGTTCCGCTACCCAACGTGGGCGCCAATGGCTGGTCGGGATTCTTTTCCGGGCCAACCAACCAGGATGAGTATCTGGGCAAGTTCGACCAGGTTGTTTCGGACTCGGACCACATCGCCGGCAGCTACTTCTATCTGAACACCACGCAGAATGCTTATGGCGGCGGCAACATTCCCTATACCACCACGCAGTCGTTCTCGCATCAGCATGTGCTGAACATCAGCGACATCCACACCTTCAGCCCGACGGTCGCCAATCAGGGCTGGTTCACCATGACCCGCGTGGTGGGCGGTCGCGTCAACCTGCCGGGAATCGGCCTGGATGACCTGGGCTCGTCCTTCACCACCCAGGGACCGAAGACTCTGCCGCAGCTTGCCGTGTCGGGCTACTTCAGCGCCGGTGGCGGCCTTGCCGGCCCGGTCAGCGACTCGACCTTCTTCTCGGTTCGCGACATGGTCAGCCAGACCCGCGGCAAGCACTCGCTGGACTTCGGCGGCGAGATTTCGCTCGAAAAAGATCCCTTCCGCGGCAACCTGTATAACTTCGGCGTCTTCAACTTCAGCCCTTCGGCGCCCACCACCACCGGCAACGCGCTGTCTGACTTTGTGACCGGACAGGTGTACACCATGGAGCAGGACACCCCCTACCACACCCTCACCAGCGCCTGGTACTGGGCGCTGTTCCTGCAGGATACCTACCGCATTGCCCCGAGGGTAACGCTCAACCTGGGCCTGCGTTACGACGTGCAGACCTCGCCGGTTGAGGCGCAGAACCTGACGGCGACCTTCGTGCCCAATGTGCAGTCCACCGTGGTTCCCAGCGCGCCGCTCGGAATGCTCTTCCCCGGCGACCAGGGCGTGCCGCGCGGCATTGTCGATACCCGCTACCACCACGTTTCGCCGCGTGTCGGCATTGCGTGGGACCCGTTTGGCGACGGCAAGACCGCCATTCGCGCCGGCGCCGGCCTGTTCTACGGCAGTGTCGCAGGCAATGAGTGGAACCAGCCGGGCAATGCGCAGCCCTTTGCCGTCCGGCAGACCTTCCCCAACATTCACTCGTTCTCCGACGTCTATAACCCCGTCATGGTGAATGGCGCCACGTCGTCGTTCCCCACCGGAGACACGTTCCCCTACAACTACAATCCCGCCAGCCCGCGATTCCTGTCCTACGCCGGCATCGAGACCATTTCCAAGAGCTACCAGTGGCCGCTGGTGTATCAATTCAATGCGGCGATCCAGCGCCAGTTGCCCAGGCACATCAGCGCCACGCTGGCCTACGTTGGCACTCTTACCCGCAATGTGCCGTTCTTCACAGATGCGAACTATGCTCCCTATGAAGCCGGAGCCACCTCGGCCAACGTCAACTCCCGCCGGCCTTATGACAACGACCCCACCCTGGGACCGACCTTGAGCTCGGTTACCTATCTTCAGTCTCACGAGACGGCTTCCTATCACTCGCTGCAGATTTCGGCGAGCCGCCCGCTTACCCACAATCTCACTCTCAGCGGCTTCTATGTATGGAGCCACAACATCGAGAGCCTGAATCCCGATGGCGACGGCCAGGGATCCGCGCAGGACTTTGACAACCTGTGGGAGGAAAAGGGTCCGGCGGACAATGATCGCAGGCAAGTGGCCAGCATCTCGGGCATGTGGAACCTGGACTATTATCACGGCGAGAGCCGGGTGATGAAGCAGGTGGTCAATGGCTGGACGATCTCCCCGATCGTCTCGCTGCAAAGCGGCCAGCCATTTGAAATCACCACTGGCACCAACAACAGCCATGACAGCTCCAACCATAACCGGCCCAACCTGGTGCCGGGCGCCGACTGGCGCCTTGATTCGCACCGCTGCCGTGTCTGCTCCAGCGGCGGCGTCACGTCGGAATGGTTCAACACGGCGGCGTTTACGCCCAACGGCCCCGGCCAGCCGGGCGGCATCGGCCCTGGCGGCGCGGATGGCAACGTGTCCCGCGACTACCTGGTCGGACCGGGATATCGGGACATCGATCTGGGTATTTTGCGCGACTTCCGGTTCGAGCGTGGGATGATCCTGCAGCTTCGCGGCGAGGCCACCAACGCGTTCAATCTAGTCAGCCTCAACAACCCCAACGCCACCCTGTCGTCGTCGAATGACGGCAAGATTACCGGAGCATCCACTCCGCGCATCATCCAGGTGGGCGCGCGGTTCACTTTCTAAGCACGGTCAACACGCACTGAAGTTCGGGCCGGATGAGATTCACGCTCATCCGGCCCGTTTTCTTTGAGCTGTTTTTTGCCGGTCGAGCGCTGCGGAGTTCAGCACGGCCACGCGGGGCGGCTCGATACAGCGCTGGAAGATCGCGCCTCTGACCGCTTGAACTAGAGCGATTTTGGGTGCCCCATGAGCCTCTTGCAAAATTCCGTAACTGCGCGGCACGTATAGGCCGCAAATTGTATTTTTGCACTTCGATGTCTGTCTCTCGGCTTTGTTTTCGCGCGGGGTTGGCCGTTTTTTGCTTGCAGTTGTG
>DATAVZ010000074.1:0-162624 GCA_036267475.1 Occallatibacter sp.
CACAACTGCAAGCAAAAAACGGCCAACCCCGCGCGAAAACAAAGCCGAGAGACAGACATCGAAGTGCAAAAATACAATTTGCGGCCTATACGTGCCGCGCAGTTACGGAATTTTGCAAGAGGCTCCTGGGGCACCCAAAATCGTACAAGTTCAAGCGGTTAGAGTCCTAGAGCCCGGTTTCTAAAGCTCACATCGAAAATGCGTTGTTATCCGAGCGATGTTGGGCGCTTTTGCGTCAGACGGAGCCGAAGGGCCGCCGTTGCGGCCTCTACTTTTCGAGCCTCGCCTCAAAGCCCAGAGCGGTACTGTCGATGCGCGGATCGGCCCAGCCCGCTTCTGTGGCCATGCGGCGCATCGTGTCCAGCGCGTATGCGCGCTTGATGAGCATGCTGCGGAAAGCGAAGCGCATGAAGAGGCGGTTGAGCAGGTTTACACCCAATCCGTCGATGTAGTGCTTGATTTCCGCCCCGCGCACGTCGCGGCGCAGGTCGATGACGAGCGCCGTCCCGCCCGGACGCAGCACGCGGCGCATTTCGGCCAGGGCTTTTACCGGCTGGGAGAAGTTCTTGAAGGCGGCGCGGCACACCACAAAGTCCACGCTGGCGGTTTCAACCGGCAGATCCGATGCGTTGCCCAGTTCGAAGCACACGTTGGCGCCCTCGGCGGCCGCGTTGCGGCGCGCGATGTCGACAAAGGTCCGGCTGATATCCACGGCGCGCACACTCAGGCCGCGGCGGGCAAGCTCGATCGAAAGAAAACCGGGGCCGGGCGCAACCTCCAGCACCTGTGCTGCGGGTGGAACGGCCGCGGCAATGCGCGCGGCCAGGGTGCGGAACTCCGGCATATCGCGGCGCGTGGTGCGGTCGTACCAACGCGCCACGCCGCCCTCCATGCCCATGCCCTTGTATGCTTTCATGGTAGTAGACATTCTATTCATTCCTCCAAGTATCTTATAAACTAAGATACTTTGTATGTAAAGCAAAAAGGAGGCCGGGCGTGCCAAAAAAATCGGAAAGCCGGCGGGAACACGACCTTACGCGGGTTGCGGAGCCCGAAACCACCGCCGACCGCATTGTGCTCGAAATCCGTAAATTCCTCATGGCCGGCATCTTCTTCAACGCCCGGGCCGCTGAAAGCGTCGGCATGGGACTGACGGATATGCAGATGGTGCACACGCTGCAGCTTTTCGGACCCGCAACGCCCGGTAAGCTGGCGGCCTCCACGGGCCTGAGCAGCGGCGGTGTTACCGTGGCCCTCGATCGTCTCGAAAAGGCCGGTTATATTCGCCGCGGGCCCAATCCAGCGGACCGGCGCAGCCTGCTGATCACCATCGTGCCAGCAAAGCTGCGCAAACTGGCGGTTATGTATGAGGACATCGAACACCAGACACGGCAGTTGCTCGCCACCATGACGGACAGAGATCTGGAAGCGGTGGTGCGGTTCTTCCAGACCATGGGCCACGCGGGCGCCGGCGCTGGTTCGCGGCCCTGATTCCTCCTTGCGAACGCGCGTGCAAATGGACGCGCCATCGCCGCGTCCGCCTTGCCCTGTCCAGCTTGCCCTATCCAGTATGATCAGCGCATACGGAGTCCATTTCCCGCCTTGACCCAAGGTTGACGCCATGACCATCCCCGCGCCCGACCCGGCCGGAACCAAATCGCAGCTCCGCAAGGCGATGGGCTTCTGGGATGTGCTGCTGTTCAACATCGCCACCGTGCTGGGGCCGCGCTGGATTGCGGCCGCGGGCCACAACGGCACCTCATCCATCAGCCTGTGGGTGCTGGCCGCAGTGTTTTTCTTCGTGCCCGGCGCGCTGGTCATCAATGAGCTGTCGTCGCGCTTTCCTGAAGAGGGCGGCCTCTATGTATGGTCGCGCGAAGCCTTCGGCCCCTTTCACGGATTCGTAGCCGGCTGGACCTACTGGGTCTACACTGTCTTCTACTTTCCGGGATTGCTCCTGGCCAGCGCCTCCATGGGCGCCTATGTTCTGGGCGGCCGCGGCGTCGCACTCTCTGAGGACCGCACCTTCCTGCTCTCGGTGTCGATTGGGATGCTGGTCATTGCCGTGGCCATGAACATCGTGGGCCTTAACATTGGCAAGTGGCTGCAGAATGCCGGCGGCGTGGGCACCTATCTGCCACTGCTGATTCTGGTGGCGGTCGCCGTCATCGTATGCAGGCATCACGGCTCGGCCACGCACTTCACGCTCCACAACATGATGCCGGCGTGGAACTGGGACACGGTCAACTTCTGGTCGCAGATCGCCTTTGCGTTTACCGGGCTCGAGCTGGTTTCGGCCATGAGCGAAGAGGTGCGCGACCCGCGCCGCACGCTGCCTCGCGCGGTCTTTGGCGCAGGCGCGCTCATTGCGCTCATGTACATCGCCGGCACGTTCGCGGTGCTGGCGCTGGTTCCCGCGGCCGGTATCGATCCGCAGAGCGGTGTCTTTGGCGCAATCGCATCGGGATCGATGGTGCTCAAGCTCGGCTTTCTCGGCATCCTCGCCGCGCTGCTCGCCGGCGCGGGCAACGTAGGCGGCGTGGGCTCCACGGTGGCCGGCATCGCACGCGTGCCGTTCGTGGTGGGCATTGACCGCTATCTGCCGCGCGCCTTCGGCAAGATTCATCCCCGATGGAAGACGCCCTATGTCTCCATCCTGGTACAGGCCGTGCTTTCGGGCGCAATTTTACTGGCCAGCCAGATCAACGACTCCACTCGCGGCGCCTATCAGGTGCTCATCGACGCGGCCATCGTCCTCTACTTCATTCCGTTTCTCTACATGTTCGCGGCGGTCATCAAGCTCGCCTATCGCCGCGACCGCAAGGAAAACCGCCAGGCGGTGCTTGTACCCGGTGGTATGGCCGGCGTCTGGTTTGCGGGCGGCATTGGCTTTCTGGTGGTGCTGGTCGGCATCGTCGTTTCCGTTATTCCGCCCGGAGACTCCGCCGACAAGCCGGCATTCGAGTTGAAGCTGATCCTGGGAACCGCGGTGTCGCTGTTGATCGGCCTGATCCTTTACTGGCGCGGCGCGCGCTCGAAGTCCGAAGGCGCGTGACACAAACGGTGCAGCCCCGCAGCGCAGTTCAGACTGGCCCGGCACAACAGGATCAGCCGCTTCTATCTCCCGACCGGGGTGACCTCGACAATCATGAACGTGTCGGGCTTCATGGCCGGACGGCGCGCGTCCGATCCCGGCGTGGGCGGCGCAAACTCTGCCGTCGGCAGGTAGATCGTATTGGTCGCCGGATCGATATCCATGGTGCGCGCGCCCACAGCCGTCTTCACCACCTGCTCCACCTCGAACTTGCCGCCACTTTCGCCCACCACGGTCAGTGAGCCATCGCGGCAGCTTGCAAAGGCCTGTCCGTTGTGGAACCGCGTCGCATCCACTCCGGCGCCGATGGGCAGAGCGGCCAGCACCTTGCCGTCCACCGTGCTCATCACGATAAGCTTTTGCGGATTCCGGCAGCCGATGAACAGCCGATGCGTTGCCGGGTCGATGGACATGCCCACGGGATGGCCGCCGGGCGCAACCGGCCAGCGCGCAATCACCTTGCGAGTCTTGAGATCCACCACAGCCACCAGATCCTTGTTTTCGAGATTGACGTAGGCTTTGCCGGACCCGTCGGCGGCCAGAAACTCCGGCGCGCCGCCCAGTGCAATGGGAGGATCGATCCTTTCATGCTTCGGATCGATATCCGGCTTGAAGGTCATCAGCGCATTGCCATCGCCGGAGACAGCCAGCACCAGACCGTCGCCCTTGTCGTAGATCATGCCGTCGGAGTCGGGCATGGTAGCCAGCTTGCCCAGCAGCGCATAGGTATTGAGATCGAAGACGTCAATTGCCCCGGAGCCGCCGCCATCGGTGATGAAGCCACGACCAACCGCCGGTACAATAGCCGTGCCGTGGGAGCGAATCTGGCCCGGAATGTCGCCCACCACTTTGCCGGACACCGAGTCGATGACCATGGTGTGCGTGCTGCGCGTCACAAACACCCGATGCGTCGCTGGGTCGGTGGTAACGTAGTCCCACCCGCCTTCTCCGCCCAGATGCAATGTGTTGGAGGCACTCCAGCGAGTTTGCGCATGTGACGGCAAAGCGAAAGCCGGCAGCAGTGCCGTCAGTAACGCGGCAAAAACAGGAAATTTGCGCACTTGCTTTTCCTCCCGGAAATGCAGGCTTGTCCGGGCGATCCGCGGAAAAAGGCCGGCGTGGAAGACTCTAACAGCGATTCCTGAAGAGAACCTGAAGATGGCGAAGGAGCGCTGGCCTACTCGCTGCGGAAGCGGTTGGCCTGCTCGAACTCGTTGCGCAGCTCCTGGGTGCGGAGGTTCTCGCGCAGATGCGCCAGGCGTTGCTCGAGCGCGAAGAGGGCCTGCTGCACGGCGTCGGTGTTGGTATGCGCAATGTCACGCCACATTGAATAGGGACTGGCGCCGAGGCGTGTCATCTCGCGCAGCGCGCGCCCACCCACGTCCTTGAGCTCGGGCGCATTGCCTACCTCTTCTTCGAGCAGAGCGCTTAGAGCCGTGGAGACGAACTGCGGCAGATGGCTCACCCAGGCCACCAACTCGTCATGGCGCGTGGCGTCCAGGTCGAGCATGCGCGCACCGATGGCTGCGATCCATTGCCGCCAGGACTGGATGAGTTCGAGAGCAACGGGCGAGCGGCGAGCGGCGGGATCGTCAGTGAACAGCCACACCGCGCCGCGAAAAAGATTGGCGTCGCCCAGCGATGCGCCGCCACGCTCTTTGCCGGCCATGGGGTGGCCGGGCAAAAACGCGGCCCGCGTGGACGAGTTGAACAGGCGCGCCGCCGACTCGGCGATCATCCGCTTGGTGCTGCCTACATCGGTAACCAGATGGTCCGGCGTAAGCGCATTCGAGAGCTGCGCCATGTAGTCAAGCGTGGCGTAGATGGGCATGCCGAGCAGCACCACCTGGCTCTCCTGCGCGGCCCGGATCGGGTCGTCGGCAATCGAGGTGAGCGCGCCCATTTCAAGCGCCAGGCTGGCCTGCTCGCGGCTGCGGTTCCAGCCCACGATGCTGCCGGCAAACCCGGCCGCGCGCAGCGCCAGGCCCGCCGATGTGCCCAGCAGGCCCGTGCCCAAAATGGCGATGCGCTCGATCATGGCGTCTTTCGGAAAGCGGAGTTAGAAGGTAGCGGAGCTAGCGATGTTAGCGGGGTTAGTAAAACCCCAACCTGGTCTCTGACCGGGTGAATTTGTGTTTTCCCACCCTTGCCGCGGTGAAACTGCGGCAAGGGTGGGGCACCCCGCAGTGGTGCGAAAACAGGCGGTCAGAGAACTAGCTCCGCTAACACGCGCGGAGCGCGGCTAACGCCGCGAACTCCGCCGTCCCCGCTCCATCTTACAGCGTCCTCCCCACGGCCTGGGCAATGGTGCGCAGTTCCCCCGTCAGCCTTGCGAAGTCTTCGAGATACAACGTCTGCGCCGCGTCCGAGGCTGCTTTGTCAGCATTGGGATGGATCTCGATCAGCAATGCGTCCGCCCCGGCGGCCACTGCGGCCTTGGCCATGGGCGCCACCAGGTCGCGCCGGCCCGTGCCGTGCGAGGGGTCGGCAACCACCGGCAGGTGCGAGAGCTTTTTGAGCACCGGAATCGCGGAGATGTCCATCGTGTTGCGCGTGGCTGTCTCGTAAGTGCGGATGCCGCGCTCGCACAGGATCACCTCGTAGTTGCCGCCCGAAAGGATGTATTCGCTCGAAAGCAGCAGCTCCTCGATGGTGGCCGCGATGCCGCGCTTGAGCAGCACCGGCTTGCGCACCTGGCCGAGCTCGCGCAGCAGGTTGAAGTTCTGCATGTTGCGCGCGCCCACCTGAAAGCAGTCCACATAAGGCAGCATGGGCTCGATCTGCGCAATCTCCATCACTTCGCTTACCGTGGCCAGCCCGTGTGCGGTAGCCGCTTCGCGCATCAGCTCCAGGCCGGGAATGCCCAGTCCCTGGAATGCATAGGGCGAGCTACGCGGCTTGAAGGCTCCTCCGCGCAGAAAACTGCCGCCCGCCTGCTTCACCGCGGCGGCAATGGCAAACATCTGCGCGCTGTCCTCGATGGAGCAAGGCCCGCCGATCATGGCTACCTGTTGTCCGCCGATGACGGCGCCGTTGGGAAACTGGACCACCGTGCCGTCGGGACGAAAGGCGCGCCCGGCCAGCTTGTACGGCGAGCTGATGCGGTGCACGTTGAGCACGCCCGGCAGCACCTCGAACTTGCTCAGGTCAAGGCCTGCGGTGGGGCCCACGGCGGCCAGAATGGTCTGCATCGCGCCGGTGGTGCGGTGTACGTTCACTCCGGAATCGAGCATCACGTCGATAACGGCATCAATCTGTTCTTCGGTTGCATCTTCCTGCATTGCGACTATCATTTCAACTTACCTGTCTCGGGCGGCGCAGCGCCCGCGGCATGGCCCGGTTGTTGCCGGGCGTTCCTCTCCGAGGCCAACTCGTTCTTCTGCAGGGACCGCATGACGTCGATGATGCGTTCGTAGATATGCGTCAGCTCGATGTCCGGCAGCGGGCCTTTGTTGGCCTCGCGCACGTTGGCGTAGATGATCTTTTCGCGGTTCGGCTCATACACCGGGAGCGAAGTGGCGGCCTTCAGGTGGCCGATCATCTGCGCGGCACGGGCCCGCTCGCTGAGCAGCTCAACCAGCTCGCGGTCCAGTTCATCGATGCGAATTCGCAGTTCTTCGATGGTCATTGCAATCCTTGTGTCCGGTCCCGCATCAGGGACGCAGGCAGGCCGGAGATTGAGTTGGATCCTGATGGTGCGGGGCGCAAGTCCGCCGCTGCATGGGATTTTACCGGGCCAGCGCTGTCTCGGGCATGCGCAGGCCCCTGATAAATCGGGCCACCGCGCCGGGCGCTGATTCGGGAGTCGAGCGTTCGATCAGCTCGACAATCGCGCTGCCGACAACCGCGGCATCCGCGAACTCCGCCACCTGGGCGACGTGATCCGCGTTGGAGATGCCGAACCCCACGGCTACCGGCAGCCGGGTCCATCGCCGGATGCGCGCCACCAGCGCCGAGGCGTCGGCCGTCAGGGTCTGCTGTTTGCCGGTAATGCCGGTGCGTGAGATGGCGTAGATAAATCCCTGGGAATGTTGGGCAATCGCCTCCAGCCGCTCGTCGGGACTGGTGGGCGCGGCCAGAAAAACAGGCGCCAGGCGCACGCGGGCAAGCTCCGCTAAATATTCCGCGGCCTCTTCCACAATCATGTCGATGGCCAGCACGCCATCCACGCCGGCGGCCGCGGCGTCATCGGCAAATTTGCCCAGGCCGTAGCGCAGCATGGGATTGAGATAGCTGAAGAGGACGAGTCCGGCATCCGGCCGTGCGGAGCGAATCTCGCCGGCCAGCCCCAGAACGTCCTTCAGGCTCACGCTGCGCGCCAACGCCCGTTCGCTGGCTCGCTGAATTACCGGACCGTCCGCCAGCGGATCGCTGAACGGCACACCCAGCTCGATGACATCCGCACCAGCGTCAATCGCCGCGAGTGCAATCTCGCGCGTGACCTCAATCGACGGGTCGCCAGCCGTGATGTACACGACGAGGCCGGGTTTGTGCTGGAAACGAATCGCCATCGCAATATGTGGTAAGCCTTATAACTTCAGCTCGCGGGCCAGGATGCCCATATCCTTGTCGCCGCGTCCGGAAAGGTTCACCACCAGTATGTCATGCGCGGGCAGCGATGGAGCCATGCGGATGGCCTCGGCCACCGCGTGCGCGCTTTCCAGTGCAGGCAGAATTCCCTCGGTGCGCGCCAGCTTCACCACCGCGTCCAGCGCCGCCGCGTCGTCCTGCGAAACATACTCGGCGCGCCCGGAGTCGTGCAGCGCGGCATGTTCGGGACCAATGGATGCGTAGTCCAGACCGGCCGAAACCGAATGCGTCGCCGCGATCTGCCCGTTTTCATCCTGCAGCACGTAAGAGAACGTGCCCTGCAGCACGCCCGGAACGCCGCCCTGGAAACGTGCCGCATGCTGGCCGAGTTCGCTGCCGTTGCCACCCGCCTCCACGCCGATCAGTCGCACCCGCCGGTCCGGAATGAACTCGTAAAACGCGCCGATGGCGTTCGATCCGCCGCCCACGCAGGCGATCACCGCGTCCGGCAGCCGGCCTTCCTTTTCGAGAATCTGTTCCTTCATCTCCCGGCTGATGACGCGATGGAAGTCGCGCACCATGGTCGGATAAGGATGGGCCCCCAGCGCGCTGCCCAGCAGGTAATAGGTGGTACGGACGTTGGTGACCCAGTCGCGCATGGCCTCGCTGATGGCGTCTTTCAGCGTCTTCGATCCCGAAGCAACGCCGCGCACCTCGGCGCCCAGCAGCCGCATGCGCATCACGTTCAGCTCCTGCCGCGCCATGTCCACCTCGCCCATGTAGACCACGCACTCCATGCCCAGCAGCGCGCACACGGTCGCGGTGGCCACGCCGTGCTGTCCCGCGCCGGTTTCGGCGATAATGCGCTTTTTGCCCATGCGTTTGGCCAGCAGTCCCTGGCCCAGAGCGTTATTGATCTTGTGCGCGCCGGTGTGCAGCAGGTCTTCGCGCTTGAGATAAATCTTTGCCCCGCCCAGCGCCTCGGTCAGCCGCCTGGCAAAGTAAAGCGGCGTTGGCCGGCCGGCGTAATCGGTAAGCAGCGACGTAAGCTCGGCCTGGAAAGCAGCGTCGGCTTTGGCGATCTCGTATTCGCGCTCCAGTTCCACCAGCGCCGCCATAAGGGTCTCCGGCACATAGCGACCGCCATAGATGCCAAACCGCCCTGGACGCGATTCAGATGGAATTGCCGGAAGAATGACCGATGCCATGACGACTCCTGCGCAGATCGCGATAACTCTTCAGTGTACAGGCATCGGTCATGGCCTGCTGGCCGAGACCTACATCCGCTTTCCGCCGCATAAAACCAGGCAGTGCGCAGGTTGCCATTCGTCTGCCTCCTGCCTCCTCACCCTTTCCGCTTCGCGATATCGCACAACATGTCCGAGTGGATGTTCAACCCGATGTTGGTGATGTTGTACATGTGCTCGCTGGCCACCAGCCACACAATTTCGCAGATGGCTCGCTCGGAGTAGTGCCGCGCCAGCCGGGCAAAGGTGTCCGGCTTCACGGACCGGTCCCTGGTCAGCTCGGTCACATAGTCCAGCGCCGCGCGCTCGGCGTTGCTGAACAGCGAGCTGGCGGCGTACTCATCCATCGCGTCGAATTTGGCCTCGTTCATCTTCTGCTGGATTGCAAAGAAGCGGCCGATATCGATGCAAAACAGGCACACGTTGAGCCGCGCCACGCGTTCGCGAATCAGCATCTGCGTTTCCGGCGGCAACTCCAGCTTTTTGTCGAGCCTGGGTATCTTGGAAACGAACAGGCCGAATGCAACCGGCATGCGTGCATACACCACTTTTACCGGAGTGGGAACTTTGCCGAACTTCCGGCGCGCCACCGCGTAGATGAGCTTCTTGATCAACCCGTGCGGCTTCTCGACAGGGGAAAGAAAGGCGTCCATTGATAAACCTCCGTAATCTGGCTCGTGCATTGCGAGCTGTGGCCCTTCTCTATTACGCAACTCCCACAACCCGAATAGATGACGAACCAGCATCACAGAATGTGACGCGCCTGGGACTGAATGTGACGGTCCTGGTTGCGCGCGCAGTGGAACCTTCGCATGGTAATTAGCCGCGGATTGCGGCACGGGTGCGGGCCACAAATGCCTGTAACTTGGCCGGATCCTTGCGGCCTGGCGAGGCTTCCACGCCGCTCACAGCATCCACGCCCCACGGCCGCAGCGTCGCGATCGCCTCAGCCACGTTGTCCGGCGTCAGCCCGCCCGCCGCAATGAGGTGCCTCCGCACTCCCGCGTTTTGGAAGAGGGTCTTGCTTGCAGTGGCCCAATCAAACGTCTTCCCCGTCCCGCCCACAGCCGTCGCTGTCCGCGAGTCGACGAGGATGGCATCGACATTGGAGTCCTGAAGATTTGCCTCAGGGGCTAAAGCCCACTCCCGATTTGCCGCGCTTTCGGCACGACTGAAGTCGTGCCCTGACACCCGGCGCATTTGTTCCGCCGCCAGCTCTGCGTCGAAATGGACCACACGAAGGATACGGAACGACGGGCCAAAACGTGCGCGGAGCTGTGCGGGAAGCTCCGCCGCGGCATTGAAATGGAGTTGCACGCCGGTCAGCCCGGCTGTCTCGACCGTATCCGCAATCTCATCGAACGATGCGTCGACGAATACGCCGATCTTTTCAAGCTCCGGCGGCAGATGCGGAACAATCGCCGCCGCCTGCGCCGCGGTCACGCGCCGCGGACTGGGCGCAAACACAAATCCCGCCGCGTCGGCGCCGGCATCGGCAACCAGCCGCGCATCTTCGAGCGAAGTGTTGGCGCAGATTTTGACCCACAGGCTCATCGCGCGCTCACAATCCCACGGCGGCCTGCGCCAGCAGCGCTTCGAGCGCCGCACCCGGATCGGGCTGCCGCATCAGGCTTTCGCCGATAAGGAAGGCGTCAAAGCCGGCCTGCCGCAGCCGGCCGATATCCTGCGCGGTAAAAATGCCGCTCTCGGTCACGCGCACCACGCTGGCCGGAATTTGCTCAATCAGCGCGAGCGACGTTTCCAGGCTCACTGCAAAGCTCTTCAGGTCGCGGTTGTTCACGCCGATGGCGCTGGCACCGGTTTCGCCCAGCGCATCCAGCACCCGCTTCAGCTCGTCGGCGGTGTGCACCTCCACCAGCACGTCGAGCGAAAAGCCGCTGGCTACCTGGGCCAGATGGCGCATGTCTTCATTTGTAAGCGCCGCTGCAATCAGCAGGATCGCGTCTGCACGATGCGCGCGGGCCTCCACGATCTGGTACTCGTCGATCATGAAGTCCTTGCGCAGGCAGGGCAGCGGCGCCGCCGCCGAGGCCAGTTCAAGATTACGCAGGCTGCCCTGAAAATACGGCTCGTCGGTGAGCACGGAGAGCGCCGCGGCGCCGCCTGCACGATAGCGCCGCGCCAGCCATGCGGGGTCAAAGTCCTCGCGAATCAATCCCTTCGACGGTGAAGCCTTCTTGATCTCGGCAATGACCGCGGGACCAACTGCGGCCTGGCTGCGCAGTGCCGCTGCCCATCCGCGCGGATGGTTCCCGAGGCAGCGCCGCTCCAGCTCGGCCAGCGGCACACGCGTCTTGGCAGCGGCTACGGTGTTCCGCGTCGAGGCCAGAATGGTGGCCAGAAACGTATTGGGCCAGGCGGTCATCTCTTAAGCCAAGTATACGAACAGGCGCGGCGGTCAGGTAACCGGGGCGGCAGCTTTTGCGCCCCGCGCAACCAGCTCCCGTGCCGCCTGCCGTCCCAGCCGGACACAGTCCGGAATCCCAATGCCGTCATAGGCGTTGCCGGCCAGCCGCAGTCCGGGCAGCGCCGCCACATGGGCGGCAATACGCGCCATCCGCTCCCGGTGGCCAACCGAATACTGCGCCATGGCGCGCCGCCAGCGCGTAATCTGCGTCTGCTCGGGCTCGAGCGCGGGGGGCAGAACTTTGCTCCCCAGAATCTCGCTTAGCTCGCGGCGCACCATCGCGATCAGCGCGGCATCGGACTCGGCCAGCAGCGCCTCATTTCGCGTGCCACCCAGAAACGCGCGCAGAACCGCTTTGCCCGGCGCCGTGCGGCCCAGGAACTTGCGATGCACAAAGGTGCAGGCCAGCATGGCGCGGCCCTCGCTGGCCGGAACCAGGAAGCCGAATCCCTCCGGCAGCGCGCCCATGCGGGCCTCGTCGTAGACCAGGTTCACGGTGATGGAAGATGAGTAAGGAATTGCCGCCAGGTCCGCCGCCAGCTCCACGTCCACCTGGCCGAGCAGCGCGCCCGCCGCCCACGCCTGCGAGGCCACAATCACAGCGTCGAATCCGTAGACAGCCCCGCCCGCTTCCACCTGCCATCCGTCATTCGTCCTGCCAAGGCCGCTCACCGGCGCGTTCAGCCGGAGCGATGCAGTATCGAGCCGCGCCGCGATCGCATCTACCATCTGCTGCATGCCACCGCGCAGCGACGTAAAGATTGCCGGTGGAACGCTCTTCGCCGCCTGGTTCGCCGTCTGGGCGCGCGCGTGTATCTGCCTGCGCGCCGCCAGCATGCCGCGGGTGAGCGAGCCGTGCTTGCGCTCCATCTCCACCAGCCGCGGCAGCACCGCCTGCGCGCTCAGCTCAGCGGCCTCGCCGCCGTAGATGCCGCTCAGCAGCGGATCGGCCAGCCGGTCGACCGCCTCGGCTCCGTAATGCCGCTCAACCAGCGCGGCTACTGACTCATCGGCCGCCGCTGGCCGTGGCCGATGCAGCAACTCCAGTCCCATGCGGATCTTGCTGCGCAGGCTGAACAGCGGCGTCAACGCGGTGGGAATCAGCCGGGTTGGCACCAGAAACATCAGTCCGTCCGGCAGCGGCACCAGCCGGTTGCGCACCACGATGCAGGTCCTGCGCCCTGCGTCGTTCGAAGGAATAAGCTCCCCGTCAAGGCCCAGCTCGCGGCACAGCTCGGCGGCGGCCGGTTTTTCGGTAAGAAATGAGTCGGGGCCCCGCTCCAGCAGCGTGCCGTTCACCACCTCTGACGCGATGGAGCCGCCCAGCCGCGAACCGGCTTCGAAAAGCGTGTAGCTCACCGCTTCTCCCGCCGCGCGCGCCTTTTCCAGCTCCCAGGCAGCCGCCAGCCCGGCAATGCCTCCGCCGATGATCCCGATCCGCATCTCCGCCGCCATCTTTCCTTTCTTGATGTTTCGGTCTTCAACAGCCCTGGTCTTCCAGCGTCCCGGTTTTTCCAGGAATGGTCCAGCCCCGATCGTCCCGTCTTGATTGTCCAGCCTTGATTGTCCAGCCTCAATGCCGGTTCAGCAAAGCGAACCCGTATTCCGTTTGTCCATCCCCCTTACCTGTGTTCGGCTCTCCGGGCCTGGTATCGACATGGTGCCGGCGGTCAACCGCGGGACTCTCGTCAACCGGCGGCTCGATTTGCTGGACAAAAAGACTGAATCCGGAACACAATGAGGAGCCTGTGAACAGGGCGACCTGTGAACGCGCTCACGAATCGCGGCATCTATATTCCGGAATGTCTGGATCGGGGGACTCTGCGGTGAAGAAATGGATCGCATTTGTGGAAACGTTCGTCTGCCTCCAACATTCTGACCATCTGAAGCGTCTTTAACAATGTGAGCGCCGGGCAGCAAGATCCAGAGCGCAATCGAAGCGAGACATACACACGGCGCCAAGTGAGATAAATCACCGTTTCCGGTGCGCCGCATCCCCGCAAACTGTTGCCGGTGCCGCCAGATTGAAGAAAGCACCAAGGAAGGTTCGCCATGGCAATTACCTTGAAGCCGGGCTGGAGCAAACCCTCCACCATCCTCTTTGCCACGGAAATTCCACCCGACGAGAAGACCTTCGCCTTCGCGCTGGCGCAGGCCGGGGAGTTCGGCGCAGACCTGATCCTTCTGCATGCCTTTGACACGCTGATTGTCACTGCGGAGAATACCGAAGGCGTCAGCTACTACGATTACGACGCCGCGGCGCGCATTGAGAAAGAGCACCTCGAGCCGCTGGCCGAGCGGGCGCGCGCGGCCGGTGTCCACTGCGAGTTGGCCGTGCGCCCTGGGCTGCCCGCCGATCAGATATTAAGCTTTACCCGCGAGCGCGAGGTGGACCGCATCGTAATGGGCACCCGCTCGCCCGGCCCCATCAGCAAGCTGCTGGTTGGTTCCGTGGCGGAGGCCGTGCTGCGCAACGCCACATTGCCGGTGTTCATCGTGGGTCCGCAGGTAGTGGAAGGCAGCTATCGCAACTTCGCAACGCGCACGATTCTCTGCGCCGCCAGTCTGCTTGAGTCAAGCGCCGTGGTGGCAGCTTTTGCCGCCGAGGTGGCCGCGCAGCACGAGGCGCGGCTGATCCTGCAGCACGTTATCCGGCCGCAGGATCGCGCCGAGCTTCTGGCCGGCCACTCGCTCGATGATGTGGAGGCGCAGATGCTCGCGCTGGTTCCTGAAAAACAGCGCGAAGGGATTTCGGTGCGGACCGTCGTGGTGCCGGGCGATCCGACCGAAGAGCTGCTCTACCAGAGCCGCGTGCAGCAGGCCGACCTGATCGTCCTGGGCGCGCAGGGCGCATCCGCCTTTGCGGCGGTCACCCGCCATGGAGTGGTATACAAGGTGCTCGCGCAGGCCACCTGCCCGGTGCTGACACTCTCGCCCGTTGTTCTGGCCGAGTCAGCGGAAAAGACAGAAAAGGCCGCCGAGAAGAGCGCCGCAGCCGAGGCGTATATCGCCGGAGCTTTTTAGGGCAGGAGCGAAGCTTAGAGCCTGTAGCTCACGGCTTGAATACCACGCTATTTTATGGACGGTGCGTCCGGTAGGCTTCGATCATCTCGGTAATGGGGGTTCCTGTAACGTGGGTCACCCGGAGCAGCGCTTCGAAATACGGGAGCTTGTCGACGTGCAGCTTTTTCTGAAACGCCGACAGTTGATCTTCCGAGAGCAGAAAATCTCCGCCGGCCTCGGTAGCCTCTGACGAGGTTCCCTCGATGAGCAGAATATTGCCGCTCTGGTCGGCTTTGGGCAGGTAGGCGACCACCGCGTAGGCTACCGTGTCGGTGGGCGTGTAAACGGCCTGTTCGCCGGCTTCGGGCGCATGGTTGGTCACCGAACTCTGGCGATCGCTGTTGGCCTCTTCTGTAAAGTTGAGCCGGCTCTGGAAGAGCCCGGTCCAGGGGTTCGAGGTGGGGCTGCCGAACAGAATGAGGTTGTCTCTGGTTAGCAGGTCCGGGCCGTACTCCCGGGCGTTGAACACATGAAGATTGCGGCCGGCAGGATTCAACGCCTGTATCTTTCCGACCAGCCTTACCTCGCCTGCCCGCGCAAGCGTCTTGCCGGCAATCAGTGCCTGGGCGCTGTGTATCTCAGGGCTGAAGTTCTGGCTGCGCAGAATGACCATATAGTTGCGGGTGAGGTAGTCATTGAACGTGAAAGTCTCCTTGCCGAGGTTCTGGACCAGCAGGTAGGAGTCGTCCTCCATCACAATATCCGTGCTGCGTCCGGAGTCGAAAAAACCGGACCAGAGCGCCCCCACCGTGGGCATGGACTTCCACGGATACAACATGCGGTTCATGGAGCGGTTCTGGATCCACAACGCGACGCAGCCGGCAAGGGCAAGCGCCAGGATCAGTCCGCCGGCAATCTCCCAGCCAGACCGGAGCAAGCCGCTCCGCCGGTCCTGAACTGCCGCAGCAGGCTCCGGCGGAGCAATCGACGCCGGAGCCGCGGGCTCAATTACCGGCTCAGGATCGGGGCTGTACAAACTGAAGACGGGAACGTAGCTGCCGCGCGGAATCTCCATCCGCACCGGTTCGGAAGCGCCTTCGGTTTCAAAGTAGGCCTCAATCCGCTTGCGTAGCTCGGTGGCATTGGCGCGAACAATATTGTCGATGCCGGTGTCGTAGGTATCGGGACGGCCGAATACTTCCACGCCGATTTCCTGCTCGTGGACCTGCTGACAGCCCTCCCGGAGCGAACGGCGGGAGACGTAGAACAGGAATTCACGCAGCCGCGGCGCCCGCCGCAGGTGCGAACTGGCAGCCAGGCGTTCGACCAGGGCCCAGCATGCGTCCGCCTCGGGTGATGCCTTTTCGATTGGAGTCAAAAGTGACATCGGCGCCTATTCTTCCACTCCCAATCGCTGTGCAGCAAAGCCTGACACGGGCCACTTCTGTGGGTGTTTTCTGCCATGACAGTTAAGAGCTGGCCTAATCCGTTCCAATTTTACCCGGTTCCGCCACCGCCCGCTGTCCTCGGTTCTCTTTTGAGATAAAATAGAAGCAAGTTGTTCATTTTATTTTGTTTATATGAACTAAAAAGGACGCGCGCCAAAGACCTGCGGCCCAGATTTTGCGGCCCGAGTGTCCGATTTAGAGCAATTCGCACCTGTGGCGGCCGCTCCAGCCAACACCACCCCGGGGTGCGCCGACTCCACACAGTGGGTAGCACCGTAAATTGACTTGCCAGCGCCGCTTCACGGAGCGATTCTCCATTGTCTTCAAATACCGGGGATTCAGCGCTCTGGAATTCGGCCGGCCTTCACGATCCACTGCGGTCCTCTGGGGTCTGCCTGGAACAGAACGAAGGCGCCAGCGTCTTGAGCCCACCGAATCGTCCCGAAAAAGGTGAAGAGCTGGGGTCTGTAAGGTCCGGACAGAGTGCAGGGCGCGGATTCGGGTAAGTCGCGGAGGCGGCCTGTGGCGGGGTCTGGATGTCGGGAAGGCAAAAATCGGCAACCAAGCAAAAACGCAGTGCAAAAAACAGAAGTGCAAAAACTGAAGTGATTGAGGGAGGAAGCGTTCAAATGAAAACGTTCACCAGTTGTCTGACGCGCAGTTGTTCCAAACGGGGCTCAGCCATTCTGATCGTGCTGCTCGGATTTCTAGCTTGCTGCGCAAGCACATTTGCCCAGAGCGGCGCGGGATCCATCCAGGGCACGATTACCGATTCCACCGGCGCGGTCATTGCCGGGGCTTCGATTCACGTGGTCCAGAAGAGCACCAACGTAGCCTTCAACACCATATCCAACAGTGCGGGCTTGTATCAGGTGCCTTCTCTGTTCACGGGCGTTTATGTCGTCACCATTTCCGCGCCTGGATTCAAGACGCAGATCTCCACGGTGGATGTTCTGGTGGACCAGAACCGGGCCATCAACGCGATTCTGACCGCGGGCGAAGTCACGCAGCAGGTGGAAGTGAATGCGAACACGGTTCAGCTGACCACCACCGACAACGGCACCATTTCTTCAACGCTGGAAAACGCCAGAATCAATCAGTTGCCCATGAACGGGCGCACGCTCTACACCCTGGTGGGCGAGACCACGCCGGGTCTGGAGGCTTCGGGCCAGAGAGCCAACGGCCTGTTGAACCAGGCCCTGGAATATGTTGCGGACGGAGTTTCTCTCACCAACCGCCAGTTGGGATCGCTGACCCAGGCCAGCCTGCCCGATCCGGATTCGGTGCAGGAGGTGCGGACGGAAACGACCAATACCAGCGCGCTGTACGCGACTCCGGCCACGGCCGTCATCACCACCAAATCCGGGACCAACAGCCTGCATGGCTCGTTTTTTGAGACGGCGCGCAACAATGCCATCGGCATTGCAAAGGGCAGGCAGAACCCCTCAAACTTCGCCGCGCCGCACTTGGTGCGCAACGAGTTTGGCGCCTCGGCCGGCGGTCCTATCATTCTGCCGCACCTCTATCACGGCAAAGACAAGTCCTTCTGGTTCTTCGCTTACGAGCGGTACTCGCTGGAACAGACCGGCTCGGATCCGATGTCGGTGCCGACGACGGCCATGCGCGGAGGCGACTTTAGCGGTCTGGTCAACAGCTCGGGCGTGCTGCAACAGCTCTACGATCCCATGACCACGCAATCGGCGGCTGCCAACTGGTCGCGGACGGCCTTCGCAAATAACCAGATTCCGGCTACCCGCATCGCGCCGACTTCCAAGGTGCTTTTCGACCTTACGCCGCCGCCGACCTCGGCTGACAATCCTCTGGTTGCGAGCAATCTGATCGCAACCGCCCCCAATAACGTGATCATTCCGACAATTACCTTCCGCCTGGATCACACTTTTAACGACAACAATCGCGGATACATCAAGTTCACTGATAACTTTCTTACGCAGATCACCCTGCGCCAAAGCAGCTCTCCGGCCACGCTTGCGGCCGACGGATTTCCCGCCGCCGCCAGCGGCCTTACCTCCACTCCGGCCGATACTGTGGGCGCCGGAATCGGGTTTACGCACGTCTTTTCGCCCACGTTCTTCTCAGAGACGGTTCTGAGCCAGCAGTGGTATACCCAGCGCAACTTTGCGGGCGGCTCGCCCCTGACCAACTTTGAGCAGAAGCTGGGAACGCCCAATAACTTTGGAGAAGTCGGCTTTCCATCGTTTTCATTGCCCATCGGCACGTTTCCCGGCACGCAGTTCATTTACGGGATGAGCCAGATCGTGACCAATCTGGACGAGAACCTGACCAAGACCGTGGGACGCCACCAGATGCAGTTTGGCGGCCGCTACCGGCATGAACGGTTTGGCACATTGCCCGATGAGTCACCCGACTCGATCGGCTTCGGCGCCTATGCAACCGCGCTGGAAGACCCGACTTCCGGCACCAATTACACCGCAACACCCAATACGGGCTATGCGGAGGCCGACATGTTTCTCGGCGCCGCTTCCAGCTATGGAGCGGTGCTCAACCCGCCGTATACGCACTTTCACGACATGGAGTTCGACGCCTACTTCCAGGACAACTACCACGTGAGCCGGAACCTGACGGCCAACATCGGCCTGCGCTACGAGGCTCATCCGGCCATGTGGGTAAAAGACAATCTGCAGAACGGCCTTGACCTGAAAACCGATGCCGAGGTGCTGGCCTCAACGCCGGCTGCCCTGATTGCCAAGGGATATACGACGCAGGCCATCATTACCAACCTGGAAAACATCGGAGTGATATTCGAGACGGCTCAGCAGGCCGGGTATCCGAGCGCGCTGATCAAGAGCTACAACCTCAACTTCAGCCCGCGCATCGGCCTGGCCTACACCCCGTTCGGCGACAAACACGGCACCGTGATCCGCGGCGCTTATGGCCGCTATACATTTCCGATTCCTGCCCGCAACAGCCTGAAGAATCTTTTGCAAAACCAGCCGTTTGAAGATAGCTATTCACAGAGCTATACCAGCCCCGCGCAGTCTCCCGATGGATTGTCCAACTACCTGCTGCGGTCGCAGCAGCAGGTGTTCATGGGGACCAACAGCAGCGGGGTGGTGAACACCTCTTCCACCAACTCCATTCTGCCGGGAGCGAGCCCGTGGGTCTTCGCCCCGAACTACGCGCCCACCTTCGTTACCGAGATGAATGCTACTGTCGAACAGCCGCTCAAGGGCAACTCCGCGCTTCGCGTCAGTTGGACCTGGGCTCACGCGGCGAACCTGGATCATCCTTATTACCTGAATAACCATCCCTCGAACTATACCTGGGAGATGGAAACCGGAATCGTGCCGCCGAACGGAGGCGCCTCTGTCATCGGCACTTCGCAGCAAAATACTTACGCCTCCACGGCTCTGGGTCCTTATGACCAGACGAAATATGGTGGCAGTCTTCTGTGGCAGGCCAAAGACGGGTGGTCGAACGACAACTCGCTGGAGGTCAACTACCAGAGACTGTTCCATCACGGCATTGCCTACCAGATCAGCTATGCGTGGTCCAAGCCGATGCGGCTCGGCGGAAACTCTTCCCGCGATGGCCTGGTGTATACGGCGGCCTCGTATCTGGGCGCGAATGGCGCCCCGATTGCGGGAACCATGACTTCGCCCTTTGGCGACGTGGTTGCTCCCATCCTGCCTCCGGCTCGTCCGGCCGGCATTGCGCCTTACTCCGACTACAAGGCTCTGGCCCACTACGAGCAATATGTCCTGGACAACGCGATCCCGCTGCACCACATCACGTTCAATGGAATCGTCGATCTGCCTTTCGGCAGAGGAAAGCGATTCCTTGGCAACTCCAGCCGTTTTCTGAACGAGGTGGTCGGCGGCTTCCAACTGGCCGGCGACGGCAACATCGTGACACAGGATTTTTCGCTGCAGCTACACACCAGCTCGGTGAATCCAGCCATCAACTGGGGTCCAACCCATCCGCTGAAGGTCTACAAAGGCGGCGCTAAGATCACCGACTGCCGCAGCGGTGTATGTCATCCGTCCAGAGAGTGGTTCAACGGCTACCTGGCGCCCACCGTCAATGCCGATGTGGACTGCACAAGCGCGTGCGTCTCCGGGCTTCCTTCCGGCTGGGTGCCGTTCCAGACGCCGGTAGACAATACTCCTGGTACCGCCAACTATGGAACCAATAATGTGCAGGTGACTGCGCCCAATTTGAATGGCGGTACTCCAGCCACCGTCGCTTATTCTCCCGGCACCACCGGCTCCTACCCGTTCTCGAAAACCTTCCTCAACGGGCCGATTAACTATACGGTTGACTTGTCGATTTTCAAGGTGTTTCCCATCACCGAGACCGTGAATCTGAGATTCAACATGGATGCTTTTAACGCTCTGAACGTTCAGGGATACAACAACCCGAATATCCTGGACGGCACGGAGGCAATCGCTCCCGGAGGCGTATCCAACTCTGCCAACACGCCACGCCAGGTGCAGTTCACGGCGCGCCTCACCTTCTAAGGCGAGTCCACAATTCATGTGTTCATTCCGGCATCGAGCAGGGCAGCATCTTCCTCAGGAAGATGCTGCGGCTCGATACTGGGTGAGCGCGTCGTGAATCCGCCACGGGATCGACGAGGATGTCTGCCGAAACTGGCTGTGCCGATGAGGTGGTCCGGGCTCGTCTCATCCGGCCCGGTTCTCGCCAGAGATCGTCCACGGCAAAGCACTGCCTCATTGGCAACAACTTTTCATAGAAGGGATTCATCCATGAACAGGTACAGACGCACACTTCTCGAAGCGCCTTGTTCCGCACTCATCCGCTTTGCTTCGTTCGCGCTCGCCGCCGCCTGCATTTTCTTCTGCGGTTCGACCGCCCTGTTTGCGAAAACCCAATCCCTGGTTCTGAAATCCCCACGAGGCGTGCTGACGCTCCATGTGGATCTGGATGCGTCGGGCTCGCTCAGCTATTCGGTGAACCGTGGAGAAGAGCCGGTTCTGTTACCTTCGCGCCTTGGATTTGAGCCAGACTGGGTGCAGGGATTCACCATCGCATCCAGCGCAAGGACGCATCACAGCGAATACTGGAAGCCGCTCTACGGCGATCGCGACAGGATGCCGAACGTGTACAACGAGCTTACGGTGAAACTGGCCGGCCCCGACGGGCACAGCCTTGCCGTCGAGTTCCGCGCCTATGACGAAGGAGTGGCGCTGCGCTACGGCGCTGAGGAGCCGATGAATGTTTCAAAGGAGCTGACCGATTTTCACTGGCCGGCCAAAAGCTTCGGCTATGAGGAGCACGGCACAGAGGGCAAGTATTCGCTCAACGCCATCTCGAAGATCGCGCCGCACTGCCAGACGCCGCTTACGGTCACGCTGGCGGATGGCACTTATGCCGCCATTCTTGAAGCCGCCAATGTGACGTTCCCGCAGATGACGGTTGGCGCCGAACCGGGAAGCGAGGACACGCTGATTGCGGAGCTTGGCGGCCCGGGAACCTTGCCCGCGGGTGGATTTACGCCATGGCGGCTGCTGATGTTTGCCAGCACGCCGGGCGAGCTGCTCGAACACGATTATCTGGAACTCGATCTGAACGCCAGGGATGCCATCGCCAACCCGTCCTGGATCAAGCCCGGCACGGCCATGCGCGAAGTGACGCTTTCCACAGCCGGCGCGCGCACCCTGATCGATTTTGCATCGGCTCACCACATTCCTTACATCGGCTTCGATGCCGGATGGTACGGCTCGGAAGATTACGAAACCGGGGATGCGACGCACGAGCGGACCACCGATAAACGAGGCCAGCCCGCGCCTCCGCTGAATATTCAGGACGTTGTGCGCTACGGCAAACAACACGGAGTGGGCGTCTGGGTGTACATCGATCACAAGCAGGCTGAAAGGCAGCGCGACATTCTGTTTCCGCTTTACGAGAAGTGGGGTCTGGCGGGGGTCAAGATCGGATTTGTGACGGTAGGAAGTCAGCAGAATACCGAGTGGATTACAGAGACCATACGGAAGGCGGCCGAGTACCATTTGATGCTCGATATTCACGATTCCTATCGCACCACCGGGTACACGCGGACCTATCCCAATCTGCTTACGGTGGAGGGTATTCGCGGCAACGAGCACTTTCCCACGCCGGAGCACAACGCCACCATTCCCTTTACGCGCTACCTGGCGGGTTCGGCCGACTACACGATCTGCTACTACGACCGCCGCCTCACGAACACCCATGCGCATCAACTTGCCATGTCGATCATCTCTTACAGCCCGTTGCAGTGGATCTTCTGGTACGACCGGCCATCCGATTTTCATGGCGAGCCGGAGATTGGCTGGTTTACCCATTTGCCGACCGTGTGGGACGAAACGCGTGTGCCGTTGGGCGAGATCGGCAAGTATGCGGTGATTGCGCGACGCAGCGGAGACGATTGGTATGTGGGCGCAATTGGAGACAGCGCCGGCGTGAACCTGCACCTGCCCATGAAGTTTCTGAAAGCCGGCGCCACTTACGACGCCACGATCTATTCCGACGATGCTTCTGTGCACACTGCGACGCATGTCGGGATCACGCATCGCAAGGTCACCAGCACCAGCGTTATCGACCTTCCACTGGGACCGGCCGGCGGAGAGGCGATCTACTTGACGCCCGCGGGCGGAGCCGGGCAATAAATCGCTGGAACTGGCCGGATCTGAAACGGGCGTGAGCTGATCGGGGCTGGCTGGTACTGGCCAGATAACACGTCGTTCCGGAGCATGGATCGTCTTTTCCCGCTTCGGCTCCGGCGCGGCCGGCCGGGGCTGTCGCCGGAGCCGGTTTCAGGGCCAGTGTGGCGATGGCGGGCTGAGCCGGCTCGGTTTCAGGAGACGCCCGTGTACAAATCGAGCTATACTGCTCTCCCATCCGGGGAAATCGCTCGCTCCCCGGCGGCCCGAGATCAGGAGGCTCCGATGAAGATTACCGACACCATTGGATTGGTGCTGAAGCACAAGGGTGAGATACCGATTCTGTCCATCACTCCGGAGCAGTCGGTTTACGACGCGCTCGAGCTGATGGCCCGCCATGACATTGGCGCCCTGCTGGTGTGCTCCGACCAACGGCTTGTCGGCATTCTTTCCGAGCGGGACTATGCGCGCAAGGGTGTGCTGAAGGGCCACCACTCCAAGGAGACCCAGGCCCGCGCGATCATGACCAGCCCGGTGCTGTTCGTCAGTCCGCAACATACGGTGGACGAGTGCCTGAGCATGATGACCGAACACCACTTCCGTCATCTGCCGGTGCTGGAAGACGACAGGGTCGTCGGCGTGATCTCCATTGGCGACCTGGTGAAGTGGGTCATCTCCGGGCAGGAACACACCATTCAAGCGCTTGAGGGCTACATTACCGGGGCCTATCCGGGATAGTTCCTGGGATAGGCCCGGCGTTTGCGATTCTGCCGCCGCGTTCCGTAACGTGATATTGCTGCGTTCCGGCGCAATATAATTTCGGCAGGCCGCAATCCGGTCCTCATCTTGCAACGAAGCGAGAAGCGCCTTTGCCACGTGAGCATTATTCTGCACGTCTTGAGCGGAAAATCTGCATCTCCGAAGTAGCCCAGTGCTACCACCTCGAATTCGCGCTCGATGGCATGGAGAGCTTTCCTTATGTCGCTGGCCAGTTCATTTCCGCCGTGGCCGCGGATGGAAACGGCAAGCAGCAGACGCGGGCGTATTCGATTTCATCGGCGGCCCGCGCCAACTGCTTTGACCTGTGCGTGAACCGCGTGGAGAACGGCTTCTTCTCGAATTATCTTGCCGACCTGCCCGAGGGTGGCGCGGTTCAGGTGCACGGCCCGCACGGACATTTTGTGCTGCACGAGCCGGTTACGGACTCGATCCTGGTGGCCACCGGCACCGGCGTTGCGCCCATGCGTGCCTATGCGCAGTGGCTGTTTCCTGAGGACGGGCCGGACCGCAGCGGCGGCAAGGACATCTGGCTGGTTTACGGCACGCGCCACGAAACCGACATCTACTACCAGGAAGAGTTTGAAGCGCTGGAGCGGCGGGTGCCCAACTTCCACTATCTGCCCACCCTGAGCCGCGCGCTCGATGGCTGGACCGGGTTGCGCGGCCATGTGCAGGTGCACATCGCGAAAATTGTGGAAGAGCGCGCCGCGCGGCTGGGCCTGCCGCTGCCCGCAGCTCCTGTCGATCCGGCCATTCCTCCGCGCGACCTGCAGTTCGAGATTTATGTCTACATCTGCGGGCTGAACTTTATGGTTTCCGGCGTGCGGGAACTGATGGCAGGTTACGGCTGGCACAGGAAGCAGATTGTGTTCGAGCGGTACGACTGATTGCTTGACTGCAGCGCTTTCCCTGCACCCATCCGCACAAAGTGAGCCGGATCCCATCTGCAAATTCGAGACGCCTGGGCGTAGCATGGTGTATGCGCGCTTTTCTGTTTGCGGCTCTGCTGCTCTCCGTCCTGTCCATTGTGCCGGCGCAGGCCACTGCGCGTGGCGCATCGCAGGACACGGACCACGACGGCCTGAGCGATGCCCTGGAGAATGCGCTGCTGACCCAATTCGCGCCGCGTTTCATGGTGAGCAGCGATGACTGCGCCGGCCGCCCGGCGCAGTTTGTTCCATCTCTCGCACAGCCCGTGGTTCAGCGCGAGGACGGCACCATTTATGGGCAGGCGTTTCCACGCGGGGGCCATGCCAACGAGGTGGAGTTGCACTTCTATCATCTCTGGGGATCCGACTGTGGGGAAATGGGTCACAACCTGGATACGGAGCACGTTTCCGCCCTTGTGCAACGCGGCCCCGATTCAAAGTGGGAAGCGCTTTACTGGTACGCGGCGGCCCACGAGGACACGGTTTGCGATGCCAGTCAGATCGCGCGCGCGGCCGCCGTCGATGGCGAAGTGCGCGGGCCGCGGGTGTGGATCTCGCGCGGCAAGCATGCTTCTTTTCTCAGCGATGCCCTTTGCACGCATGGCTGCGGCGGAGACATTTGCCGCGCGATGGAACCTCTGGCGACCGCGAAGATCGTCGATCTGGGCGAGCTGTCTGCTCCGATGAACGGCGCAATCTGGGTTGACTCTCCCGAGTGGCCGCTGGCTGTGAAAATGAGCCGCAGCGATTTTGTTGCTGCGCGCACTGCTCGCGTAGACGATCTTCCCGTCGCGAGCATCGCGTGGGCAAATCCCGGCAAGAGACCGATGGAGGCAGCCATCCTGAGTGGAAACGATGCCGTTGGCGGCGCAACCACCGGCCTGCGCGCCGCGGACACAGCTCTGGATACGGCGGACTCCCACACAGGAGTCGCGCTGAACAGCGCCGCTAGCGGCACCGGTAAGAGCCTCGCGAGAACGCTGCACAACGTGAAAAAGGCGCTGCATGCCACCGCATGGAATGTGGGCAATGCGCTCCAGGCTCGCTGACGAGTGTCCCAGGGCAATCGCATTTGAAAGTCGTTGCGAGCAGGTTGCCGCAGGGCGTGTTTTCCATTCAAAATCGAGGTCTTGTAACAGGGCACGACTTCAGTCGTGCCGAATCAGGCAACAACAGCGATTGGGCTTTAGCCCCTGCAAATGCGCATCTCCTCACATTGGGCTTTTGCAGCACATTGGGCTTTTGCAGCGGCTGAAGCCGGTCTGATCGCAGTCCCACCTGCGGCACGACTCAAGTCGTGCCCTGTTACAACGCCCCCAGAAATCAAGGTTACAGTTTGCGCGATGCCGGTACCCCTATAGAATCCAAATACGATTGCCCTAGCGAATGTCCGGACGAATGCTTCGTTCCGGGGTTCAATCCATTACAATTCCGTGCTTAGCTAAATCGTTGGCCAGGGGACGCAGCAATGGGGGATGGAAGAGTTCGGTTCGGACGCAGGAACTTCATGAAGGCGGCGAGTGGGGTGATTGTGGGCTCGTGTGTGGCTGAGCATTGCGCCCCGATGCTCACCGCTTTTGCCGAAGAACCGCGGCCTGCCATCGCCGATATCGCTCTCGACCTTCACCGGCTCAACAAGTGGGACGACTCGAACGGCGACACCTGGGACCCGTTCTGGGCCGATGACAATTCACTGTACGCATTCAATTGCGACGGCCGCGGGTTTGGCTCGAATCCGATGAATCTCGCTTTCAACAAGCTTGCCGGCGAAACTGCCGATGGGCTGATCGGCACTCAGGTGAACGCGATGGCCGAATATGGCAAAGCAGGCCAAAAGGAACCCGACAATGCGACATGGAAGGCCTGCGGACAGGAGTGCATTGATGGCGTTTTTTACGCATTCGTCTCGCGAAACATCTACGGCAGCGATAGCCACGACCCGCTCACGAGACAACTGGCCGTCAACTCCAGCCTCATCAAATCCACAGACCGTGGGCTTACGTGGACACGCAACGCGCGCGAAAATTACGATCATCCCATGTGGCCCGGGAGCCATTTCGGCGCGCCGTTCTTTGTGCACTACGGCCGGAACGGAGGCCAGATAAATCAAGACGGCGCAAACAATTACGTCTATGCCTGTTCGACGAATGGGTTCTGGAACGATGGTGATAGCCTAATTCTCGCCCGCGTGAAACGCTCACTTCTCTCTCGCCTTGACAGCCACGACTGGGAATACCTCTCCGGTCATGACGGAAGCTCCGCATCCAATTGGAGCCACGACGTCCTGCGGGCTGTTCCGATCCTCGAACGACCGGCGAAGTGCGGGCAGGGTCCGATCACATTTGTTTCCGAACTCGGCCTCTATCTGCTCGTCTCCTGGTACAACACGGAAACCATGACGAAGTGGTTCGAGCCAAACAGGATGCGCTACGACTTCTACCAGGCGCCGCATCCCTGGGGGCCGTGGACGCTGGCCGGGACCCACGACGACAGCTTTCTTGGGCCAGTATGGCACATGTACGGTCCCAGCATCTGTGCCCGATTTCAGAAGCGCCGCGGAGACGATGTCGAAGTGTCGCTGTTCACATCGGGATGCCCATTCGAAGACGTTCGCATCTCGCCCTACAAGATGTGGCGCATTCCCCTCATTCTAAGGAAAAAGCCGCTACCGCCGAGCCGATGGATTGCTGCCTCCGATCCGGAGATCCATTACAAGGGGGCGTGGTTTCCATTTACCACCATTGAAGAGCAACAAGACGATCGTCTGCCGCGAGCCGCGCAGTCAAAGGGCGCATGGGCTGAGCTTTCGTTCACCGGGACGGGGATCGAATACATCGCCGAAAAGACGACGGGGCTAGGAGACGTGGATATCTTTGTCGATCATGAGCACCGGGCCACCAGTTCCCTGGCGCTGGAAGACTTTCCGGTTCTCTTTGGCGCGGCTGTTTTCTCGGTGCAGCAACTTGCGGGCGGGAGCCACACTATCAGGGTTGTAAGCAGTACAGACCTCCATATCAACGTGGAGGGATTCAGGGTGTATGCATGAGCGCGAGGGACGAGATTCTGGATGTGCCTTCGGTTGACGCACTCAGCCCAACTCACGTTTCCTGACCTGCATGGCTGGAAACGTGAT
This sequence comes from Occallatibacter sp., assembly GCA_036267475.1. Lineage (GTDB taxonomy): Bacteria > Acidobacteriota > Terriglobia > Terriglobales > Acidobacteriaceae > Telmatobacter. The sequence continues at coordinate 27,234 of DATAVZ010000074.1, forward strand.
TCGGCAATTCGAGAATGGATTACCGCTTGCCCACGGCTAGCCAGGGCGTGCCGCCGTAGGAGTCCGCCACCACCCAGGCGCAGGTAGTCAGCGTCCAGGAGAGTACGGTCTCGCTCCACTGGAATGGGCCCTTGGAGCCTGCCGCCACGATGGGTATCCACACCAGCAGGGTGAACATGCCGATCTGAAATGCCACGAGCGCGGCTGCCAGCCGTGCACACATACCAACGAGCAACGCCACGCCGGCCGCGATGAAGGTGCTACCCGTGAAGTAGGCCCAGGCCACGTGCCATGGCAGCCAGCCAGGCACCAGTGAGACGGTGTCTTTGAGATCGATGAAATGGGCCGCGCCGAAGAAGATCAAGGCGAGGCCGTAGAGCACTCTCGCAATGCGCAGACCGCAATCCCCTGCGGCGAAACCGAGGCGCTGCCTGTCCCAGTCAGCGGCGAACCAGGTGTAAAGCACCCAGGCCGCCGCCACCATCACCGCAGTATCGACGGCTGACCAGAAAGCCCCGAAATTGGGCGCGAGGAAGATGCCGGGCGCTCTGAAGAGCACAAACCAAAGCAGCAGACTTGCGAGCAGCAGGCGGGCAGCGGGAGTGGCCGTGCGCCGCCAGAGCAGACCCAGGCCAGACGCCAGCGAGATCAATGCGCACAGATAGACCAGCACTTCGCGCGCGGGCACGCCATTGGGTACCGGGTCCCATCCCGCAATGAAATTGCCCTGGATCAGGCTCAGGATTCCCAGGCCGATCATAGTCGCCGCAAAGACTGCGTGACCTACGCTTGCAATGCGCATCGCACTAACCTCCGGCAGTGTTGCGGTTCATCGGGTGCTGGCATACCTTGTACGCCCGACGCCTCCCGTGCAGCAAGAGCGGGATTAAGAACGGGCTGTGATGCGCCAGTTAGCAATTCATCCAAAAATACTATTTTACAAATAGCTATCTTGCAGTTAACCTATTCTTCAAATGGTCAAGAAACCCGAACGTCGCGATCTTTTTCCAGGCGCGCTGGAGCTAATGATCCTGCAGTCGCTGCGGCTGAAGCCCATGCACGGCTACGCGCTGGTGAAGCACATCCAGCGGGTCTCGGACGATCTGCTCCAGATTGAAGAGGGCTCGCTATACCCGGCCCTGCAGAGGATGCTGCGGCAGGGCTTGCTGGAATCAGAGATGGGCACGTCGGCCAAAGGGCGTCCCACCCGGATCTACCAGCTCACTGGCTCCGGGCTCCGCCACCTGGAGCAGGAGGTATCCAGCTTTGAACAGATGACTGCCGGGATCAGCAGGGTGCTGGCGGTTGCGAAAATCTAGGAGGCGCGCATGTTCTGGTTGAAACGCTTCTTGTCGCGCCGCCGGCGCTATGACGATCTCTCCGTCTCCATCCGGGAGCATATCGAAGAAAAGACCGAAGAGTTGATGGAAGCAGGCATGCCACGCGCGCAGGCCGAGCAAACGGCGCGGCGCGCTTTTGGCAACGTGGCGCTGCTTGAGGAACGCAGCCGCGAGGTGTGGCAATGGGCCGCGGTGCGGTCGATTGCGGCAGACCTGCGGCTGGCGATGCGGCGGCTGAGAAAAGCGCCGGGGTTTGCGGTTACGGCGATCCTCACGCTTGCGATCGGCATCGGCGCCAACACCGCGGTCTTCAGCGTGCTCAACGGCGTGCTGCTCAAGCCGCTGCCATATCCAGATTCGGAACAGTTGGTGGCATTGCGGCTCGACGCGCCGGGCGCGGCGGGCCTGGCCAGTTTCGCCACTGGCCTGCGACTCTCGGGCTCAATGTATTTCACTTTTGCCGAGCAGAACAAGACATTTCAGTCGCTGGGCGTCTGGACGACGCGCACCGCTAACGTAACCGGGCTGGCGCAGCCGGAAGAAGTTCATACCGCGCAGGTGAGCGACGGCGTGCTGGAGGCGTTGTATGTACCGCCGGTGGCCGGACGCTGGTTCTCGCACGCGGATCAGGATCCACATGGCGCCAGGGCCGTGATGCTCAGCTATGGCTATTGGCAGCGGCGCTTTGGCGGAGACCGCGCGGTGATTGGACGCACCATCACGCTGGATTCGGAGGCGAGACAGATCGTCGGCGTGATGCCGCGTGGATTCAAAATCGTGGATTCTAACTTCGATCTGCTCGTTCCGCTGGCGCTCGACCGCAATCACCAGATGCTGGCAGGCTTTGGACTCGAGGGCATTGGCCGGCTCAGGCCGGGCGTTACGATCGAGCGCGCGGATGCCGATGTGGCGCGCATGCTACTGCTGTGGATGGACTCCTGGTCGAATGGTCCGGGAACCGATCCGCATTGGTATGAGAACTGGAGAATCACTCCCAGCCTTTGCCCTTTGAAGCAGGAGGTGATCGGCAATGTGGCTAGCGTGCTGTGGGTGGTGATGGCAACCATTGCGCTGGTGATGCTGATCGCCTGCGCCAATCTTGCCAATCTGCTGCTGGTGCGCGCGGAAGAGCGGCAACTGGAGCTTTCGATCCGGGCCGCGCTGGGCGCTGGATGGGCGCGCATTGCCCGGGAGCTTCTTTTGGAGAGCGTGTCGCTTAGTTTGATTGGAGGCGTCTTTGCTGTGGGCGTTGCCTACGCAGGCTTGCGGCTGCTGCTGGCGATGAGCCCCGCTAACCTGCCACGGCTGGCGGAAATCTCACTCGACGCGCGCGCGCTTGGATTCACGCTGGCGCTTTCGCTGCTTTCCGGGCTGGTGTTCGGATCGATTCCGGTGTGGAAGTACGCGCGGGCCCGGAATCACACAGTGGCTGGCGGAGGCGGCAGAACGGCCAGCATCAGCCGCGAACGGCGCCACTCCCGCGATGTGCTGGTGGTAGCGCAGGTGGCCATGTCGCTGGTGCTGCTGGTGAGCGCCACGCTCATGATTCGCACCTTCCAGCGCCTGTGCAACGTGGACCCTGGATTCACGGGCGTCGCAGATCTGCAGACCATGCGCATCTCGATTCCGTCCTCTCTGATCGCCGATCCGCAGATGGTGGCGCGCACGCAAAACAGCATTGCCGATCAACTGAAGGCGATTCCGGGAGTGCGCTCGGTTGGGTTCGCGAGTGCTGTGCCCATGGAGGGCATCGAGCCCAATTGGGATCTGGTCTACACAGAGGGCAAGGATAACGAGAATCTGAATCCGCCGATGCGCTTGTTCAATTACGCTTCGCCCGATTACTTTCGCACCATGGGAACAATCGTACTTGCGGGACGCGGGTTCACCTGGACCGATGTGTACGGGCCGCGGCCGGCGGCCATCCTCTCCGCGGGCTTGGCGCGCGAGTTGTTTGGCACGCCTTCGGCCGCCATTGGCAAAAGAATTCGCGAGATGGCCGTCTGGCACGAGGTTGTCGGCGTCGTAGAAGACGTTCACCAGGACGGCATCGATCAGAGGCCGCCGGCCACTGTGTACTGGCCCACGAAAATGGGCGATTATCGCGGATACGGAGCAATCGACTTCGCGCGCTCGGTGACCTTTGTGGTGCGCAGCGATCGAGCGGGCACAGATGATTTTGTGAATGAAGTGCAGCGGGCGGTGTGGTCGGTGAACGCCAATCTTCCGGTAGCGTCGGTTCGGACCATGCAGGAGATCAGCAACCAGTCGATGGCGCGCACCTCTTTCACTCTGGTCATGCTGGCCATAGCCGGCTCCATGGGGCTTCTGCTTGGCATCGTCGGCATCTACGGCGTGATCTCGTACACCGTATCGCAGCGCCGGCGTGAGATTGGCATTCGCCTCGCGCTTGGCGCGCAAAAAGCAGGACTGCGTTGGATGATCGTCCGCTCCGCGCTCGTTCTCACCGGCGTGGGTATCGGCATCGGTCTGTGCGTCGCGGCCGGGCTGATGCAGTTGATGAAGTCACTGCTCTTTGGAATTAGCCCATTCGATCCGTTGACCTATGTCACCATACCGCTGCTTCTTGTCGCCTCCGCGGCGATGGCGAGTTATCTGCCTGCGCGCCGCGCTGCGGCGGTGGATCCGGCAGAGGTGCTCAGGTCTGAGTAAGCTTCATCTGCTGTGGCGTTGTATACTGCGGCAGATTCTTGCGAACGTCGACCGGAGGATGGCAGTGACCATAGACGAGGCCCGTAGCCTGGCCAACCATTGGGTTGAGGCCTGGAACGCTCATGACCTGGACTCGATTATGAGCCACTACGAAGAGGCAATCGAGTTGATCTCGCCCGTCGCCGCCCAGTTGCTCGGGATACCTGGCGGCAAGGTGGCGGGAAAAGCGAACCTGAGAGCGTACTTCCAGCGCGGTCTGGAGGCTTATCCTGAGCTTCGCTTTCGTCTTGAGGACGTGCTCTGTGGCGTCAATAGCGTGGTGCTCTACTACGCAAACCAGAAGGAAACCCGCACGGCAGAGTTCATGGAGTTGTCCGCTGCTGGAAAAGTGACTCGCGTCATGGCCCACTACAGCGCCTGACGGAATAGCAGTGCGCTGCTGAAAAACAGATCCTGATCTCCAGATTTGAAAGGATGGCCTTCGACGCATGGCCGTGCCGCATTTTCCATTGACAAACCATAACCATTCGGTTATGGTTTGTGCATGCCGAGCGCTGCCGACAACCTCTTCAAGGCCCTTGCCGATCCCACCCGCCGAGCTATCTTCGAGCGGCTGGCACGCGAAGGCGACCAGACCGTTCACGCTTTGACGGCGCGCGCGGGTGTGTCGCAGCCGATGGTGTCCAAGCACTTGTCTGCGCTGAAGCGTGCCAGGCTGGTTCGCAATCGCCGCAAGGGACGCGAAACCCATTACAGCGTTCAACCGCGAGCGCTGGCGCCGCTGGAGGATTGGATCGGCCACTATGGCGCATTCTGGCAAAGCAAATTCGATCGTCTCGGAGAGATTCTCGAAAGGATGGACAAATGACAACACCGGAAACTTCTACCCGTTCCGTCATCGTGGAGAAAGAATTCCCGCATCCGCCACAGAAAGTTTGGCGGGCGCTCACCGAAAGTTCTTTGATTGCGCAGTGGCTGATGGAGAATGACTTTCAGCCGCTCGCGGGGCACTCGTTCACCTTGCGCATGGCGCCCGCGCCGAACTGGAACGGTGTCATTGACTGCCAGGTCATCGCCGTGGAACCCGGCAGAACACTTTCTTACACCTGGGGCGCTTTTGGCCTCGAGAGCGTCGTGACATTTACGTTGACGCCGACCGACGCGGGTACTCATCTGCGCATGGAGCACGCCGGCTTCGGTCCCGACCAGGAGGCCGCCTACAAGGGCGCGAACTACGGCTGGCAGAAGTTTCTCGGTGGTCTGGAACAAGTTGTCGCGGGGCTGGACTGACCCATGAAAACAAAGACCATTGCCTATTGGACTACGACCATACTGGTAGCGCTTTTTATCGGAAGCGGGGGTGTCGCGCAGATCGCACAGTATTGCGCCAATCCACATGGCGTCGTGCCCGTCCTTGGTTACCCGCTGTACTTCTTCGCCATCCTGGGGTTTTGGAAGGTCGCTGGAGCTATTGCAATACTGATACCGCGCTTTCCACGGCTCAAGGAATGGGCGTATGCCGGTATCTTCTTCGACCTGACGGGGGCGGCTGCATCCTGCGCCGCGGTCGGTGTTTACGGCGTTTACGGGTTTCACATCCTCGCTCCTCTCTTCCTTGGTGTTTTTGCCGTGGCATCGTGGGCTCTCCGACCGCAGAGCCGCACGATCAGCACCCTCTTTCCAACAAAAAACGGAGGATCGAAATGAAGATCAAACTGACCAGTGTGTACGTCGACGACCAGGAGAAGGCCCTTCACTTCTATACCGAGGTGCTGGGCTTCGTGAAGAAGGCCGACTTCAGCCAGGGACCGTTTCGCTGGCTGACCGTGGTCTCGCCTGATGACCCGGACGGGACGGAGCTGCAGTTGGCGCTCAACGGCAACCCAGCGGCCAAAGCCTACCAGCAGGCCATGTTCCAGCAACACCAACCCGCGGCCATGTTTTTCACCGGTGACGTGCAGGCCGATTACGAGCGTATGAAAGCGTGCGGCGCCGTGTTCACCATGCCGCCAACAGACGTTACAGCCTCCAAGATCGCCATGGTGAACGACACCTGCGGAAATCTCGTTCAGGTGACGCAGTTGATGCGATGGTGAGTGGACTTATGCCGACGAGCACCTGACCGTGCGCTGCCGGCTGTTTATAGCATTTTCGGAATAAGCGTAGACTTTTTGAACGCCGTGAAAGGTGGCTTTTTCTTGAGGAAAAAGCCACTTAAGCGCGTGGCTTCGGTCTACAGTAATTCCGAAAATGCTATAGGTCCTTGAGCCTTTTATCAAACCAGATAGCAACTTAGCCTTGCTGAGGTTGCAGGTTACTCTGAGCGGAGCTAAATTAGCTGCAACGGCTGGAGCTGTATGGAAAGGATCATCCCGTGCAATCTGCCTCTGCATCAATCGACGCAAAAATCAAGCTGCTGGGGGACTGGCGCGGGAAGACACTCGCCCATGTCCGTCAGCTCATCCTCGATGCGGATCCCGGCATTGAGGAGGAGTGGAAATGGGCAAAGCCCACCAACCCGGGCACCCCTGTCTGGTCCCATGACGGCATCGTCTGCACCGGAGAATCGTACAAGCAGGCTGTGAAGCTCACCTTCGCTCGCGGAGCCTCCATCGACGACCCGGCGAAGCTCTTCAATTCCAGCCTGGAAGGCAACACGCGGCGTGCAATCGACCTGCGCGAAGGGGACAAGATCAACGAAGCCGCGTTCAAGCAGCTCATCCGCGCCGCGGTGGCGGCCAACTCCGCAGCGCTCGCTCAAGGGGCGGCCAGAAAGAAGTAAGCCCGGCTCTCAGAGCATTGCTAACTTCCTGGGACCGATCATCGGCGCCGGTCACCTGCCAAAGGGATTTGAGATGAACACCGAGACAGACTACGTTCGCGGGCAGGGCGGCGAACAGATGGCCGAAGAAGCGATGGACGCCAACGGCAATATGGCCTGGCAGCACACAAATGTCTGGGCTGCCGGGACGCTCATCGGCACCTACGACAACAACGGCCTGCATTTTTACCTGAACGATTGGCTGGGGACGCGCCGTGTTCAGACCGACTATGAAGGCGTGACCGAGCAGACTTGCTACAGCCTGCCTTATGGCAATGGAGAAACCTGCACTACGCCGTTCCCGACAGAGAATCTGTTCACCGGCAAAGAACGAGATACCGAATCAGGCAATGACTATTTCGGGGCGAGGTATTACTCCAGCGCGATAGGGCGATTCATGACGCCTGATTGGGCTGCGCAAACTGAGCCTATCCCGTATGCGAAGCTGGACGATCCACAGAGCCTGAATCTATACGCATATGTTGGAAAATAACCCGCTCGGCGCTGTTGATCCGGATGGGCACGACTGCGTACTGGATGGCGTCCAGACATCGAAAACCATATGCGACAGTGTGCTTCACATGGGCGCCGGGGACGTTCCCTCCAAGGCCCAACAACAGAACTCATCAGGTGGTGGAGGATTCTGGCATCATGTTGGCAATCTCTTTCACGGACACTCTTGGAATTACGGGCAGACGTCGGTGACTACGACAGAAACATACACGGTGTCAGAACCTAACAGTCATGTTGATCTTGCCACGAGCGCGGCAGGGTTGCTCTCCGCAACTCCAGGGGCTGTCCCAGGAGCTCCCGGCCTGATGCTCGGATTAGCGGCTGGCGGCGTAAGCTCGGTTAATGATCGAAGTGGTCTTAACTTAACGATCAATGCAACTGGTGGTGCTCTCGGGCTTGCTAGTTATTTTGCGGAGGGCACAGCAGTCGGCACAGGAGCTACAGTCGGAGGTTTTGCGGTTGCTGCCGGAGCCACGGCATGGAGCGCCTCAAACTGGATATCCACAAACGTCATCACGCCCGTTTTCACGCCAGACGCCAACCAGTCGAACACCATCAACGCAAATGGAGTCACTATACAGGCTCCTGACGCCTTCGATTGGAGTCAGCCATGACAGCCAAAAATCGCGCACCAAAGAAGGAGAGCATGATTTGAATTTCACGCGGTCAGACATCGCATTATTTTTCGGGATATTGATGTCCGCCATGGCTGTGGGAGGGACGCTCGCAGGAAGACTCCCGGGACGCTTTGGCGACGTATCTTCCCGAGCCAAAAACCCAAAGCAGTATTGGTCGGCGCTCGCAGGCTATTACCTCGCAGCAATCGGTTTCATTGGATATTACCTGTATCATAGGTACGGATTTTAAAGCTGAGGGATTCTTATTCATGCATGGACGATTTATTCTCGGCACGTTTCGATGGTCAGTGGACCTACACTACGTGCAATATCGAGCTTCAATAATTGATCTTTTGCTCTTGCAGGGCAACTCATGAGCATTCTCATTTGTATGCGTCAAAGGCTGAATCGATGAGGAATAGAAGGATTGGTTGTGTCGTTATCTTCGTCTTAGTCACCGTATTAGGCTGCCGAACGCCCTCCTCAGACTGGAGCGGTACATGGAGGGTGAATCCCTCAAAAAGCAATTTGCAGGGGCCAGTTTTCGCCGTTGGCAGGTGGCCCAGGTGCCGGGGAGAGCGCAGTGACTTCCCCCACAAATGATGGGTGCCACAGGTGCGTCGCTTTCGGGCACCTGGGATATCGATACGATGCAAGCACAGACTTCAATCCGTGGAGTGTTGGTTTAATTCGGCCCTACAGCAGGACTGGTGTCGCAACTATAACGGGAGCGGAGCGATTCTCAATGATGGCGTGTTCTTGCCCATAGATGGCGAACCTGCAGTCCTGCAGGATGAACGCAAGATCGGGCCGGGGGGAAGCTCATATTCAGTACATCTGCTCTATGGTAAAGTTCTGATTCCGCGAGAACACTTCGACGAAATTCGCAAGAAGTTGAACGGAGACCTTTCGTACGAAAATTGACAAGAATCATGCTGGATAGCGTTACGACACGAAGGGATATGCATTTGATTGCTTCAGCCGCGTTCTCGAATCGCGGCTATTTTTCTAGCCCCTTTTTACCGGCAAAGAACGTGACTCCGAATCAGGAAACGACTACTTCGTGGCTAGCTATCACGCGTCCAGCATAGGACGGTTTTTGGCATTTCCAAAAGGATGTACCGATGACTTCCATTTCTTTTATTTCAATCCGCAGCTTCCTACCTGTTACGTCCATTCTCGCTGCTTTGCTCATCCTCGCTCCCTCCTCCACAGCGCAGGGTCCAGGCGCTCAAATGGATGCCGAGACCGCAACACCTCTACCTGGCTCCGGACACGATTGTGAGAATCTTCTCTCTGAAACGGTCGACCCTTCGACCGGCCAGGTAAGTTTCCGATTCGATCAGCCGGTTCCGCCGAGCTGGCTTTGCCGCGTTTACGTCTATAAACAACAGTGATGCGCCGAGAGCGAAAAGCGCGCCGCCTACGGCGTAGGAAGTAGGTGGACACGCCACCCTTTGATGCGGTTGTGCGAACATTTTGACATTGGCGGCGGACACGAGCAAAAATGTTTGTTCCCGCGAGCACGATAGACGCACAGGTGCTCCAGGCATCGCGATTCAGATTGGATTCGACGGGAAAGTTCTAAAATCGTCTTCCAGGGCCGACCATGACCTGCGCCATGCACGCCGGACGAAATAGCCTGAGGCTTCGGGTAAAGAAAGCGGGCGGCTTTGTCCGCAGGTGAAGAAGAGGAAAATCAGGTTGAAGAACAAAGCACGTAACGCGCCGCTGGAGATGGACGCAGGCAAGTTCCGCGAGGCTGGTTATCAGCTCGTGGACCGAATGGCTGCGTTTCTCAGCGACCTAGAAAACCGGCCGGTGAATCCCGCCGAATCGCCGGATGCGGTTCGCGAGGTCCTGGGCGCGGATCGACATCTTCCACAGCAAGGAGAGGACGCAACCGTCCTGTTGAAGCGCGCCGCCGATCTGCTATGCGATCATTCGCTGTTCAACGGGCATCCGCGCTTCTGGGGATACATTACTTCGTCGGCTGCACCGATCGGCGCGCTGGCCGAGATGCTGGCCGCAACGGTCAATCCCAATGTTGGCGCGTGGGCGCTCTCGCCCATGGCCAGTGAGATCGAAGCCCAGACGCTGCGCTGGATTGCCGAGATGCTGCACTATCCGGCACACTGCGGCGGCCTCTTTGTCAGTGGCGGGAATATGGCAAATCTGGTTTGCTTTCTTGCCGCGCGCCGGGCCAAAGCGGGACCGGATGTGCGCAGCGCGGGTGTAGAAGGGCGGCGTCTGCGCGCGTACTGCTCATGCGAAACTCACACGTGGATTCAGAAGGCCGCCGACCTTTCGGGCCTGGGCACGGAGTCGATTCGCTGGATTGCAACGAACGAACAGTTGCAGATCGACACCTCCGCGCTGCGAGACCGGATTGCCGAGGATCTTGCTGCGGGCGACCAGCCATTTCTGGTGGTGGGAACGGCCGGCACGGCGAGTACAGGCGCCATTGATCCGTTGCTGGAGCTTGCGGCGATCTGCCGCGAGTTCCAGCTTTGGTTTCACGTGGACGGGGCCTATGGTGGGCTGGCCGCTGTAATTCCCGATCCTCCTGCGGAACTTGCCGGACTCTGCGAGGCGGATTCGGTGGCAGTGGATCCGCATAAGTGGCTCTATGCGCCGCTGGAGGCGGGTTGCGCGTTTGTGCGCCGACGGGAAGACCTGGAAAATGCCTTTGCGTGGCATCCGCCTTACTATCATTTCGGAACGGAAGCGACCAATTACTTCGAACTTGGACCCCAGAATTCGCGTGGCTTTCGCGCACTGAAAGTCTGGCTGTCGCTCCAACAGGCCGGCCGCGACGGCTACGCGAAGATGATCTCGGACGATATTTATCTTTCGCGCAGGCTTTTTGAGCAAATCGGGCGACATCGCGAGCTTGAGCCGCTCACACAATCCCTCAGCATCGCCACCTTCCGTTATGTGCCGCCGGATATGGAAGGCCGCGGAACGGACATTGAGACCTATCTCGACCAGCTAAACCGCGAGCTGCTCACGCGCTTGCAAAACACCGGCGAGGTCTATCTGTCCAATGCGGTAATCCATGGGAAATTTGCGCTGCGCGCGTGTGTCGTCAATTTCCGAACCTCGATGGATGACATCGAAGCACTGCCCGCTCTGGTTGTCCGGTTAGGCAAAGAGCTGGACTCTGAGCTTAGAGCCGGAGACACTCGTCCATAGCATTCCGGCCTGCAATGACGGGCAATCCGCGTGGCCGAAATGTTGCCGACTGGCCGAGGCGCTCACCAAATGCCGCCTCCATTCGGGCATTGGCTGAACCCGTCCTGATCGTAAACAGCTCCAGACAGCTTGCGATCCTGCCGGTATCTTCGCCGGCATCCCACAACCACCCGCACACTGTTGCATAAGCACAGTCAAAGGCAAGCCTCACCAATGTGGCCGGCTCTTCTACAATTCGCAAATGTTCAACCTTAGCGAAATTGCTCCCGATATTTATCGGATCTCCGTTTTTGTTCCGCAGATCAACCTCGCCTTCAATCATTTTTTGGTCAAGGACGAAGAGCCGCTCCTGTTTCACGCAGGATTGCGCGGAATGTTTCCACTGTTGCGAGAGGCGGTTGCCAAGGTAATCGATCCAGCCACAATTCGACACATAGGGTTCAGCCACTTTGAGTCGGACGAGTGTGGCGGACTCAACGAGTGGCTGGAACTGGCACCCCAGTCTCAAGCTGTCTGCGGTCTGGTGGGAGCGATGGTGAGCGTCAACGACTTTGCCATCCGGGCGCCGAAAGTACTCGCGCCCGAGGAGACGCTGAGCACCGGCAAACACCGGTTCCGATTTGTGCCAACGCCGCATCTTCCACATGGCTGGGATGCCGGCTTGTTGTTCGAGGAGACGGGTAAGACGTTGTTCTGTTCTGACCTGTTCGTCCAGGGCGGTGACCGGGAGCCGCTCGCGACCCGCGACTTCATCGAACGGTGCAGAGAAGACCTGGTTGCGGGAGAAGGCGGTCCCTTTGCCGGTGCCGTGCCGTATACGCATCACACTGGAGCGATCCTGAGGAATCTGGCAGCTTATGAGCCGCAAACGCTGGCGGTGATGCACGGCTCCAGTTATTCCGGGAACGGGGCCCAGGCGTTGACTGAACTGGCGAGCGTCCTGCGAGAGGTTCTTGGCCCCAGCGAATCATGACCCCAATGAGTTCACTGTCATAGCGAAGCCCTCAGTCATGAATGGCCGGAGAAATCGAAACCCGTCAGCCCGGAGCCTGCGCTTGCACCTTGATTATTGAGAACAGTTGAGGTCACTTTTCAAGCCACATTTTGTGCTTGACGCGAGACTGGCGGGCCGTGTGGGCGCGGTACGGGCTTACAGGTTGAAGAGCTCGCGAAGGCGCTTGGTCTGTGCGCGGCTTACGGGAACTTCGGTCTGCTGTTTGTCGTTCATGCGCAACTGGTAGCTGGACTTGAACCATGGCACCACTTCGCGGATGTGGTTGATATTGACCACGTAGCCGCGGTGGGCGCGCCAGAAGTGGGAGGGGTCGAGAAGTTCCTGGAGCTCTTCGAGCGTCCGGCACTTGGACTGGCCCTCGAAGTTGCGGGTGACGATGCGGATGACGCCTTCTTCAATAGCGGCAAAGCAGATCTCTGACTGATCAACGAGCAGCAGGCGGCTCTGCGCCTGGACGACCAGCTTGGCGGGCTGGGTGGCGCGCTCGGAGCTGTGAGAGCGGTTGAGCAGGCGAAGCAACTGGTCAATTTGCGAACTGGTTGGTTGCGAGCTCGTGGGTTGTGAACCGGCGGACTGCGAGCCCGTGGACCGCGATCGGAGGGACTGGGTTCCGGCGGGCTGCGCGCCGTCAGCCGGTGCGAGTAGCGCGTCGTCCACCGCCGCGCCGGTTCCAGCGGTCACGCGCAGGCGTGCGCGCTCCACGGCTTCTGAGACGCGCTTGCGCTCGAAGGGCTTGAGCAGGTAGTCGACGGCGTTTACGTCAAAGGCGCGGACGGCGTATTGGTCGTAAGCGGTGGCGAAGACGATCTGCGGAAGATCGCCGTTTTTGCCGCCGTTGCGCAGGCGGCTGCGCTCCACCAGGCGCTGCAGAACTGCGAAGCCATCGAGGCCGGGCATCTGCACGTCCAGAAAGACCAGATCGGGCTGATATTCCTCGATGAGGTTGACGGCCTCAATGCCGTTGGCGCCCTGTGCGACCACATCGACGCCGCCCACCGAGTCGAGCAGATACTTGAGCTCGTCGCGGGCCAGTTGTTCGTCATCGATGATCAGTGCCGAGATAGACATGCTTGCGCGAAAGCTCGATTGTAGAAAGGCCGGCGGGCCGGGTCAACGCCGGAAATCGGATCCGGACGCCCGCCGCGGAGACTGGAAGGCTACTCGCCCAGCACATGCAGCCGCGAAGGACGGTGATCGGTGGCGAGTTCGTGGCCGCAGCGGGTGCAAAACTGGTCAGTGGCCCGAACGGTGCGGAAGCAGGTTCCGCAGTTGGCGGTGAGCTGGTAGTTGCACTGCGGACAGAAGTGGAAGTCGCTTTGCACCTGGGCGCTGCAGGACGGGCAGCGGGAAACCTCGGGCTGGCGCAGCAGGAAGTAAAGCACCGCGCCGATGCCGCCGGGCATGACGAAACACACCAGCATCCAGAACCGCGTGCTCATGCCGCGGCGCGGCGAGTCCTTGCTGACGTAGCCGACCATCAGGATATAGAGCGAAGCGAGCAGGCCCCAGGAAATATTGAGATAGAGCCGCAGGCCGAGCGGCGGAGGCGCATGGTGACGCTGCTCCGGAGCGACAATCCAGAAGTAGTACTCGACCGCCAGGAATACTGCGCTGGCCAGCACGATCGACCAGACGGGAATCATCCCCTGGTCTTCGTTCACGGTTATGGATTCCGGATCGCGCATCAGCAATCCCTCCACGTAAGGGCCTTCTAATCGTACAAAACAGCTTAAACCCTTTTTCAATGGACGAGCGGGAAAAGGAGGAAGTTGCTACACGTTGTAGAGTTTTTGACTGCGGGATGGGGATTCCGCAATAAGATCCCGTTCAAATGCTCAGGACTTGCCCCTCATCCAGCCGGCTACGAGCGAGGCAGCGAGCACGGCAAGGAAAAAGATTCCGATCCAGATGCTTACCTGGGTGGCGAGGTCTTCCCAGCGTGCACCGCCTACAACGTCGTCGGCCACGCGCCACACAAAGGGCCCCATGGCCAGCGCTACCAGCAGAATGGACGCGAGGGCGACGGAGCGGCTGCGGCGACGGCCGGCTTTCTGCTCCTGTAGAACGCCGCACGAAGTGCGCACTACGCGGCGGGTGCGGAAGGCAATGCCGCGATCGCGGTCTGCCTGCGTGCCGGACAGAGCGGAAAGCAGATCACGGTCTGTACCTGTCTTGGAGCCTGAACCAGTGGCAATCCCGATGACCTTCACACCGCCTCCTGGAACTGGGCATCGGTGCTTTCGAGCTTGGGCTTGATCATCGCCATGCCACGATAAAGTCTTGATTTTACGGTAGAAAGGGGAGCGCGGGTGACCTTGGCGATCTCTTCCAGAGAAAGCTCCTCATGGAAGCGCAGCACCAGCACCTCGCGATGCAGAGTGTCCAGTTCGAGCAGAGCGCGGGCAATCCGCTCGCGGTCTTCGAGGTTGGAGGCGCGGTCAAACGGAGTGGGCTCGCCGTCCTGGGGCTCGAAGCTCATGGGCCGGTCGTCGTCGCTGTTGCCTTCAAAAAGCTCGTCGAGGCTGCATGCGGTGCGCTTGCGGCGCTGGTCGATGACCAGATTGCGGGCGATCGTGAACAGCCACGTCTCAAAGCGGGACTGGCCATTGAACTGGGCGCCACGCACCAGAACGCGCATCCACACTTCCTGGAACAGGTCCTCGGCCATCTCTCTATGCCCAGTTAAATAAAGCAGATACCGCAAAAGTCGATGCTGATAGCGGACGATCAGCTCGTCCAGCAAGCCGGCATCCTGACGCTTGAGCCCCTGGGCTACAGCGAGATTTTCCCGGCGGGTCTGCTCATCGGCAGCAGCGGAGGAAGTCAGGGCGGTGAATGCGGTAACCAAGCTCATTCTTACCTATTAGACGACACAACCGCTCGCCAGGACGAGGGCAAAGTGCTCTCCGCGCTAAAAAAGTGGCTCATCCGCGCGCCGGGTGCGCCTTTTGGCGGCTTTCAGCGCGTCTTCCACGGCCTTGGAGGCGCGGCGCTCGCGGGCTTCGACTCCTTCGTAGTAGAAGATACCGAGCAGATGGCCGCGGCGCTGGGACGGGGTCATGGCCTTCCATCCGGCCTCGGCCTGAGACTGGCGGGCAAAAGCGGCCCGCAAGATGGGCGGTGTCTCCAACTCGCCTTCCAGGGTGAGCAGCAGGCGCTCGGCGAGCCGCTCCGCCTGCCGCTGTCGGGTCTCAGGATTTTTGGATTTATCCACCATGGCGCACAGCATGCGCCGCGTGTAGTCGCTCAGGCCGTCAAACCACTTGCGCAAGCGGCGATCTTGTTTGAGCGCGTCCGCCAACTCGGGCGGCATAATCGTCTTGCGCTCCTCGAAGTCGGGCTCGATCGTGATGCGGGCCTTGTCTCCGCGATAGGCTTTGGCGCCGGCCTGCATCTTCTTGTTCACCAGCAACATGTGTCCGGGGCCGCCGGGAACGGGAAACAGCGAGGTGCGAAAGGCGAAGCCGTTGATGTGGCCGCGCACCCGCAGCCGCCTGCGCTCCGGCCAGGCTTTATCGACATCGAAGGGGATGCGCGCGATGACCCAGTGGAGCGGCTGGTCACCGCCTTCCAGCAAAGCCGTGAACGTTTTGGGGTGGGATGAAGTCATCGATTGATTGGAAAAGAGAATAACCGAGCCGGGTGCCGAGCGGGATAGTTTTATGGGACGATGTTCGCACCGGATACGCCCACCTCGGCATACCAATCCTGCCCATTGTCTATCCGGACGCGGCCCGCCAGCGCAATAGTTTTCACACCTTTCATGAGCAGGCCTTTCGCGTAGCGCATTGGCTGGAGGTGCGGCTGCCGCCGGGCGGGTCTTCTAAAATATCAAGATGGAAGTTCTCTACGGGCTGCATCCGGTGGAAGAGGCTTTGCGCGCCGGCAAGCGCCGTTTCGATCACGTGCTGGTGGCGCGGGAGCGCCACGACGACCGGCTCGAACGCATTATTGCTGCGTGCCGCGAGGCTGGCGTGCGGGTGCGATCCGAGTCCCGCGAGCAGCTTACGCAGATGGCGCAGACCAGCGGGCATCAGGGCGTGGTGGCGGTGGTGCGGCCGCAGGAGTTTCTGGCCATTGAGGACATCTTTGCGCCGGACCCGGCCCGGCCGGATGGGCCCCGGCTGGTGCTGGCGCTGGATGGCGTGGAGGATCCGCAGAACCTGGGCGCGCTGTTGCGCGTGGCCGACGGAGCGGGCGTGGACGGCGTGGTGCTGACGGAGCGGCGGTCGGCGCCGCTCAGCCCGGTGGCGGTGAAGGCCAGCGCGGGAGCAACGGAGCATATGCGCATGGCGCGGGTGGTGAACCTGGTGCGTGCGCTCGAAGAGTTGAAGCAGCAGAATCTCTGGGTGGTGGGACTGGACGAGCGCGGAGGCACGGACTACGACCAGTTCGATCTGACCGGGGACCTGGTGCTGGTGCTGGGGCGCGAGGGCGCCGGGCTGCATGAGCTGGTGCGTCGCACCTGCGACCATCTGCTGCGCATTCCCATGGCCGGAGGGGTGAGCTCGCTGAATGTGTCGGCTGCCGGAGCGGTGGTGCTCTACGAGGCCTATCGGCAGCGGCGCAATGCCGGGTTGCGTTCGGACGCGGCGTCCGTCCAAACCAATGCCGCGCCACGGAAAGCGAAACAGAAAGGCCTCGGTTCATGAAGTGTTTTTTTGCGTCCGTCAGGGCGCTGGCTTTGCTGTTTGCAGCCTCGGCAACCCTGTTTTGCGCCGCGCAGGCGGCCCCCGCGCAATCACCCGCACAGCAGCCGGCGGAGCGCTCCGGCGGCAAGGTGATTTTTTCGCGCTCTCTGGATGAGAATGGGCAGGCCACAACCACCGCCGGGCCGGCCGCGCCGTCGACGGGCGGAACCGCGGTAACGGCGCCGGTGGCGAGCGACGCCGAAAGGCAGGCGCTGCAATTTACGGCCTATGACCTGGACGTGCATCTGAACTCCGCGGAACACCGCCTGGCGGTCCGCGCACTGGTGCGCGTGCGCAACCGGGGTACGGCTCCGCTGGCGCATATTCCGCTGCAGATATCGTCCTCGCTGGACTGGGAGCACATTCGCGTGGAGGGGCGCGAGGCGGTTTTCACCGTGGCCACGCTCAACTCCGACGTGGATCACACCGGCCAACTGCACGAAGCCGCGCTCACGCTGGCGCAGCCGCTTGCGCCCGGCGCCAGCCTGGATCTGATTGCGACGTATTCGGGAGCGGTGGAGCAGAACGCCCGGCGCCTTACCGTGCTGGGCACGCCGGACCAGGCCGCGCTGCGCTCCGACTGGGATTCAATCGGCGCGGATTTTACCGGCCTGCGCGGCTTTGGCAACGTTGTCTGGTATCCGGTCGCGAGCGTTCCGGTCATTCTTGGCGACGGGGCGCGGGTGTTTGATGAGATGGGCGAGCACAAGCTGCGCATGGTCGGCACCCAGTTCAGCCTGCGGCTTACGGTGGACTTTCCGCGCGGGCAGGCGCCGACGATCGCGGTCATCAACGGCCACGTGGCGGCGCTCAAGATCATTGAACCGCCAACCAACAGCGAGGAAGACTCCGGCTTTGCGCTGGCCGCCGTGGACCGGGCGACTCTCGGCTTTGAGGCGCCAAGCATCTTCGTTGCGATCCGCAAAGCTGTGCAGGCCGGCAATACGACGCTGTGGACGCTGCCGGAGGATCAGCCCGCGGTGGCGGACTGGTCAGAGGCGGTGACCGCGGTGACGCCGTTTCTCGAGGGTTGGCTGGGCTCGCGGCCGCGCTCGCGGCTCACGGTTCTGGATCTGCCTGATCCGAACGATGCTCCCTTCGAAACCGGCACTCTGCTGGCCACGCCCATCCATGAAGCGTCCGCCGATGAGCTGGACGAGATGATGACGCATGGACTGACGCATGCGTGGCTGGAAACCGGCAGCGCGGCGCCACCGGCGTGGATCGACGAAGGCGTGGCGCATTTTATGGGCACGCTGTGGCTGGAAAAACAGCATGGACGCACGCGCGCGCTCGAGTTACTGGAGACCAGCCGCCAGGCCCTGGCGCTGGCTGAGCCGCCGAGCCCGGGCGAGAGCGCGGGGCAGCCGCTTGCGCAGGCCACCTCGCCGATCTACTACCGCACCAAGGCGGCCTACGTCTTCTGGATGTTGCGCGATCTGGCCGGCGATGCGGCGCTTTCCGCGGCTTTGCGCGCATACGATCCGGCGCAGGACGCGCAGGCCAAGCCGGGTGCTCCATCGGAGCTTGAGACGCTGATCAAGCAGCATGCGCAGCGCGATCTGAGCTGGTTTTTTGCCGACTGGGTGGATGCTGACAAGGGCCTGCCCGATCTTTCGATCGACAGCGTGTTTCCAGCCGGCGCGCAGGCCGGCAACACGCTGGTGGCGGTGAATCTTTCCAACTCCGGCTACGCCACGGCGGAGGTTCCGGTGACTGTGCAGACCGACAACACGTCCGTGACGCAGCGCATGCTGGTGCCAGCGCGGGGCAAAGCGGACCGCCGCATCCTCGTGCAGGGAACGCCTACGCAGGTGCAGGCCAACGACGGCGCCGTGCCCGAGATTGAAGCCAGCGTGCATGTAAAGACGCTGACCAGCGCCAACAACGGCGCGCCGCAGTAATCACGCGTGCTTGCCGGCCCGCAAACGGGCCGCGGCACAGGTCTCTCGGCTGAAACGATCCCCTCGCGGGAAGCACTATTTCACAGAACGGGAAGAACGAAAAAGATTCAGACCTCCTCGCACGCTGTCGCTCATTTGCGCTAATCGGAACGATTGTCGTCTTCAGTTTTTTGCGGAGAGGGTCGCACTACCCCCAGGGCCCTACTCGGCTTCCCGAAAGCACAATCCCACACGTCCAACTTCAGCTTGAGGAGCACGTGTCTCCGGCTTTGAAGCGACTCGTTCACACGCGCGCATTTCGCATGCGTCCGGATTTCGTGTGCCTATGCACACGGTGTCCAGGGCGTATGCCCGGCACAGCACAGGAGGAATGTCATGGCTTTCAAGATTATTTTCGCGGACGCTCATTCGCACGAGCAGACACCGGAGATTGCGGCCTACTCGCTCGATACGCGCGGCCGCGTGGTGGGCAAAATCGCCGTCTCAAGCGACGGGCAACTGGAGATCAAGCGCGCGGCGAGCGCGGTGATCGCGCTGGGTCCGAATGTAGACCAGCCAGCGCAGCTCGATCCGCAGGGACTGGTGACGCTGCGGCTTGCCGACCAGTTGCCGGCGTGGGAGAAGACCGGCGAGATCCTTATTCCCAGCCAATGGTGGCGCGGCTGGCTCGGGTTTACCAGCTGCGTTTCAGGAAAGGCGTATCGCTGCTTTCCGCTACTCGAATATCCGCATCTGCGCGCAATCGCGCTGGGACGTCAGCCGATCGTTTTTCCGAAGCGGTGCGAGCCCCTGTGCGACGCGCTTGTGGAGGTGTGGGAGTACACGACCTGCTGCTGGCCGTTCGTGATTGTGGATGCGCCCAAAGCAATCGCCAACCTGGCGGTGTTTCTGGCCGCGCATCCGGTCCTGTTTCCCATTCCGCCGCAGCCTGATCCGGGGCCGCTGGACCGTGGCTTGGTGAGCCGCGTGGATGCCGCACTGGGTGCCGGCAATCTTGCCAATACGTTCGTTCCGAGTACCACGCTGGCGGTGCATCTGGAGACGCTGCGCAGCCTGTCCACGCAGGATGCGGTCAGCTACTTCGAGGCGCATCCGATCCTGTGGCCGTACTGGTGCACGGGCAGTTCCGCAAAGCTGGGCGAGACGGCGCTGAATCCCGACGGCAGCTTCAGCTACTGTTATCGCCACTTCCCGTTCTTCCGGCTCAACTGCCGCACCAGTTACTTCTACAAGGTGAAGCAACTGGTGAACGGGAACTGGACCTACGTCTATGACGGCGCCGCCGCGCGCCAGTATTTCTCCGCCGACGAAACGGCGAATCTGTACACGCCGACCGGGCAGACCTGCTTCCAGCCGCCACCGCTGGGCAACGACTATATTGCGCTCCAGGCCATTGGTGGAACCAACACATGGGAGCTGAACAGCCACTGGAACGGGGCCAACGGAGCGGGCACCGACCTGACGCAGGTGGGCGATACGTCGATGTCTGCGCTGATTCAGGATGCGGGGCTCGTGGTGGATTCCGGCGCGCCGTGGGCCACCACGCTGGCGCTGCTGCTCAACTACGATCCGGCCCTGCAGAGCGCCGCCGCCAGCCCCTACTACTACAGGATGAGCGTGGTCCAGGCGGACGCGAGCGGCAATCCAATGGCGGGCGCAACGCCGATTACGCTGATGACGCCGATTGCCTGGCTGTACTTCGACACGGCCACCAATCCGGTAAGCATTGCCAGCCAGCCGCTGGGGCCGGTCACAGTGAACAGCAACCAGGGGCTTTATCAAATCCCGTATTTCGGCGGGAGCAATCCGGCATGGCTTGGCAATCAGTATCACCAGTACCTCGACACCACGAAGCTGGCCAACGTCATTCCCGCCGGACCCGGCATGGGCAACGGACAGTTCCTCCTGATCCTGGAAGTGTTCGACCAGAGCGGCAAGCGGCTGGTTCCGGAGATTGCGACGCCGACGGCGACGGATATAAAGGGATCGTTCAACTACGTGCGGCTGCTCGATTCCACCACCACGGCGAATGTGCCTTTCAATGCGCTCACGCACGTGCTGTGGGTGGACAACCGTCCGGTAGTGGGAGCGATCGACTACTTCATGAGCTCCGCGGGCGTGCAGATCTGCCAGTTCTACAAGGACCGCAGCGATACGCCGTTCTATACGGGCTTCCAGGCGTATCACGCGGTGATGTGCGATGCGGCGCCGTCGCCGGTGCCCTCGCGCTCGTTCATGAACAACTTTGCTCTCACCTGGCAGGAGGGGCTGGGCGGGACCAACGGCACGCTGGCCTCGGGCGCTGACACCAACTGGAGCATCGGTTGCGCGGTGAGCGTGGCCAACGGAATCTCCACGGCAACACCGCCGGCGGCGACGCCTCCGTTCAATGTGCCGGCTGTGACCTTTGGCGAGATGCTGGGAACAGATCCGATCACGCACCGGGCGTTGACCGCCTGTTCCTTCGCGATCTCGCTGGGCGTGGTGCCCAAGCACACCAACGGCAGCGGCACAGTGCTGGCCTACGAGTCGAACACGGTCGCGGCGCTGGCGCTGTCCGACTAGACCTTCACACAACATCGCATGGGCCGCTTCAGCCATTTCGCATGGAGCGGCCACATGCGAGGAACAGCAAGCGAAATGCATCCTACGATTTTTCCGTCGCAGATGGAAGACATTGCAGCCGCAGTGCTGGTGCTGTGGCGAGTTACGCATCTGCTCAGCGTGGAGGCGGGCCCGTTCGGCATGTTCACGGCGCTGCGCCGAGCGGGCGGCAACGGATTTTTTGGCCAGTTGCTCGATTGTTTTTATTGTCTCAGTCTGTGGCTCGCGATTCCATTGGCGCTGCTGACGGGCATGAGTTGGGAGCAGCGGCTGGTGCTGTGGCCGGCGCTTTCCGGCGCGGCGTGCCTGCTGGAACAGGCGACGCGGCGCACGGTTTTTCCAGGCATCTACGAAGAGCCGAGGGAGTAGAGTATGTGCTGCAATCGACCTAGTTTTACAACCACTCCGCAGAGCCAACGCACGGGTTGGCCCGCGAACGGCAGTCCGCAACCCGGAGCAAAAGCCGCGCCGGGGCGCGCGCCGCTGGCGCTGCCCACGGCCGTATTCGAGTATGCAGGCGCGACGGCGCTGACCCTGGTGAGTCCGGTCACGCGCAAGTCGTATCGCTTTGAGCATCCGGGCGCGCAAGTGGCCGTGGATGTGCGCGACCGCTCATGGGTGGCGTTTGTGCCCAACCTGAAGCCGGTGCGCTGAGCGAGCCTCAGCAGGCAGCGAAGCCACGCAATGAAGCCGCAAAAGCGGCTTCATTGCGCGATAGTGACTTCCGCGCGGCCATGTCAGGGCTTTTCCGCGTTTCTCGCTTTCACCTTGAACCAGATGGGCGTGCCTTCAAAACCGAAGGTTTCGCGGATCTGGTTTTCAAGGAAGCGCTCGAAGGCGAAGTGCAGTTTCACGTTGCGGTCTGTGAACAGAACAAACGTGGGCGGGGCAACGGCTGCCTGCGTCATGTAGAAGATTCTTACCCGCCTGGACATGGGCACGGGCGCGCGCTGAAAGTCGATCTTGTCGAGGAAGCGGTTCATTTGGCCGGTGGTGACGCGCTTGCGGCGCTCGGCGGCCACTCGCTTTACATCGCGCAGCACGTGGATCATGGACTTGTCGCCCGGCTTCGCGTTGAGTGCGGAGAGAAAAACTACGGGCGCATAGCTCAGATATTTGAGCGCGCTGCGCAACTGGCGCTCGAAGATTTCGCGATCGGCTGGAGGTTTGCCGTCGGTGCGGCCGGTAGTGACCGCGTCCCATTTGTTAACCACCACAATCACGCTGCGGCCGCTCTCGTGCGCGTAGCCGCCGATGGTTGCATCGCTGGCGGTTATGCCTTCCGTGGCGTCGATGATGAGCAGCGCCACATCGGCGGCTTCCAGATGGCGGCGGGCCATGACGACGCTGAGTTTTTCGGCCATCAAATGCGTCTTGCCTTTGCGGCGGATGCCTGCTGTATCCACAAAGCGCAGCGTGGAGCCCTCAAACTCGACAACCTCGTCGACCGCGTCGCGGGTGGTGCCGGCGATGGGCGAAACGATGGCCCGCGAGGTTCCGGTGAGCGCGTTGAGCAGGGTGGATTTGCCGACGTTAGGCCGGCCGATAATGGCCACCGATGTTTCAAGCTGTTCGAACTCGCCGTGGGTGCGCAGTTTTTTCTGTTTCTTCCTCGCGCTGCCGGCTTCCTGGTCGTCTTCCAGCGAATCGGGTGAATCGGGCTCGCTCGGCGCCTCGTCGTGAATCTCGTCTTCCTCCGTCGCTTCGGCTTCGCTGTCGCGCCTGGGAACGGCTTCAGCGATGGCATCGAGCAGCTCGCCGATGCCCTGGCCGTGTTCGGCGCTGAGCGGATAGACGTTGCGGATGCCGAGCTGGCGGAAGTTTTCTGCTTCAAGAGACATGGCGATGCCTTCCACCTTGTTGACGGCCAGAAACAGCGGCTTGCCGCCGCGCGCAAGCAGCCGGACCAGGTCGTAGTCGGGGCTGGCCAGTTCGGTGCGCACGTCCACAACCAGGATCAGGGCCTCTGCCTCGTCGAGTGCGACCCGGGCCTGGGTAAAGATCTCGGTGGGAATTAGCTCGGGATCGTCGGGCACAATGCCGCCGGTATCGACGAGGCGAAAGTGGCGGCCGGCCCATTCGAACTCGCCGTAGATGCGGTCGCGGGTAATGCCCGGCTCGTCGCCCACGATGGAGCGGCGGCTGCGCGTGAGCCGGTTGAAGAGCGTGGACTTGCCCACGTTGGGCCGTCCTACGATGGCCACCAGGGGCAGAGCGCTGCTTCCGGGGCGCTGCGGCACAACCGATCTGCGATACGTGGGCAAAACGCTTTTCTCCTGACTGTCTTCTTCCATCTTACCGATGCGCGGCCGGGCGCGCGGCGTTTGCCGGGACGCAGCTACTCTGGGGTGCAACGTTTTGACCTGCAGCGTCACTATAGTGACTGCAGTCAAATCACCGAGCCGGAGGAAGCGGCGATGCCCAAGTTTTTGATTGAAAGGGAGATTCCGGGTGCCGGGTCGCTCACAGACGAGCAACTTCAGGCCGTGGCGCAGAAGTCTTGCGGGGTGCTGCGCAATCTTGGCCCACAAATTCAGTGGCTGCAAAGCTACGTGACCGGCGACAAGATTTACTGCATCTACATTGCACCCAATGAAGAGCTGGTGCGCGAACATGCGGCGCAGGGCGGGTTTCCAGCCAATCGCGTGGCTCGGGTGATGAAGGTGATCGACCCGACTACCGCGGAAGGTTGAAGGCCTGCGCCAGCAGCAGCAAGCCGATGCCTGCGAGCCCCGCGTAGACATACCTGCTGAAGGTCTGCGGGTTGAGCCGGTGATTGATGCGCCGGCCCAGAAAGACGGCGGGCACCAGCGCGGGCAGGGAAAGCACGTAGTCGTGCGTGACCGCGGGCACCCAGAGCCCGGCGAGCCAATAGCCGGCCATGCCCAGCAGGCTTGCGGGAAGAAAGTAAGCCTGCAGCGTGGCGCGGAAATGCTGCACAGTCCAGCGGCGCATGGATCCGTAGATTGCCAGCGGGGGGCCGTTCATGCCGTAGGCGCCGCCCAGCACTCCGGCCAGAAATCCGCAGGCCAGCAGCCAGCCGCGGCTGTCTCTTTCAAGCTTGGCGGGTGCTCGGCCCACCAGGCAATAGGCGGAAAAGGCCAGAATCAGCACGGCGAGCGTGGCTTTTACGGTTTGCTGCGGTCCGCGGGTAAGCAACAACAGGCCGATGGGAATGCCGGGCAGTGTGGGCAACAGCAGCCATGCGGTGCTGCGGAAGTGAATCTTGCTCCAATCCTGCACGACGACGATGGCGGCAATAGTGATGGAGACCAGCACCGCCAGGGGAGCGGCCTGGCGCACCGGAATGACAACGGCAAGCAAGGGAACCGCGACCAGCGCTTCTCCGAAACCGAGGGACGAGCGGATCAGCGTGGCGACAAAAACGATGACCAGGACATACAACGTGGTGAGGTTGATGGGCGAATCTCCAGCGCGCGCAAAACCTATCGTCTCACAGGATTCGAGCCGCGGTCTCACCGGTGGCGCGCGGCAACGCAATCGCATTTGAAAGTCGTTGCGAACCGGTTGCCGCAGGGCGTGTTTTTCATTCAAAGTCGAGGTTTTGTATCAATCTAGGTTTTGTAACAGGGCACGACTTCAGTCGTGCCGAATCAGGCAACAACAGCGATAGGGCTTTAGCCCCTGCAAATGCGCATCTCCATACATTGAGCTTTTGCAGCGGCTGAAGCCGGTCGGATCGGGGCCCCACCAGCGGCACGACTCAAGTCGTGCCCTGTTAAAACGCGTCCATCAATCAAGGTTTACAGTTTGCAAGGTTTACAGTTTGCGCGATGAAGGTACCCGCATAAAATCCAAATGCGATTGCCCTGGCAGGCGGCAGGAGGTTCGCCACAGTTTCGCCGCAATCACTATGATGAGAAAGAGAACTTCTGAACCCGGCCGCTGCCCATGTCCTCCAGTGAAACCACAACCCGCACATTTCCATCGCTCTACGAGTTTTTTTCGCCGGGCGGGATTCTGGCGGGCTCGCCGCTGCCCTATGAGTTCCGGCCGGGGCAACTGGAGATGGCCAAGTCGGTGGAGCGGGCGCTGGCCGAGCACCGGCACCTGATTGTGGAGGCTGGAACCGGGACGGGGAAGACGCTGGCGTATCTGCTGCCCGCGCTGCGCACCCGGCAGCGGGTGATTATCTCCACCGGCACCAAGGCGCTGCAGGATCAACTCTTCTTCCGCGACATTCCCTTTCTGGAAACCCTGCTCGGCGACCTGCGCGTGTGCTACATGAAAGGCCGCGCCAATTATCTGTGCCGCCACAAGCTTTTTGCCTTGCGCGATCAGCCGATTCTGTCCGGGCTGGAGGAGATTGACCAGTACCGGCAGATTGCCGAATGGGAGCGGATTACGGAGACCGGCGACCGCGCGGAGCTGGCCGGGCTGCCGGAGTCCAGCGCGCTGTGGTCAAAGCTGGACGCGCGGGCCGATGCCTGCCTGGGCAGCACCTGTCCGGACTACCGAAGGTGCTTCATTACCGAAATGCGGCGCAGGGCGCTGGAGTCCGACATCATCATCGTGAACCACCATCTTTTTTTTGCCGACCTTGCGGTGAAGCAGGAGGCGGCGGGCGCGCCGGATGCGGGCATTCTGCCGGATGCGGCGGCGGTGGTGTTTGACGAGGCGCACGAGCTGGAGGAAGTTGCGTCCAGCTACTTCGGGCTTTCGGTGAGCAATGTGCGCTTTGAGGAACTGGCGCGGGACACCGATGTGCTGCTGCGCGGCAAACCGGGCGCGCAAAGCATGCCGGCAATGACGCAACAGCTTCGTGACCGCGCGCGCATGTTCTTTGCCGGTTTGCCGATTGCGACGGACGGACGACAGCCGTTTCTGGCGCGCGAGGAGTTCCTGGAATCGTCGGGCGACCTGTATCTGAGCGTGCGCGCCACGCTGCGCCAGATGGAAGCCGAGATGGATCGGCTGAACGAGTTGGACGAGGCTCCGGGATTGAAGAAGCGGGTGGGGCGGCTGCGCGGCGAGCTTGAGTTTCTACTCGAGTCGAATGCGAGCAACATGGTGTATTGGCTGGAGCGCCGCGCAACCGGTGGCGCGGGCGTTGGCGGGCAAAGAGCGTCAGGACGCGGCGCGGCGCGGACAACCTTTCTGCAGGCGACCCCGATCGATGTGTCGGAGATTGTGCGGGAGCGGGTTTTTGAGACGATTCCGACGGTGGTGCTGACTTCGGCCACGCTCACCGTGCAGGGCGGATTCGAGCATCTGCGGCGCCGGCTGGGACTGGCCGAGGCGCGCGAGCTGGTGGTGCCGTCGCACTTCCGCTATGGCGAGCAGGCGCTGCTGTATCTGCCGCCGGAGATGCCCGACCCGCGCGACCCGGAGTTTCCCGAGGCGGCGGCGCGGTGCATCCAGCGGGTGCTGGAGATTACGCGTGGGCGCGCCTTTTGCCTGTTCACCAGCTACAGCCAGATGCGCGATCTGTACGAGCGGCTGCTGCCGGTGCTGGACTATCCCATCCTGCTGCACGGCACGGCTCCGCGCAAGGCGCTGCTGGACGAGTTTCGCGTCACGCCGAACGCGGTGCTGTTCGGCACATCGAGCTTCTGGCAGGGGGTGGATGTGCAGGGCGAGGCGCTCAGCTGCGTGATCATCGACCGGCTGCCGTTTGCAGTGCCCAACGATCCGGTGGTGCAGGCGCGCATGAAGGCCATTGAAGAAGCGGGCGGACGGCCGTTTTTCGACTACCAGGTGCCGGAAGCGGTGCTTACGCTCAAGCAGGGATTCGGCAGGCTGATCCGCTCGCTCGAAGACCGCGGCCTGCTGGTGCTGCTGGACCCGCGCATCCGGAGGCAGCGATACGGGCGGACGTTTATCGAGAGCCTGCCGCCCTACCGGATGACGACGACGATTACGGATGTGGAAGCGTTCTTTGAGAAGTGAGGGCGGCTATTCGTAATAAGTGGCCGTGGTGGTGTCCGTCTCCCAGATGGTGCAGTCCTTTACGCGAACGCGGCCGGCGGTCATGTCGGAGAGCTGGCGGTTGGTTTCATCGTAAAAGTAGCGGGCAATGTTCTCGGCCGATGGGTTGAGCACGGTGAACGGCTCGAGCTCATTGAGCATCTGGTGGTCAATGCGGTCAATCACTGGGCGCATGACCTGTTTGAGCAGCTTGAAGTCCAGCAACAGCCCGGCCTCATCCAGCGCCGCCCCAGCCAGCGTGACGCGGACCTTGTAGTTATGGCCGTGCGGATTTTCGCACTTGCCCCGGTAATTGCGCAGGTAGTGACCGGAGGAAAAACCGGACTCCACGGTGACTTCGTACATCGGCTCTGATCGATCCTGTATGGGAAAGCGTCCCTTGGCTCTATTTTACCGGCTTATGGCGTTCTGCGCGGAATGCGAAGCTATTCGCGGTTGGCTCGCCGACGGCGGCGCGCGGTCTGGCGCTCCAGTTCGCTGCGCCGGTCCACCTGCTCAAACAGATTGGTCAGCACGCCGATCAACCCGGAAGCAATCGCCACCAGCAGCAGCAGCAGCGCCACCGTGCGCCACATGGAGCCGTTGGCCGGCAGTCCGGGCTGAAAGCCCGCAGGCACCATGGTCATGGCCCCCGAGAGCAGGCCGAACACAGCGCAGGTTGCGGCGAGGATGTAAAAGTTGCGGGACATGAGCGGATCGGCGGTGCAGCGGGCCTGCTGCAATTTTACGCTGTGCGGCGTTAAACGGGCAGGCCGGCGCTCTCAATGATCGCCACGCCCGCCTGTTCAAACGAGGCTTCGATGGCGGCCACCGAGCCGCCGAGGTCAATGGCGCGGCAGGCGTCGCGCAGGATCACGGCCTGAAGGCCGAGGCGCCGTGCGTCGAGCGCCGAATAGCCGACGCAGTAGTCGTAAGCCAGGCCGGCGAAAAAGCATCGCGTCAGGCCACGCTCGCGCAGGTAGCCGGCCAGCCCGGTGGGTGTGCTGCGGTCGTTCTCAAAGAATGCCGAATAGGAATCAATGTGTGGGTGGAAGCCTTTGCGCAGGATGAGCTGCGCCTGGGGCAGACGGAGCGCGGGGTGGAACTCGGCTCCGCGGCTGCCCTGTACGCAGTGGGTGGGCCAGAGCGTCTGCGCGCCGTATGCGAGATCGATGGATTCAAAGGGCTGGCTGCCGGTGTGGGAGGAGGCGAAGGAGACATGATCTGCCGGATGCCAGTCCTGGGTAAGCACGATGTGCTCAAAAAGCGGCGCCACGCGATGAATGGGCTCGATCACCGCGTCGCCGTCGGGTACGGCGAGCGCGCCGGAGGGGCAAAAGTCGTTCTGCACATCGACGACGATCAGCACGTCCTGGGAATGGATGTTCAGTTGCAATCCCTGCCGAAAAGTCGGCCAGTTCCAGTTTATGCCGGCGCCAGTTTATGCCAGCAGCACTTCCACGCCGCTCGAGCGCAGCAGATCGATGTATTCGGACGCAAGTCCGGTATCTGAAACCACCACGTGGGCAGCACTGAGCGGGGCCACCGGAATGACGCCGCCGCGGCCGAACTTGGTATGGTCGGCCACGATGATCACCTTGCGGGCCACGGCCAGCATCTTCTGCTCCGAGCCCACCACCAGCGTGTTGTTATTGCTGAAGCCGGCGGCGGAGATGCTGCCGATGCCCATGATGAGCAGGTCGGCGCGGATGGCGCCCAGCATCTGCTCGCAGAAAGGACCGAGCATCACGCGCAGGCGTGGATCGAAGTAGCCGCCGGTCAAAGTGAGCTCGATGTTGCGCAGCGACTCCAGGCTCTCGGCGATGGGCAGCGAGTTGGTGACGATGTGCAGGGACTTCGACGAGAGCTCGCGCGCCACAGCCGCCACGGTTGAGCCGCCATCGAGAATGACGGTCTGGCCGTCCTCTACGAGGCCCGCGGCCCTCTGCGCGATGCGGCCTTTTTCGTCGCTGAGGCGGCTGCTCTCGACCGCGTAGTCAAAGGCTCGGGCGGCCTGAGGCGGATGGACGGAAACTGCTCCGCCATAAACGCGCTTGAGAGCTTTTTCCTGCTCCAGGATGTCGAGATCGCGGCGCACGCTGGACTCCGACGCATCGAACTCGCGGCAGAGCGTTTCGAGATCGATGAAGTCTCGCGACTCGATCAGGTGGCGGATTCTGAGTTGCCGTTCAGCCGCTTTCATCTGCTCTCTTACTTGCTGCCGGTCGCTTTCAGAACGGCCTCGCTCACCGACTTTACCAGCTTTTCAAATTGCGCCTCGGTCAGCTCGACCTTGCCGCTATCAGGCTGCGGCGGCACCAGCGCGTCACCGGCGCAGTCGCATTCCGCGTTGCCAGCGCCGTCCAGGCGGTGGTCGGCGAGGCCGAAGCGCCGGCGGATGTCCATGACTCCCGCTTCCTGCTCCGGCGTGAAGGAATGGATGGGACCGCCAAGCTGGCGGGCGATCAGCAGCGTCCAGCAGTAGGTCTCGAGCACTTCCGCGTACCACTCGGCGTGGGTCACGGTGTCTCCCCAGCACACTACGCCGTGATTGGCGAGCAGAGCCGCGTTGTGCTTTTGGGCATACGGGGCCACGGTTCGGGCAAATGCCGCGGTGCCTGGGGTTTCATAGGGAAGCACCGGCACCTTGCCGACAAAAACTTCGAACTCGGGAATGGTGAGGTATTCAGGTGAACGGTGCACGATGGCGTGGGCGGTGGCGTGCGGCGGATGGCAGTGGACCGCTGCTTTCACTTCGGGCGCGGCCTTGTAGATTTCAAGGTGGAGAAAGATCTCGCTGGTGCGCGGCTGAGTGCCCGCGATCTGGTTGCCGTCGAGGTCCACCATGCACAGATCGTCGGGCGTGATGTCGTATTTGCTGACCAGTGTGGGTGTGCAGATGACCTCATTAGGCCCGATTCGGTAGGAGATGTTGCCGCCGTTGCCGTCCACATATTGCCGCAGCCACAGCTTGCGTCCCACTTCGCAGATCTCTTTTTTGATGGCCTCGGCTTCCGGCGTAGAAAACAAGGCCGGATTGGATGTGACGGTTTCCAGGGATGATGGCATCTCGGTATTTCCTCTCCAGAGTAGTCAAGCAGCTTCATTATGACAGATAATGAAAGATGTTGATTGAAATTGAATGATATTGTGATGTGTTGATCGGAGTCAATTCTCTAACGCCATGAAAAAGATAAGCATTTGCCCGGTATTGCTTTTGAGCGCAGCTTTTGTTTGGAGTTCAAACTTGGCGGCCGCCCAGAACCATGCCCAGAACCTCGTCGAGAGCGCTGCCGAAAGCTCCGCCCAAAGTCCCGTCCAAAGTCCCGCCCAGACCCATTGGGTCCGCGTAGAAAAGCGCGGTCACCTGGTTTACGCGACGACACCGAGGGGCGACCGGATAGCCGACTTTTCTTCCGCCGGCTACGAGGGCGGCGGAGTGGCTCTGCCGCATCTGGCCCCCAGGCGCACCGTGATGCCTTCCGGCAGCGACGATACGGACGCCATTCAAGCGGCGATCAATGCGGTGTCGGCGTTGCCGCTCGAAGGCGGCTTTCGCGGCGCGGTGGAGTTGGCGGCGGGCACATTCCACTGCGCGCATACGCTTTCGATCACCGCGTCGGGCGTGGTGCTGCGCGGAGCCGGCGACGGCGAGCACGGCACGACAATTGAGATGACTGGCGCGCCGCACCTGGCGCTGCGCCTGGCCGGCCGGCTGGAGGTAAAAGACCTGGGCGCGGCGACCACCATCACCGACGCCTATGTTCCCTCCGGCGCCACCACATTCCACGTGGCCGATGGCGCGCAGTTTCATCCCGGCGACACGCTGCTGATCGCCAAGCCGGTGACGCCGTCGTGGGTTCACTTCATGGGCATGGACGACATGCATCGCAATGGCCGCGCGGAGCACTGGATTTCGGTCAGCCATCTCGATGTGCGGCGGCGGATTGCGGCGGTCTCCGGCAACCGCATCACGTTGCAGGTGCCACTGATGGACTCCTACGACACGTGGTTCTTTGACGGCGGCCACGCCACGGTGGCGAAGATCGAGGTCAGCGGGCAGTTGACGCAGGCCGGTGTTGAAGACCTGCGCATTGTTGCGCCCGAGCAGAAGATTGCGCTGGGCCACGCCGAGTTCAGCGGTATGGCGATCGAGAATGTGGCGGACGGCTGGGTGCGATCCGTGGCGTTCGAGGAGACAACCAACGGCGTCCGCATCAACGCGGGGAGTGAGCGGATCACGTTTGTGAAGTGCTCCATTGTGCAGCACGTGCCGGTAACCAGCGCGGCCAAGCCGGCGGACTTTGCCTGCAACGGCTCGCAGATTCTATTTGACCGCTGTACGGGCAGCGGCGACAACACCTTCTACATCGTGACGCAGGATCGCCAGCAGGGCCCGGTGGTGGCGCTGGACTGCCGGTTTCTGGGCAACGGGCACATCGAGCCGCACCAGCGCTGGTCGACCGGGCTGCTTATTGACAACTGCGATGTGCCGGACGGCGGCATCGACATGATGAACCGCGGCGAGATGGGATCGGGGCATGGATGGGCCATCGGCTGGTCGGTGGTGTGGAATTCGACGGCGCGGTCGTTTGCGATGAATACCCCGCCGGGCTCGATGATCTGGTCGATCGGCAATCGAGGCGGACAAACCGATCCGCCCTTTCCGCTGTTCGACGGCGGTCCGCCCCGTGCGCGCCTTGCGCCGGCGACCATCGAGTCCGCCGGAGCGCCGGTGAAGCCGCAAAGCCTTTACCTGGCGCAACTGAGGGAACGGCTGGGAGCACGGGCGGTGAGCAACATCGGCTACTGAGACCGATGGGAGCGGGGCGGAAAGCGCCGCCGGACGTCAGTTCATCTGGTTGGATTTGGACTTGAGGTATTTGTCGAAGGGAATTTCGAAGTAGAACAACTGGTTACCGTCGGCGTCGCGCAGCTCTTTGAGATAGAGCTTGGCCCCGCGCAGGGGATGGCTGAGGTCGGAGACGTCGTAGAACAGGAATCCAGCACGGGTGGTGTGCGGCTCCACAGCCAGTGCGGAGTACTCGAACGTATCGAAATCCGCTTCGATCTCCTTGTTGCTGGCCTTGGGATGGGTGCGGAGGGGAGGCAGCGGACCGGGCAGCGGAATGCGCTTTCCTTCGCGCTCCTTGCGGGTCATGAGCCGCTCCACATCTTCTGGCTCGGCGGCCTGGATGCGGTCGCCCGCGGCGGTCTCAAAGAGAATGCGCGCATCGCGCAGAGAGATGGGGCGGTCGCCCTCGTTGGTCACGATCAGGCGTATCGGCATGACTCCGTGGCTGAGGTAATCCACCCGGAAGATCGATTCTTTTTCCCTGGTATTGTAGGGCTCGGCGGCAATAGCCACGTGCTCGCTATCGTGTACTTCGACGGCGGCAAACGAGGTGGCGGGCTGCACGGGCGGAGGCGTATGGTCAGACGCTACGGCCGGTAGCGCCATGACCAGAAAGAGCAGGGAAGTTGCCCGCGAAGGTCCCATCGTGGTCGACTGTATCATTCTAGAGTCTGGTCTTGACTGTGAATTAGACACCGGCAGGCGGGAAATCGTCATAGATGACTTTGTTTTTGTACAACCTTGCGCTGGTGACAATTCTCACGGCCACGGCCCCCTGGTGGCTGTGGAAGATTGCCCGCACCCGCAGATACCGCGAAGGACTGAAAGCACGGCTGGGCGAGGTTCCCGCGTCGCTGGCCAAGTTGCGCGCGCACAACAAGACTCCGGTGATCTGGCTGCACGCGGTCTCGGTGGGCGAAGTGCTGGCGATGAGCCGGCTGGTGAGCGAGATGGACTGGATGCTTCCCGGTTATCGCCTGCTCATCTCCACCACCACGCGCACCGGGCAGGAACTGGCGCGTGAGAGGTTCGGCCCCAACCGGGTTTTTTACTGCCCGCTCGATCTGCCGTGGGCCGTCAAGGCTTATCTCGATACGCTTTCTCCGCGACTGCTGGTTCTGGCCGAGTCGGAATTCTGGCCCAACATGCTTCACAACTGCTATCGCCGCAAGATTCCGGTGATGGTGGTGAATGCGCGTATCTCCGACCGGTCGTGGCCGCGCTACCAACTGCTGCACCGGCTATGGAAGCCACTGCTCGGCCCCCTGAGCGCGGTGCTGGCGCAGAGCGGCATTGACGGCGAGCGGCTGCTCAAGCTTGGCTGTGTGCCGGAGCGGCTCACCGTGTCCGGCAACCTGAAGTTCGACGTGCGTACCGCAGAGGAATCGGATGCGACGCTGCTGCTGCGCAACATGGCAGGCAGCCTGCGGCTGATTGTGGCCGGCAGCACGCTGGAAGGCGAAGAAGCCGCGCTTCTGGATGCGTGGCCGCGGCTGCTCACGGCCGATCCGCAACTGGTGCTGATTCTGGCCCCTCGTCATCCGGAGCGTTTTGGCGAGGCGGCCGACCTGCTGGAGCGATCCGGAATTCCCTGGGTGAGGCGCTCGGACTGGCCGGCCAAGCCGGCCTATGCGCTGGACCCCCTGGTTCCGGGGTCGGCGGTGCTGCTGGACTCGATCGGCGAGCTGGCCTCGGTCTATTCGCTGGCCACGGTGGCGTTCATCGGCGGCAGCATCGTGCCGTCGGGTGGGCATAATCCGCTGGAGCCGGCGCAGTTTGCCGTGCCGGTGGTGATGGGCCCGCACTATGCCAACTTCCGCGCCATCACCGATGACCTGCGCGCGCACCACGCGATCCGCATTGCGGCCAAAGAAGAGCTGGCGGCGGCGTTGATTGAGATGATCCAGAATCCGGAGCAGGCGGATGCGATAGGAGTGCGGGCCGCGGAGGTGTTTGAGCGGCAGGCTGGCGCAACCGAACGCTGCATGGCCGCGATGCGCGCTGTGCTTGCGGAGACTGCGCAGTGACGGCAGAGCCGCTGGCTCGTCCCTGGTTGGCGCCGTTCACGCCGGCCTATCGGCTGGCGCTTGCACTTCACGAGTTGACGCTGCGGCTGGGAATGCGGTCGGTGCGGCGGCTGGGCGGGCCGGTGATCAGCATCGGCAACCTCTCCATCGGAGGCGCGGGCAAAACGCCGCTTACCATCGCGCTGGCGCAGGCGCTTGTGCGGCGCGGCATGGATGTGGATGTGCTTTCCCGCGGCTATGGGCGCACCGACCGCGATGCGATGCGCGTGGATCCAGATGGGACGGCTGAGCAGTTTGGCGACGAGCCGCTGGAGATTGCGCGCGCCGCGGGCGTGCCCGTGTTTGTGGCCGCGCGACGCTATGAGGCGGCCTTGCTGGCGGAGACAGCGCAGGTCGGGAAGCCGGCGGCTGGCGTGCATCTTCTGGACGACGGGTTCCAGCATCGCCAGCTTCATCGAGATGTGGACATCGTGCTGCTCAATCGCGGTGACTGGCACGGACGCCTGCTTCCGGCCGGTGAGCTGCGCGAGCCGCGCAAGGCTGTGCGGCGAGCCTCCTGCCTGGTGATTCCGGCCGAAGACCGGCAACTGGAGGCGGAGATAAGAGAGAGCGGATGGCGTGGCCCCATCTGGCGTGTGCGGCGGCGTATGGAACTGCCGCGAATCGACGGCCCGGTGGCTGCCTTCTGTGGCATCGCGCGGCCGGAGCAGTTTTTTGCCGGACTTGAAGCCGGCGGAATGAATCTGGCGGCGCGTATCGTCTTCGCCGATCATTATCGCTATGCTGCGCCTGACATCGAGCGTCTGATCGGCATCGCGCGCAAGACGGGCGCCGCGGCGTGCATTACGACGGAGAAAGATCGCGTGCGCATGGGCGGGCTGGCGCAGAGATTCTCCGGTGCGCCTTCTTTCGCGACCGCCGCGCTGCGGATGGAGATTGAAGACCACGACGCGGCGCTCGCCTGGCTGATGGACAGGATCGGTCCGCTGTCGGCTGCTTCCAGTCGATAGTCCGGCGATCTGCTTCACAACGGCTGTCGCGTTCACGACTGCCACCGCGTTCACGACTGCTGCCGCGTGCGGACTCACACCTTGAGGAAAATCTTCCTGCGATAAAGCACCCAGACTGGAATAAAGCAGATGGCCGCGTAGGTGACGGAGTAGGCAAAGGCAGCCCAGCCGGGATTCGGGATGAGCGCGGCCAGATGGGTTTGCAGCAGCAGAAGCGGCGTCATCGGGTGGCCATTTACGTTGATGTGGAACAGGTCCAGCGTGCCCGGCAGCAGCTCGCTCACCATGTAGGCCGCGATGGCGTTCGAGCCGAAGACCAGCCACGGCCACGCCAGCGCCTTGCCCGCGCCACGGCGCGTCCAGCCGCGTTCTTCCGCGATCCAGAACATGAGCGTGAGCAGCGCGAGCGACCAGCCGGCGGCCACCAGCACGTAGGAACTGGTCCACATCTTCTTGTTCAGCGGGAACCAGGTCGACCAGAAATAGCCGAGCGCGAGCGCGCCCGCGGCAGCAACGGCGAGACCGAGAGATTTGGCCTGCACGGTCTTTCTGTTGCGCAGCCACAAGCCGGCAAGGAGGCCAATGAGCGTGGTGCCGATGGCCGGAAGGTCGCTCAGCAGGCCCTCGGGATCGCGCGCGTTGTGCAGCGGCCAGTCCTCATAGAGATGGCCCGGCATGAGCTGTCGATCGACCCAGGCCACGATGTTCTGGTTCTTGTCGAGAAAGGGGACGTCGCGGCCGGGTACGCCCGCACCCGGCACCGGCACCCAGCGCACCAGCACCCAGTAACCAAACAGCAGGACCGCAAGCGCCAGTATTTTGGTTCCAACGCGCCGGTCCCACAGGTAGAAAAGTTCCACCACCAGATAGCAGACAGCGATGCGCTGCAGCACGCCGTAAAAGCGCATGTGGTCGAGATGAAAGAACGGGTAGCTGTTGACGATGATTCCGAAGGCGAACAGGATGCAGGTCCGGCGCACCGTGTGGCCGGCCAACTGGCCGCGCGACTGGCCGCGCGCCAGCCGCGCTTGTGTGGCAAAGACGATGGAAACGCCGACGACGAAGAGGAATGTGGGGAAGACCAGGTCGGTGGCCGTGAATCCGTTCCATTCCGCGTGGTGCATCTCCGCCCAGGCGTGCGGGCCGCCGTTGTTGTTGACCATGATCATGAAGGCGATGGTGAGTCCGCGCAGCAGATCGATCGAAGTCAGCCTTTTAAGCGGCGATGGCGGCAGGCCGGGTGCGGCGGCGGAAGCGGAAGTGGCCATTCGGTTCTCCGTTGATAAATCTTAAAGCAATGCTCAATACCCTACGCGCGCCGGGTGGCCTTCGCCAAATCGTTTGCGCCGCGGGTCGGTTCCATGGCTGTTGTTTTCCACGCCGACGCTGCTAAACTCAGCCTTCAGGCATTGCACGCAAACCCGCTCCTGCAGCTCTGGAGGCAGATTTTGCCCAACTTTCAGCCCTTTGTTCCGGCCACGGAAACCCGGCCTGAGTTTACGCTTCGCGCCATTCTGCTGGGCTCGTTTTTCGGTCTCATCTTTGGCGCGGTTACGGTGTACGTGGGCCTGCGCGCCGGCCTCACGGTGGCCGCTTCCATTCCAATCGCAGTGCTTTCCATCAGCATTCTGCGCGCCTTCGGCCGCTCGTCCATTCTTGAAAACAACATTGTGCAGACCACCGGCAACGCCGGCCAGTCGATTGCTTCGGGCGTAATCTTCACGCTGCCGGCGCTGGTGTTTCTGGGCTTCGATCTGGAGTACTCGCGCATCTTCATGCTGGCGCTCATCGGCGGATGGCTGGGCGTGCTGTTCATGATTCCGCTGCGCCGCCAGCTGATTGTGCAGGAGCACGGCGCGCTGCCCTATCCCGAGGGCACGGCCTGCGCTGACGTGCTGATTGCAGGCGAAAGGGGCGGCTCGCTGGCCAGCCGCGTGTTTCTGGGGCTTGGGCTGGGCGGCCTGTATACGCTGTTTCAGAACGGCAATCTATTCGGCGCGTGGCCCGAGAATCCTGCGTACCAGCCGGACTTTGGATCGCAGCACGTGATGAAAGGCGCGGAGATCAACGCCGATGCAACGTCGGAGTATCTCGGCGTGGGCTACATTATCGGGCCGCGCGTGGCGGGCATCATTTTTGCCGGCGGCGTATTGTCCTGGCTGGTGCTGATGCCGCTGATTTACTTCTTCGGCAAGGACCTGAGCCAGCCGATCTATCCCGGCCTGGTTCCCATTGCGCAGATGGGTCCCGGCGATCTGTGGGCCACTTACATCAAGCCGATGGGCGCAGGCGCGGTGGCCGCGGCGGGGTTGATCACGCTCATCAAAACCATGCCCACGATTGCCGGTGCGCTGGCCACGGGGTTGAAGACCATGCGCTCGGGTTCGGCGGCCGAGGCCAGGCCGGTGCGCACTGAAGACGATCTCTCCATGCGTGTGGTCATCATCGGTTCGCTGCTGATTGCGGTCTGCATGTTTCTGTTTCTCGAATTCAAGCCGGTGCCCGGCGCGTTTGTGGGCTGGGAGGCCAATCTTGCCGCGTCGGTGCTGGTGCTGGTGTTCGGATTTTTGTTCGTCACGGTCAGCGCGCGCATTGTGGGTCTGGTGGGCTCGTCGGCCAGCCCGGTTTCGGGCATGACCATTGCCACGCTC
The DNA here is from genome assembly GCA_036267475.1 of Occallatibacter sp. GTDB lineage: Bacteria > Acidobacteriota > Terriglobia > Terriglobales > Acidobacteriaceae > Telmatobacter. Next base: position 65,078 of record DATAVZ010000074.1, read on the forward strand.
ATGGCCACGGCGGCCATCTTCCTGGTGCGTGGATGGACGGCGCCGGCCTTCGGCGCACTGGCCATCACCATCGGAGGTGTGGTCTGCATCGCCGCTTCCAACTCGGGCGATACGTCGCAGGATCTGAAGACCGGATACATTGTCGGCTCCACGCCGCGGCTGCAGCAGATTGCGCTGATGATCGGCGTGGTGGTGTCGACCGTGGTCATCGGATTCACGCTCAACCTCATGAATACCGGCTTGCAGGAGTTTCACGCCGAGTCGCAACCGTGGAACCTGAATGCATCGCATCCCGGCGTCAGCATCGAGAGCAATTCGGCGCACCTGCCCGACCAGGTTCGCGTGATCAATGCCGACAACTCAATTACGCTGCACCCGAAGTCTGAGTACATGGTGCTCAACGCCATTGGGTCGACGGAGCTGCAGGACGGTAAGTATCTCTACTCGCCGGCGACTCATCGCATCGAGGTTCACTGGATTCAGGGAATCGGCAGCGCCAACGCTCCGGCGCCGCAGGCGCGGCTGATGGCCACGGTCATCAACGGCATTCTGAGCCGCAAGCTGCCCTGGGGACTGGTGCTGATCGGCGTGGCTCTGGTGATTGCCGTGGAGTTGCTCGGTATCCGCTCGCTGCCCTTTGCGGTGGGCGCGTATCTGCCCATTGCGACCACGCTGCCCATTTTTGTGGGCGGCGTAGTGCGCTGGTTCGTTGACCAGGCCGCAAAGCGCAGCGGCAATGCGGACGAGGTCGACAGCGAAATCTCGTCCGGGTCGCTGTTCGCATCCGGACTAATCGCAGCCGGCGGCATTGTAGGGCTCATCGGCGTAGCGCTCAAGGCCTACGAAGCCACCTTCAACAAAGGCGACATTCTAAACTTTCCGCACACATTTCTCGATCACACGCCGGTGTCAGTGCTGGCCTTCGCCGCGCTGGCGTTCGCGCTGTATTACTTCGCAAGGAAGCCGCTCAAGCCATGAGATATATATCGAGTGAGGCCGTGCATCGATAGTTCAAACCAGCAAACTATCTTGTTAAAGCATTAAGAGAATCAAACTGAGCCTGTAGAGTCGACGACGGGTTAATGAACCTCACTGTTTTTTGAGCAACGTCGAGGAGACTCTTCGCGAACCACAAATATGCGGGAAAGAGAAGCCACCAGAATCGAATCTGCGGAACAAACCAGGACGCTACTACGAGAATCACAGACGCAATGGTCAGATTAGAATCGAGGCCTGCGCCAATCTCCCCGACAAAACCCATTTCCACTCTTGTGATCTCCGCAACATGGAGTTGTAGGTATCGCAATTTCCATTCTTGGTCGTTGCTTATCCTATCTATTGCCGCATGGAGAACTCGCATTGCGTATGCAGATTGCTCAGCCGATGGCTGTTCGCCAGGTTGTAACGTAGAGATCGCCGACAGCATCTCTTCATCCAGAGAATCTGGCGTTAGCGCAATATCTCGCGGCACATCAATCGCAAAACGTCTGGCGTAGGCGGCCCTCCATCTCCGATCTCGCCATGGGGCGGTTGTGAGATCGTAGGGATGGCGGTCGAACACTGGCAATTTACAGATTCTTCCCAAGACCCATCCAGCAGACTCACTCAACGCAGCCACGAATTTGTTGAAACTGTATCCAAGCAGAAAGAGCATCAGAAGAAGTAGTAAGAGCTTCGATTTATAACCGAAGATGCTGATCGACAAGAAGCGGCTGAGTGTTCCCCGATGCGCGACTTCGAACAGATAAAAAAGAGCACCACCCGGAAAGATGCTCGCCAAGAATGGAAATGCTTTCACAAAGGGTATCTTGTCGAACTCCATTGCGAAACCTCCGATTTACGTCAGCACTTATCGGGAGTCCCAATTCTCGTTTCTGAGACCTGGGATAGCACTCCCGCTCACGCGACCACCTGCAACCGCACGCCTTCATGCTCCTGAAGACAGGCAATAATGTTGAACAGGTTTGCCGCCGTCGGATTGCCCTTAGGCCCGAACATCTGGTGCAGGCTCTTCACGTGAATGCCGGTCTTCTCGGCCAACTCCGGAAACCCAATTGTGGCGTTGATGAAGTCGCGCAGAATCTCGCGGCCTAGCGCAGTTTCGCCGGCGAGTAGCGCATCGATTGCGTCGCGCAGCAACCCGCGGCGAAACTCTTCGTCCTTCTGCACCCGCGCCTGCACCGTCTCTCGAAAATCTCGCGTCAGCGCCATTGCTCGCTCCTTTTCTTCCGCTTGTAGTCCAGCCAGCATTCTTTTACCAGCGCAATGTCTCTCTGTTGCCGTTGTTTTGTACCGCCGCAGAGAAGAATCACGATCTGTTCGCCATCTTTGCCGAAATAAATCCGGTAGCCGGGCCCAAAATCGATGCGGCACTCAAAGACGCCGCCGCCAACGCCCTTCACATTCGAAAAATTTCCCAGGCCTATGCGGTAGAGTGCAGTGGTCACTTTTCGGGCAGCCTCTGGGCTGAGCCGGTTAAACCATTCGCCAAAGACATTGCGCCCATCCTGCCCGAGATATTGACGGATATCGACCATCAGATTAATGGTAACATATATATTCCTATCCGGCTTGCTCGGAAGAATCTTGTAGAGTTTTGAGGCTTATCAGCCCGCGATGTACAGTTGCGCCCCTTCAGTCACCAGCAGCACGAGAGCATCGGGTATGGCTTCCATGCGCGCGTGCAGATGGCCGAGGGCTTCGCCGTCGGCTTTGACGTAGAGCGTGTCGCGCGAGCCGTTGCGCGGGCGGCAGTCTGCGGTCTGGGTCTTTACCAGCTCGATTTCGCTGGCGAAAGTGTGGCAGCCGGCGAGGGCGGCGAGTAGCGCTTTCCACTGGGAGCGCGTCCTTCTGGCATTACGAAATGCTTAAAAGCCCGAGCACCTTGGTGATGGCGCCCACAATGTCCGACGCGGTCTGAAAGTGAGCAGCCGTTTTCTGAATCTCGGTCTGCAGCGTTTTCAGGCCATTGGTGGTCGAGCAAATCTGGGCCTGCAGCGCCTGGAACAGCGCCGTATCCTGATCCCACCGGCACATATTGTCCTTGGTGAGAATATTGCTTACGTTTACCTTCTGCGGTTCGATCGCCTCTCGCGCAGTTGCATCGGGATTGCTCTGGTACTCAGTCTCGAGCTTAGTGTAGAGATCGGTATATGCCGACCGCAGATCGTCGCTGAGCGGAATGGTGGGTGCGGCGGGCAGATTGGTGGATGGAGTACTCACGGGATTTCCTCCTCGAAGGGGCGCAACTTGAAAGGGGCACTACTTGGACGACGACAGCGACGAGTAGAACTTACCGAGACTCTCTCCGGCAGCAGCCAGATCGCCCAGTTTCTGGCTCAGCGCCTCGGAATTGTTGCCCTGCGCCGCCGCGGCCAGCGCGTGATGCGTCAGTTCCAGATTCAGAATGGCGCCGCGCAGCTCGGTCAGCCTCTGATCATTCTCCCGCTGCTCGCGAGCCATGTCCGGCAACTTCATAAACTCCACGCGCCGCTCCTCGGGGTCCAGCTTGGAGTCGCGGATGAAATCCGTCTGCCGGTCGATCACGTCATCGCTGTCGAGCTTTTCCTGCTGCTGCAGAATCTTGATATCCTTGGCCAGCAACTCGCACAGAGTCTGCACATGCGGATCCATGCTTTCGATCTGCTGCGGCAGCCCTTTATCGAGCTTTCTTTCGATCAGGAATTGCCCCAGCGCATTGATCGCCGTGCTGATGCCCGCCTGCACGCCGGGAGAAATAAGCGGCGCCGGCGTTGACTCGCTCGAAGTGGTCGTGGTGCTTGTGGAGCCCGTTGTTGTTGTAGTTGTCGTAGTGGTTGTCGAAGCGGGCTCCGTTGCGATTCCCAGCGCGTTTTCCGCCGCGGGCGCCAACGAGTTTCCCAGCGAGGTGAGGCTTTCGCCCATCGACTTCGAGGCTGCATCCAGCGCCGACGAATCCCTACTGCCCGTGATCGTCTCCAGTTGCTTTACGTAGAGCTGAAATGCCGTCAACACGGCCAGCCTGATCTGAATGTCCTTTTCCGGCGGCCAGTCTTGAATGCTGCCGGGAATGAAGACATTCGATTTGTCGAAGTCGACCGCCGCGTCATAGTTCACCCGCTGCGCATGAATCGCCTGCGCCGTGTGATACGCCTCAGTCGCCTGGTCCACCACCGGGGCAGTGGCATTGGCCAGCGGCGTCACCTGCTTGGAAATCTGCGAAGTCACGCACCCGGACGCTGCCAGGCACAGGCACGCTGCCAGCGCGGCCGCACCGGCGCGCGCACACACGTTACTCATTACTGCGCGGCCCGAGTCCTGTCTGCTGAACATGTCTGAATAGAAAACTGCCCTTAACTAACTTGTCAAGGGAGATTTTCCGCAGCCGCCGGGGTTTTTCGCCTGCGCACACACTGTGTTGTGATACAACGTGTGTAACTTCAGAGCGGTTTTACCCGCGCCCGCCGCGTCGGCAGCGCGGCGCAATTCCAACCCGCTCCGTCGCATGGAAACGCTGGGCCCTCGCACCACACTAACTGTGAGAACGGCTGCAAGCGGAGAGCAACAATGCCCAAGCGTATCGTTTACTGTGCGGACGGCACCTGGGACAGCGCCGCTACCAACACCAACGTCTATCGCATCTTCAAGGCGCTGGCCGTGAGCGCCAGCCAGGTTACGTATTACGACGACGGTATCGGCGCCGACGCAACCGGGCTGAACCGCATTCTTCAAGGCGCCTTCGGTCAGGGACTCTTTCAGAAAATTCAGGCCGGCTACACCCAGATCGCGCACGTCTACGAGCCCGGCGACCAGGTCTATCTGTTCGGCTTCAGCCGCGGCGCCTACACGGCCCGCTGTCTCGCCGGCATGATCGCCAACTGCGGCCTTCCCTCCGGCACGTTCACAGACGATTGCGTCACCCAGGCCTTCGCCGCATATCGCAACCCCGCCGCACGCGCCGCCGTGCTTGCCGGGCTGCCCGGCTGCGGCCTGCAGAGCCCAGGCATCCAGATGGTCGGCGTATGGGACACAGTGGGCTCGCTCGGCATTCCCGCCATCTTCGGCGGAATTGAGCAGTCCACCTACGGATTCCTCGACACCGGCCTGCACCCCGAAGTAAAGTTCGCCTGCCAGTGCCTGGCCATCGACGAGCATCGCGCCCAGTTTCCCGCCACGCTCTGGACCTCGACGCCGGCGTCCGGCCAGATCATCAACCAGGTGTGGTTCTCCGGCTGCCACGGCGATGTGGGCGGCGGAACGGCGCTGGGAGGTCCGGTAGACTCCGGCACCCGCCTCTGCGACATCACCCTGGGCTGGATGATTGCCCAGGCCCAGGCCGCCGGCCTCACCTTCGATCCCGCGGCCATCGCCCCTTACGCCACCTTCCCCGCCAAATTTGCGCTCGACGCCATCAACGAGACATGGAATCCGGTCTTCGGCCCGCTGCATCTGCGGCCCATCCCTGCCAACTCCTCCGTCGCCAACAGCGTCTCGCTGCGCATCCAGTACGCGCAGACCTACGTGCCCGGCAACCTCACCCTCAACGAGGGCTCACTGGCCGACGGCTACACCCTCGTCGACATCGTAAACGCGGACGCGCTTTAGCAGCTTGACTCGTCAATCCGCTGACCCGATTGAGCCCGACCTACCGTTCCGGGGCAGACGCATGAGCCGGTAGTGGTGCAATTTGGGTTTTACGGTGAAGATCGGCATCTCCAATGAATTTGGATTGCATTTGGACACACTCCACATGATGATTTTTGTGTGTCCATAAAAATCGAGGAGACAGTCCTTGGCGGGGCGGCTTCTATTTCATCGCAGCATAGGCCAGACCGCACGGGCGCATCTATGACCTTTGCGTTTTAGCCCACCTGACGACAGCGCTTGCAATAGCCATTACAAAGAACAGCATGGCCCCTTCGAGGAAACTCCGATAGGAAAGCTCCACTTTTCCGGGGGGCAATGCGGGGAACACCCTTGTGCCAACCAATGCAAGCGCTCGCGCGATGAGCGCAACTGCTGCGCAGACGATACCGATCCAATAGGCCACACTGCTTAGCTTTTTTTCCATGTTCATTCTCCCTTGTGTGAATTTCCAGAGGAGTGTCCACTTGACCGGGCACGGCTCTCCGGTATGTGTCAACTTGGGGGAAGGGGAGAATTATCTCACGCCAGGAAGACGGTGAGCTGGAAAACTTGGAGGATGGGCAGTGTCCTGATTTCATCCCAAGCATTCCCTCTGAGGTCAGAGCCACAGTCGCAAGTTATGCATTTGTGGCACGGCTGAGGCCGTGCCCTTTCAGAGCAGAGGCAAATTAGGGACACTCCAAATTAGGGACACTCCTTGAAGGATGCACCGAGTCATGCGCCTTTCAAAAAGCACCAGGACCCGTGAGCCTGATCAGCCGCATTCTCTGCTACACTGGATATTCGGCATGCCCACGGGGCAGGTGTGCGTTCACGCGCCCTTACTCTGGTTTTTCAGGCGCCGTTACCATTCAGGATTCTGGAGTTTACGTCATGGCACAAATATGCGACATCTGCGGCAAGGGGCCTCAGTTCGGTAACAACATCTCCCACGCACACAACGTCAGCCGCCGGCGCTGGAATGTGAACCTGCAGGCCGTCAAGGCCCTCGTCAACGGCGCACCCAAGCGCATCCGCGTCTGCACAAGCTGCATCAAGAGCGGCAAGATCACCAAGGCGTAAGCGCGTTTTTCAGCTTCGTTCCACACAAGAAAAACCCCGTCCCTTGAGGGACGGGGTTTTTCTTGTGCCCCCGATTTGCCGTTGATTGCGCCCGCTTTATTGGCCGGCGCGGGTAAACGTCAGCGACGCCGAGTTGATGCAGTAGCGCAGCCCCGTCGGTCCCGGCCCGTCCGGGAACACATGCCCCAGATGGCCGCCGCACCGCGCGCAGGTTACCTCAGTGCGCCGCATCCCAAGGCTCGCGTCTTCGTGCTCGTTCACCGCCTTGGAATCGGCGGGAATCACAAAGCTCGGCCAGCCGCATCCTGAGTCAAACTTGGCCCCGCTCAGAAACAGCACGGCGTCGCAGCCGGCGCAGTGATAATTGCCCGTATCGTGGTTCTGGGTAAGAGCCCCGGTAAACGGCCGCTCCGTGCCTTTCTCGCGCAGTACGTGATACTGCTCCGGGGACAGCGTCGCCTGCCACTCCGCCTCGCTGCGCGCCACTTTATCCGCTATTTCGCTCACGGTCTACCTCCATGCAATGTCTGGGAAGAAAAGAGACTTGCACTTCATTGGATGCGCGGAACGGCGAAAAGCAGCCGCATCAGAGTTCGGCTACCAGCTCAATCTCGATCAGCGCGTCCTTGGGCAGCCGGGATACCTCTACCGTGGTGCGCGCCGGTGGAGCGCCCTCCGCGCCGAGATACTTCTCGTAGACTGCGTTCATGACCATAAAATCATTAAAATCTTTAAGATAGACAGTGGCCTTTACGGCGCGAGCCAAGCTGCTGCCGGCTGCTTCCACAATCGCCTTCAGGTTTTCCAGCACCCTCGCCGTCTGTTCCGCAATCCCGCCCGGCACCACCTGCCCGGTAGCCGGATCGATTGGAATCTGCCCGGCGGTGAACACCAGGCTGCCGGTACGAATCGCCTGCGAATACGGCCCGATTGCCGCTGGCGCACTTCCGGTTGCAATCGCTTCTCTGCTCATAATTCCCGATTGTAACCGGAAGCCGAATCTCAGCACGTCCGCCGCATCGATTTTCGAGCCGTCCCGGCTTTAACGCACGTTTAGGTTGGCCAGAACGCCGCCGGCAATCATCATCGCCAGCAGCCAGTAGGCGCCGTTGATGGCGAACAATTTGGCCGGCCGCTTCTCGGCGATGTGCTGCACAAACAGTGGCGGCGCCATAAAGCCCAGCCAGCACAACGCGCCCAGCCACACACCGTCTGGAAACAGCCTTCCGTGAGCCCAACTGATGATGTTGGCGAGCACAAACGACAGAATCAGGTTGGCAACAAAGGACGTTACCATCACAAACCAGGTGTTATTCGGCTTTTCGCCCTCCGGAATCCCCACCAGGGACATCCAGCGAGCTTTGAACACATAGCCAAACCACAGAGCCCCCAGAAGCCACTGGATCACAGTGGCGATCAGAACTGCCAGGTAACTCACATGAAAATAGCTCATCGAAGAGAATCCTCCAAAGTCAATATTTGTCCGGCTCCCCGTTTGGACGATAGGAGATACTGGCCACAAAACGCCTGCAGGGAGACTAACCCTCACTTTGCGCGAAGGTTACATCGGTGTCAAGGCAAATTGAGATGTGGTAATTAATTCGACAACACGCAGGTAATGCTTCTAACGTATTAATTCAAAGTCTTTTAGCGTTATTGCCTGGTGGTATTGACGGGCTGCCCTCCGGTGGTAATTCAACGCCGCTTCAGGGCCTCAAGCTCCTCGAGCGTGCGCGGCCAGTCCGAGCCCAGCAGCCGCGACAGGCTGCGGTCGGCCAGCACCTTGCCGCCGGTCTGGCAATGCGCGCAATAGTTCGTCTCGTTGTCGGCATAGCGGATGCGCTGTACCTTTTCCCCGCATCGCGGGCAGGGCTGCTCGAACTTTCCGTGTACGGCCATCTCCGGCCGGAACGCGGTCACCTTCTCTGGGAAGCTCTTTCGTGCCTCGGTCCCAAGCCGGTCGATCCAGAGCGTGAGCGTGGCGCGGGTTGCGTCGTAGAGCCGCTCCATCTGCTCCGGCTTCAGCTTCTGGGTCAGCGCAACTGGAGAAAGCTGCGCCGCATGCAGAATCTCGTCTGAATACGCGTTGCCAATGCCGCTCAGGATGCGCGGATCGGTCAGCGCTCGTTTGAGGGTGCGGTTTTCGAGCGTGAGCGCCGCGTGAAACCCCGCCAGGCCCGTGGAGAAAACCTCGATGCCGCCGGGGTCCACCGACCGCAGCCCCTCCTCACCGCGCAAAACATGCAGCGAGGTCCGCCGCTTCGATCCAGCTTCGGTCAGCAGCAGCGATCCCGACGGAAAATCGAAGGCCGCGAGCGCGTTGCGCCCGGCCAATTTGGCCTGCGCCGGCTTCCAGTGCAGCCGCCCCGCGATCATCAGGTGAATCACCAGCCAGAAATCGCCCTCCACGCCAATCGCGATCCGCTTGCCTACGCAGCGCAGCGCCCGCACCACGCGTCCGTCTACGCTATCGAGCGGCGGATCCACCGTGCGCAGTAGAAATACGCTGCCCAGCCGCACGCGCTCCAGCGTCTGGCCAAGAATGCGCGGCTCAAGCGCCATGAGGTAGGCCGAGATGTCGGGCAGTTCCGGCATGTGCTTCCAGATTGCCGCCCAGGCCCGCGCGTTGGCAATCCGCGCGTTGGCAATCATAGACGCGGAGCGGACGGGATTCTCAGGATCTGCGTTCGAATCCAGAATCGCCTTCCAGGATCGCATTATCGATAAGCCGCGTAGCCCCCACCTGCGCAGCCACGGCAAACAGCGAGCCCGGCTCAGTCGTTTCCACCGGCAGCAGCGTGGCCCAATCAACCAGCGCAATATAGTCCACACGCACCACAGGCTCGGCGGCAAATATTTCCTGCGCAGCCGCAATCAGAGCGCTCGCCCTGCGCTCACCCTGCGCCGCAAGCGCCTTCACACGGCCAATAGCGCGGCTCAGCGTGAGCGCCTGCGTGCGCTCCTCCGCGCTCAGGTACACATTGCGCGAGCTCATGGCCAGTCCGTCTGCCTCGCGCACGATGGGACATACGACTATCTCGGTTGCCAGGAGCAGATCGGCCGTCATGCGGCGAATCACGGCCACTTGCGCCGCATCCTTTTGCCCAAAGAAGGCGCGATCTGGTTCCGCGGCCACAAACAGCTTGCTCACCACCGTCGTTACGCCGCGAAAATGTCCCGGCCGCGACGCGCCATCCAGACGATTCCCCAGCCCATCCACTTCCACGAAGGTCGCCGCGCCCGCCGGGTACAGCTCCTCGACTGAAGGCGCAAAGATCACGTCCGCGCCTTCGGCCCGGGCCAGCGCGCAGTCGGCCTCAAAACTGCGCGGATAGCGCGCAAAGTCCTCATGTGGACCGAACTGTGTGGGGTTCACGAAGATGCTTACGGCTACCGAGCCGCACGCCGCATGCGCGGCGCGAATCAGCGCGGCATGGCCGGCGTGGAGCGCGCCCATGGTGGGGACCAGACCAATAATCTTGCCGCTGGTGCGCTGGTGGCGAGACCACGCGCGCAACTCGGCTACGGTGCGCAGAATCTCCATCAGGCCTGGCTGAGCTCTTCCCAATCCTGCAGCGCATCCTGATTCACGACAGCGTCCGCGCCGTCTAAGTCCGGCTGCACGGATTTGCGCGCCGCCTGCAGGTGATAGCTCTCTTCATCCGAGGGAAAGGCGTGATGTTCCACGTCTTCGCGGAAGTGCTCGACTGCCGAGCGGATCAGTGCAGCCGCATCCGCGTAGCGCCGCACAAACTTGGCCGCCGGCGAAAACGTCAGGTTCACCAGGTCGTGGAATACCAGAATCTGCCCATCGCAGTCCGGCCCTGCGCCAATGCCGATGGTGGGAATCTCCAGGCTGGCCGTGATGGTTGCCGCCGCTTCCCGAGCAACGCCCTCCAGCACCAGCGTGCCCGCGCCTGCCCGCGCCACTGCCTGCGCCTCGTACTTCAACTCCTGCGCGCCCTCGGCTGAACGCGCTTGCACCCGGTAACCGCCCATGCGGTGTACGCTTTGCGGCGTCAGCCCCAGGTGCGCCACCACCGGCACCTCGGCCAGGGTGAGCGCGCGGATCAGGTCCACGCGCGGCCCTTCGATCTTGACCGCCTCGGCGCCCGCCTCTTTAATGAACCGCACCGCGTTGGCCACAGCCTCGGGCACGCTGCCGTGATAGCTGCCAAATGGCATATCGGCCACCACCAGCGCCCGGCGCACCGCGCGGCGCACCGCTCGCGTGTGGTGTAGCATCTCGTCCACGGTCACGGCCAGCGTGTTCTCATGGCCCAGCACCACCATGGCCAGCGAGTCGCCCACCAGCACCATGTCGATGCCCGCTTCGTCCACCAGCCGCGACGTGGCGTAATCGTAAGCCGTGAGCGCGGAGATGGGCTTGCCCTGGCGCTTCATCTCAGCCAGTGCGGGCATGGTTACTTTTGTGAAAGGAGAAGAAGAGGAAGACGGTATTTGACTGGCGGGAATGAGGCTCATGTTTGGCTCCAGTGCCACTCCGCAAACTCAGGATGCAGCCCGAACAGGAAAAGTATACGCCCGCTCGCCCCGCCAGCGTCTCATGTGCGGCAAAAACCACCCCCGGCGCCCCAAAAGCACCGCCAGCCACGCCGACTTGCCGTATGAGCCCCGGCCGCCGCACACTGATAGCTCCAGATGCTTTCCACCCTCGCCGCCGGAATCGACTCGCGCCTTGGCCTTGTCCTTGCTGCGGGTCTCGGCGTTGCCGCCGGGGGCTTTGCCTACGCCTCGCACTGGCCATCCTCGCACCTCTTCGGCCGCGCGCTCACCGCGCCCGCGCGTCCTGGCGAGCTGGCGCTTACCTTCGACGACGGCCCCAATCCCGCCTGCACGCCACAGCTGCTCGACACGCTCGCCGCTCATCATGTCCAGGCCACATTTTTCCTGCTGGGCGGCTTTGCGCAATCCCAGCCTGAACTGGTGCGGCGGATTGCGGGCGAAGGCCACCTGATCGGAAACCACTCCTGGTCGCACCCCGACCTCTCGCGTACGCCGGCGCGCCGCATACGCGAAGAGCTGGCGCGCACCAGCGGCACACTGGAGCAGATTACCGGCGCGCCGGTGCGGTACTTTCGTCCGCCCTACGGCGCGCGTCGCCCCGTGGTCTTTCGCATCGCACGCGAGTTGGGGCTCATCCCGGTGCTCTGGAACGCGATGACGACCGACTGGAGCGAGCCCGCAGCAGAGCGAATCTCCGCACGCCTTGCGCAAAAGATCGATCGGCTCACCCGCGCCGGCCGCGCCGTCAATATTGTTCTGCACGACGGCGGCCACCGCGGGCTGGGCGCCAACCGGAACCCGTCTATCCAGGCGGCTGGGCGGCTCATCGCAAGCTACGGCCAGACTCACACATTTGTCACGCTGCGTGCCTGGGAGGCGTAAGACGCCGCGCAGCATCGAAGTGAAATTGATGTGGATGTCCCATCCTTGACGCAGCTTTATGACGCAGCTTTATCGCGGCAAGGGTAGGAGAGCGCGGAGTAGATGAGTCATTCGTCCGGGACCGTTGTGAACGCCTCGCGCGCCGCCGCAATCGTCGCCTCAATCTCTGCCTCGCCATGCGCCGCGCCGATAAATGCCGCTTCAAACTGTGAAGGCGGCAGCCACACGCCGGCGTTGAGCATGGCTCGATGAAACCGCCCGAATGCGGCCGTGTCCGACCGCGCTGCCTCTTCGTAATTGGTGACCGGATCGCCGGTGAAAAACCACGTCCACATCGAGCCCACGCGATTGAGCGTAAGCCGAACGCCCGCGCGCGCCGCCTCGGCCGCAACGCCCTCGGCTACAGCTTTTGACGCTGCCTCAAGCCGCGGATACACCTCGCCCGCGTGCTCCAGCAGATAGTTCACCGTCGCCAGCCCCGCGGCCATCGCCAGCGGATTGCCGCTCAGCGTACCGGCCTGGTACACAGGCCCCAGAGGCGCAAGCAGATCCATGAAGCGGAGTTTCCCGCCAAACACGCCCACCGGCAGACCGCCGCCCACAATCTTTCCCAGCGTAATCAGGTCGGGATCGAGGTGATAGAGTTCGCACGCGCCGCCCGGCGCCACGCGAAAGCCGGTCATCACCTCATCCACAATCAGCAGCGCGCCCTCGCGCAGCGTGAGTGCGCGCAGTCCGCGCAGATAGCCAGGCGCGGGCGGAATGCAGCCTGCGTTGCCCACAATCGGCTCTAGGATTACGGCGGCAATCTTATCGGGATGCGCGTCGAAAGCTGCTTCCACCGCGGCAAGATCATTGTAGGGCAGCGCATGCGTCAGGCCGGCAATCTCTTCCGGCACGCCGGCCGATCCGGGAATGCCGAACGTCGCCACACCGGAGCCCGCCTTCACCAGCAGCCCGTCCGCGTGGCCGTGATAGCAGCCCTCGAACTTGATTACGATCTTGCGCCCGGTGGCCGCGCGCGCCACGCGAATCGCCGACATGGTCGCTTCCGTGCCTGAGCTCACAAAGCGCATCTTCTCGATGGCCGGATAGCATTCCACGATGCGCTCCGCCAGGTCGGCCTCTGCTGCCGTCGACGCGCCGAAGCTGGCCGAGTTGCGCGCGGCGCGCTCAATCGCATCCACCACCGGCGGAAATGCGTGGCCCAGAATCATCGGACCCCACGAGCCGAAGTAGTCGATGAAGCGGTTGCCGTCCACATCGACGAGGTATGCGCCCTCGGCGCGCTCCACAAACGGCGGTGCGCCACCCACCGCGCGAAACGCCCGCACCGGCGAGTTGACGCCGCCGGGAAAATAGCGCTCGGCGCGCGTCTGAAGAGCCTGGGAACGGACGCGGGAAGTCATCGTGAGTTCAGTATAGAGCGCGCCTCACAGAGCGAGCGTGGCCGAACCTCGCGGCATCGGAACGAGAAGCGGTCCCTATGTTTTTCTGGCTTTGGCGGCCACGGCCGCGGCAGCCGCTATGGCCACCCCCGCGATCTCCATCGCGATGGCCACCCCGTAGAGAAAGCCGTGCATGAAGTCGCCAAAGTCATGCCCGAAAACAGTAAGCGAAGGCGCGAATCGCAGCCAGACCGTCGCCAGCACGATCAGCGACAGGCCCACCACGACCAGCATCATGGCCAGTGGCACGGCTTTTTGCGGTGAATCCTGTATCTTGCGGAGAATCATGATCGAGGCCTCCCTGCACCACTGACTTTGTACGGATCATACGTCGCTGCCGCGACCGGAAAGATCACAGCCCGTCTCCTGCCTGGTTTTGAGCACAGCGGCGAGCCAGGCGGAAGCCAGAAAAATTCATCGCAATCGCAATGCCGAGGAGCACGCCGCTGGCCGCATGCAAAACAATGCGCATTTGCTGGCTGGCGGGTTCCGGGAACAGTCGCGGCAAAAGACCGGCAACCAGGCACAGGTTGGCGATAACCAGCAGCCGGCGTACTCGTGGATCACGTTGACGATGGAGAAAACACATAGCGGAAGCCCCCGTTTATCTTTAGTCGTTCATCCGGTACCACACCATCATGGACATCTTGACCACCACCATCAGCAGCAGCACCGCCAGCACATCCCAGCGGATCACGTGATCGTGAAACAGCCGGTACTCGAACAGCACCGCGGCCAGCAGCGCGCCCGCAAGTCCAGCCACGCTCGTCGAGCGCCGCCGATGCTCCAGAAAACGCTCGTCGACAAACTTGCCAAGAAAGGGAACTCTGCTGAGCGGATGCGTCATGGTTCGTTCTCCAATTGAAAGATGTGATCCGTAGGACACGCGAAGAGCCGCGCGAAGATCAGCGCCAGCTCCAGGCTTGGCACATAGCGGTTGCGCTCGATCGAGTTGATGCTCTGCCGCGAAACGCCCGCCGCCTGCGCAAGCTGCTCCTGCGTCCAGCCGTGCCCGGCCCGAAGCTCCTTTACGCGATTGATGATGACGGCAGGCATGTCAAGCTGACTTTCCAGTTCAGAGTAGTCTGCTTCCGACGCAATGTCAAGCAGGCTTTCCATCGCATACCGCCGCTGTGGATTCAGGGCGCGCCCATCCCTGCTAGAATTCAGCTTTCCGGACCTCCGCGCGGAAGCTCAATCCATCCATAGAAAGCCTGCAGCGTGCCTGAAGAAACCAAGAGAAAATCCGTCACCTACGCTGACGCCGGCGTGGACATTCCCGCTGGGGACCGTGCCAAGGAAAAGATCAAGTACCTGGCGCAAAAAACCTTCAATCGCAATGTGTTAGGGGGAATTGGCGGCTTCGGCGCGTTGTTCCGGCTCGATCTGCAGCGCTGGAAAAATCCCATTCTGGTAAGCTCGGCGGACGGGGTAGGCACCAAGCTCAAGATCGCCTTTGAGCTGGGTCTGCACCACACCGTCGGCGCCGACCTGGTGAATCACTGCGTCAACGACATCGCCGTGCAGGGCGCAACGCCGCTCTTCTTTCTCGACTACCTGGCCAGCGGCCGGCTCGACCCCGGAGTCACCGAGGACGTGGTCACCGGCCTTGCCGAAGCCTGCAAAGCCAACGGCTGCGCCCTCATCGGCGGAGAAACCGCGCAGATGCCCGGCTTCTACACCGACGGCGAGTACGATCTCGCGGGATTCATCGTCGGGGCCGTGGATCGTGACAAGCTCATCACCGGCGCCGCCATCAAGGCCGGCGACGTGCTCATCGGTCTGCCCTCCACCGGCCTGCACACCAACGGCTATTCGCTGGCCCGCAAGCTGCTTTTTGAAGTGGGCGGCTACAAGCCCACGCAATACGTTACGGCCATCAAGGAGAAGGCCGGCGCGGCGCTGATGAAGACCCACCGCAGCTACCTCCACGTGATCCAGAAGCTCGCCACCGCCGGCCTCACCGTCGGCATGGCCCACATCACCGGCGGCGGCATCACCGAGAATCTGCCCCGCATCCTGCCCAAAAATCTAATGGCGCAGGTCGAGGTGGGCTCGTGGCCGGTGTTGCCCATCTTCGAGCACCTGCGCCAGCTTGGCCAGGTGAGCGAAGAAGAGATGATGCGCACCTTCAACATGGGCATCGGCCTCATCGCCGCCATTCCCGCCGCCAAATTCACGCGCGCCAAAAGTCTGCTCGATCGCGCTGAAGAAAAGTTCCACCTGATTGGCCGCATCGTGAAGGGCGAGCGCCGGGTACAGTACACATGAGCGCTCCAGAGCCCGTTCGCCTGGGCATCCTGCTCTCGGGCCGCGGATCGAACTTTGTGGCCATCGCCGAGTCGATTCGGGAAGGGCGGCTCCAGGGCGTCGAGATTGCCGTGGTGATCGCGAATGTGGCCGGGGCCGCGGGGATCGAAAAGGCTCGTGAACTGGGGCTGCCGATTGCAGTGCTTGTCTCCGCCGGCCGCAAGCGCGCCGACCACGACGCCGACGTGGCTGCCTGCCTCAACCAGCATCATGTCGATCTGGTCATCCTGGCCGGCTACATGCGCCTGCTCTCGCCGGAGTTCATCGCCGCATTTCCCAACCGCATCCTCAACATCCATCCCTCGCTGTTGCCCGCCTTTCCGGGACTTGAAGCGCAGGAGCAGGCCTTCGCCTACGGCGTCAAAGTCGCCGGCTGCACGGTGCATTTTGTCGACGAGGAACTTGACCACGGCGCCATCATCCTGCAGCGCGCCATCGCCGTGCTCGACAGCGACACCCCGCACTCGCTCTCCGAACGCCTCCTCGCCGAAGAGCACATGGCCTATACCGAGGCCATCGCCAGAGTGATCAGCGGCGACTACCAGATCCGCGGCCGCCGCTACGTTCGGCGCGATTCCTGAGCCTGTCAAGCCGCGGCTTCTGCTTGGTGTCCAAAACTACTTCATCTTCAAGCGCATCGCCCACACGCGAGCTTTGCAGATTAGTGTCCAAAATTGCCCAAACTAAAGGCAGATCAAGTTTGCTGGCAGAAGATGCTTTGAGAAGGGCCTGGTAACAGGGCACGAGTTTACTCGTGCCGCAAATGCCTTTTAGATCAGTGTCGGGCTTCGGCCCCTGCGGGATATTTCAATTGCCGCATAGACGCTTTCAGCAAGCTCAGAACCAAGGAGCTTAGCGCATGAATCCCATCTCGAATATCTGGAACCATCCCAAAACCTCGGCGGCCGGAGTGCTCATCGCGGTCATCACCGTTGCCGGCGTGCTTTCGCAGCAGGGCGTCACGCTGGGACAGGCAGGCGCGGGCACCATCATTTCGCTGGTCAGCGCCGTCGCAACCGCACTGCTCGGCCTGTTGGCAAGAGACCCGGAACCGCCGCAGACAAAGCTGGTAGGTAGCTCGGCCAGCGATCGGCTTGGCGCGTGGATGTTGATCGTCCTGCTGCTGCCGCTGCCCTGGCTCGCCGGCTGCAGCGGAACCACGGTCGCGCAGGATATCGTCAACTGGACGCCCGCGCTGCAAAGCGCCGTGACCACCGTGGACTCCACCGCCGCACTACTGGCTCCGGCCGATGCGCCGATTTTCTCCGCGGCCACCATCGGCTTTAACGCCGCATCGACTCTGCTCGCCAATCAGGCCAGGGCCTATCTCGCCAATCCCTCGGCAGGCACGCTGGCGCAGTTGCAGACCCAGGTCACCACTTTCGCCCAACAGGTCAACGCGGCGCTGCTCACGGCTGCAAAGATCGTCAACCCCGCCAGCCAGCAGCACGCGCTCGCAGCGGTTCAGGCTGTTGCCACAATCGTCAGCGCCATTCTCGCCCTCGTCCAGTCCATCTCCAGCAAAGCCGCCGTGGCGCGCATGGCTGCCGCGTCTGTCATCAAGCTCGCCGTGGTCGCGCCGTATCTTAACAACCTGCGCGCAGCGCAGATGGTCGCCGCGCATTATCGCGAGCCGATCATCCAAGCGGAGGTCCAGGTGGCGTTCGCGGAACAGTCCGAATCCGCTGCCGGCTTTTGAGCCGCGCCCCCGGTCTCAGGCACGGGACCGGGGGCGTCGGTTGTCCACAGCATCCCGTATGCGACCATGAATTTGCCCGCTCTTCATCGCAGATTCACACCTCTCTCATCTCGATCTCCTACAAAGGCTCACATCGCCCTTTTTGAAGGCTGATGAGGAGGTCAAAACAAAATGCAGAAACTTGCTGCGTATAGCCTGGTGGCGTTGCTGACTGCCGGTCCATTGCCTGCTCCCACGTTTGCACAGGGTGGCCGCAGTTACGGGCAAACCGCAACCCCCATCAAACACCTGGTCGTCATCTTTCAGGAAAACGTCTCATTCGACCATTACTTTGCCACTTACCCTTACGCGGCCAATCTCCGCGGCGAGCCCAGGTTCACGGCCAAGCCTGGCACGCCGGCCGTCAACGGACTCACCGGAACCCTGCTCACCAGCAATCCCAATGCGACCAATGCGGTGAATGCAACCGGCGCAACCAATCCCTTCCGGCTCGACCGCAGCCAGGCCTCTACTGCCGATCAGGATCATGACTACACCCCCGAGCAGATGGCCTTTGACCGCGGGCTGATGGACGCATTCCCCGCCTCGGTCGGCACCGCGGGGCCGCCGCCGCCGAATTCTCCCATCTCCGCCACCACCGGCCTCACCATGGGCTACTTCGACGGCAACACCGTCACCGCTCTCTGGAACTACGCCCAGCGCTACGCGATGAGCGACGACTCGTTCGGCACAAACTTTGGCCCTTCGACCGATGGCGCCGTCAACCTGATCTCGGGAACCCTGAACGGCGTAATCACGGACCTCAACCCCGGCGGCTCGACCATCAGCGACGGCAACGGCGGCCTCACGCTCATCAGCGATTCAGACCCCGTGGGCGATGTGTGTTCCACCACCACGGGCGAGCAGGTCCAGTTCAGCAGCAAAAATATCGGCGACCTGCTCAACGAGAAGGGAATCACCTGGGGATTCTTTGAAGGCGGCTTCAACCTGCAAACGGTGAACGCCAACAAGACCACCGGATGCAAGCGAAGCACCCTGTCCACGGTGACCAGCACCACCAAAGCCGACTACATTCCACACCACCAGCCCTTCCAGTATTACGAATCCACCCGCAACGAGAACCACACCCGGCCCACTTCGGTGCACACCATCGGTCAGCCCGGCGATGCGGCCAACCACCAGTACGACATCCAGGACTTCTTCAACGCGGTCAGCGCTGGAAATTTCCCGGCCGTGTCGTATTTGAAGGCTCCCGGTTACCAGGATGGTCATGCCGGCTACTCCGATCCGCTGGACGAGCAGAACTTCATCGTCAACACCATTAACTTCCTCCAGAAGCAGCGTGACTGGGACTCAACCGCCGTGGTCATCGCCTATGACGACTCCGACGGCTGGTACGATCACCAGATGGGGCCGATCGTGAACCAGTCTGCCACCACGGCCGACATGGTCAACGGCCAGCCCTCCTGCGGCACCGGCGCCGGCGCGCTGTCTGGCGTGAACCCGAATACGGCTCATGCGCAAGGCCGCTGCGGCTACGGCCCGCGTCTGGTCCTCATGGTCATTTCGCCCTGGGCCCGGCGCAACTTCGTCGATCACACGGTGACAGACCAGACCTCCATCCTGCGCTTTGTGGAAGATAACTGGCTCGGAGGCGAGCGTCTGGGCCAGGGCTCATTCGACGCACTCGCCAACCCGCTCAACAACATGTTCGACTTCGCGAACGAGAGCAACGCCGGCGCTTATATCCTCGATCCCGGCACCGGCCTGGTGAGACAGGACCAGAGCGGACTCGGATCCGGCTTCGGCTTCGGGTGGTAAGCGGCTCTGTCGAGCCGACACCGTATTGTTAAGTGGAACGCAGCCAAGGCGCAGGGGATTTTCTCCTGCGCCTTGGCGCATGCTTTTTTTTGAAGCGAAGAGGCTCCGCATTTTGATTACCCGCCGCCGGTTTCTCGGCCAATCCACGCTCATCGCAGCCAGTTCTGCCGTCGCGCGCGCCGTGCCTCCCGCATCCGGCCCGGCTCCCAATCTCGACCCCAACAGCCTGACCCGTTATGTGGAACCGCTGCCGCTACCGGTGCTTGCCCGGCCCATCGAGCGGCGCACCGCGCCGGACGGCTCGGGTGAGCGCGTGCCCTTCTATCGGGTCGCCATGCGCGCCGTCTCCGCAAAGCTCCATCGCGACCTGTCCCCCACCAATCTGTGGTCCTTCGGAGGGCCGGTTCCGGGCCTGCTCTTCGACACCCGCAGCGGCCAGGGCCAGCTCGTCGAGTGGGCCAATGAGCTGCCCCGGAAGCACTTTCTGCCCATCGATCACACTATCTGCGGCGCGGAGAAAGGCGTCCCGGAAGTACGCGGCGTGGTGCATCTGCACGGCGGCAAAACGCCGCCCGACAGCGACGGCTACCCTGAAGACTGGTATCTGCCCGGCCAGTCGCGGACCTGCTACTATCCCAACCGCCAGGATGCCACGCTGCTCTGGTATCACGATCACGCCATGGGCATTAACCGGCTGAATGTCTATGCCGGCCTCTTTGGTCTATTCATCGTGCGCGACAGCATTGAAGACGCGCTCCATCTTCCCGGCGGCAAATACGAAATTCCCCTGGTGCTGATGGACCGCGACCTCCGCCCCGATGGCCAGTTGAGTTATCCGGTTTCTTCCGATCCCGAGCGGCCCTGGGTGCCGGAGGCCTTTGGCAGAGCGCAGCTTGTCAACGGCAAGCTCTTCCCTTTTCTTGAAGTCGAGCCGCGCCTCTATCGCTTTCGCATTCTCAATGTGGCCAACGGCCGTTTCTACCGGCTCTCGCTCTCCAACGGCGCCGAGATGTTCCAGATCGGATCCGACCAGGGATTGCTGCCCGCTCCCATCAGCCTCAAATATATTGAACTGGCGCCCGCGGAGCGCGCCGACATTGTCATCGACTTTGCCCCGCATCGCGGCGCTACGTTCCAACTGGAGAGCGAACCGTTCCAGTTGATGCAGTTTCGTGTCGGCAGCGCGCCGGTCGCCGATCCCGGCGTTCTTCCCGCCGCGCTGCGTCCCGCGCCGCGCATTTCCGAGTCGAGCGCGGTGCTCACGCGGCGCCTCACGCTCGACGAAAATCTCAACAGAGTGGCGGAGTCGATGGGCATGCTGCTGAACAAGACGCACTGGCATGCGCCCATTACTGAAAAGCCCGTGCTGAACACAACCGAAATCTGGGAGCTGGTGAATCTGACCGAGGATGTGCACCCCATCCATCTACACATGGTGCGGTTCCAGATTCTCGATCGCCGCAGCTTCGACAGCTTCGATTACATCACCGCGAACAAGCTGCGCTACACCGGCCCGCCCATGCCGCCCGAGGAAAACGAGCTTGGCTGGAAGGACACAGTGCGCGTGAACTCCAGGACCGTCACGCGCATCATCGTGCCCTTTGTCGGCTATTCCGGCCGCTATATATGGCACTGCCATATCCTCGAACACGAAGAAAACGAGATGATGCGTCCCTACGAGGTCTTGCCCGCAACCACATAGCGCCAATTATTCAGTCTGCGGACGAACGTGCATGAGTCGAAGCGCCTTAAATGTTGGCCCCGTGCGCTTCGCCCAGGGTCAGCTTCAGCGTCATCTGGCTGCGGCCGCGCAGAATGGTCACGCTGATTACGTCGCCGGCCTGGTGCCGGTTCATGATCGAGCTGATGTCCTGCGGATCGGTCACCTGCTGGCCGTCGATAGCCACGATCAGGTCGCCGCCCAGCATGATCGGCGTGTTGCCCACATAAGCCTGCTGGTCGCCGCCGCGCAGCCCCGCGCGTTCCGCCGCGCCGCCCGGAAGCACGCGCTGAATCAGCACGCCGTAGTCGGCCGCCAGGCCCATCTGCTGCGCCAGGTCAGGGCCGATGGCGTACGACACGATGCCCAGCGATGGCCGCCGCACCTGCCCGTATCGCGTCAGATCCGCCAGCACCGCCTTGGCAGTGTTGATGGGAATCGCAAACCCGATGCCCGAGCTTTGATCGGCGCCATTGGACGCAATCATCGTGTTGATTCCGATCACCTCGCCGTGCGAGTTCAAAAGCGGTCCGCCGGAGTTGCCGGGATTGATGGCCGCGTCGGTCTGGATCGCGTCCTCGATCGGCGCGCCGTCCCCATTGCGGATCGAACGGATCGAGCTGATGATGCCCTGCGTCATGGTGCCGCTCAGCCCGAACGGATTGCCGATCGCATACACTTTCTGCCCCACCTGCAGACCCGATGAGTCGGCCAGCGTGACCGGCTGCAGGCCGGGCGCATCAATCTGCAGAAGCGCCAGGTCGTGGGTCTTGTCCACGCCCACCACCCGCGCCGTGTAGCGCCGTTTGTTCGAGAGCTGCACTTCGATTCCGCGGTTGGCGCCCTGCACCACGTGGAAATTCGTCAGAATGTGGCCGCTCTTGTCCAGAACGAATCCCGAACCCTGCCCCTGCTGCGGCACCGTTCCATAAAAGAAGTTGAATACCAGTGTGGTCGACGTGATGTTGACCACCGAAGGCAGCACGCGCTTATAGACCGCGATGTTGTTCTGCTCTTCGGAATCGTAGCTGGGAGCAGCCTCGGCCTCTGTCAGTTGCAGCGCAGATTCAGATCTGCCGATGCTCTTGAAGAGAGAAAAATGTCCCGGAGAGCCACCATCCACGCTGGGAGAATAGTGGGAAGTCAGATACCAGAATCCCCCCACCAGCAAAACAATCAGTACGAGCCTGCGCAATTTCATGGTTTGTCGACCTGAACAACCTTCCTCATGCGGATATGGCCTTATGCAGACCTGGCCTTATGCAGATACAGCGGCCATGGCGCCCGGTTCCGCGCCGCAACCATCGCGCCATCTGTCTATTTTAATGACAGGTTCTTTGGGGAATTGTTGCTCTCGGTCTGTAACTGCCGCCACACGGCTTCTACTTGCGCCCGCAGCGTGGCCGTATCACCCGAGTTGTCAAGCACATAATCGGCTTGCGCCGCTTTTTCCGCATCGGGAATCTGGAAGGCCAGCCGGGCACGCGCGTCCGCCGCCGCTGTCTCCCGCTGCGGTGACGAAGAACGGTCGCCTGTTGCGCTCACCCGTGCCGCATAGCGCGCAATCTTCACTTCGTCCGGCGCCGTTACCACGATCACGCGATCCATCCGCCGCCGCAGCAGAGCCACCGGGCTCCCGGTCTCGCCGCGGGCCAGCGCATCGCGCACCACTTCAAAGATCAGCGCCGACTCAATGACCGCTACCGCTGCCGGGTCGCGCGCAAAAACCTCGCCCATCCACTGCTTCTGCGCCTCGATCGTGGCCGGATGCACAATTGCATTCAGCTCCTGCACGCGCCCTTCGCCAAAGGCAATCTGCGCCAGCCGCGCCCGGTTCAGCCGTCCTTCGGCTGTTAGAACCTCCGGCCCAAACCGCTCCACAATCCGCTCGAAGACCTGCTGCCCCGGCTCCATGAACGACCGGCCCAGCGCGTCGGCCTCGATCACCTCCGCGCCCAGCCCGCGCAGATAGCCCGCAACCGTGCTCTTGCCGCTGCCCAGGCCGCCGGTCAGTCCCACGCGCAGCATCTACTGCAATCCCCGCCGCATCTTCGCCGCGTGCACCGTGTTCGCCATCAGCATGGCAATCGTCAGCGGGCCCACGCCGCCCGGCACCGGCGTATACGCGCCGGCAACCTCGAAAGCCTTGGGATGTACGTCGCCCACAATCGTGGAGCCGCGCTTGGCAAAGATGGCCCCGCGTTTCACGTCGCCGTGGAAATACTTATCCAGATCCTCGAGCGTCGTAATGCGGTTGATGCCCACATCGATCACCGTCGCGCCCGGCTTTACCATCTCCGGCGTAATGAATCCCGGCCTCCCGATCGCCGCCACCAGTATGTCCGCCTGCCGCGTAACCTCTCCGAGATCGCGCGTTTTGGAGTGGCATATCGTGATGGTGGCATTCTCATGCAGCAGCAGCATGGCCGCCGGCTTGCCCACAATGTCGCTGCGCCCCACCACCACTGCATGCTGCCCGGCGATAGGGATGCCGCTGCGCTTCAAAATCTCCACCACTCCGGCCGGCGTACAGGGCGCCAGCGCCGACCGTCCCGCCTGCAGCCGGCCCGCATTCACCGGATGAAATCCATCCACATCCTTGTCGGGATTCACCGCATCGAGCAGCGCCTTGGCATCCACTTGTTTCGGCAGGGGCAACTGAATCAGGATGCCGTCGATATCGTCGCGGCTGTTGAGTGAAGCCACCAGCTCCAGCATCTCTTCGGTGGTCACCGTATCCGGCGGCTCGATCAGTTCGCTGTAAAGCCCCAGTTCAGCGCAGGCCTGCACCTTGCTGCGCACATAAATCTCCGACGCCGGCACACGCCCCACCAGCACCGCCGCCAGTCCCGGCCGGATGCCCTGCGCGGCCAGCCGCTTCACCTCTTCCGCCACTTCCTGCTTGATCGCCGTGGCAGTCGCCACGCCATCCAGAATCCTCGCCATTCCACTCTCCATGTTCATCGTATCGCTTCCCGCCCCCGTGTTTCCGTCACCTCCGCATGGGATCGACCGGTCAGATCGCCGCTTCATCCGCTTTCCCCTTTCGCGCCTATACCGCGTCCATTCCGCGCTGGGGAAATTCGCCGCTCCACATACGCGATTCCGCCTACAGAACCACGGCGAGCCGCCGACAACGTATTTACCGTGACGCGCTCAGGCTATCCCGCCGTTTCGCAAAAGGACGCGTTCCCCGGCATGCAGGCGGCGCGGACTGAGGGGTCACGCGGCAAGCTGGTCAATCTGCCCTGGGCGCATCTGCGCCTGCCGCCCTTTCCGCAGGTTGCGGTCCGGGTCTTGCAACTGGTCAGCAAGGAAAACGTCCAGCTCCACCAGCTCAGTGATCTCATCTCCTCTGACCCCGCCTTCGCCGGCGAGGTTCTCAGCGTTGCCAACTCGCTGCTCTACGCGCCGCGCTATCCCGTAGGCACCATTCTGCAGGCCATCGCGGTACTCGGCGCCACTACCCTCCACGGCGTCTGCATCACCGTGGGCGTGCGCGCCTATCTGGGCAAAGCCATGAGCTCGCCGGCCATGCGCAGCCTGTGGCGTCACAATCTGGCGTGTGCCATCATTGCCCAGCGTCTGGCCGCCGGTGGCCTGATCGACAAGGACCTGGCTTACACCTGCGGCATTCTCCACGACATTGGCCGCATCGCCCTGGCCGTCGTTCAGCCACGAGACTACGCCGCACTGCTCGAATCCCATCAGGGACCGGCCGGAAGCATTCTCGAACTCGAGCGCGAGCTATTTGGATGCGACCACTGCGAGACCGGGCACCGGCTGGTGGCCGGCTGGCTGCTCTCCGCCGACTTCGATGCCGGCATCTTCGATCATCATGAGCCGCGCTGCGTGGACGGCTCCTGGGGGCTGGCGGAGCTGGTGAAGCTAAGCTGCAAAATGGCGGACGCGGCTGGCTTTCCCGCCTTCGCCGGCTGCCAAGCCGTCCCTTATGCGGAGCTGCTCGCCGAACTGCCCATGCGCGAGCGAAGCCTGTTCTATCCCGAGCTCGAGCGACTGGCCGTAGAAGTCGCGGCCTGTATCCACGCTGTTGAATCGGTCTGATCGCTTCATCTCATTTATGCTCGTATGCTGTTCGAATGATCATTTAAGCAAACTTTCGCAGATTAATTCCTGCGCCGCGTTGTCATATTTGCGCATTTTCCTACAGAACTTCCCGAACCCACGGAGTAGAATCTCGATGTTATGTCCGAATCCATCACCCGCCGCTCCGAACAGATCGTCAAATTCCTGCTCAGCAAAGGAACCGCCACCATCGAGGACCTGCTCGCCGTTGCCGGGTCATCTGCCCCAAGCATCCGGCGCGATCTGGCCCGGCTTGAAAATCGCGGCCTCATCCGCCGAACCCACGGCGGCGCCGAACTCGCCGAGCCGCTGCTCTACGAGCCCTTCCGCTACGACAGCTCGTTTCTTGCCCGCGAGCAGCGCCGCGCTGCCGAAAAGCGCCGCATCGGCCTGGCCGCGGCGGAGATGATCCAGGAAGGGGAAACCGTGGGACTCTCCGCGGGCACCACCACCACCCACATCGGCCGCAGCCTGCGCCACCGCGAAAAAATTCAGGTGGTCACCAACGCCATCAACATCGGCATGGAGCTGTGCAACCGCACCTCCATCCGCACTTACCTCACCGGTGGAGTGGTGTTGTGGGCCTGGTCTTTCGCGCTCTCCGGCAACGCGGCGCTCAGCTTTCTTGACAACGTATATATGGATAAGGTCTTTCTCAGCGTCACCGGCTTCGATGCCGAGCGCGGCGCTACGTCGCTTGAAGCCGACGAAGCGCTGGTCTACCGCAAAATGCTCAAGCAGACCAAAGAGGTGATCGTTGTGGCCGACTCCAGCAAACTGGGCAAGGTAAGTCCGGCCATCATCTGCCCCACCAACGAAATTCATGGCCTCATCACAGACACCGGCGCCACGGCGGAAGTCCTCGCGCCTTTCGAGCGCCAGGGAATCCGGGTTTTACGAGTCTGATTTCGCTGCACGTGATTCTGCGTGGTTGATTCTGCTTGCCTGGTCGGCCCAGTCTATCGCGCCGCAGCCATGCGCTCCTCATATTCGCGCCGCAACAGCCGCACTGCTTCGCGCACATCCGTTTCCAGCAGCGCGCGCGCCACCTCCGGACTGCGGCTTCCGTTCTTGCGGGTCAGCGACCCATGAATCGAGAAACCTCCCGAGCGGCGCACAACCTCCGTCAAGGTGGCCAGCCGCAGGCCGCCACCGGCCAGAATGTGAATGCGGCCCCGAGCCAACCGCGTCAGACTTCCGATGCTCT
This sequence comes from Occallatibacter sp., assembly GCA_036267475.1. Classification (GTDB taxonomy): domain Bacteria; phylum Acidobacteriota; class Terriglobia; order Terriglobales; family Acidobacteriaceae; genus Telmatobacter. The sequence continues at coordinate 91,465 of DATAVZ010000074.1, forward strand.
CGGCGCCGCGCAGCACCTCGGCCGCACCGCCTGAAGTCAACAGGTTGTCCGCCCCGGCGACAATCACGCTCTCCAGCGCCTCGCACAAATCCGGCGTCTCGTCGAAGGCGCGGTGAAACGTCGTCTTCATCGGCCGCGCATACTCGATCAGCGCCCGCGTCTCATCCACGTTCACGCGGCCATCGGGCTTAAGCACGCCCAATGCAACTCCAGTCGCGCCCGCGCTCCGCGCCTCATCGATCTGCCGCCGCATCTGCTCCAGTTCCGGCTCCGAGTAAACAAAGTCGCCGCCGCGCGGCCGGATCAGGATATAAACCGGGATGGAAACGGCGGAGATACTCGCCGCCATTAGCTTTGTGTCCGGCGTAAGGCCTCCCATGGCCAGTTCCGAACAGAGCTCGATGCGGTCCGCGCCGCCGGCCTCGGCGGCTGCGGCCGCTTCCCGGGATTCGGCGCACAGTTCAAACAGGGGTGTCGTCATCGTAGATATCGGGCTCAGGCCACAATCCATTCGGTTTTGGAATGATGCATCTGGTTGAACGCGCCGCGACAGCCCCGGCAACTGGTCCGGTTAAGCCAATCGTGGCGATAAAGACTGTCTGGACAGCGCGTATGTATGCGGCGGCCCCTCGGGAATGCCGACTGTTGTCCGCCTGCCGGGCAATCATAGCACCTTCGTCAAGAATCGAGCAAATTTATGATCATATTTGAATAATACAATCACAAATGTGAGACCAGCTTCCGCCGCTTGATGAACTCAACGTCGAGCACAGTCAAGGCAGACGATTGATTTACCGTCACTTGCGGAAGCTCTCCAGTCGCATTTGTGGGTAGAATGACCATCTTGGATCATGTGCATGATTATTTGCCGCAAAAAAGTTCATTTTCCCTATTGTTATTCCACAAAGACATGAGGTAGTATCTGTGGCTATCGAAGATTGTTCATTTTGGCCCGATTCGATCAGTTGTGTTCGATCGTCAATCGAACGGGTTCAACATTAACGGATTCACGGCTCACCGATTCAACGGGGGCTCAAGAGCAGATTGGCTTGATTGGAATGGCCTGCTCTGGCTCCGGCTCATGCAACCCGGCCACCCCCAAAACCGGTTTCAATCACTTCTTACCGTTTTGTTCTTTCTATTGAACCATTCTGCGGAAGGCGGAAACCACCAACCCGAACACTTGATCCAGGAGGTTCCAGTGAAGCTGAACTATCGAATCTCACTCTTTGCGGCGGCCATTGCCTGTTTGCTGCTCCTGTCGGCAGGGCCCTCGTCGACTCTTTGGGCGCAGCAGGCCTCCGGCTCCATTACCGGCCTCGTCACAGACAACTCAGGCTCGGCCGTTCCCAACGCCGCCGTCACAGTGCGCGACGTGGATCGCGATACCACCTGGGCGGCGACCACCACCGGCGCCGGCCTCTATGACTTTCCCAGCATCCCGGCCGGCCGGGTCGAAGTCAAGGTCGATGCGCAGGGCTATGCGGTCCAGATCCGCAGTGCCTTTACTCTCACTCTGAACCAGGTTGCCCACGTCGACTTTCATCTCACCGTGGGCCGGGTCAGCACCACGGTCACGGTCAACGATGTTCCTCCGCTGCTCCAGACCGGGTCCACCGAGATTGGAACGCTCATTGACGCCAACGCCGCTTCCAGTCTTCCACTGGCCACGCGCGACACCAACCAGCTCACGCTGCTGGCTCCCGGCGTCGTTAGCCCCAACATCTTTGCGTTCGAGTCCTCGCAAAACACCTTCGGCACCGGCCGGCCTTACGTGAACGGCGCCCGCGAGCAGGACAACAACTTCAGCCTCGACGGCATGGATGTCAACCAGGCGGACAACAACGACGTCGCCTACGTGCCATCGCCCGATGCGCTGCAGGAGTTCAACATCATGACCAGCAACGCGCCGGCCGATTTTGGCAACTACGTTGGCGGCGTGGTTGTCGAGACGCTGAAGTCGGGCACCAACACATTCCACGGCGAAGCCTACGAGTACATTCGCAACACCGACCTAAATGCCAACACCTGGCAGGACAAGGCCAATGCATATCTGGAGATCCCATCCACAGCCAACCCCAACAGCTTCGTGACCTCCGGAGTCACCCTGCCGCGTCCCGTTCTGCAGTGGAACAACTTCGGCGGCATGGTCGGCGGACCCATCATCAAGAACAAGCTGTTCTTCTTTGCCGATGAGACCAACGAGATCTACAACACGCCCAGGACCGCAGAGACCAACACGGTCATTCCGCAGGCCGCCTTTCTGAAGGGCGATTTCAGCGCGCTGTGCACCAGCCAGGGAGCCACGTTCGTCAATGGAGTCTGCTCCAACCCCATTTATCAGCTCTACCAGCCGGCTTCCGGCACCGCCGCCGGCGATCGCCAGCCTTACGCTAACAACCAGGTGCCCGTCAGCAGCTCGGTGGCGTCGTCCATCATTGCCTCGCCGCTGTTTGCCCAGCAGGAAGAGCAGCCGATCTACTACACCAAGAGTTCGGTCCGCAGCTACCAGGGAGACGCGAAGATCGACTGGCAGGCTTCGGATAAAGACCACATCATGGGCCGCTACTCGCAGATGTACACCATCAACAGCACCACCAACGGCATCGATCAGTTGACGCCGGACCTCACCCGCGAATATCCGCTAAAGAACTTCGTCGTCAACTACGACCGCACCATCACGCCTTCGCTGGTGAACGAGCTGCGCCTTGGCGGCCAGATTTTCCCGGCCAACGACCAGGTGTATACCAACGCCGCGGGCGGCGATCTGCCCGCTCTGTTCGGCCTGCCCGGCGTAACGGGAGATATTCTGCCCGAGATGAGCTTCGGCTATCAGGTCATCGGAAGCCAGAACGGCGTCGAGATCTTCCACGACTCGACCATCGAGGCGGAAGATGCCCTCACCTGGACACACGGCAGGCACTCGATCCACGCCGGCTTCGAATACTACAAATACATCATGAACGATGTGTACGCAGGCAATCAGGGTGCCTCGGGCGGGTTCGATTTTACCGGCCAGTACACGGGCAACCCCAACGTCTGCCAGACCGTCGGCCAGACGACCACCTGCGCGGCCGGAAACGGATTTGCCGACTTCCTGCTCGGTTTGCCGGAGGAGGTGCAGCAGGGCCAGCCGCTCAACTTACATCTGCGCAACAGCCTCTTCGGCGGCTTTGTGCAGGACAACTACCGCCTCTCGTCCAACCTGACACTCAACCTCGGCGTCCGCTATGAGTTGACCACCGCGCGCGGCGACAAGGACACGAGCAAGAACGTGAACTTCAACAAGATAACTGGCGCTCCCGAAATCGGCACCAACTACAACTCCTACGCCGGCATCGACAACATTCAGCCGCGCATCGGTTTTGCCTGGCAGCCGCCGTTCGACCCCAAGACCGTGTTCCGCGGCGCGTATGACATCTCCACATATATGGAAGGAAACGGCGTCAACAACATGGCCGTCATCAATCCTCCCAACGTGATCATGCACGACGAGTTGAACAATGCCGCGTCGACCGGCTATGAGTACCCGGTTACCACGCTCGACCAGGGCTACTCGACCTTCTCGGCCGCCTGCACCCCGGCGCAGTTGCAGGCCTATGCCTCGAACTGCATCTCCGGAGTGACCACTCACGGCACCGATCCCAATCTTCAGCCTGCCGTCGATCAGCAATGGAATTTCACATTCCAGCACCAGTTCGGCGCCAACTCCACCTTCTCGCTGGGCTATGTGGGCAACAAGATCGACCACCTTGCCGACATTTATCTCTACAACCAGAAGGTACTCACCTCCGCTACCCAGCAGGTCAACCTCGGAACCACTGCCGATCCGCGCTACGTCACCGTGCCGGCGGTTGCCCCAGGCCCCTTTGAAACGCAGCTCATCGCCAACGGCGTCGGCCAGGCGCGCTTCAATGCCTCCGACGGCGTTTCGCGCTACGAGGCTCTACAGGCGGTCGTCCAGCAGCACAGCTTCCACGGGCTCGACATGCAGTTCTCCTATTCGTGGTCCAAGTGTATGACCAATACCCTCGGCTACTTCGGCTCCTATGGCGATGAAGAGGCCGCCGGCGAGTCCCAGACCCAGGCCACGCAGAACTTCTTCCAGAACGAATACAACCCCAAGGGTGACTACGGACGCTGCACCACCGACGTCGCCTCCTACTTCACCGGCTATGCGCTGTACGATCTGCCCTTCGGGCATGGACGCATGTTTGCCGGCGGCGTCAGCAAGCCCGTGGACGAAGTGATCGGCGGATGGAAGGTGGGGGGAAACGTGGCCCTGCACACCGGCTTCGGGATTACGCCCTTCGCCGGCACCTACATGGGCGATCAGTCCATTGCGGCGGCAGCTTCGCTGACCGGCTCCTATGAGCCGCGTCCCGACTGCGTCTCGGGCATTCCCAGCAGCCTGTCGATGCAGACCGTCCAGATCGGCGGCAGCATTGGAAAAACCAATCTGAATCCCAATTCGTTGAGCGAAGTTAATCCGGGAACGTTCGGCAACTGCCAGACCGGTGCACTGCGCGGTCCCAGCCTCAAGACGGCGGACTTCAGCCTCAGCAAGTCGTTCCCGGTGACCGAAGGCGTAAACATGGCCCTCGCGGCCCAGTTCATCAACCTGACCAACACGCCGATCTTCAGTGTTCCGGCAAGCTGGTGGGGCCAGTACAGCTCATGCCAGAGCTGCAATGGCGTGCGCACCACCGGACCGCTGGGCGGCGGTTCCGGAACGGTGGGAGTGTACGGTCTATTGGACGGATCAAACCCTGGCCGCGAGATCGAGCTGTCCTTGAAAGTGAACTTCTAACAGCAGGACGAACCGGAGCGGTCGCAGAACCGCTCCCAACTCCGGCGCAAGAACGGAACCGGTCTGTGGCGAAGCTCGAAGACGGCGCCTTCGAGCTTCGCTTTTTTTTGTACCCGCATTCGCAGATATCGCTCCGCCGGTTTCGACCAATCCGCATGTATTGCAAAAATATGCACGGAATCTCTGAATAAGCCGATGGTTTGAATGGTACGGGCTTTACAGGCTTATCGTGGCCGCGTACTACTACCCGCTTGCCGCGGTTAACATCGATCCATGGCGCTGGTTGAGGTGAACGCAGTTTCCAAGAGCTATCCACGGCGCGCGGGCCTGCGCACGGAGTGGCGCACCGTGGTGGAACAGGTCTCGCTAGGCATTGAGGCGGGCGAAACGCTGGGGCTGGTGGGTGAGTCGGGCTCGGGCAAGACCACAGTGGCGCGCATGATTCTGGGACTTGTTGCGCCGACCTCGGGCGCCATCCACGTCAACGGAGTGGATGTTGCGCGCGCCTCCGCCGCCACCATGCGCGATCTGCGACGGCAGATGCAGCCCGTCTTTCAGGACCCCTACGCGGCGCTCAACCCGCGCATGAAGGTACTGGAGATTGTGACCGAGCCGCTGGTGATTCATCGCCGCGCGACCGGAGTGGACACGCGCCGCGCTGCGCTGCGCGCCCAGGCCACAGAGCTGCTGGCTTCCGTCGGGCTGGACGAGTCGGCTCTGGGTCGGTATCCGCATGAATTTTCCGGCGGCCAGCGGCAGCGCATCAACATTGCCCGCGCGCTGGCCCTGCGGCCGCGGCTGCTCATCCTGGACGAGCCTGTCTCGGCGCTCGACGTAAGCGTGGGCGCGCAGATTGTGAATCTGCTGCAACGCCTGCAGCGCGAGCACGGACTTACCTACCTGTTCATCTCCCACTCTATGCCGCTGGTGCGCTATCTGGCCACGCGGATTGCGGTAATGGAGCATGGCCGCCTGGTCGAGACGGGCGAAGCCGAGGAGTTGTGCGCGCATCCGCGCGAGGCGTATACGCGGCAACTGCTGGCGGCCACACCGGAGCTGCCTTGAGCGCGAAGCCTGTCTCCAAGGGGGATATTCAACCGAGGCGTGTCAGGCAGACGTGGGTGCGGCGAGCATGCCTGCCAGAAGGGCGGTGCGCGGCGCCAGATGCTCCACCACGATGGACTCGTGGAGCGCGTGCGCGCCCTCGCCGACCGCTCCCATGCCGTCCAGCGTGGGAATGCCCAGGGCCGAGGTGAAGTTGCCATCGGAAGCGCCGCCGGTCGCGACCTCTTCCAGCGCGATGCCCATCTCCGCGGCCAGCGCCCTGGCGCGCTCGAAGAGCTGGATGGTGCCGCGGGTGCGCTCCATGGGCGGGCGGTTGATGCCGCCGGTGATTGCCAGCGAGCAGCGCTTGTCGACGGCGCGCAAGCCGGCGAACTTCCGCTCCATGCGCGCGCCATCCGCCTTGCGCGCAATGCGTACATCCACTTCGGCCCAGGCCTCTGCGGGAATTACATTGGTTTTGGTCCCGCCGCCGGCAACGCCCACGCTCACCGTGAGTCCGCGCTCCAGGTCGGTCCAGCCGCTCACGGTTTCCACCACGCGCGCCAGCTCGCGAATGGCTGACGCGCCCTTGGTGAAATCCACGCCCGCGTGCGCTGCAACGCCACGCACATCGATCCGCCAGTCGCCGGTTCCCTTGCGCGCGGTCTTGTAGGCCAGCCCCTGTGCCGGCTCCAGCACATACACCGCGGCACACTCCCGTGCGATGCGCTCGGTAATGTGCCGCGAAACCGGACTGCCGACCTCCTCGTCGCTGTTGAGCAAAAGCACCGCCTCGCGGTGGAGCGCTCCGGCCTCCAGTAGCAGCTCAAGAGCGGTGAAAGCCATGGCCACGCCCGCCTTCATGTCCAAAGTGCCCGGCCCACACAGCCGGCCCTGACTCAGCCTGCAGGGCATGGACTTGAGGGTGCCAAGCGGCCACACCGTGTCCAGATGGCCGAGTAGAAGAACGCGCCCGGTTGTGCTTTTGGGGCCGAAGCGTGCCTCCAGAATGTCGCCGAAGCTGCTTTGTTTGTGCAGCTTAACCCGCCCACCTAAAGCCTTTGCGCGGTCCGCCGCCAGCGCCGAGCAGGCGTCCACGGCCAACTTTTCACTGGAAGGCGATTCGGCCAGCACCAGCCGTCGGGTGAGCTCGATCAGGGATTTTTCCTTTTTGCGCGCCCCGGCCAGCAATGCCCGCGCCGGAAGCGCCGAAGAAGCGGAAATGGCCATTCTGCTGAAATCCTCCTGCCCGAAAATCACGACAAATGCAGCTATTTGCCTATTTTACGGCTCATCCGGGATGCCACGTACGGGGGTGACCGGTTGGATTCTGTGCCCATACTGTGGTAAAAATGCCACAGTACGCGAATACCAGTCTCCGTCTAATCTATCCGGGCGGCGGCTTTTGCCGTTGCGGAGAGCGTATTTTGTCTCAGCCAGCGCACCTGGAACAGACCATTGCAGAGCCACTGGAATTTACCGGAGTGGGACTGCATTCAGGAGCCCCGGTTACCATGCGGCTGCTGCCGGCACCGGCTGGCTCAGGCATCGTTTTCCGTCGCACTGATCTCGACAACTTTGAGATTCCAGCCAACGGCCGCAATGTGGCCAAGGTCAGTTACGCCACCAGCCTGATGCGCCAGGGCGTGCTGATCTCGACCACCGAGCATCTGCTTTCGGCCTGCATTGGCATGGGCGTCGACAACGTGATTGTCGAGCTCGACAACCTGGAGCTGCCGATTCTGGATGGCAGCGCGCAGCCCTACGTTGAGGCCATCTTGCACGCCGGCATCCGCACCCAGCGCCGCCGCCGCGAAACCATCCGCGTGCTGCGGCCGGTGGAAGTGCGCGAGGGCGACAAGTTCATCGGTGTCTATCCTGGCTCGGGATACCGTATCTCCTACGCAATCGACTTTCCCGCGCCTATCGGTCAGCAGAATACCTGCGTCGATCTGGCTGCTGAGACGTATGGGTCAGCCATTGCTGCGGCGCGCACCTTTGGCTACAAGGCGGACGAAAAAAAGCTGCGCGATATGGGCCTGATTCGCGGCGCGGGACCGGAGAGCGCCATTATCCTGGGCGCAAAGGGGCCTATCAACGGGCCGCTGCGATTCCCCGACGAATATGTGCGCCACAAGGTGCTCGATCTCATCGGCGACCTGGCCCTGGCCGGGCGGCGGATTGAAGGCCACGTGGTGGCGGAGCGCGCCGGACACGCCATGCATACGGCCCTGGTATCGCGGCTGCTGAAGGATCGCGCCGCATGGGAACTGGCCCACGTGCCGGTAGCGGGCACGCCGGCGGAAGAGTCCGAGTGCGCGGCACAGCCTGAGGCCCGCGTGGCCGCGCCGGCATTTGCAGGCGCATGAAGCGCCGCCGGGCGCGGCAGCTATTTTGTGGCGCATTGCCGGCCTGCGCTCAGATCGCGCGAAAATCAATCGCAGCCTCTACGTAAACAGAATGCGCATGGGCGTTTCCGCGGCAACGCTCTTGCCCTCGTCCGCGAGCTTGCCGGTCTGCGGATCGCGGGCAAACACACTCAACAGGTTCGAGTCCTGATTGGCCACCAGCATCCAGCGCTCGGTGGGATCGAGTACGAAGTTGCGCGGTGTTTTGCCGCCGCAGTTGGAGCGGGCCATGGGCGTCAGCGCGCCGGACTTTTCATCGGCGCTGAAGGAATAAAGAAAGTTGTCGTCGCGATTGGCGAAGTAGACGAAACGCCCATCCCTGGTGATCACCGTGTCGGTGCCGCGCGTGGGACCCTTGTAACCTTCGGGCAGCAGATGAATGCGGGTGATGAGCGTGAGGCTTCCATCAGCCTTGTGCCATTGGAGCACGTCGACGGTGGAGGCCATCTCATTCATGCAATACGCCGTGCGCCCATTGGGATGAAAGTGCAGGGTGCGCGCTCCCGAGCCGGGCACGCCGTGGTAGGCGCCGGCGGGCTTCATGTCCGCTGTCGCCGGATCGGTCCGGTAGATGTGGATGCAGTCGTCGCCCAGATCGTTGATGTAGGCAAAGCGGTTGTCAGGCGAGAAAGACGAAAAATGCGCGTGGGCCGACTTTTGCCGGTCCGTGTCGGGGCCGTGGGCAGTGTAATGTACGGTCCACACGGGCTCGCTCAGCTGCCCGTCGGTGATGCGAAAGGTGGCCGCGCTGCCGCCCACGTAGTCGGCCGCAATGAGCATCTGCCCGGTGTGGTCGATGGCCACGTGGCACGTGCCTACGCCCGCCGAGTTGCGCGCCGAAAGCGGTTGGAGCTCGCCTTTCACCAGGCGAAAGCTGGCCACCTCGCCGGTGGGCTTGCCCTCAAATTGATCGAGCTCCGAGGCGGAGTACACAAAATCGTGCCCATGCGAGAAGGCAAGCCACGCTACCTTGGGAACCTTTGCCGCCACGCCCACCGCCGACAGCTCGGCGGTTGCCGGGTCCCAGTCGTAAGCGAGAATGCCGTTCGGCGCGCTCGATGCAATCAGAACGCGGGTGCGTGCCGGTGGCGCGGCGGTGCGCGCAAATGAGGCTTTCGGCGCGGCAAGCGAAGTAACCGCGGCGGTGGAAGCGGAGGCAAGAAATGTGCGGCGGGAAAGGTGTGCCATGACGGAATCCATTGTCGCCGATGGCACCATTGCCGCGCCAGCTTTGCGGGCGCCGCGCGGTTCTTCACGCCTGCGGGCTTCAAGGTCCGCTGCTCATCTCCATCAGAACCACGTTGCTGATGTAGACACCGGGCAGAGACGAACTGTTCCCGGCCGCTGCGCATAAAATTGGCTCACGCACATTTGTCGGGACAGGTTTGTCCGGACAGGTTTGTCCGAATATGTCCGGCCGCTGTTTGTGGAGTTTGCATGAAGCTGCTTCGCCTGATTTCTCTTGCTGCCCTCGTTGCCGGGTTTGCCCTGTGCGGCGCGCAGACTCCCGATGCGCACGTTCCCGATGCAGCCGATACGCTGCGCCATATTCATGCGGCGTGGGAGACGCTGACCCGCTCGACGACGGACTGTGCTTCATTGACAGACACCAAGGTGGGCACTGTGTCGGTGCTGTATCTCCCCGCCGAGCTTGCGGCGCCGCCGGAGGTGATGGCCGCCCGGCAGAAGTGCCACATCCGGGTGATGACGCTGCCCCGGCGCATTGAGAGATTGGGCGACGTGATGCCGCAATCGCTGCCCGCGCAGGGGCTGCTCTATCTGCCTCATCCCTACGTGGTGCCCGGCGGCCGCTTCAACGAAATGTATGGGTGGGACAGCTACTTCATTCTTCTCGGGCTGGAAGCGGATCATCACGAAGCCCTGGCCAAAGACATCGTGGATAATTTCCTGTTTGAAGTGGAGCACTACGGATCGGTGCTCAATGCCAACCGCACCTATTACCTCACTCGCTCGCAGCCACCCTTCTTAACCTCGATGATTCGCGCCGTGTATGAGGATGAGGCAAGTTTTGCGCCCACGCCCGCTGGCCGCGCCGCGGCCGACGCGTGGCTGGCGCATGCTTATGCAATTGCCGAAAAAGATCATTCGACATGGATGCGGCCCGAGCACAAGGCCGGCACAACCGGGCTGGCGCGCTACTACGATTACGGCTCCGGGCCGGTGCCGGAGATGGGCGACGCGGATAGCTATTATCCCGATGTGATTCGTTCTCTGGTCGAGCATCTGTCGCCGGCGGGAAATGCTTTTCTGGTCAAAGGTCCCGAGCATCCCGATGCGGCGGAGGCTGCGCGGCTCAGGCTGACAAGCTGCGATGTCACCGTCAGCGCGGTCTGCATGCGCGCGTGGTATGGCGGCTACCGGCTCACGCGGGACTTCTACGAGGGCGATCGCGCCATGCGCGAATCAGGCTTCGACACCTCCGATCGTTTTGGGCCATTTTCCGGAGCCACGCATCACTATGCCCCTGTGGGCCTCAACAGCCTGCTCTACCGCTACGAGCGCGACATGGCGCATTTCGCGCATCTGCTGGGCAAGCCACAGGACGCGCTGCACTGGGACCGGCTGGCCAACGCGCGCGCCAACGCAATGCAGCGCTATCTTTGGCGGGCCAAAGACGGCGTCTTTGCCGACTATGACTTCTATCGCGCGCGGACTTCGGACTATGCGTTCATCACTTCGCTTTATCCGTTGTGGGCGGGCGTGGCCACACGCGAAGAAGCCAACCAGATGGAGGCCAAACTGAGCCTGTTTGAGCGTCCCGGCGGCCTTTCCACCAGCAATACCAACACCGGTCTGCAATGGGACGAGCCCTACGGCTGGGCGCCCACAAACTGGCTCGCCGTCGCCGGCCTCGACGCGCTGGGTTTTCATGCCGACGCCGTGCGCATCGCCGGGCGCTTTGACGCGACGGTCGATACCGGCTTTGCCGCCGATGGAACGATTCGCGAAAAATATAACGTGGTGGCCGGCAACGCCAGCGTGGCGGTAAGCACCGGCTACAAGCAGAACGTGATCGGCTTTGGATGGACCAACGCGATCTATCTCAAGTTCAAACAGATTGCGGCAGAGCCTGCTACTCAGGCAGAGTCATCGTCCCTTTCACATTGAAGCTTCCGCTCACCGCCGGGGCTCCTGTGCCCGGCTGGCCGCCGCCGACAGACACCGTGTAGGCGCCTGCGGCCACAATCGGCTCGCCGGCTTCGGTCACCATGCTCAGGTCGCGCGGTTTCAGCACGAAGTGTACCTTCTGCGATGCGCCGGCTTCGAGATGAATGCGTTCGAATGCGCGCAGCGCCCGCCGCGGTGCGCCCGGAACATTGGGAAACGTGAGATAAAGCTGCGCCACTTCATCGCCGGCGCGTTTGCCGGTGTTGGTAACGGTCACCTCGGCCGTCAGGGATTCGCCCGCGTTGACCGCGTTCGCCGGCAACGCGAGCCCGCTGTAGGAAAACGTGGAATAGCTGAGCCCATAGCCGAAGGAATAGAGCGGCGTCCCGGTGAAGTAACGATACGTGCGATCTTTCATGGAATAGTCGTCGAAGGACGGCAACTGGTCAACGCCCTTGTAGAAAGTAACGGGCAGGCGGCCAGCGGGATTGTTGCGGCCTGAGAGCGTTTGCGCAACCGCGGCGCCGCCTTCTTCTCCGGGATACCACGCGTCGAGAATCGCGTTGGCGTGCTCGCTGGACCAGTTAACAGCGAGCGCGCTGCCGTTGGTGAGCACAACCACCAGCGGCTTGCCGGTGGCCGCGACCGCTTTGAGCAGATCCAATTCCGGCTGTGGCAGATCGAGGCTGGTGCGATCGCCGCCCTTGAATCCGGGCTCGTCCACCTGCATCTCTTCGCCCTCAAGCTCGCTGGTAATGCCTACGACCGCTACTACCACATCGGCATTCCTGGCTGCTTCAACCGCCGCCGGATCGGGGGTGCGATCAATCCTGGTCCACACCAGGCGCGCACGCGGAGAGGGCCGGTTTACCTGGCTGTATTCCACCTTTAGCTGGTGGTGGCTGCCGGCCTCGAAGTGTACGCGGCCCACCTTGGCTTCCAATCCACGCGTATCGTCGGCATTGGCAACAAGCTTGCCGTCGACTGAGATGCGAAAGAATCCATCGCCCTGCACGCCAAGATCGTAATCGCCGCTGGACTTCGGCGTAAGCGTCGCCTCCCAGCGAACGGCCAGCGGCTTTGCTCCCTCGGCCGCTGTGGGCAGCGGCAGCGCCGCGTCGATGTTGGGCTCAATCCGCGTGGCCAGTAGTTTGATGTCCGGCTTTTCTGCCAGAAAGGTGGCAATGTCGCCCTGCAGATAGGTGGCTTTTACGCCGGGCTTGCCATCGCTGCTGAGCAATGCGGAAGGAACCGGCTGATAGTCCTTGCTGAGAAACTGCGTGCCGGGCACGTAGTTGATGGTCGCTCCCGCGAACTCTTTTCTCATTCCTTCCAGTATGGAGACCGTATGCGTGGGAATGCCGTTGTAGTTGCCCAGCAGCACGCGCGTCTGATCGGCGAGCGGGCCCAGCACGGCGATCTTTGTGCCGGTAGTTTTCAGCGGCAGCACGCCGTCGTTCTTCAGCAGAACCATGGACTCGTTGGCCAGCTTGAGCGCCAGCGCGCGATGCGCCGCGCTGTTCAACTGGCTTTCGTCGATCTTGGTGTAAGGCACCATGGACGGCGGATCGAACATGCCCAGCTTCATACGCGCCGTGAAGAGACGGACAAGAGCGACATCGATGTCGCTCTCTTTGAGATACCCCTCTTTCACCGCATCGAGATAAGGCTTGTAGTCGTGGTCGTCAGTCACCTTGGTGGTGAAGTCGACGCACTCGTTGTCCATGCCGCGCTCCAGGCTGATGGCCGAGGCTTGGGCCTGCGTGGGCTCGTAATGATGGCCGTCGAGAATGTTGCGCACGGCGCCGCAATCGGAGACGACGTAGCCCTGAAAGTGCCACTTGCCGCGCAACTGGTCATCGAGAAGAAACTGGTTGGCGCATGCAGGCTGGCCATTGATGCTGTTGTAGGCGCACATCACCGATCCAGCCTTGGCCTCGGTTACCGTGGCGCGAAAGGCGGGCAGATAGGTATCAAGCTCATCGTGCTTGCTGACCGTTACATCGGCAGTGTGGCGCGTGGGCTCCGGGCCGGAGTGCACGTCGAAGTGCTTGGGTGTCGAAATGGTGCGGTAGTAGTGCGGGTCGTCGCCCTGCATGCCGGTGACGAAGGCCACGCCCATGCGCGCGGTCAGGAAGGGGTCTTCGCCGTAGGTCTCCTGTCCGCGCCCCCAGCGTGGATCGCGGAAGATATTGATGTTCGGCGCCCAGAAGTCGAGGCCTTCGAAGATATTGCTGTGGCCGGCCCGCACGTCCTGCGCATGCTTGATGCGGCCTTCGATGCTGATGGCCACAGCCATCTGATGGATGGCCGCGGTATCGAAGGTGGCTCCCAGTCCGATTGGCTCCGGGAACTCAGTGGTTCCGTTCACAGCCACGCCATGCAGCGACTCGCTCCACCAGTCATAGGCGGACACCTTGAGACGCGGAATGGCGCGGGCCTGGTTCACCAACTGGCTCGCCTTTTCTTCAAGCGTCATGCGGTGCACCAGGTCGGCGGCGCGCTGCGCGGCGGGCAGGTTGGGATTCAGATAGCCGGGCTGCGCTGTGCCCTGCGCCGCTAACGGCAATGCCATACTTCCGGCCATCATTGCAATTGCGATTGTCTGCAATCCGGGTGTCTTCATCTCGCCTCTCGCGGCTGCTTCCGGCTCGCACCGGCCTCAAGATGCAGGCTGCCGCACGGGCGCAACTTTAACGGTCCGTCAATCTGGCTGTCAAGTAAATCCGGCTCAGAAAATCGGTTTATATCGAGGATTCCATGCGAATCAAGCTCCGGCGGCAAAAAAATCCACCAGCCCCGCGCGCTGCGCATGAGCGGCCATGGTGGACTGAATTTCGAGCGCAAGTTCGAGCGCGGCGCGGCCCTGCCGGGCGGTCACGTGCGGCGTGCGGCGGGTGCGCACCGATTCAAGGAAAGAGAGAATCTCAAGCCGCAGCGGCTCGCCGGGCGCAACCTCCTGCTTGAGGAACCGGAAGCCTGGTGTCGCGTTGCCGCCGGCGTTCGCAGCCAGGCTGGCGAGCGTGGCGGAGTCCACTTTGCCGGCGGCGATGGCCGCGGCCAGCTCCGCGGGTATCTGGTCCACGGCCGCATCGACGCGAATCACCAGCAGATCGCGCCGCGCATAATCGATGGACACGTACTGGCGCGGCTCAAAGAAGCGCAGCTTGCGCACCTGCTCAGTGGATACGCGCGAGGCGGTGAAGTTGGCCACGCAGCCCGACTCGAACTCGACCCGCACGTTGGCGATGTCGACCCTGGGCGAGAGGATGGGCAGGCCGACCGCGCGCACCTCGCGCACCGGCGAATGAGCAAAGGTAAGCACGATGTCCAGATCGTGGATCATCAGATCGAGGACGACGTCGACATCGAGCGCGCGCGGCGTGAACACGCTGAGCCGATGCGCCTCAAAGAACATGGGCCGTGTAAGCCGCGGCTCCACGGCGAGCACCGCGGGATTGAAACGCTCCAGATGGCCGGGCTGCAGAATGCGCCCGTTTTTCTCCACTTTGCGGATCAGGTCGTCCGCCTCGGCGAGGCTAGCCGCGAGCGGCTTTTCGACCAGCACATCGAGGTTGGCGTCGAGCAGGGCGGAAGCAACCGCGTGATGCTGCACGGTGGGAACCGCGACGCTGGCCGCATCGAGCCGCAGGTCCGCGGCGAGCAGTTCTTCAATTGAAAGGAAGACCGGAATGCCGTACTGGGCGGCTGTTTCCTCGGCGCGCTTTGCGTCCGCCTCTACTGCGGCAACCAGCGCCACGCCCAGCCCCGCGGTTTCAAGCTCGCGATAGACACGCAGATGATTGCGCCCGAATGCGCCCGCTCCGGCAACGGCGACGCGCGCCATGGGATCGCCGGCTATTGCTCCGCCTCTTCCTCAGAGGCCTGGCCCTCCACAGCCTTGAGGCAGCGGCGGTACAGATCGAGCAACTGGCTTACATGCTCTTCCGGTTTGGCTGAGGCCGTTCCGCTGAATCCGGTGGAAGGCACGGCCGCCCTGCCCACGCCGGAAGTGCCGGCCACAAATTTCATCAGATCGAGTGCAATATCTTCGTTTCGCCGGGCGCCAAGGCCCGCGCCATTCAAGGTATCCATGCAAAGAATCTCCGCAGACAGATGCTACCAGAATGGGCCCGAACACTGCCGCGCAGACGGGTGAGTTTGGAGTGCCGATCGACTTATCGGGCCTATGGTAGACTCGTTTGCTCAGGAGAGTCGCCATGAAGATCTGGTTGCGAATCGCGAGTCTGATTGTGCTTGTGGCCGCTGCGAGCGCTGCGTCGGCCGCGGATGTGAGCGGAACGTGGAAGGGCGCTTTCGATTTTCAGGGCAGCAGCGTACCGCTGACGTTTCATCTGTCGGACGCGAGCGGCGTAGTAACCGGCACGGTGGAAGGATTGCCCACCACGCCGGTTGACATTCACGAGGGCAAGACGGACGGAAGCACCGTGACCTTCTGGGTAAATACGGACTATCAAGGCCAGACCTACAAGTTGATCTACAAGGGAGCCATCTCTGCCGCCGGCGATCAGATTGCATTCACACTGGGCACCGACGATGGAAGCTGGGACACCCAGATTACCGCCAAGCGCGATGCTGTGCCGGCAGCGCCCGAGGTCACCGGAATCTGGAAGGGCGCCTTCGACTTTCAGGGCAGCAGCGTGCCGCTGACATTTCATCTGTCGACTGCGGGCGGTGTGGTGACCGGCACCGTGGAAGGATTGCCCACCACGCCGGTTGAAATTCACGAAGGCAAGGTGGACGGCGACGTGGTGAGCTTCTGGGTCAACACCGATTACCAGGGAGAAACCTACAAGCTGGTCTACAAGGGCCGGATTACGGCCGGCCAGATCAGTTTTTCCTTCGGCACCGAGGATGGAAGCTGGGGCGCGGAGATGACGGCCTCCAGGAGCCTCTGAAAAAAAGGAACGACAGTGCGGTGAGGAACATTCCGCTCTCGTCTTCGGTATCTTCCGGTTCTGCCGATCCTGGCCGGGTTACGGTGTACCGGAGGGGTGATGGGATGGTCCGGAGAGAGTTACCTGTGGGGGCTTAAGCGTCCGTGCTAGTGTTACTTCCGGCTGCTTCCCGCGGGTAAGACCTATGCCCTGCCCGACGCATGCAAACCGATCCTTTTCTTACTGCCAATTCTTCTGTGCGCGTGGTATCGTCCTTGTAATGATTACTTGCCATCTACCCAACCACTGGAGATGAGCTATGGCCGGCAATGGGTTGTTGCCACGGGAGAGGACCGCTAAGAAAGGGCTGCGCAAAAGCCCTAGACAGCGCTCTACTCAGTGGAAGATCGGGATCTCCATCAGCGTGAACGCGGATGTGCGGCGGTTGTCGCAGACGCTCACCGAGGCAGAGTATCTGGAGATGTGGATCTGCCTGCCGAACCATAATGAAAGCTCGCATGCTGTCGTGTCGCGGCCGGCGAACGACTATCGGCTGGACCTGTACTGCGGCGACAGCCTGAACGCGACCATCACCGGCTCCTATCTGGTTTGCCATCAGCGCAAGATGCTGCTTTCATGGTGCCGCACCAGCGCCGCAAATCCAGCGACAAGTTTTGTCGACATCCGGCTGCGCGGAGACTTTGGCAACAGCACCCTGGAACTGGAACACACCGGCCTGTCCTCGGCGGCGGAGTATTTCTGGCAGATGGCCATGTGGCGCACATCTCTGGAAAAGCTGGTGGACCTGATGCGAAACTCGCGGCCCGGGCCGCGGTTTGGCGAGGGACTGCGGGAGACTCTGCGCTAAGTTGGCAATTTCCAAAGCGCGCTATATACATCGGGCATTCCAATGCAGCCCCGCACGGCGTGCTCTCAGCGCGCCATGGCCTTGATCTCGGCGGCAACCGCGCCATGGACGTGCATGATGCTGGTGGCGGCCGCGACCGTGCCGGGGCTGCTCTGGCCCGGATCATGGATCATCAGCAGCGGGCGCGGGTCCCACTGGCCTCCGTGCGAAATGCGCTCGTCCTCGGCGCTCCATCCGGGCAGCGGCCGCCACATTTTGGTGCGCCATGAGTGGTCGCCCTGCACGATGAGCATGGTCGAAGCCCAGCGCGGCTGCTTTTGGAGCGTGTCGAGCATCTGGCCAAGCAGGCGGTCGGTGTAGTCGAGCGAGTCGAGATACGATCCGCCGGTGGCAAAGCGAGCGGTTCGGCGATTCCAGAACTCGGGCGGATGCGGCGAGGGGATGTGCAGATAGATAATGTCGGCCTGACTGGTTGCCAGCGTTCGCAGCGCATGTTGACTGACGTCTTTCACTGAGTCGATGTGGTCGTCGGCATTCCAGCGATCCTCGTCCGTCCAGGCGCGGCGTGGGCGCACGAGTTGCTCCACCATCATGCGCAGCGGGAACCAGACGTTGGAGGCGAAGCTGGCCTCGAGCGAAGTGGGCCCGCGATCCTGCGCGTCCTCATTGCTCCAGTAACACTCCGTGGTCACTTTGGCGAAGACCGGGCAGTAGGCGATGTACCAGCCGACGATGGAAGTGGTGAGCCCGCGCTGGCTGGCCATGCCGAACAACGACGCGTAGGGGTTGAACTGCTGCCAGCCGCCGTTGCCGATCCGCACCAGATACTCATCGTCCGGGGTGTATTCGACGTCGGTCACATCGCGGCCCAGCATCAGGCTGGGCACAGCGTGGGTGGTGCGGTAGGCGATGGGGGTTACATCGGTATAGAGCGTGCTCATCTGGCGCAGGCGGTCAAAGGCGGGCAGGTGCAGGGAAGGGTCGCGCGTTTCGAAGGTGTACTTGTAGGCCAGCTCATCGAACAGGACCCAGACCAGACGCGGCTTGTTTGCCGGCGGGGCTGGAATAGGATGCGCGAAGGCCTGCGGGCCGGGCCTCCAGACCGTGGCGCGGACCAGTTGAAAGGTCATGACCATGGCGAAGACCGCAAAGCCGGTCAACAGCGCGCTGCCCGCTTTGCGCAGCCATTCGGCCGCGGGATGAAGTCGCGCGACCAGCAGAATGACCACTGCGAACCAGAGCAGGCACAACGAAGCGACAATCCATCCCGGTATGTCGAAGGGGATGACGTTGAGGTTGCGCACAAACAGCAGCGCGGGCAACAGGGCGACGAGGCACCAGCGGATTCCGGGCCACGCGCGGAGGCGGCGCAGCGCGGCCATGACCAGCGCGAAGGCCACGCCGATGATCAATATGTCGGTGAGGTGGGCCAGAGCGATGCGAGTCAGCGGCCAGGGCACGCGCATGCGCGCATCGCCGGCCTGCGATGTGAGGTCGATGTAATCGGGCAGCAGAAGGATGGAGGCGAAGCCCCAGGCCTGGGCGAGGCGCTTCAACATACCGCGTCAGCCGCGGCGAGGCGGCGCTCCAGAAGCAGCAGCACGCGGCCGTTGCCCAGTGTTTTGCGGCTGGAGACGGAAAAGTGCGGCGTGAAAGCCTGCGTGAGGTCGTCTTCAGAGAGGTGTCCGTAGAGATGGTCGCGGCCGCGCAGCCATTCCTGATACATGGGGTCGGAGGGCGGCACCCACTCCAGCACCAGCCAGCGGCGGGTGAGGCTGGCGCAGAGGTCGCCGATATGCGCCAGCGGCAACTGCTCGCGCAGAATGAGATGGTGAATGACGGCCAGCATCAGCACCATGTCGAATTTGCCGGTGAGCCGGTCGAGCAGGGAAAGCTGCTCGCGATTGCGCCATCCGGCGGCGGGCGTGGGCCGCGCAATGTTGGCCACCAGCGCGGTTACCGGCTTTTCGCTGGCGGCGGCCGCGCGCCACAACTGCTCCACGGCCGCGGCGTCGTTGTCTAGGGACACCACCTGCGCGCCGGCTGAGGCGGCCATGAGCGAGTAGGTTCCGGTGTTGGCGCCGATGTCGAGCACGCGCGCCGGCTGGCACTGTTCGAGAGCATCGCGCACGAACTGCTGCTTCTGCTCTACGTCGGGGGGCAGGTAGTGGCTCGCGGTCTGCGCGTAGCGGCTCCAGTCGCTGCTGGTCGTGCCGCCCGCTGCGCGGCGAATCTGGCGCCCCAGCCGCGCCAGCCGCTTGTGCAGAATGTGCGCGGCCAACTCGGGATTGGTTTTGGCAGGTTTGGCCTTGCGCGGCTTGCCGCTCTTGCCCTCAAACAGCGCAGCCAGAGTGATTACGTCCAGCAATCCGGGATCGAGCCTGCGCCAGCGTGGCAGCGCCCGGTAGAGCGTGCCCGGCTCGTAGCCGTCGCGGGCCAGCAGGGTGGCTGCGAGCGACCAGCCGAGATGCTTTGCTGCCACCAGCGGAAGCAGAAAGGTGCGCACAAACTGGCCGTAGGCAAGCCATACGGTCGAATGCGGATCGCGGCGTTCGAAGGAGAGTACATCGACGAAAATTGGCCGCGCTCCCTGAAAGAGCACATTGAGCGGTGTGGCGTCCTTGAGCGTCCACCCGGCGTCAATGGCTTTGCGGGCCAGCCGCAGCGTCAACTCCGCGGCGGCGCCCCACTGCGCGGCTGTCCACTCCCAGGGATAGGAGATTGGCTCGATGCGCGGATGATGCAGCCAGAAGTCTCCCGGCGAGGAAAAGGAACCGGCATCGGGCTCGATGATCCGGCTGGCAACCAGATCGCCGCTGTGCTCAAGATCGATGCGCAGAGCCGAGTCGAGAAAGGTGTGAGCTTCTTCGGCCGCGATGGCGCGCACCCGGCGCAGAGCATGATCCGGAGCGAGCAGAAGCTGCCCCGCGGGATCGCGGAACGTCATCTGCTGGGCGTGAAGCTCGGAAAACGGCGGGGGATCCTGATCTGGCGGTGCGGCATGCGGGTCCGCAGAAGCGGCTGCAGGCTGGATGAGCGGCAGTGTCAACCTTCGCTGTCCTTGGGGACAGGCAGCCTTTGCGGTTCCGCAGGCGCTGCGCTGTCGCGGTGGAACAGGGTATAGATTTTGCGGCGCAGATACCAGCCGCCGGCTATCAGCGCCGAGCCGACCGCCTGGATGGCCAGGAGTCCGGTTCCCGGATCGGCGTATGCGTATGCGGGGCGCTCAAAAAGAAGCATTGCGCCAGCAAAAATCAGAATCAGTGGGAAAAGCCGCAAAAGGAATCGCATGTCTGTGTGTCCACAGCCTCACGAGTGAATTCTCTTTTTCGGCTGCGGACGGAATGCAAGCGCATCCCCGGGAATCGAACTCTCAGCCGTCTCTTTGGGTAGACGCCTGCCCACCGGCAGAGTTTACCGGCTTGAAAAAGTAATTCGCCGGATGCACGGAGACCCTGGGATTGGTTTTCACGGTGTGGATGGGTTTTCCCGGTGTGGCTGTGCTCCGGCGGGACCTGACGGGGTGACTTGGGATCGGAAACTGCGTCCAAAGATGGAGAAATTTGTGGTTTAAGCAAGGTTGCTCCACGTATGATGAACCAGGTTAGCAGCGGTTTCGCGGCCAGAAAACACTTGTTTGAACGCGAAAATCGCTTCGTTTTATGGGTTGAGAGCGGCGCATGAGCCTTTCCACAATTTCCGGGTCAGCCAGAACACTGAGATCGCGTCTATGGGCTCATGCAAGCCTTCTTCGGCTCGACCATTCGGTCAAGCAGGTTTTCGTCATTCCGGGCATCGTGATTGCGGCGAGCCTGACCGGCGCGCCGCTCGATCGCGGTCTGCTGGTGCGGACGCTGCTGGGACTGTCCGCGGTGATGGCCGCCGCCAGCAGCAACTATGTGCTGAATGAGTTGCTCGACGCGCCCTATGACCGGCTGCACCCCACCAAGCGGATGCGTCCGGCGGCCTGCCGCAGTATTCATGTTCCGCTGGCCTATGCGCAGTGGCTGGTGGTGGGCGCAATCGGCATTGGGCTGGCGCTGGCGGTTTCGATTCCTCTGTTTTTCAGCGTGCTCGGCCTGTGGGTGATGGGCTGCCTGTACAACATTCCGCCCATCCGCACCAAGGACGTTCCCTATCTGGATGTGATTTCCGAGTCGATCAACAATCCCATCCGCCTTTGCGTGGGTTGGTATATCGTGACCGCGACGGTGATTCCTCCGGTTTCGCTGCTGGTGGCCTACTGGATGCTGGGCGCCTACTTCATGGCGCTCAAACGATTCAGCGAGTATCGCCAGATCGGCCGCGACTCGGCGGTGAAATATCGCCGCTCTTTCGAGTTCTACAACGAGCAGTCGCTGCTGACTTCGGTGCTGTTTTACGCGGTGACGGCCATGCTGTTCTTCGGCGCATTCATCATGCGCTACCGCATGGAGATGGTCTTCGCGTTTCCGTTTATCGCGCTGCTGATGGCCGTGTACTTCCAGCTTGCGTTTGCCGAGGACAGCCCGGTGCAGAATCCGGAAAGGCTCTATCGCGAGCCGCGCATCATGACTCTGCTGGCCGTGTGCTGCGTGGTGATGGTGGCCATGCTTTACATCAACCTGCCGTGGCTGGCGCGCGTGTTCCCCAAGTCCGGTGTCCGCAATGGGGCCGATTCGCAGGATGTCTATTCGCTTTCACAGCAATAGCCTGGGCGTGAAGCCGGTGGACGGAGCGGGCGGCTTTGTGCGCCGCTTCCGGCGCCGGCGGCTGGGTTTGAGGCAATATGCGACGCACTGGGATGCGAAGCTGCCCTTCACCCCGCACCGCCCGTCTCGATATGATGAAAGCAACGAACCATGGCGCCATGCTGATCCGGATCTGTCCCTTCACGCTCGGATGCCTGACTAAGAGAGGAATCCCATGAGGACAGCACCCGAGCAGCGTCTGCCTATTCTGCGCCTGGCGCTCACAGCGGCCGGCGCTGTGGCGCTGCACGGCTACCATCTTGGCGTAGAGGACGGCGAAATCTACATACCGGCTGCGCGCAAGGTCCTGCATCCGAACCTCTATCCTTACGCGTCGGAATTTTTTCAGTCGCACGAGCACCTGTCGCTGTTCGCGTCCATTCTGGCCTGGACCGCGCGTCTGACCCACCTGTCCATGGACTGGACGGTTTTTCTCTGGTACCTTGCGACGACGTTTCTGCTGATTCTTTCCTGCTGGATGCTGGCGGCAGTGAGCTTTCGCTCCGGCCGCGCACGCTGGTGCGCCGTCCTGACCGTGGCGGCGGTGCTGACCATGCCGGCCACCAACACCGGCCTGCTGCTGATGGATCCCTCCCTGACGGCGCGCTCCTTCTCTACGCCGCTTACCTTGATGGCGCTGACGTTTCTTCTGGAGCGCCGCTACGGCACGGCCACGGTGCTCACGTTGCTGACGGCGTCCATTCATCCGCTGATGGCCGCCTACCTGGTGTTTCTAGGGGCTATTTTGTGGGCGGCGGAGAGATATGCTCCGGCGGCAACCGAGCGGATTCCTGCCGCCGCGGGAGCTTTTCTGAGCATGGTGCCGGTGGGCTTCCATCTGGCCGCGGCGCAGGGCGCGTATCGCGAGGCGCTTTACTCGCGCGGCTTCTTCTTTCTCTCCACGTGGACCTGGTATCACTGGCTTGGCCTGCTGGCGCCGCTGGCCTTTCTGGCGTGGTTTGCCAGGGGCAGGCTGCGCGGAACCACCTCGGATTTCGCCCGCCTGAGTTTTGCTTTGATTCCCTTTGGCGTTATCGCCATTGTGGCTGCCGCGATCATATCGAGCACGCACGAGCTCGATATGTATGCACGGCTGCAGCCGCTGCGCTGCTTTCAGCCCATCACCCTGATCTTCATGCTGTTTCTGGCCGGCGTTCTGGGCGAGTACTGGGCCAGGGGACGGCTATGGGTGATTGCGGCTGTGGTGATTCCGGTGGCGGCGGGCATGTTGGTGGTGGATCACGAAACCTACCCGATGAGCCCGCACATCGAATGGCCCGGAGAGACGACCAGTTCGAACGCGTGGGTGAACACGCTGCTGTGGATCCGGCACAACACGCCAACCGGCGCGGTGTTTGCCGTGGACTCCGGTTACTTCAGCGATCCGGATGTGGACGTGCATGGATTCCGCGCCATCAGCGAGCGGTCGGCGCTGGCCGACTACCACAAGGACGGCGGGGTTGTGGCCATGTTTCCTAACCTGGCCGATGACTGGAAGCAGCAGAGCGGCGCCACGCGCGGCCTGAACCACTTTACGGCGGCGGATTTCACGCGCCTGGCCCACGAGTATCCGGTTACCTGGACCGCGATTCACGGTCCGGCGCCGGCGAGCATGGACTGCCCTTATCAGCAGCGCGGCTACGCCGTGTGCAGGATTCCGGATGCGCCGGGCTTAACGGGCCAGGGCTAACGGGCCGGGCTTGACGGGCCAGGCTTGACGGGAGCAACCGCGTCCGGCGCGCAGTAGCTTCCGGGCGCCGTTCAGTTTTGCAAATGCTGCGCGCTGATAGCCCTCAGTCCTGCAGCGTGACCACGGTCGCTGCGCGCTGCGCCTTCAGGACCAGCTCGGCCGCCAGCAGCGCCTCGTCGAGATTCTGCGCCAGGTGAGTGCGGTTGACGATGTCGGCCACGAACATCGGACCGAAGGGCAGCGGCATGTTGTTGCAGTCGATAAAGCGGGCATTGTTCTTGTCGACGATGAAAAGATTGTTGCCCTGGTGGCTTACCGCAACGTTGGTGTACTTGCGCACTTCGATGTAGCCCTCTGTGCCCAGGATGAAGAGCCGGCCGTCGCCCCATGTGCCGAGCCCGTCGGGCGTGAACCAGTCCAGTCGCACATAGCCCAGCCCGCGGTCGCCGCGCAGCACCATGTCGCCGAAGTCCTGAAAGCGCGGATGCTGTGGATGGCGCACGTTAGCCACCTGCGACTCCACTACCTCCGCCCGCTTTGAGCCGGTGTAGTAAACGAACTGGTCCACCTGGTGCGAGCCGATGTCGCACAGGATGCCGCCATACTTGTCCGGGTCCCAGAACCAGTCGGGTCGGGGCATGGCTCCGCCCGCGTCGCCGGCCTTCTGTACGATCTGGTGCGGCGCGATATTGATGGTCTGGATCACCTTGCCGATGGCGCCCTGATGAACGAGCACGCCCGCGTAGACGGCCGCTTTGACCTCCAGCAGCTCGCTGTACAGGATGGCGTAGACACGCTTGGTCTCGGCGATGGTGCTGCGGACATCGGCGAGCTGCTCGATGGTGGTCATGCCCGGCTTGTCGGAGAGAAAATCCTTGCCATGCCGCATGGCGCGCACGGCAATGCCCGCGCGCTCATAGGGCACCTGCGAGGTGAGAACGAGCTGAATGGACGGATCGTTGAGGATCTCGTCCTGGGTGGCCACGATCTTTACATCGGGAAATCGCTTCTTGAACGCGGCCAGCTTATCCTGCTCGCTGCCCCAGGCGGCCACCAGTTGGCCGCCGCCGCGTTCGATCGCGCCGATCATGCCGTAGATATGGTCGTGGCTCATGCCGCACACGGCAAATTGAATGTGATATTTTGGCGCCTCTTCAGCCTGTGCGGGCAGCGCCGACTCCTCGACAGCGCGGCCGGAGCCGCCCAGAGCCATGGCGCTCTCCGGTAATCCTGCCATCATGGCCACCGATCCCGCCGCCATGGACTGTGCCATGGGCGCGATGGATCCGACCAGCCCGGCGCGCTTCAGAAAATCGCGCCGCCCCGTGAAACTTCTGTTCATTGTTCCTCCGCGCAGATGCCGTCTTGACCCAGGCCGTCTTGAACAAGATTTGATGATAAATGTCCCGGCACGGAGCGGCGAGCCAGCCTGCGCGTATGCGCGACCGTTATGATGATGTGTTCATGATTGCCGTCAGGAGCGGAGATGACTCGATACGGAATGGTGATTGGCCTGAAGCCTGAGGCCGAGGCGAAGTACAAGGAATATCACGCGGCGGTCTGGCCCGGTGTGCTTGAAGCAATCGGCGCGTGCAACATTCGCAACTACTCGATTTTTCTGCACAATCACACGCTGTTCGGCTACTTCGAGTACCACGGAGCCGACTATTTGGCGGACATGACGAAGATGGCTGCCGACAAAGCCACGCAGGAGTGGTGGGCGTTGATGGAGCCGATGCAGAGCCCGCTGCCCGACCGCAAGCCCGGCGGATGGTGGTCGGAGATGGAAGAGGTCTTCCACGCGGATTGAAAATTTGCAGCCGTGCGTTGCAGCGGCCCAGGCTCGGCGCGTCCCTTACTTCTGCGCTTGACCTGGGCCGTCATGAATTTCAGTTCGCGGACCTGCAATCGGCTACTTGATCGTGCATCCCGAAGGCGCATTCACCGGATCGCAGCGCACGACGGCGTTGCCCGGCAGGCTCACCGAATAATGCCCGGCCCATCGCGCCGGTTCGCTCGCCGGATAATCGGTGCTCAGGATCTGCGCGCCGCTCGCCATCATGGTATCGCGCGTGCTGGTGTCATCGGTGCGCGCCTGCTTCGTGTCGGAGTCGGTTCGCGCGCGCACCAGGTAGCCCTGCTTCACCAATTCGGTGATCCGAGCCGCGGGGCCGTCATTGCATTCGGTAAAGGCAGCATCCGGCAATCCGGGAACGGCGTTGGTAAACAGCACGCGTCCGCGCAGCGAAGGGTGCCCCGACACATAGAGCTGCTCCACGGGACGCTGATCCATGAGGAAGACAATTTTGCCGCGGGCGCTTGTCAGCGTGGGCCAGTTGCCGGCCAGCACGGCTTCATTGAGCGTTTTGTAGTGGCCGCGCACATCGTCGGGCGTGATCAGCTCGCGCGGCGGAAACACGCTGCGAATCTCGGCATCGAGCGCGTCGAATGTGGCGGCGGTAAAGGGCTCGGGCGTGGTGGGCTGCTGCGGCGGGTGCGCTTTGCCCTGCTTGGTCTCCACGAGGATGAAGATCGGAATGTGGTGCGGATGTGCGTGCGACCAGCGGCGCACTTCCTGAAGGCAGGCTATGAAGGGCTGGCAGGTGCTGACGTAATCCAGATCCTGAACGTGCATGACCTTGAAGCCGGGCTTGAGCATGATGCCGTTGGGGTCGAAGGTCGGGTCGGGCGGCAGATGCGCGGCAGCCACCATGCGCGGACCGTTGGGATGCGCATAACGGCCGCCCTTGCTGTCGGCAAACACGTCGATCTCGATCTGGCGCACCCCGCTGTCAAACTGCTCGGTGAGCGGGCGATGGCTGTAGTCAAGCCCGGCGAAGCTGGCCGGATTGGTCTGCTGCCACAGCCTGGCCGCGTTGGGCGGAATGCCCGCGTGGTAGCTATTGTGCGTGCCGATCACCTGAATCTGATTGAGCCTTGGAGAGTCGCCGCCGGTCTGTGCGAAGCACGCGGCAGCCAGCAGCGATTGGCCGAGAAAAAGCGCGAGAGCCAGAGTAAAAATCCGTCCGGGATTTCTAGACATGGTGAGAATGTTCCTCCTGGCGCGGCTGCAGACTGGCTGCGCTCCGCCCAAGACAGGCTACAGGATTACAGCGGCTGAGGGCATCAATTCTGTGCAAACAAGGCGTGCTGCTCTGTGCAACATGGCGCGCTGCGCAAACCACGCGCCAGGGCCTGTTCTGCGAAAATGAAAGGGATGCTCTCCCTGCAAAATGCCGGCAAACGGTTCGGGCCGCGAATTCTGTTTCTCGAAGCCGACTGGCTCATCCGCAGCAAGGAAAAGACCGCCCTGGTGGGCGGCAACGGCGCTGGCAAATCGACGCTGATGAAGGTGCTTGCCGGGCTGGAAACGCTCGACTACGGCCAGATGCAGCAGACGCGCGGCATGAGCATCGGCTATCTGCCGCAGGAAGGATTGCGGCTGAGCGGGCGCACCGTGTTTGAAGAGTGCCTCACCGTGTTCGACGGCGTGCGCGGGCTGGAGCGTGAAGCCGAGCAACTGGCCGCGCAGATGGCCGAGCTGGATCACGCCGGCGCGGAGTACGCCTCGACCGCCGAGCGCTACTCCATGGTGCAGGAGCGCTTTCATGCGCTGGACGGCTATGCGCTGGATGCGCAGGTGGGCAGCGTGCTGGGCGGCCTGGGCTTCGGCAAGCAGGATTGGTCGCGGCGCACCGAGGAATTTTCCGGCGGCTGGCAGATGCGCATCGCGCTGGCCAAGCTGCTGCTGGCCCGGCCCAACCTGCTGCTGCTCGACGAGCCCACCAACCATCTCGACCTGGAGACGCGCAACTGGCTTGAGGATTACCTCAAAAGCTATCCCTTCGGTTACATCCTCATCTCGCACGACCGCTATTTTCTGGACGTAACCATTGACCGCACGGTGGAGATATGGAACAAGCGGCTCACGATTTACCAGGGCAACTTTACAAAGTATCTGCGCCAGAAGGAAGACCGGCGCGCACAGCTCGAGGCCGCTTACCGCAACCAGCGCGTGCAGATCGAGCACCTTGAAGCTTTCATTGGTCGCTTTCGCGCTCAGGCCACCAAGGCCAAACAGGTACAGAGCCGCATCAAGGAGCTGGAAAAGATCGAGCGCATCGAGATTCCGGAAGAAGAGCCGGTGATCCATTTCAAGTTTCCGCAGCCGCCGCCCTCGGGCCGCATGGTTGTGGAGGCGGAAGACCTGTCGAAGAGCTACGGGCCCAAACAGGTGCTGGACCACGTGCATTTCTCCATCGAGCGCGGAGATCGCGTAGCACTGGTGGGCGTAAATGGGGCGGGCAAGTCCACGCTGATCAAGCTGCTGACCGGCGCAGAAGCGCCGACCGCCGGAGCGGTGAAGACGGGCCACAACGTCATCACCGAATATTTTGCGCAGGACCAGTACAAGGTACTCGATCCGGAGGCGCGCATGCTGGAGGACATCAGCCGCGCGGCGCTCAAGGTTCCTGAAGTGGAACTGCGCTCGCTGCTGGGCTGTTTCCTGTTTCGCGGCGACGACGTGTTCAAGCAGTTGGGCGTGCTCTCGGGCGGCGAGCGCAACCGTTTTGCGCTGGCCAAGATTCTGGTGTCGCCGTCGAATTTTCTGCTGCTCGACGAGCCTACCAACCACCTGGACATGCGGGCCAAGGACGTGCTGCTGGAGGCGCTGGCGGCCTTCAGCGGCACGGTGGTTTTTGTTTCGCACGACCGCTATTTCATTGACCGGCTGGCTACGCGGGTGCTTGAAGTCGAGGATGGGGCGGTGCTTTCCTATGAGGGCGATTATGAGGACTATCTGCGCCGCAAAGAGGCACAGGCCGCGTCCGAGACGGCGCCGCCATCTGCGCCCGAATCTGCGTCTCGACCTGCGCCTGACCAACGCGCCGAATTCCCGCAGGCAGGCGAGTCCCAGGTTGCGGCAGCGGAGAACAACGGCGCGGCCAAAGAGCGTGCGCGGCGGTTGAATCCGATCCGGCAGAAGCAGATGGAAGACAGGTGCGCATTTCTCGAAGACGAGGTGCCGCGCGTGGAAGCGGCACTTGCGCACACTGAGCAGCAACTGGGCGTTTATGTTTCCGCCGCAGAGACCGAGCGGCTGACCGGACTTGCAGAAGATCTGCGCGCGCAACTGGCGTTGCTCACTGCGGAGTGGGAAGAGTTGATGCTGCAGCTTGAAGGGCAAACGGCGGGTTAGTGCGACTTACTCCACGGCGTGGCCTGCGTCGAGAGCGGAGTCTTCTTTCAGCTTCGATCTGAGCCTGAGAATCGCCTTGATCAGAGCAAAGTCCATCAGCAGCACCACGGCGGCGGTGCACAGCACGCCCGGCCACTGTCCGAGATGCGCATGCGCGACGGTCGAGATGAGAACGAAGGCGTAGACCGCGGCAAGAATCTCAAGGATCAGAACCCTGCGGCGCAGTTTACGGCGCGTTATCTTGTCCATGGGGAGATGGTCCGGCGTGGTGGAACGCGGGAACCTGTTGTTTGCCGCGCGAAGAATGAGCAGCACCATAAACACTACGGCAACAACCACCCCCGCAATCGCCAGCGGAAGCGATACGAGCGGGATGTGTCCACTGCTTGCGGCCAGCGTAACGGGCAGCAGTACCGCGGTCGCAGCCAGCACCACCAGAGACAGCCGTCTAGTGATATAGCGTTCTCTTTTGAAGTAATCGGCAGCTTCGCTCATGAGTTCCAGACTGCTCCTTTGGACACGGCGGACACGGACGCAGGTCTTTGCACTCATGCTACATGGCGCGAAGCGGGATTGCGCGTGACCGCGGCCCACTTTGGTAATGCATAATCAAATCAAGATGGCACTTTTGTGGAGTCCCGAGAGCTGGCCGCAACGGCTGGCAGAACTGGAAGCGCAGACCGGCGAGTTGAAAGAGGCTCCGCTGCGCCGCGACGTGCGGTCGCTGGGAATGCTGCTCGGTGAGGTGCTGCGCGAGCAGGCCGGTGAAGAATTGTTTGACCAGGTGGAGGCGTTGCGCCAGGGCACCATTCGCCGGCGTGATGCGGAGGCGCACGGCCACAGCGAGGAGGCCGCTCTCCAGGCCGCGGCCGCGCTGGAGCTGGTGCACGCGCTGCCGGTGGAGCGAGCCACGCTGCTGACGCGCGCCTTCGCGTTTTACTTTGAGCTCATCAACCTGGCGGAGACCAACCATCGCAAGCGCCGGCGCGCGGCGCTGCGGCTGAGCGGCCGCGCCAGCCGGCAGCGCGGATCGCTAGAAGGCACGCTCAATGAGATGCGCCGCGTGAGCATTGGCGCGGAAGAGGCGCTGGAATGGCTGCGCCGGGTGCTGGTGGTGCCGGTTTTCACCGCGCATCCCACTGAGGCCGCGCGCCGCACCGTCATGTTCAAGCGCCGCCGCATCGGCGAGTTTCTCGAGGCGCTGGATCGCATTCCCACTCCGGACCAGGAACTCGCGCGCCTGGAACAACTGCTGCTGGCCGAGATTACCAGCCTGTGGCAGACCGATGAGGTGCGCTCGCGGCGGCCGACCGTCTTCGACGAGATCAAGATGGGACTGGACTATTACGACGTTTCGATCTTTGAAACGCTGCCCGGCCTGTATCGGGAGATTGCCGAGGCGCTGCGCGCCGCGTACGGAATGCAGATCGAGGCGCATGAGCTGCCTATTGTGCTGCGCTTCGGCTCGTGGATCGGCGGCGATCGCGACGGCAATCCATTTGTGACCCCGGATGTGACGCGCGCTGCGATTCAGCTTGCCCGCGGGCATCTGCTTTTCTATTACCTGCGCCAACTGGACGGCATCATCGACCTGCTGACCACCAGCGCGCAGCAGCGGCCGGTAAGCGATGCGCTGCTGGAGCGGCTGCGCGGCTATGTGGCCCAGGTGCATACGCCGGAGAGTCAGGTATTCGGTGCGCAGTACGAGTTCGAATATTACCGGCGCTTTGCGATCTGCATCAAGACGCGCGTCCAGCGCACGCTGGAAGAAGCTGCCAGCGTGCCGCACATGCACGGCGCCGCAATGTCGATAACGCCACTCACGCTGGCGCGCGAGCACGACAAGCTGGCGCAGGCGCTCCCCTCATATTGCTCGGTGCAAGAGTTTCTGGACGATCTGGAAACCCTGCGCGGATCATTGGCCGCCAACAAGGGCCTGCGCATTGCGCGCACACTGATCGACCCGCTCATTCTGCAGGTGCGCACCTTCGGGCTTCATCTGCACACGCTCGATGTGCGCCAGCATGCGCGGATTCATGCCGCCGCGCTGAAGGAGTCGATCACCGACACCGCGGCTCCGCTGCTACCCGGCGAGCTTTCAGCCCAGACGGCCAATGTGCTCGAGACCTTTCGCGCGATTGCCGAGATGAAGCAAGGTTGCTCGCCGGAGGCGATCCGCCAGTATGTGATCAGCGGCGCATCTACGGTTGAAGATGTTTTGACCGTTGTGCGGCTGGCGCGGCTGGGCGGCGTAAAGGTGGAGGGCTCGTGCAGCGGAGCGGCGGTAGGCGCCGGCGGCGATCCCGGCCTGATGCCGGTGCCGCTGTTTGAATCCATTGAAGACCTGCGCAACGCACCCAACGTCTGCCGCGAGCTGTGGAGCCGGCCCGATTATCGCAAGCTGATTGAGTCCTGGGGCAACTGGCAGGAGGTGATGCTGGGCTACTCGGATTCCAACAAAGATGGCGGCATGCTGACCTCGACCTGGGAGATCTTTCGCGCGCATCGCGATCTGCACGTGGTGGCGCGCCAGGCCGGAGTCCGGCTGCGGCTTTTTCACGGTCGCGGCGGCACCGTGGGCCGCGGCGGCGGGCCTACGCATCGCGCCATCTTCGCGCAGCCCATCGACTCGTTCGACGGCCAGTTGCGCATTACCGAGCAGGGCGAGGTGCTCAACTTCAAATATGCCGACGAAGTGCTGGCCGAACGCAATCTGGAGCTGATGATCGCCGCCTCGCTGGACGCGCTGGCACGGCCCAATGCGCGCGATCCGGAGGGCCACTTTACCGGCGTGCTTAAGCGCGAGTGGGAAGCCGCGCTCGATGAGCTTTCCAATCTTTCCTATGGTTTTTATCGCAAGCACATTCTCGACGATGCAAGTGTAGTGACGTACTTCGAGCAGTCCACACCGGTGGGCGAGCTGGAAAATGCCAAGATCGGCTCACGTCCTGCGCGGCGCAACTCGTCGACCAAGCTCGCCGATCTGCGCGCCATTCCCTGGGTGTTTGGGTGGACGCAGTCGCGGCTGCTGGTGCCGGCGTGGTTCGGCGTAGGCTATGCGATTGACCGCTATCTTGCCGAGGCGGGCGCGCTGCCGTTGCTCAAGACCATGGCTCGCGAATTTCCGTTGTTCATCGACCTGCTGCGCAACGTGGAGATGGCTTTGGGCAAGGTCGATCTGGCGACCGCCAGGCTCTATTCGTCTCTGGTAAGCGATGCCCGGCTGCGGGAGCAGGTTTACGGCATGTTCGAGGCCGAGTTCCATCGCACCGTGCGCGCGGTGCTGGCGGTTACGCGGCAGACGGAGCTGCTCGAAACCAATCACGTGCTGGCGAACTCGATCCGGCTGCGTAATCCGTATGTCGATCCCATGCACCTGATCCAGGTGGATCTGCTGCGGCGCAAGCGCGCCGGCGAAGACACGCCGGAGGTGAACCGGGCGATTGCGGCCACCATCAGCGGCATCTCGGCCGGATTGCGGAATACGGGCTGACGGCCGCCGCGAGCTTCCAGCTCTTGAAACAGGGCATTTGCCATAGTGCGGCCACCAGGTCTAACCTGTTTGCATGCGTCGATGTCGCTAACACCGTCCTGGTGCAAGCTCAGATGTCGATTTGCGCCTGCCTGCGCGCTTTTTCCCACCCGACCAGCTGCACCGATACCCCAGAATTTCATCCCATGAGAGGTCCGGGCCCATATTCCCGGAAGAGGAGATCATTATGGCGCGCATTGCTGCGAACGTAACAGAACTGATTGGGCATACCCCGCTGGTGAAATTGAACCGCGTGGCGGCAGGTTTGCCCGCCACCGTGGTGGCCAAGCTGGAAAGCCAGAACCCGATTTCGAGCGTGAAAGACCGCATCGGCTTTGCCATGATTGACGCCGCCGAGAAGGCCGGCAAGATCAAGCCCGGTGTGACCACGCTGATTGAGCCCACCAGCGGCAACACCGGCATTGCGCTGGCGTTTGTGGCCGCGGTCAAGGGCTACAAGCTCATCCTGACCATGCCGGAGACCATGAGCCTTGAGCGGCGCGTGACGCTGCTCGCCTTTGGCGCCGAGCTTGTGCTCACACCCGGACCCGGCGGCATGAAGGGCGCCATTGCCAAGGCCAACGAAATCCTGGCCAAAACGCCGAACGGCTACGTGCTGCAACAGTTCGACAACCCGGCCAACCCTGCTATTCACCTGGCCACCACCGGCCCCGAGATCTGGGACGATACCGACGGCAAGGTCGACATCCTCATCTCTGGCGTGGGCACCGGCGGCACAATCACCGGCGTGGCCGCCTACATTAAGGAGCGCAAGCCGTCGTTCAAGGCTATTGCGGTTGAGCCCACCGACAGCGCGGTGCTCTCCGGCGGCAAGCCCGGCCCGCATAAGATTCAGGGTCTCGGCGCGGGTTTCGTTCCCAGCATCCTTGACACCAAGCTCATCGACGAAGTCGTTTTGGTGACCAACGAAGAGTCGGTTGCTCTGGCGCGTCGGCTGCCTCTTGAAGAGGGCCTGTTTGTGGGTATCAGCTCGGGCGCGGCCGTGGCGGCGGCGCTCAAGGTAGCCGCGCGGGCTGAGAATGCAGACAAATTGATCGTCGTCGTGCTGCCTGACTTCGGCGAGCGCTACCTGTCCAGCGTGCTCTTTGAGCCGCTGCGTCAGCAGGCGCTGGCGCTGCCCACGGAGCCGGTCGCTGTCTAGTGATGCCGCCGGCGGCGGAAGACCCATCGTTCCGCCGGCGGCGCGCATCCGGTACGCACGTATGGCACTGCTGGCTCACATCCGCGAAGATATCGCCTCCGTCATGGAGCGCGACCCCGCCGCACGCTCGCGCCTGGAGGTGCTGCTCTGCTATCCGGGGCTGTGGGCGGTGTGGATGCATCGCATCTCGCACTGGCTGTGGCAGGCAAAGCTGCGGCTGCCGGCGCGCGTTCTCTCGCAGATTGCGCGCTTTTACACCGGCGTGGATATTCACCCCGGCGCGCTGCTGGGGCGAAGGCTGTTCATCGATCATGCGACCGGCGTGGTGATCGGCGAGACGTCGATTGTGGGCAACGACGTAACGATGTACCAGGGCGTTACGCTCGGCGGCACCGGCAAGGGCCACGGCAAGCGGCACCCCACGGTCTGCGACGGCGTCTTTATCGGCAACAACGCCAACGTGCTGGGCAACGTTACAGTGGGCGAAAATTCGCGCGTGGGCGCGGGCTCCGTGGTGCTGAGCGATGTGCCGCCCAACTCCACCGTGGTCGGCGTGCCGGCGCACATCGTCTATCGCAACGGACAGCGTGTGCTCATTACCGATCCGCACGAGGTGAAAGACCCGCTCTCCGACGCGCTCATTGCGCTCTCGGCGCGCGTGGAAGAGCTGGAAGAACGGCTGTGCGCGCAGGACCATCGCGTGCAGGATCGCCGCGCCATACCCTTTGCCGATGAGGAGGCAGAGCGCACGGCGTATCGCGTGGAGTTGGAGCGGCTGCGCAACTACGTGTCGATGGGCGAGGGCATCTGACGATGCAGCGGAGCGCAAAGCGTGCCCCGCCGCATTAGTGGATCGTCTTCGATTTGCCCTGCATGTAGTCCATCAATAAATACTGGCCGAGCGTCTCGGGCGTGGTGAAATACGCCTTGCCGCGGCACATCTGCGAGATCTTGTGCACGAATTGCACCAGCCCGTAATCGGATGCCAGCATGAATGTGTTGATCAGGATGTTGGACCGCTTGCAGCGCGCCACTTCTTCCAGAGTTTCGCTGACCACCAGCGGATCCAGGCCGTAGGGATTTTTGTAGATGCGTCCGTCGGGCAGCGTGAGCGCCGATGGTTTGCCGTCGGTGATCATCACGATCTGCTTCATGTCCTTGCGCTGGCGGGCAAGCACGCGCTGCGCCACGCGCAGGCCTTCGCGGGTGTTGGTGTGCCAGGGGCCGACTTTTACGCGCGCCAGGTGCGACACGGGCATCTCCTCGGCCGAATCGTGAAACAGCACCAGGGAGAGCGAGTCGCCGGGATACTGCGTGCGGATGAGGTGCGAGAGCGCCATGGCCACGCGCTTGGCGGGGGTAAAGCGGTCTTCGCCATACAGGATCATCGAGTGTGAGCAGTCCAGCATGACCACCGTGGCGCACGAGCTCTGATACTCGCACTGATGCACATGCAGATCCTCATACTCCATGTTCAGCGGCAGACCCAGGCCTTCGCGCGAGATGGCGGAATTGAGCGTGGCTGCCGCGTCGAGGTTTAGCGTGTCACCGAATTCGTAACGCCGCGATGCGCCGCTGGCCTCGATGCCCGTAGCCCAGTGGCGGGTGTCATGGCGGCCGTAGCTTGACTTGCCCAGCGAGCCGAGCAGATCGCGCAGCGTCTTGAATCCCAGAAAGTCGAGGCTCTTGTCGGTCACCTCAAAGCGCGCTTCGCCTTCCACGTTGCCGGTTTGTCCGTCGACATTACCGGGCTGCGTGGGCCGCGATGCGATGTAGTTCTCCTGCTCCATCCGCGCCATGAGCTTGTCGATCAGCTCATCGAGCTTGCCTTCCGAGGCCAACTGGTCGAGCTGCCGGCGCGTCGACTCGTCGAAGAAATCGCCCTGTTCGAGCACGCGGCGCAGCGCCTCGCGCAGATTTTCAAGCGTGTGGTCGAGGTCCTGAAAGCGCGACAAGGGATCGTAGAATCCTGAGTCCAGCAAATAGTCCGATAGCGCCTTCAGCAGGTCTTCGAGATCGATCTCGCCTGCCAGGTCACCGGTGAATTTGGTGTAATGAGTGCGCTTCATGCCGAATCATCCTCGAAGGTAGAAGCCGATCATGCAGCGGAGCTACGTTTCTGACCGCTTGTTTTCGGACCACTGGGGGTGCCCCTCGATCCTTGACGCAGCTTCATCGCGGCAAGGGTGGGAAAGCACAAGTTAACAGGGTCAACGACCTAATTCAATCCACCGCGCCGGCCACGCCGGGAACGCTGCCAATCCTCATACTCGTTTTCAAACTCCTGGCGTTCCGGCAAGGACTCTTCGTGCTCGGACCTGCGGCGCGTCTCCTGCGCGGCGAAGCCGTGTTCCTGGCTGCGGCTCAGCTTGCGATGAGCCACCATGCCTTCAAGCAGAAATTCGGCGGCCGCCACGATCTTCGGCGCGGCATCGGTAGATTCTACGCCGAGCGGGGCGAGCTTTTCGATCAGTCCCTGAATCTGCTTCAGCTCCTTGAGCGCGTCGGCGGAGGGTTGGCTGTCTTCAAGCTTTACGGTCCCGCCCAGGTTGAACCACTCCTCAATTTGTCCCGTGTCGATCTGCCCAGCGGCCACATTGGCGAAGTAGCGCTGGAAGATCTTGCCCACGGCAGTGCGGATCAGGTCCTGCACCACGGTGTCGGCCCCGCGCAACTCGCCCTCGTACTCCAGCTCGAGCTTGCCGGTAATGCCGGGCATGGCGGCATAGATGTCGCTCACGCGCGGAAACACAACAGAGTCTCCGTTAACCAGCGCGCGCCGCTCCGCATTCGAGATCGCCAGCTCCAGGGTCGAAATAGGCAGACGCTGGCTTACGCCGCTGCGCTTGTCCACCTTCTTGTCCTCGCGCGCCGAGAAGGCCACCTGCTCCACCACTTCGCGCACGTACTGCGGAATCTCGGTGGCCGTGCCGCGCACCGCCCAGGCCTCCTGCGCGGTGATGGCGATGCCTTCTTCGAGCGACTCAGGATAGTGGGTGCGAATCTCCGAGCCGATGCGGTCTTTGAGCGGGGTGATGATTTTGCCGCGCGCCGTGTAGTCCTCGGGATTGGCGCTGAACACCAGCGCCACATCGAGCAGCAGGCGCACCGGATAGCCTTTGATCTGGATGTCGCCTTCCTGCATGATGTTGAACAGCGCCACCTGGATTTTGCCGGCCAGGTCAGGCAGTTCGTTGATGGCGAAGATGCCGCGGTTGGCGCGGGGCAGCAGGCCATAGTGCATGGTGAGCTCGCTTGAAAGGTCCTCGCCGCCACGCGCGGCCTTGATGGGATCGAGATCGCCCACCAGATCGGCCACGGTCACATCCGGCGTTGCCAGCTTCTCCACATAGCGCTCGTCGCGTCCGATGTAGGCAATCGGCGTGGTATCGCCTTTGGCGGCGATCAGGTCGCGGCAGCGCCGGCACAGCGGCGCGTAGGGATTGTCGCGGATTTCGCAGCCGGCCACGCAGGGCAGGTATTCGTCCAGCAGCGTAGTAAGGGCACGCAGAATGCGGCTCTTGGCCTGGCCGCGCAGCCCCAGCAGAATGAAGTTCTGTTTGGACAGAACGGCGTTGACAATCTGCGGCACCACCGTGTCTTCATAGCCTACGATGCCGGGAAAGATGGTCGCACGCGTCTTGAGCCGCGCAATCAGGTTGGCGCGCATCTCGTCTTTCACGCTGCGGGTCTTCAGGCGCGATTCAGAGAACAGCTTGCTGGTGCGCAGTTCCCCGAGCGTGCGGGGAAGCGGGTGAGCTGTGGGCATCGAGTGGCTCCTGTGCGGCCGCGCGGGCCGGTCATGCACTTGGTCATGCACTTGAGAGACGCACGAAACAGGGAAATCGCTGTGTGCGACTGGCTCCGCGCGCAGACCGTATCTGCACGCAGTATGCGCTTCTTGGCGCGTAATCGCAAAATCACGCTGCGTGGGACTTGGGGCTTGTCCTCAGCATTGGCGCGATTTTGCGATGGCAGCAAAAAGGATTCAATGCACGTCCACCGAGCGGTCGTCCTCATAGGCCATGATGTGGAAGTAGGCTTCCCATCCGCTCCATGAGGCAGGCGCGGGCAGTTTGGCCATGGGATCCTTGAGGTGGTTGAGATAATCCTCGACCAGTTCGTGGGTGCGATAGACACCGGTAAGCCAATCGCCGCGATACCAGTTCTTCCACTTGCCGTACTCGTCCAGCGCCATCGACTTCTGAATGGCGTCGAGCGCGGCCAGCGACGCGGCGGCCTCGGTCTCCGCCTTCGCCTTGTCACCCGCGTCAGCGTCCTTCATGGCCCTGGCCAGATCGAGGAGCATGACGTTGCTGTCGCGGTTGATGGTGATCATGGTCAGCACTTCGGCCTGGTAATACGCGCGGCGCGCCGGCTCGACCAGGGCTTCAGCGGCCACGGCCTTCTTCCATACCGCATCCCAGCGCGGCGTGGCGTCTTCGCCGTCCTGAATGTCCTGATCCAGTGCGTGCTGCCGCATCTCCGCGTTGCCTGCGGGCAGCACGCGCGGCTGCGTCCACTTGGGCGACTGGCTGGGGATGGCGATCACCTGGTGCATGCTCAGATCGTCCAGAATCAGGCGGCGCGCCTCGGAGTGGTAGTGATTGTCGCCGTCCCAGCGCGTAAAGCTGATAGCCGGCGGCGGAGGCGGCGCGTTGCCGGCCGAGGTCAGGCCGCGCATGCCGAAGTAGGGATGGCGCAGCGACGGCGCGGCAAAATAATCCTTATACATGGCCGCGAGTGCATCGGCCGACTTTGCGCCGAACTCCTCGGTGGCCCACTTGCGGTAGTAGTCGCCGTCGGCATCGGGCTTTTGCGGCACGCCGCCCCAGGCCGCATCCATCAGCGCGCGGGTGGTCATGGCCACGGGACGGATGTCGCTGGTATTGACGAGGATGTAAGAGGTGGCGCCGGCCTTGATGTAGCGGCCGATCTCTTCCTGAATCCGCTGCACGGGAACCATCTCGGAGAGCTGGTTGGCCTGGCCGTTCATCATGGCCACGTGGAAGTACATGCCCTGGCCGGCGGCCACCTTGCCGTCATCCTGCATGTCGCCGTAGCCGGTGTCGGCCCACACCAGCATCACCTCGGGCGGAATCTTGAGGTAGCCCTCGCGCATGAGCCGCGCGCCCTCCTGCCACAGGTCGGTGACGAACTGCGCCTTCGGATATCGGGCGCGCACAATCTTGATCTGCTGCGCAATTGCCTCCGATACCCGCTTGCCCAGCAGCGGATCGTTGTTGCGCACGCTGGGATCGAGCGAGGCGTAGCTAGAGTCCGAAAGACCGCGCAGGCCCACCGACCAGAGGATCTCCTCGTCCGGCTTGTACTCGGCCACGGCGTTGGTCCAGGCGCGTTCCAGAATCTCAGGATGCGTGGAGAAGTTGTAAGGCACGTCGGCCGGCCAGCGCGCCACGTTCACACCTAGTGGAATGGCATGATGCTGATTGACGATGAGCCCGCGCTCGGTGGCTGCCTGCACCGGCGCGTCGTTGGGAAAGGTCCACGTGCCGGGCACCACGATGTTGCCCTTGAGCCGCAGAATGGTTTCAAACACCTGGTCCCACACGCTGAGCGCAATGCCGGTCTGCTCGCCTTTGGGCGGAACCACCCAGCCGGTGAGCAGATCTTCGTCATTGGGGAAAAATCCGCGGTACTTGAACACCGGGCTGGGATAAGTCTTCACGAAATCTTTTGGCAGCGCGATGGAAACGCGCTTCGCCGGCTCTTTGTCGGTCCAC
The DNA here is from genome assembly GCA_036267475.1 of Occallatibacter sp. GTDB lineage: Bacteria > Acidobacteriota > Terriglobia > Terriglobales > Acidobacteriaceae > Telmatobacter. The sequence continues at coordinate 130,680 of DATAVZ010000074.1, forward strand.
AGATACATCGGATCGACGCCCAGCACGGTCTGCGAAAACTGATAGATGGCGTAGATGGTTCCGCGCATGTCCGCGCCGGTAAGGCAGACAACATGTTTCGTGCTGCCGGCGCTGGTGACGGAAAACGCAAAAGCTTCGGTGTTGGCCGTGGTCGCGCAGTCCACACCGGCGGGCAGATTTTCGCGCTGGGCGATGAGAATGGCCGTGGGACCGGCGTCTTTCAGGTCGTTCACAAGCTTGGGCGCGCGGCCAAAAACCTTCCTGAAGTCATTCTCCAGGTCTTTGGTGGCCCGTTGCACCGGCTCGGACTCCTGCGCGCTTTCAACCAGCGTGACAGACGCGGTGATAGTCGGCTCGGATCGTTGGGCATGGCCCGTGGCGATTAAAGCCGATGCAAAAGCAGCCAGCACGCAGGCGGCGACAGCGATCCGTTTGAGGCAACGCACAAAATAACCCGGCAACATTGAGAGCTCTCCTGGCGCGGATCGGTCTGGCTGGCGACGGTCCGGACTGTGCCGAGGCGTAATCAGCACGTGTCCTGAGGTCGCAGGCGGAAAGCGAGCCGCGCGAATGGGATTTTCTTCGCGATGCGAATTATACAGTAGCCCCGAGGAAGTGTTGTCCAATCCGGCTTCACTTTTCCCGAGAAAGCTCAGATTTGTAGCTACCACTTACCAAACGTGAAGCATGGGCTGGCCATCAGCATGGTGATATTATTACCGCGCAAACTCTTCGCTGAATGATCGCAAATTTGATTGCCGTTCAATTCGCGCGCTTTATGACGAGCGGCAGAACTTCGCCCGCGCTCTGCGGTTGCGAGAACGAGTTGGGAGCAACAGCTGGGAACTTTGTTGTAAAGCTTCGCAGAACGGTCCAGCTAAGAGGGCTCGTGAATGAACTGCTGGGAGCCGAACTCGCGACCCATTTTGGAATATCTTCCCCGGTTTCGGCCCTGATTACGCTTGAGCCGAAGATGGCCGAGCTTATTGCCTGCTCGGAGCCCGCCAAAGCGGAATTCGTCAAAGAAAGTATCGGATTTAATTTTGGGACTCAGATCCTGATCGGATTCAACACTTGGCCCGTGGATAAGCAAGTCCCGGAGACGATGCGAGGTCTAGCCGTCAATGTCTTCGCTTTTGACGCTTTGCTGCAGAATCCTGATCGAACCTACGGAAATCCGAACCTCTTGACTAGCGGCGATGCAATAATGATCATCGATCACGAACTCGCCTTTTCCTTCTTGCGAGACATTTCCCCGTCTACCGCACCGTGGGTGCTTGACCGGCAGCCATATCTTGAGAATCACGTGTTTTATAGGCAGTTGAAATCGAAGACCATTGATCTGACAGGGTTTACTGCGAGACTCCGCGCGCTTTCAGAGACTGTTCTCGATGAGATCTTTGCCGATGTGCCTCCAGAGTGGAACAATGAAGAAGACGGGCTGAAGATTCGCGAGCATCTTCTCGCGATTCGTAACCACGCCGAAGATTTTGCCGAGCAGATCCGGAGGTTTCTCGCATGAAAGTTGAATACAGTTTCTGCGTGCTTCGGTATGTTCATGACCCCGTCACACAGGAGTTCGTGAACATTGGTGTAGTTGTCTTCTCACCCGAAGCAGCATATCTGCGCGCGATATGCACGGTGAACTATGGGCGTATCACTCACGTGTTCCAGAAGATTGACGGTCAGCGTTTTCGCCAAATCTCGCGGTATATCCAGGAGCAAATCCGCGCGGCTGGCCAGGTACGTGAATCTGCACTGCCGTTTGAGCCCGGTCAAACGATCGAGCATGTGTTGGCGAAGATTCTTCCTCCAGACGACAGTTCTATTCAATTTTCAAAATCCGGAGTGGGATTGAGTGCAAATCTGGAGCAAACCTTACAGGAACTCTATCGCCGTTATGTAGAGCATTATGTCTCGCCAACTGAGGTAGTGCGTCGCACGGATGAAGAGGTATGGCAAACGTTTAGAGAACCATTGAGGCGGGTCGATGTGACACCCTTGCTCCATCCGAAACACATTGTTGCGCCTAGTTATGACTACGAGTTCGAGAGATCTTGGAAGAACGATATTTGGCACGTGTTGGAACCGGTTTCCTTCGATATGGTTGACGCGGGGTCAATGCTCGACAAGGCCAACAGGTGGGTGGGGAGAGCGACCAGTTTGATGGACAGCACTGAGCACTTTCGCATTCACATGCTTTTGGGAGAACCTGCTGACGACAGGCTGAGAGAGACGTTCATTAAGGCACAAAACATCCTAAACAAGATGCCAGGGAAGAAAGAATTCGTTCGCGAATCCGAGGCCGAAGCATTCGCCGAAGATCTGGCACGAGAAGTTGGCAAGCATTACAAATGAACGGCCACGCATGGTCACGTAGACTCTGTGGGCGAAAATCCCTGCGCTACATTGGTTTGTTCCTACACTTTTGCCGGAGTCTTGTCCGTTGCATGGTTCGCGCGCGCTTTTTCTCGTTGCTCTTCTTGGTTATGTGCCCTCTTTGCACGCTGCCTCGCGCATTGAGGCTGGCCCGATTCCCGAACCGATGCGGTCGACGGCTTTTACGGTTACCGTGAACGGCTATGCGGTGGGCGTGGCGCATGCGGCGTCGAACTACGCGTTGGTCAGCTTCGACACCACCGGGGCGGCGGAGGTTGCCATTACCGCAGTGGAACCGGGCTTCTGGGATCGGGGCGTGGACATTGAGCCGTGGCGGCTGGGACTGCGCGCGCAACGGGACGGGCAGACCATCCGCTTCAGGATTCCGGGGCCGGTAAAGCTGGCCATCTCGCGGCCTGGGGATTTTCTGAATTACGCCCGGATGCTGTTTCTGTTTGCCGGCTCGCCGCCTCCTCCGCCGCCCGCCGGGGCGCATGTTCAGATCATTCCTGCCGGCGTGCATCGCCAAAGCCTGAACCCGAAGAGCGGCGACACCATCTATCTGGCGCCGGGCGCCTACATCTTTGGCAGCCTGAACCTGTGGAACGTGAACAACGTGAAGGTGCTGGGCCGCGGCACGATCGTCTACGACGGCACGCAGGACCCGGCGGCCGACGATGGATGGATGCAAAAGCCCGATTGGCACTGTGTGGGCGCCTACCAGTCGCGCAACGTGGAGATCGACGGGCTCACCTGCATCGTCCGCTCGCGCACCTGGTCCATCCAGATGAAGGACACGAACGGATTTGTGTATGACGATCTGCGCGTGGTGGGCGGCAATCCGGGCAATGCCAACCAGGACGGCATGGACTGGCTGGGCGGCGGCGATGCGGTGGTGCGCAACTCGTTCTTCCGCGCCTCGGATGACGACCTGGCGATGGAAGGCAACTGGGACGGCTACACCGAGGCCGACATGCTGCGTCCCGGCCACGATGTGCAGAACATCCTGGTCGAGCATAGCGAGCTTTCCACCAGTATTTCGAATGTGGTGCGGATCGGCTGGCCGCAGAAGATCTTCAACTCGCACAACTTTACGCTGCGCGACTCCGACATTCTGCACGCCGGCATTGGCGCGTGCGGACAGACCTTCGGCCTGCTCGGCTTCTGGGGCGCAAAGGGCGCCAAGGGCCAGCACAGCGATATCCACTTTGAAAATCTCTTTCTCGACAACTGGTACTCGCTGGTACAGGTCGAGCAGGAACAGCCGAAGATCAGCGGCATTACCTTTCGCAACATCTGGGCGCTTGGCCAGCCGCCGCTGGTTGCTTCAACCATCAGCGGGGACGTGAGCGGCGTTACGTTCGACAACGTGAAATATGGGCAGGCGCGGGTGGACTCGGTAGCGGCGATTCCGCTGGAAGTGTCAGGCGGCGCGGCCCAGCCGGCGTTTGTGACGGCGCATGCGCCTGTGGCGCGATTTACGGCCGAGCCTGCCACGCTGGCGCCGGATGAGAAGGTGACTTTTACCGCGCAGCAGTGGCCGCATGCGCGCTATACATGGATCTTCGGCGATGGCACCGAGGCGCAGGGCCGGCGCGTGCGGCATCGTTTTCCCGACGCCGATGGGACCGATCTGGACGGCGCTCATGGCGCGGGACGGTTCCGCGTGCTGCTGCACGTGGTGGACAAGACGGGCCACCAGGATTGGGCGGAGCAGGATCTGGTGGCGGTTGCGAAGTGGCACCCGGCAGCGAGCGCGGCCGGAGCGATGCGCGCCGGGCTCGATTACAAAATTTATCCCGGCGAGTGGCCGGAGCTGCCCGACCTTGCGGCGCAGCGCGCAGTGTTTGCCGGCGATTCAGCGGGAATCGAGGCCAGCGCGCGCGGCTTCACCCGCTACGCGGTGGCGTGGGATGGTTCCATCGATATTCCCGCTGACGGCGGCTATACCTTTTCGCTCATTGATCGCGACGGCGGCCGGCTGGCGATCGATGGGATGGAAGTAGCCAGAACCGGGCCTCCCTTTGGGCAGGTCTGCGGATCGCCGGGGAATGCGGCGCGTTATGCCGTGGGATCGCTGGGGCTACGCGCCGGCCGGCACACCATCCATATTGAAGGGCTGCATGCAGCCAGCGGCGATGCTCCGATTCTGCTGTGGCAGGGGCCAGGGATGGAGCGGACGCGGGTACCCGACAGCGCGTTCTCACGCCCGGTGCAGGATTCAGTGAGGTAGCAGGTAGCAGTACTCACTGCCGCAGCTTTTTCATCATGGCGATGATCATGCGGCTTCCCTGTTCCCTGATCCCCGTCATTTCGGCAATTGCGTTACGTCCCAGCCTCCGCCCAGGGAACGCACCAGTCCTACGCTGGATGCGAACTGGCGGCTCTCGATGTCGATGGCGGTGCGCTGGTCGGCGAGCAGCGTGGCCTCGGCGGTGAGCACTTCAAGATAGCTGGTGACGCCGCCTTTGTAACGCTGGTTGGAGAGGTCGAATGAGTGCTGCGCGGCGGCCACGGCTCCGGCTTCCACGGTCGACTCCTGCTCCAGAATGCGCAGGCTGGAGAGCTGGTCTTCCACATCCTCGAATGCCTGAAACACGGAATTGCGATAGGCGTCGGTCTGCGCCTCGTAGTCGTGGCGCGCCTGGTCGGTGAGCGCGTGGCGCTGGCCGGCGTCAAACAGCAGTTGAGCGGCCTGCGCACCCAGCGTCCACATTGCGCTGGGGCCCTGAATCCAGGTGCCGGGACTGGTGCTTTGAAAGCCGCCGTTCGCGCCCAGCATGATGGTGGGATAAAAGGCGCTGATGGCGATGCCGATCTGCGCATTGGCCGCGGCGGTGCGGCGTTCGGCCGCGGCAATGTCCGGCCGGCGCTCGAGCAGTTGCGAAGGCACGCCGAGCGGTACTTTGGGCAGCGCGAGATCGAGCGGCGAATTGGGGATGTTGAAGCCGCGCAGGCTGTAGTTAGCGAGCGTGCCGATGGCGTGCTCATACTGCGCGCGGGCCACGCCCACGTCCACCAGTTGGGCGCGAACGGTTTCAAGCTGGGTCTGCGCCTGGGCCACATCCACATCGGTGGCCACACCGCCTTTGAGCCGGCGCTGGGTTAGATCGAGCTGGTGTTCGAGATCGGTCACCGTGTCGGTGAGCAGCCGGCTCTGCGAGTCGAGTCCGCGCAGTGCGAAGTAGTCCGACGCCATCTCCGCGTGCAGGCTGAGGTCGATCGCGGCCATGTCGGCGGCGCTGGCCTGCGATTCAGCGCGCGCCTGTTCCACACCGCGGCGGATGCGGCCCCAGAAGTCGGGCTCCCAACTGGCCTGGCCGCTAATCTGGAGGTCGTTATAGGTGGTGGCGGTGGTGCCGCTGGAGATCAGCGGGCGGTTGGCCGAGGCGCGGTTGCGGCTGATGGAGGGCCCCGCGGACAAGGTCGGGTAGAGATTGGCGCGCACCGCGGCGATCTGGTCGCGTGCGGCGAGGTAGGTTTCCACGGCCTGGCGCAACTCCACATTGGCGGTGGTGATGCGCTCTTCGAGCGCGTCGAGCCGCGGATCCTGATAGATCTCCCACCATTTGCCCCGGAGCATTCCGTCCGAGGGGTTGGCCGGCTGCCAGCCGCCGTTCGCCGGATTGGGCGGTGGAACCACCGATGCGGCGCCGCTTTCCTTATACGCGTCAGGGGCCTGATATGCGGGCCGCTTGTAGTTGGGGCCGACCGGCTTGCAGCCGGTGAGAAAAGCCAGAGCAAGCAGCGCGGCTCCGGCGCAGAGACGCGGGAAACAGACGCATCGAGCCGGCGGAACGCGGAATGTGGCCGTGCGCATTCGCATGCCTACAGGCCTCCGTCGGGCTGGCTGGCGGGCTTTACGATCCTGACCTTTTCGCCTTCGATGAGCGAATCGGGCGGGTCCTGGATGACCTGGTCGCCCGCGTTGAGTCCGTTGATAATCTGCACGGTGCCGCCGTCGTCCTGGCCAATGATCACTGCTACCAGGTGCGCCTTGTTGCCGTCGATCACGGTGCCTACCTGCAGGCCATGGCGGCGGAAGATGAGCGCGGCGGAAGGCACGATGAAGGTGGAAGCGATGGGCGGTGTTTTGAAGTGAACCTGCGCCAGCGACCCGGGCATGAGCGTACCGGAGCGATTATCCACGTCCACCTCAACGAGCAGTGTGCGGCTGGCGGGGTCGATCGCATCGGCGGTGCGAACCAGCGTGCCGGTAAACGTTTTGCCGGGATACTCGGGGAAGGTGAGCGGAATCTTCATGCCTCGCCGGACCGATTGCGAGTAGACCTGCGGCACGTTGGTATAAACGCGCAGCGTGCGCAGAGCCTGCAGGTGAAACAGTTCGGTGCCCGCACCCTGGTTGATGAGCTGGCCGATATCGACGTTGCGGGCGGTGACCACGCCGTCAAAAGGCGCCGTGACCTGTTCAAACGATTGCAGCTCCTTGAGGCGCTGCACATTGGCCTGGGCGGATTTGACGGTGGCCGCGGTGGCCGCGGCCTGATTGACGAAGTTGTCGGTGTCCTGGCGGGAGACGGCGTTGGAGCTTACCAGCCCGGCATAGCGCTGGGCCTGGATGTGCGCATTGTTGGCGGTGGCTTCGGCGGTAGCCAGATCGGCCTGGGACTGGGCCAGTTGCTGATCCACCTCAGGCGATGCAATCACGGCCAGCAGATCTCCCTTCTTCACGCGCGAACCGATGTCGTGGTACCAGTGCACCAGGTAGCCGTCGGTACGCGCGTAGATGGGCGAATCCGTGTAGGCAGTCACGTTGCCGGGCAGCACAAAATTGTCCACTGGCGCGCCAGGCTGTGGCGGAGCCACGCTGACCGAGGGCGCGGCCACCTCGTCGGTGTGCTGTGCCAGCACCGTGTCGGTGTGCATGCGGCGCAGAATGCCGAAGGCCGCCAGTGCAAGGGCGATCACCGCCAGCACGGTTGTCCAGGCCAGCGCCTTGCGTCCCGAGATCGGTTCGTGCTCGGGGGCGCTCTCGTGTCCATGCGCGCGCTGCGGGTTGGGGTTGGGATCGTTGCTCATAGACGGTTACTCCGGTCTGTCGTCGAATTCGTCGAGGTCGATGGCCTGCGCCCCGCCCGGATGCGCTCTGTGCCGCCGCTCCAGCCGGGTGTGAATGAAAGCGAAAAAGGTGGGCACAAAGAACAGCGTGGCCACGGTGGCCAGCAGCAGGCCGCCGATAACCGCGCGGCCCAGCGGCGCATTCTGCTCACCGCCGTCGCCCAGGCCCAGCGCCATGGGCACCATGCCGATAATCATGGCCAGCGCGGTCATCACCACCGGACGCAGGCGCACAAAGCCCGCATTCAGAGCCGCCTTGCGCGCATCGCCCACCAGGGCCTCCAACTGCTCGCGGGCAAAGCTCACCACCAGAATGGAGTTGGCCGTGGCCACGCCCATGCACATGATGGCCCCGGTGAGCGCCGGCACGCTCAGCCGGGTGTTGGTGAGGAACAGGAACCAGACAATGCCGGCCAGCGCCGCGGGCAGCGCCGAGATAATCAGGAACGGGTCGAGCCAGGACTGAAAGTTAACCACGATGAGCAGGTAGACCAGCAGAATGGAGAACGCCAGGCCGCTCAACAGGCCGAAATAGGACTTGTACATCGTCTCGCTCTGGCCGCGCAGGGTGAAGTGCGAGCCGCGCGGCAGGTCCTTCCCGTGCTCCTTTACGATTTTCTCCATCGCCCTGGTCACGGAACCCAGGTCGGTGCCGACCACGTTGGCGTAGATGTCGATGACCGGCTGAATATCATAGTGGCTCACCGTGCCGAGTTCGTTTCCGGGTACGATGCTGGCCAGGTTGCCGATCACCTGCAACGGCCTGGGCGCCCCGGGCGCAGCAGTGGATGCGGCGCCGGCGGACTGTTGCGCCAGCAGGGCCTGCTGCTGGCTGGTGACAGGCACGCTCTCCAAAGCGGCGAGCGAATCGAGCCGGTATTCCGGAGCCTGGACGGCAACACTGTAGGTGACGCCATTGTCGGGATCGAGGTAGAAGTTGGGACTGGTCTGGAAGCTGCCGCTCAGGGCCACCAGCAGACTCTGGGCAACGTTCTGCTGGGTCAGGCCCACCTCTTCGGCGCGGGTGCGGTCTACGTTGACGTGCAGGTCGGGATAGTTGAACGGCTGTTGAATGCGCGCGTCGGCCGCGCCGGGAACGTAGCGGACCTGGTTCAGGATCTTTTCGGCCAGGGCGCGATTGCCCTGCAGGTTGGGCCCGATGATCTGCAGGTCGATGGGCGACGAAAGTCCAAAGTTCAAAATCTGCGTGACGATGTCCACCGGCAGCTCGTAGAAGGTAACGCCGGGATAGTCGCGGTTGAGCACGTCGCGCAGGCGCTCTACGTAGGCCTCGGTGGGGTGGTGCTTGGGGGTGAGCTGCACCTGAATGTCGGCGTCGGAGGGTCCAATGGGCGCCGAGGTAGAGTAAGAGAGGTTAATGCCCGAATAGGGCAGTCCAATGTTGTCAATGATGGAGACGACTTCATCGGCGGGAATCTGGCTGCGAATGGTTGCGTCGATGTGGTCGCAGAGGTCGGCGGTTTCCTCAATGCGCGTGCCGGTATGCGCGCGGACGTGAATCTTGAACTGACCCGAGTCGACGGAGGGAAAAAAGTCCTGGCCCAGAAACGGCGTCAGACCCAGGCTGGCGAGGGTGCAGGCTAGAAAGACGAGAAGAAAGACTCCGGCGTGGTCCACGCAGAGCATGAGCACGCGCGAGTAGCCGTGACGCATTTTTTCAAAGCCAGACTCGAAGGCCAGTTGAAACCGCACCAGCGGATTGCGGCTCCGCTTTTTGCGCTCCATCTCGGCGTCGTCGTGCTCCTTGAGCAGATAGCGGGCCATGGTGGGAACCACGGTGCGGGAGAGCAGGTAACTGGCGAGCATGGCGAAGACCACCGCCTCGGCCAGCGGCACAAACAGGTAGCGGGCCACGCCGCCGAGCAGAAACATGGGCACAAAGACGATGCAGATGGCCAGCGTGGAGACCAGCGCGGGGGTGGCGATCTGCGCCGCGCCGTCCAGGATGGCCTGCTCGATCTCCTTGCCCGATTCGAGATTCCGGTTGATGTTCTCGATCTCGACGGTCGCGTCGTCGACCAGAATGCCCACGGCCAGCGCCAGGCCGCCGAGGGTCATGATGTTGATGGTCTCGTGCAGCGCGTAAAGCATGGAGAGCGAGCAGAGGATCGAGAGCGGAATGGAGACCGCGATGATCAGGGTGGAGCGCCAGCTTCCCAGGAAGATGAGGATCATGACCGCGGTGAGGCAGGCGGCAATGATGCCCTCGCGCACCACGCCGCTGATGGCCCCGCGCACGAAGATGGACTGGTCGGTGAGCGGGACAATGCGCAACTGCGGCGGCAACTGCCCTCTCATGGCGTTGATCTTGGCGCGCACCCCGGCGATGATATCCAGCGTGGAGGCGTTGCCGATCTTCATGATGTTCATCAGAATCGCGCGATGCCCATCCACGCGCACCATGTTGGTCTGCGGAGGGCTGCCGTCGTACACATGGGCCACATCGCGGATGTAGACCACCGTGCCGTTCACCGCCTTGATGGGCAGGTTGTTGAGCTGCTCCAGCACCGTGGGCGCGGAGTTGGTCTCCACCTGGTACTCGAACTTGTCAATCTTGATGGTGCCGGAGGGCGCGATGACATTCTGTGCCCCGAGTGCGTTCACCACGTCGGCGGGCGACAGTCCCCTGGCTTGCAGCGCGGCCATGTTCAGGTCCACCACCACCTCGCGCATTTTGCCGCCGAAGGGATAGGGCATTTGCGCGCCCTCGACCGTGGCCAACTGCACGCGGATGGTCGTGGTGCCTATGTCGAACAACTGTGCCTCGGTCAACCCCGGTCCGGAGAGACCCAGTTGCAGCACCGGAACGCTGGACGCGTTGTACTCGCCGATGAAAGGTGGAATAGCCCCCTGCGGCAGCGAGCGCAGCTCAACCTGGTTGATGGCCGTAACCTGGGCCAGCGCGCTGCCGATATCGACGTGCGGCTGGAAATAGATTTTGATGACAGCCTTGCCCACCAGCGACTGCGATTCGATATGGTCGATGTCGTTGACCGTGATGGTCATGCCGCGTTCGACGTTGCTCACGATGCGGTCGGCCATCTGTTCGGCGGAGAGGCCGTTGTACTGCCAGATGACGGTGACTACAGGGATATCGATGTTGGGAAAGATGTCCACCGGCATCGACGCGACGCTGAAGATGCCCAGAATTAGAATCAAGAGCGCGAAGACGACAAAGGTATAAGGCCGCCGCAGCGCAAGCCGGACAATCCACATCATAGGGCTGGTATTTGCTCCTCGGCCGGTCCACCCATGGTGCGGCGAGCCGTGACCGGACTCCCTCACCGCGCACAGGTGCGGGACACAAAGGTTCGGTTCGCATGCGGACCGGATTGCCGGGTTCAGGAACCGGATTGAGCTATGACCTTGATCCGGCCCAACTTCGATTCAATCTTATGGTAGTCGAAAGAGGGAGACAAAAATACGAAGCTCGAAAAAAAGGCTTGCCCCTACGTTCTTAAGACGGAGGCCGCCATGCGAAAGACACATGTATGGCGACGCCCATCCCGGCATGTGAGCCGAGGGGTCGTGGAGGGCCGGGACTGGGGATCGTCGGAAATCGATCAGAGCGCCAGCAGCCGCTCGATGGCGGGACGCAGTTTGTCGGGCGAGGTGGAAGCGGAATAGCGCGCCACCACCCGGCCGGTGCGGTCGGCGAGAAATTTGGTGAAGTTCCAGGGAATGCGTCCGGCGGTGAGAAATCCGAACAGGCCGGGCTTTTGCCTTTTCAGAAAGCGGTAGAGTGGGTGCGCGTTGGGTCCGTTCACGTCGATCCGGGCGAAGAGCGGAAAGCTGACGCCGTAGTTTTTCTGGCAGAACGCGCCAATTTGCGCCGCTGTGCCCGGTTCCTGGCCGCCGAACTGATTGCAGGGGAAGCCCAGCACCGCCAGGCCGCGTTCGCCGTAGTCGCGATAGAGATCCTCAAGGCCCGTGTATTGCGGCGTGAAGCCGCACTGGCTGGCGGTATTGACGATCAGCAGCACACGGCCGCGAAACTCTTCGAGCCGCGCCGGCCGCCCATCCAGAAGGTCGGCGGAGTAGGAAAGAACCGATCCGGACCGATCATCCATCGTAAGAAGCCTTCCTGGCATGGTAAAGAAATCCCCCTGAGCGAAATTCTTTCACAGCTCCGAATTCCTTTGCCCGGCGCGGTGCCCTGTTCAAGGCAGGTACGTCTAAAGGAGATATTGCCAAGTGCGGAATGGATGCACAGGCGTCGCAACCCGCCTTGTTCCGTTAGACTGTGGAATGGGTGCTCCATGTGCCCGGTTGCCGGTTGCAGCACGGCGCCGCAAGACTGGACGTGGAGCCGTACCCGTGTCTGATGGCGGAATGGGCGGCGGGGAACAGGATTGAGGCGTTTCTTTGAGCAATGGCGGACCCTCCGGCGCACCTGCGCCGGCCCGGGCGCTGCCAGAGACTGAAGAATCGCGATGGGAAAGATACGGTTTCCGAGCCGACACAGTGCCCGCCGGTTTGGGCGGAGTCGCCGCGGTCCAATATAATCATCTTTCCTCGATGCAGGATCAGATTTTGAGCAGTGAGGGTGTGCATATTCTTCTCGTGAAGCTGAACTATGGAACGGATCAGGAATCTTTGTGCTCGCCGCAGGGCTGCAGCCCGGTGAAGATCAGGCACATTTCCATTTCCCGCGCCGCTCGCGTTGCCTTTCGCCTGCTGGCCGTGGTCGTGTTGGCCTTTACGGCCGGCGCAGCGCTGGCGCAGACCCCGCAGACGATCGATCAGATTCGCGTCATCGGCAATCGCCGCATCCCCAGAGAGACCATTCTGGCCCGGCTGTTTACCCATCCCGGCGACACCTATGACCCGGTCTCCATCGAGCGCGACTTCAACTCGCTCTGGAATACCGGCTACTTCGAAGACCTGCGGATCGAGCGCGAAGACACGGAGAAGGGAATCATCCTGGACATCTTTGTCCGGGAGCGTCCCAATATCCGCGAGATCAACTACAAGGGCCTCAGCTCGATCACCCAGTCCGACATCCTGGACCGCTTCAAGAAGGAGCACGTCCCCCTTTCCGTGGACGGCCAGTACGACGCCACCAAGATCAAGCAGGCCGAGACGGTGATCAAGGAGATGGAGGCCGAGCACGGCCACCAGTTCGCCACCGTTACCGAAAGTGTGAAGACCATTCCTCCGGCCGCGGTGCAGGTGAACTTCAATGTGAAGGAAGGCCCGGTGGTGAAGGTGGGCAAGATTCAGTTCGTCGGCAACACTCACCTCAGCTCGCGCTATCTGCGCCGGTCGATGAAGAATCTCAAGCCGATCGGCATTCCCTACTCCATCATCTTTGAAAATCTCTTCGCGCAGACCTTCGACGCCTCCAAGCTGGAAGAAGACACCGAGCGGGTGCGCCAGGCTTATCGCGACAAGGGCTACGCCAATGCCGCCGTGGAGACGCCGCAGACCCAGATCCGCGACCAGGGCGGACTGAACTTCTTCACCTTCCGGCCCAACAAAGGCAAGCGCATCGACATCCGCCTGCCCATTGAAGAGGGCGGCCGCTACCGGCTGGGCGCCATCACGTTCACCGGCAACAATCCCCACTTTAATGTGAAGGCTCTGCGCGCCACCTTCCCCATTAAGGACGGGGACTGGTTCAGCGCGACCGATATCCAGAAGGGCCTGGAAAACTTGAAGAAGGCCTACGGAAGCCTGGGCTACATCAACTTCGGCGCCATCCCCAAGCTCACCTACGACGACCAGAAGAAAACGGTCTCGATGGACATTGACATCGACGAAGGCAAGCAGTTCTACGTGTCGCGCATCGAGTTCCAAGGCAACACTATTACTCGCGATCGCGTCATCCGCCGCGAGCTGATGCTGGACGAAGGTTCGGTTTACAACTCCCAGTTGTGGGAGTACAGCCTGCTGCGCCTCAACCAGCTCGAATACTTCGAGCCGCTCAAGGTGGATCAGGATTCGACTGCGATCCAGAATTCCGATGCCGGCACCGTCGAGCTGCTGTTGAAGGTGAAGGAAAAGGGTAAGAACTCGATCGGTATGAACGGCGGCGTGAGCGGACTCTCCGGCGCGTTCATCGGCCTGAACTATCAGACCAACAACTTCCTGGGCCTGGGCGAGACGCTCAGCCTGCAGGCCAACCTGGGCTCCATCAGCCGCCAGTTCCTGTTCGGCTTTACCCAGCCGTACATCAAGAACCGGCCCATCAATGTGGGCTTCCAGATATTCAACCAGAAGCAGGACTACAACGCGGCCAAGAACTACCAGGCCACCACCGGCGCGTCCGTGAACCTGTCGTCGGCCGAGAAGTCGCTGACGCAGAATTACAATCAGTCCTCCGACGGGTTTAATTTCTCGGTCAACTATCCGCTCAAGCGCCATGCCTTCCAGCGGATCGGCTTTACCTATTCCTGGACCAAGTCGGATATCCAGGCGTTCAGCACGGCTTCGCAGACATTCTTCCAGACCATCTCATTCCGCGGCGGCATCCAGGGCTCGAATGCGCTGAACGGCATCATCAACAGCTATATCTCGCTCAGCTACTCCTACGACACGGTCAGCAACCCACAGCGTCCGCGCGGAGGCGAGCAGTTCACCGCCGCGCTGCAGGTCTCCGGCCTGTGGGGCAATGTACGCTACATCGAGCCGATCGTCGCCTACAAGCGCTATATCGCCATGCACTTCCTGAGGCCAGCTGTAGGCGGCCGCAATGTGCTGGCGGTGCGCGCGCAGTTGGGCTATGTGAGCGGTTATGGCGGCGACGTGGCTCCGCCGAACAACCGCTTCTACTCCGGCGGCGAGAACGAGATGCGCGGCTTTGACGTCCGCTCCGCAACGCCCTACGGCTATGTGCCCACGCGGATCAACTTCCAGCTCACCAATCCCGATGGAACCTGCGTTCCGCGCGATCCCAACAATCCGCAGGACGGCCAGTGCATCCAGGTTCCGCTGCCGGTGTACGGCGTGGCTTCCATTGGCGGCGATACCAACCTGACCACCAACGTCGAATACCGGATTCCCTTGGTCGGGCCGTTTACCTTCGCGCTCTTCGACGACTTCGGTTTGGACGCGGCCGTCAGCCACGGCCAGTTGAAACAGAGCCCGCAGGGCTTTGCTTCGCTGACTGCGCCGCTCTATGGCTGCCAGGAGATCAACAACGGGTCCTGCTACTCCGACATTCACGGCTCCGACGTAGGCTTCCAGCGGAACATCCGTCCTATCAGCGGCACCAACTTCGTGCCGCGCATGTCCACCGGCGGTGTACTGTCGGTCATCATGCCGATCGTCAATGCGCCGTTCCAGCTCTACTACGCGTGGAACCCGATGCGCCTGTTCGAGACGCCGTATTGCAACGACGTGCGGATCGGCGGCAAGCAGGGCAGTTGCTCGGCGGAGCTGATCACCCGTTCCATGTTCCCGCAGGGCGGCGCGGGCGACTTCACCTACCAGGAGGCCATTCAGGCCTACGGGTCTCGCTATGTGTTCCGTGAGCCGCGCAAAACCTTCCGGCTCACCATCTCCACCACTTTCTAAGCCGATGTTGCTTGCTAATGTTGCGCTCGATTCCGAAGGCCGCCCCGCGCGGGCGGCCTTCTTTTCAGGTTAGGATGGGCCCACGGGCAAAAGGCCTGCTTACCGCGCCAGCCGCCAATGCCGTATAATTTTTGTGGTTTCTGGTGATGTTTCTTGTGGCCTCTTCTCTGCTTTCGCGCCGGCTGCGCAAAATCCTCCCGGAGGCGGGTCAAGGCTGCATCGAGACACGCCAAAGGCGCAGAATCGCCACCCAAGTCCGCGAGCCGGATGTTCCTCGCGGGGTATCCAGTTGAAGTCCTGAAGGAGTCTTTCAATCCGCATGAAGCGCGTGCATTTAGTCCTCATTTCTTTCGCCCTGGGATCCGCAGTCGCAGCAATGGCGCAGTCGCCTGCTGGGCAGCATTCCGCAGCGTCCGCCGCCACCCATGAAACCGCAGCCTCCTCCGCCGGCCCCGCCAGGGTAGCCGTCATCGAGTTCCAGGCCGCGGTTGCGCAAACCAACGAGTTTCAACGCGACTTTGCCGACCTGCAGAAGAAATACGATCCGCAGCGCACCGAGATCAAAAATCTCACCGCCGAGATCGACACGCTTACCAAGCAGTTGCAGGCTCAGGGCGCCCAGTTGAGCGACGTGGAGCGCGAAACCCGCGCCCACACCATCGACGACAAGAAGAAGCAGCTCGACCGCGACACGCAAGACGCGCAGAGCGATTTTCAGGCGGACATGCAGGAACTGGTGAACCGCATTGCCGGCAAGGTGGGAGCCACCATGCAGGACTATGCGCAGAAGCGCGGATACACGCTGGTGCTGGATGCCAGCGAGCAGCAGCAGCAATCGCCCACGGTGCTGTACGCGGCGCCTTCGAATGACATTACCAAGGCGGTCATCGAAGCCTATAACGAGAAGTCCGGCATACCCGCGCCGCCTGTCCCGTCGTCTACTCCCGACGCGCCTAAACCCTCAACCAGCCACTAAGCTCGAAGAGCGCAATTGCCTGTTTTTAACCCGGCCCCGCTACGGCGGGGCCGCGCTGTCTGCGCTTCATCCGCTCACAAGCGATTTCGCTGCTTTAGGCGGCTTTTTACCGTGAATACCGTATAATCCTCCTAGTTCCTGCTGACGTCTCCATCCGCATCCTCTCTGCTTCTGGCCGGTCCCGGCCCTGAGTTTCCAACAGAAGGATTCGCGAGGTTTCTCAGGAGGCATGGCCTGCGCTTGCGTCTAACCATGCAGCACACAGGAATTCCGAAGGAGTTTCCGATTCAAATGAAGCATTCGCTCGCACTCGCCGTTCTGCTGGCCTCAGGCATGGTTCTGAGCGCCACTGCCCAAACACCGTCTGTTTCCGCTGCCACACCCTCGTCGACTGCACCCGTCGGGCCTTCCAAAATCGCGGTTGTCGCCTTCCAGGTGGCCGTGGCCCAGACCAACGAAGGCCAGCGCAACTTTGCCGACCTGCAGAAGAAGTACGATCCCAAACAGCAGCAGTTGAAGGCCCAGAGCGATGAGATCGACACTCTGACCAAGCAGTTGCAGACCCAGAACGCCAGTCTGAGCGAGTCGGAGCGGGCCGCGCGGGCCACCGCGATCGACACCAAGAAGAAACAGCTCGACCGCGAGTTTCAAGACACACAGAGCGACTTTCGGCAGGAGATGCAGGACCTCTACAACACCCTGGCTTCCAAGGTCTATGACGTGATGCAGTCCTATGCGGAGAAGCAAAGCTTTACCGTGGTTTTGGATGTGGGCCAGCAGCAGTCGCCGGTGCTCTTCGCCAGCAACACCACCAACATCACCAAGCAGGTGATCGACGCCTACAACCTGAAGTCCGGCGTGCCCGCCCCGCCGCCTTCAGCCGGCGCGGATGCGCCCAGGCCAGCGGCGCCCTCCAGGCCTGCCAGCCACTGAGAATGAACCCGGGAACGCTGCAAAATGCCGTTCCCGGGTCTCTCATCCGAGCATTGAACGGATGCCTTTGCCGGGTTGCCCGAATAAAACACACAAAGTGCTGCCTCCCACCCGTCCATCTGTGGAAAAAATTGTGGATTCCTTCTGCAAACGCAGCGATTGTGCGTCGTTTTTTCGGCTTGCCAATTCTATCGCCAGTTTGATAGGCGAGATAACCCCTTATATATCAGCCACAAGCGCTGCAGTCGTGAGTGCAGTGCGGGGCAATCTCTCTCTGCGGCCCGCCTGGGGGCTTTTCGGCAGGTTTCCACAATCGGGCATGAACATCCGTTAACAAACGAACCAAAAGAGTTAAGAACTTCTCCAGCATTTCCGAAATCGGCGCAGTTGAAAACCGGGCGTTTGAGCGGCTTTTCTCTCCAGAAAAAATCACCCTCCCCGGCTCTCGGATAGGGCACATCGGCTGTGGAACGCAGCAGCTACTTTTGCTGGTCTTCGCCCACCCGCAACACGGCCAGAAACGCCTCCTGCGGAATGTCGACCTTGCCGATCCGTTTCATGCGCTTCTTGCCTTCCTTCTGCTTTTCCAGCAGCTTGCGCTTGCGGCTGATATCGCCGCCGTAGCACTTGGCCAGAACGTTCTTGCGCAGGGCGGTCACGGTTTCACGGGCCACGATCTTGGCGCCGATGGCGGCCTGAATTGCCACCTCGAACTGCTGGCGCGGAATCAGCTCGCGCATCTTGGACACCAGGGAGCGGCCGCGCTCGTAGGCATGGTCGTGATGCACGATGATGGAAAGCGCGTCCACCGGCTCGCCGGAGACCAGCACGTCGAGTTTGACCATGGGCGACTCCCATTCGCCGGCGAGCTGATAGTCCAGCGAGGCATAGCCGCGCGAGACGGACTTGAGGCGGTCATAGAAGTCGAGCACAATCTCGTTGAGCGGCAGCTCATAGGTAAGCAGGACGCGCGTGGCCGTCACATACTCGAAGTTGATCTGCTTGCCGCGCTTTTCTTCCACCAGCTTGAGAATGCCGCCGACATATTCCTCGTTGGTGAGGATCTTGGCGGTGATGACCGGCTCGCGGATGTTCTCGATGTTGGTTACCTCGGGCCAGCGCGAGGGATTGTCGACCTCGATGACGGAGCCGTCGGTGAGCTGGATGTGATAGCGCACGCCTGGAGCGGTGGTGATCAGGTCGAGCTCGTATTCCCGCTCCAGCCGCTCCTGGATGATCTCCATGTGGAGCAGGCCGAGAAAGCCGCAGCGGAATCCGAAGCCGAGCGCGACCGAGCTTTCCGGCTCGAAGAAGAACGACGAGTCGTTGAGGCGCAGCTTTTCCAACGCGTCGCGCAGCAGGGTGTGCTCGTGCGAGTCCACGGTGTAAAGGCCGGAGAAAACCATGGGCTTGATGTCTTCAAAACCGGGCAACTGCGTGGCTGCGGGATGTGCATCGTCGGTTACCGTGTCGCCGATGCGCGTGTCGGCGACATTTTTGATGGTGGCTGCAAAGAATCCCACTTCGCCGGCGGAAAGCTGTCCGATCTCCACCGGCTTGGGGCTCAGCACGCCCATGGATTCGATTTCGTACGACTTGGCCACCGCCATCAGCCGGATGCGCTGGCCCTTGCGCATGGTTCCCTGCATCACGCGCACCAGCACAATGACGCCGCGGTAGGCGTCGAACCATGAGTCGAAGATGAGCGCCTGCAGCGGCGCATTGGGATCGCCGGTAGGCGGCGGAAGCCGGTGCACGATGGCTTCGAGCACCTCTGTAACGCCCTGGCCGGTCTTGGCGCTTACCGGAATGGCGTCGGTTGCGTCCAGCCCCACGGCCTGCTCGATCGCCTCCTGGGTTCGTACGATGTCCGCGGAGGGAAGGTCGATTTTGTTGATGACCGGAATGATATCAAGGCCGTGGTTGATGGCCAGATAAGCGTTGGCAAGGGTCTGGGCTTCCACGCCCTGGCTTGCGTCCACAACCAGCAGCGCGCCTTCACAGGAAGCCAGCGAGCGCGAAACCTCATAGCTGAAGTCGACGTGGCCTGGCGTGTCGATGAGATTGAGCTGGTAGGTCTGGCCGTCTTTGGCCGTGTACATCATGCGCACGGCGTGGGCCTTGATGGTGATGCCGCGCTCGCGCTCGAGGTCCATCGCGTCCAGCACCTGGGCCTGCATCTCGCGGTCGCTGACTGAACCGGTCAGTTCGAGCAGACGATCGCTCAACGTCGACTTGCCGTGGTCGATGTGGGCAATGATGGCGAAATTGCGCAGGAAGCGTGCGTCCATTGGACTTAAAAAATAAAGAGTTTAGCGCCTTTCGCGTATGGCCGCCCCAGCGACCCTCCATGGCATAGCTTATCATCGGCTAAGGGTCTTTCGCGGTCTCACGCCGGGCGGGGTGTCTGCGTCTCAAAGAGGAGCATGAGTAGGAATCGCTTTTTGTTTTCTGGCGGCATTTTGCTGGCTCTTTTGCCTGCCGGCTGTGGCCCCTCCCAATCCAAGAACGCCTCGGCGAGCGTGGCCACGCAGGCCACGGCGCCGGCAGTTACTGCGCCTGCTCCTCTAATTCCCGCCACATCCGCGGTCAGCGGACCATCGGCTGCCGAGCAGCAGCGGGTGCAGCAGCTCATCCAGCAGGTGGAAGCTGCCTATGCGCGCGGCGATGCGGACTATCGGCGCGGCAAGCTTCCCGAGGCCAAGGTTGAGTTCGATCATGCGGTGGATCTGATGCTGACCAGCGGCATCGATATCCGCGGCGACCAGAAGCTTTCCGACGAGTTCGACCGCATTGTGGATCAGGTGAATGCGCTCGAGATGGAAGCGCTGAAGCAGGGCAACGGCTTTGCGCCGCAGGTTGAGCCCACGCCGGCCGATGTGGCCAGCGATGTGACCTTCGCGGTGAACCCGAACTTGGTGGCCAAGGCCAAGGCCGACCTGGCCACCACCAAGTCCGATCTGCCGCTGGTGGTGAACGATTACGTTGCGGCCTTCATCAATTTCTTTGCCTACACGCAGAAGGGGCACAACACGCTGCTGCATTCCTTTCAGAGTTCGGGCCGTTATCGCGCGATGATTCAGCGCGTTCTGGCCGAAGAAGGCGTGCCGCAGGATCTGATCTATCTTGCCGTGGCGGAATCGGCCTTTCGGCCGCGCGCCATCAATCGCAGATCGCATGCTGGCGGAATGTGGCAGTTTATGCCCACCGGCGACTACGGCCTTGCTCGCAACAGCTACGTCGACGAGCGGTTCGATCCGGAAAAGTCGACCCGCGCCTATGCGCGCTACATGAAGTTTCTCTACAACCAGCTCGGCGACTGGTACCTGGCCATGGCCGCCTACGACCACGGCGCCGGCAATATCCAGCGCGCCGTTCAGAGAACCGGCTACGCGGATTTCTGGGAACTCTACAAGCGCCACGAACTGCCCATCGAAACCCAGAATTATGTTCCCGAAATTCTGGCCGCCATTATTATCGCCAACAATCCTAAACAATATGGATTCGATGACGTCACGCTCGATCCCCCGGTGCTGACCGACAATGTGACCGTCAACTACTCCATCGATCTGCGCCTGGTCTCGGACCTGGTGGGCGCTCCGGTCGACGAGATCGAAGCACTCAATCCCAGCCTTCTGCGGATGGAGACCCCGCCGGATGAGCCGTTCGATCTGCACCTGCCGGCCGGCACCGCCTCTCTGTTTGAAGACCGCGTGGAGTCGATTCCCGAAGCCAGGCGCGGCTCGTGGCGCTATCACCTGGTGCAGTCCAGCGACACCATGGCCTCGGTGGCCCATGAATACCGGATCGAGCCGTCCACTCTGGCGCGAGCCAACCAGCTTACCGCCTCCGACAGCCTGCAGGGCGTAACCGCGCTGGTGGTGCCGGTGGCGCCCGAGGCCGCGCACTCGCTGCGCCGCATCCTCTACACGGTCCGCCGCGGAGATACGTTGATCACCATTGCCGACCGCTTTGGAGTTTCACTCACCGAGCTGCGCCGCTGGAACCATATAAGCGGCACCAGGGTTGAGCCGGGGCGACGTCTGCATGTGGCCGAGCCGGCGCCGGTGCAGCATTCTTCGCGAAGCCGGCGGCGCCGCGAACAGCCCGCAAGCCAGCGCGGACATGCCAGGACGCGGACCCACAGCTCCAACCCTCGTACAGCGGCGGAGAAGAAGAGCAACGAAAGCCGCTCGAAGACACCTTCGAAAACAAAGAGCCGCTCAAAGCGCAAGCAGGACTGAACGACTGCGCTGCAATACGAAAATAAAAAATTGCCGCGGAATGCATTCCGCACTTGTTTTTGCTGGCCTTTGTGTGCAAGCTATAGCTACAATAACTTCCGCATGCGGAACTGTGTTTCCGCGGTGCGATGAAGCTAGAAACCAGGGCAGCGGCGAGCCGCTGGAGGCGATCGGATGGATGACGTATTCAAGATGTATGCGATGAGTGCGGGCGACCCCGAGGGGGAGTCTGGCGAACTGGAGCTTGATATGGGTGGTTTGATGGACGAAGAGGAAGACGAGGTCGAGACTGCCGGTATTCATACTTCATCGGATGACGATGAGATTGTGGTCGAAGAGCTGGTGATCGTTGTCGAGGCTCCGGCAGCGCCTGCCGTAAAGAAAGCTCCGAAAAAGGCTCCGAAAAAGGTCGCCAAAAAGGCCGCCAAAAAGGCAGCAACGAAGGCGCCGAAAAAAGCGGCAAAGAAGGCTCCTGCAAAAAAGGCAGCCGTTAAAAAGTCTCCGGCCAAGAAGGCCGCCAAGAAATCCGCCGCTAAGAAATCTGTGGGCGCGGCAGGCGGAAAGGCCAAGGCCAAAAAGGCCGCGGCGAAAAAGAGCGCCACAAAAATAAGCAAACGAGGTAAACCGTTGGCAGTTAAAAAGGCAGCAAAGAAAGCAGTCTCCGCCAAGAAGGCAGCCAAGAAGGCTCCTGCCAAGAAAGCGGCGAAGAAGGCAGTGAAGAAGGCAGTCAAGAAGGCTCCCGCCAAGAAGGGCGCCAAGAAGGCAGCCAAGAAGAAGTAACTCCCCCAACCGGCAACAACAAGGCAAGCAAAAAAGCCCGCTTCGGCGGGCTTTTTTGCGTCTGCAATCTGTCTTGCTCAGGCTATTGCTGCGTCAGAGCGAATCTGGCCTAGGTGCCACTTCTGATGCGCGACGTAGTCTTCGATGAGGAAGCGGAGAGTGACCGGCGCATCGTTGCCCACCACGCAGCTTGCTTCTAGCCGTTCGGGATGGATGTTGTCCACAACCGCGGCTAGAATCTCGTGCTGCGTGCTCCACCAGCAGAGCAGCGTCTCCCAGTCCTGGGCGGCGTAGCCGTGCGCGTTCACCCAGGCTTCCTGCGCGTATTTGGGGCCGGCGTAGCGCCCTTCGGTTGCGGCCCGCACAAATCGCTGCCGGTTGTTGGCCGCCGAATCCATCATGTGCCCCACAATTTGCTTGCGGGTCCATCCTCCGGCGCGCCATGAAACATCGGCGAGCTCCAGTGGAACTCCCTGAAGGCCGCCGCGTACTTTCTCCAGTTCGGCGCGGAACCACCGCGCAAACCCGGTAGTCATGATGTTCCTTTATGCTTCTCGATCCGCGAAGTCCGCGCCAACCGGTTGCTAGCTGGCCGGGATGACTGCCAGCACATCGGATGCGGATGTGGCCGGGTTCACCTTGGTCCAGACATGCGCGATCTTGCCCTCCGGATCGATCAGGAAGGTATTGCGGTTGGCGATGGTGACGCCGTTGTAGTTGCCCAGCGATCCGTACTCGCTCACCACCTGATGGCCGGTGTCGGAAAGCAGGTGAAAGGTGAGGCCATCTTTGGCGCAGAACTGCTGGTGGCTGGCGGTCGAGTCCACGCTCACGCCCAGAATCACGGCGTTTTTAGCCGCAAAGTCGCCCTGCGCGGCCTGGAACTTGTGAGCCTCGATGGTGCATCCGGTGGTCATGTCTTTGGGATAGAAGTAGAGCACTACCCACTTGCCGCGATAGCTGGAGAGCGAAATCTGCGCACCGCTCTGCGAAGGCAGAGAGAACTGTGGCGCGGTTTGCCCGGTGGCGGGCATGGTGTCGTCAGCGGCCATGGCGGCGGTGGAAAGACCGGCTGCCAGGGCCAGGGCGAGAGAAAGGTACAGAAGCTTCTTCACGAGGAACCTCCTCAAACAGGGTGAACAGGATACGTAAACCGGGAACGGGGAAACAGAACACGGCAGGCGGAAAATCCGGCGTGTGCAACCAGTATCAGCGCGGAACGGCCACAATGGCAATGCCCGCCTGCGCGGCGCGCTCGAGAAGCGCGTCCCGGTCGAAGAGCAGGGTGCGGCCCGCTTCCACCGAAAGACAGCCTGCTCCGGCGCGGATCATGGTTTCGACGGTGGCCGTGCCGATGACCGGCACATCGAAGCGCATATCCTGGTTGGGCTTGGCGACCTTGACGACGGTAAGTTTCCGGTCCAGCGTCGAGGCGTCTCCACCGAGCGACTGCATCAGCCGGCCGGCGCGCTCGATGGTGGCGTCGGTGCCCTCCATGGCTTCCACGGCCACGCAGGCCTGCGCGGCCACCACGACGGTCTGGCCAATGTCGAATCCCGCCACCCCCCGCGCCACCTGGAGTCCGTACTCGATGTTCCTGCGCTCGTCTTCATCGGGCGCGCGCCCTCCTGGCACATCTTGAGTCAGCACGCCCTCGGCGGCCAGCAGCGGCTCAAGAAAGGCGGTGGAGCTGATCAGTTCAATGCCTTCGTCGCCGAGTACTTTAGCCACGGCGCCCAGCAGCATGTCGGTGTTGCGGGTGCGCAGATTCAGCAGCAGCTTGGCCAGCCGCCAGTCCGGCCGGATGCTGGAAAAGATCTGCTTGTGCCTGACCTGGCCGGCCATTACGGCCTTGCGCACGCCTTCCCGATGAAAGGTTTCAATAAGCCGGGAAAGCTCGCCGAGAGAGAGCCAGTGAACGGTGATTCCGCCGTCGGCCTGGGCGCGGCGGTCGATCTCGGGGTCAGTCTCTTCATGGATGGCGGCCACCGCAACCGGAAGCCCCTGCGCCCGCGCGGCGTCGAGCAGCAGAAACGGGAACCGCCCGTTACCGGCGATGAGGCCGAGTTTCATGGTTACTTGATCACCCCGCGCTGGCTGCGTTCGATGAAAGCCACCAGCAGGGCAATGTCGTCGCTGGGCAGCGCGCGCACCTTTTCCAGAGCCTGCGCGGTGTTCATCTTGCTGGCCAGCAGCGTGCGGAAGGCCTTCTGCAGCCGCTCGATGCGCTCGGCAGAAAAGCCGCGCCGCTGCAAGCCGATTTTGTTGATGCCGAAGGCCTTGTTTTCCCGCCGCGCGGAGGTGAGCGAAAAAGGCAGCACGTCCTGGGTCACGATGGTTCCACCGCCCACGAAGGCGTATGCGCCCACAGTGCAGTACTGATGCACCGGGCAGAATGCGCCCAGCGTGACATGATCCTCAATGAAAACATGGCCGGCGAGCGTGGCCGCGTTGGCCAGGATGCAGTGGCTGCCGACCCGGCTGTCGTGGCCGATGTGGACGCCGGTCATGAGCAGGCAGTTGGAGCCCAAGCGGGTGATGCCGCCGCCGCCCATCGTGCCGCGGCTGATGGTGACGCTTTCGCGGATGGTGTTGTCGTTGCCAAGGACGGTCTCAGTTGGCTCGCCATTGTATTTGAGGTCCTGCGGCGCAATACCGACCGAGCAGAAAGGATAAAAAATGTTGCGCGCGCCGATGGAGGTGCGGCCATCGAGCACCACGTGGGAGATCAGCCTGCAGTCTTCTCCCAGTGACACCTCGGGACCAATGGTGCAGAACGGTCCCACCGAGCACGACTCCGGAACCACCGCGCCAGCGGCAATCACTGCGCTCGGATGAATGCTCACTGGGCGGCCTCCGCGGCGGCCACGGCCTGCTGCTCGCCGGACCGCGGCACCACCATGCAGGTCAGCGTCGCCTCGCAGGCCAGTTTGCCGTCCACATAGGCTTTGCCTTCGATCCGGCCGGCGCGGGTGCGAAACGAGAGCACGTTTACCTCGATCCGCAACTGATCGCCAGGCGTAACTGCCTGCCGGAACTTCGCCCGCTCAATGCCGGTAAAGACGATCAGCTTGCTGTCGCGGTCGACGATCTCGGCCAGCATGATGATGGCGCCGGCCTGGGCCATGGCTTCCACTACCAGCACGCCCGGCATGATGGGATGGCCGGGAAAATGACCCTGAAAAAACGGCTCGTTGATGGTGACATTCTTGAGCGCCACCAGCCGCTGTGCGGGTTCGAACTCGACCACCCGGTCGATGAGCAGGAACGGATATCGATGTGGCAGGAAGTCCAGGATCTCCTGGATGGCGAACTTCATTCTCGGGCTCCAGACAGGCGCGCGGCTGGCGCCGCATCGCGCTCCACTGGATTATAAATAAGGGCCACGGCCGCGGCCTGGTCGGGCGTCTGGATCGGACGTGCCGGAATGGCGGCCGTCAGCCCGCTACCGGCGCCGCCAGCGCACTGCCGCAGCGCGCCATCTCCGGATGGCCCGGCGGGTTCGGCCAGCGGCGCAGGAAGGCCGCCATCTCCGCGGCGGGGACAGGCCTCTGGAACAGGTAGCCCTGCGCGGCGTCACAGCCGATCTGGCGCAGCACCTCAAGCTCGCGCGGCTGCTCCACGCCCTCGGCCACAGTGCGCAGCTTCAACTGGTGGGCCATGGCCACAATCGTCTCGCAGAGCGCGCGCATGTCCTCGGAGCGATCGATTCCGTGGATGAAGCAGCGGTCGATCTTCATTGAGTCCAGCGGAATGCGCTTGAGCACGTTGAAGCCGGTATAGCGGGTGCCGAAGTCGTCGATGGAAACGCGCACGCCGATAGCCTTCAACTGCCGGACGCGCGTGGCGAACAGGGCTTCGTCATCCATCAGGACCGACTCGGTTACTTCAAGCTCCAGCCGCGTGGGAGCCACGGGAATCTGCGCCAGCCGCGCGCGCACCACGGGAATGAAATCCTCGCGGCGCAGGTTGGCCCACGACATATTCACCGCGATGATGGGCAGCGACAGGCCTGCCGTTTGCCATTGCTGCACATCGCGGAGCGCCGTGTCGAGCGTGAACTCCACAATGCGCTGGATGAGCTCGGAACGCTCGGCCACCGGAATGAACTCGACGGGAGTGAGCGAGCCCAGCTCCGGATGATTCCAGCGAATGAGCGCCTCGGCGCCCAGAACCCTGCCGCTGGCTACATCGACATTGGGCTGGTAGACGATGCGAAACTGATCGTGCTCCACGCCGGAGTCGAAGCATTTACGCATCTCCACTTCAAGCAGGTGGTCACGCAGCACGTGTTGGTTCATGCCGGCGCGGAACGACTGCACCAGCGAACTCTTGAGGTAGCCGCCGCGGCTCGCTGCCAGGCTGGCAAAACGGGTAAGCTCGTCGATGGTTACCGCGTCCGAGGGCCAGAAGGCAACGCCGGCCGCGGTCTCGATCTTGTTGCGCGAGCCGGGAGCGCGCAACGGCGCCAGCGCATCGGCAATGGACTGGATGCGGCGCCGGTCGGCGCGGTTGAACTTCGCCGCCTCCAGCACCACCAGAAAACAGCGCGCGCTGAACCGGCCCACGATCGCGTTGCCGTTGACCGCCGAGCGGAGCGACTCCGCCACGTGCGCGACCAGGGTCTCGGTTCCCCTGGTGCCCCATAGCGCAAATTCGCGGCGCAGATTCAGCACGTCGATCCAGACCAGCGCGACCTCGCGGCTGGCATCGCGCCCGCGCAACAGGCAGGCCAGCGACTCCTGGAACGACTGATAGTTCAGAAGTCCGGTCTGGATGTCGTAGCGCCGCTCGTACGCCCGCATCTGCTGGCGCAAGGCATCATCCAGATTGTCGTCGAGCACGTTCTGCTCAAGAAGGTTTTCCAAGGCTCAAGGTCCAGTCTGCATGGCCCGATCGCCCGCTGCCTTCTCCATGCGCCGGCGCAAGCGGCATGGTTAGCGAACGTCAGATGCCCGTAGCGATGCTTCTTCTAAGCCGGCGGAAAAGTCTTGCGCTTGGAGCAGATCGACCGGGGCCCGAGAAACACTCCAAGGTCCATATCTATGTTTGCGAGCGGTCATGGCCGCACTCAATACTCCACTTATTTTTAGTTTTTTATTAGAGTTTCTACAATGCACGTCGGTAACGTGACTACTACAACTAAGCAAGCATTTACACGTGTGCAGGTTAATTCTTCCTGTGGATAACTGTATTGATTGATTTCCGCTACTTGTCTCAGCCGCTTGTTCCCCGGTATTTATTTCTTGATGCGCCGGGCCACGGCGTCCACGTCCCAGAAGTCCGGCGGGAGTTGCTGGTTGTAGATCACCTTGGTCACATAGTACTGGCGTGTGGGATCGTCGTTCTTGTAGCGACTGATGGTGAACGGAGTCGGGAGGCCATCGACGTTGTGATAGTCGTCGTACTCCTCGGCGTCCGTGTTCTTGTCATGGTAGATGGGATCGCGCCATTGAAAGACGCGGCGCAGCGGCAGGTGGGTTTGCGCGTCCATCAGAATGGTGATGGCTTCATTCTGGGGCGAGATGAGCGTTACCTGATCGGCCAGATGGCGCTCGGCCAGGTGCTGGCCTTCAAAGATCAGGATGGTGTTCGGGGCCTTCATCCAGACTTTCACGGCAACTTCAATCGAGTGGTCGCGGCGGCGCAAATACTCGTCCAGCAGGTCCTTTTCCATGGCTTTCCTGCCGCGATAGGTCACCTCCCAGCCCTGGTCTCCGATAAAAAACTCCACCACGTCGCGGTGCTTGGTCACGTCGATGCGGTCATGATCGGGCCACTGGTGATATTCGAAGGTCTCGGTTGTGCCCAGGTCGGGGCGCCCCTGGAAAAACGCGGCCACGTGGCCCTCGGTTTCCTTGTTTTTTACGTCGAGCCACTTCTGGCCGCCGAGCGCCTGCACCATGGCGTTGAGCGCTGCGCGCGCCTGCTGCGCATTCTTCGCGGCCGCATCGTCGCCCGTCTGCGTGCGAACCGGCGCTACGAGCACCAGCGCCGCCAGTGCCACCGGCATGACCTTCCACATGGATCGCTTCCCCTTTCACCCGCTCCAAGAAGATTAGACGCTGCGCGAGCCTATGCAGAACACATTATGTGCGGGACGAGCCAAGCTCCTGCTCGCCACTGCGCAACAAAAGCTTGTTCAGAGATTCCCCAAAGTATTGCCGGCGGAGGTGTCGAGAATGCCGGCCGGGGAGTAGAATCGTGCAAAATTCAATCCTTCCCGCAGAGGCACAAACACAATGCGCGGAAACTATCCCAACTCCCGCCAAAGCGCATGGCTGGTGGCGGCCATGCTGGCCATGATAGCCATTCCGGCAGGCATTACGCTGCACACGGTGCGGCAGCCGGCTGCCATCACCATCGCCGGCGCCAATCCCACGCCGCACGGCTATAGCTGGAGCCTGCTGCTGTTCGCGCTTCCCATCGTCGTCATTGGCGGATGGTTTCTGCCCGGCGAACAAGTGCACATTGCCAAACGCGCCTTCGGCAAGACGCTGCTGATCCTGGTGCCGATCGGCTTCGGGCTCGATTTTTTCTTTGCCCACCGCTTTTTTACTTACTCCAATGCCGGCGCCACGCTGGGAGTGGGCGCGCCCGCGCTGGGCGGTCCCATTCCGGTGGAGGAATACATCTTCTACTTCACCGGCTTTCTGGCCGTGCTGCTCATCTACATCTGGCTCGACGAATACTGGATGGCGGCCTATAGCCGGCTCGGCTATGACGGCGAAGCCAAGCTGGTGCGGCGCCTGTTCGGCTTTCATCTTTCTTCTCTGCTGGTGGGTCTGGCGCTGATCGTGGCCGCCATCCTGTACAAGAAATATCTGTCGCCCTTTCCACAGGGATTTCCGGGCTATTTCATCGTGCTGGTCATCGGCAGCACCGTGCCCTCGGCGGGCTTTTTCAAAACCGCCCGCCCGTTTATCAACTGGCGAGCATTCAGCCTTACTCTGTTCATGATCCTGCTCATCAGCCTGTTCTGGGAGGCGACGCTGGCCGTGCCCTACGGCTGGTGGGGCTATCAACCAGGGGCGATGCTGGGCCTGTTCATCGGAGCCTGGGCCGGTCTGCCCATTGAGGCTGTGCTGGTGTGGATCTCGGTCACATACGCGACCACCATCATTTATGAAGTCCTCAAGATCGCCACGTCGAGAAAGAGCGTTGCCCATGATGCAGCCGCGCCACAAGCGGCGGAGCCGGAACAGAAAGTGTAGGCAACGCGGATCTCAAGACGGCTTCCGCTTTCAGATGGCCCGCAGCATGCGAACCGGCAGGAAGATGATGGCGCCGACCAGTTCCAGCGCGCCGCCGACGGCAATACCCGCAATGCGGAAGGGCAGCAGCACCAGCCATACCAGCGGATACAGCACCAGGGCTACCAGCGCCAGCGGCCAGCACAGCACCAGAAGAATGCACCACAGCAGGAATTTGATCATTGACTCACTCCGTTACGCGGCCTGACGCCGCAACTGCGACCAGACCAACTGAAACCAGACCAACTGAAACCAGACCAAGATACGCAGGTCGGATCGGGCAGGTTCCATCCGCTCATTTTTCCCGCAACATCCGGTCGAAGGCCGGTCCCTGAAACTTTGCCTCGAAGGCGGCGAACCGGCGCTCCAGCTCCCACTGCGCCGCGGCCTTCTGGCTTCCGTCGAGAAATGTGCTGCAATCCTGCGAGGGCTTTTCGGCGCCGAGAGCCTGTCCCGCGCAGGCCTTGACCGGCGTGCGGAAGTCGTCCGGCTGCGCCCATAGGCTGACGCCCGGCAGAAAGTCATGTTCCATGCCGGTCCGCGCCATCTGCTTGAGGTCAAGATACGTGAGCCCGTAGTCGCGGGCGGCGCGCACATACTCGTGGGTGAGATCGATGCGGCTCACGCCCTCATCGTCGGTGGAGAGCGCCACCGGCACATGCGCGGCGCGATACACCGGAAAGGGATGCCGGTCGCCCGCGACACCCAGGATTCCCTGGTTCGAGCTGAGGTTGATCTCGATCATGATGTGCTTCTGTGCCAGTTCCTGCAGCAACTGGCGCGAATGGTCCTCATACATCACGTCGACACCGTGCCCGATGCGCTCCGCATGGCCCAGCTCTACCGCCTGGCGGATGTGAAACCGCAACCCTTCGGGCGGCACCAGCCCCTCGGTCAGCTCGCCTGCGTGCAGGGTGATGTGAACGCGCGGATAGACTGAGTGCAGGTAGTCAAGCATCTTCATCTGCAGCGTGTAATCGCGCATGGAGATAAAGCCGTCCTCGGGCATGACGAAGTTGATGCCCACCCAGGTATCGTCGTGCGCATCCATGCTGGCCTGCACGGTCTCAAAGCCCAACAACGTTTGCGCGTACACCCGCTCGGGTGCATACTCGCGCAGCACCTGGTAGATGTAGCGGATTTCCACGCCGCACGCCACTGTGGCCTGCGCCGTTCCGCAATATTCCAAATCTCTGCGTTTGGCCTCGGCCTGGCGCACGTCTTCACGATCGGCGGCTACCTCGTCGCGCAATCCGTGGTCCAGCAACTGCTGGCGAAGCTGCGCAAAGGCGCCTGGAGCAGCCTGCGCAAGCTGCGGGCTCCAGCCGATCGCGTGGCCGATCTGTGCCGCGTGGCTGAAAGGCGGCGTCTCCATCAGCTCGAGATACTGCTGGTTCTCCGCGGCGGCGCGGCTGGCTACCTCATCGATCCACTCGCCGATGTGGCTCTTATTCAGTCCGCTCCACTTGCCAAACGTGGAAAAGAACTGGTCGTGTCCGCTCCACTCCGATACGGGCACATAGCTGCGCATGGAGAACGAGTCGACCAGCTTGTCGTAGAGCGCCTGGCCGGAGCCGCTGATGTTGCCCGAGAGCTCTTTGGCCGGAATCTGCCTGGCCCGGCATGGCGGCGGGGCTAGCGCCAGGGCAATCGTATCCACGCACAATCCATCCTCGGCGGCGTCGCGGATATACGTCTCGGCATAGACGGCGCCGGAAAGATGCACGTGCAGGTCCGCTCCCTTGGGAAAGTCGGCCAGAAATCCTCGCAGCGCCTCAGGCCCCTGATACAGATTGGCCTGGTAGATCAACGCCGCGCGCTCCTCGGCTTGCGTCGGACGGTACTGCGCCGGGCCGCGGTTGCAGCCGATGGCCCCGGAAACAATCGTGCAGACCAGCGACAGGCGGGCGATGAAAGGGGACAGGGCTGGCATAATTGTTCTTCAGTGTAGTGCAATCAGGGACCGACGGCCATCCGAGCCGTGTGGCCATCCAACCTTCGGGCGCACCCGTTGCCGTGGACGAAAGCAGTTTTCCTCGCAGGTGTTTCCGGGCAGCTCGCCGTCGCTGCGCCATCGTGTTCCCGGCTTGGTTCGGCCGCGCCGATCTTGCTATACTATTCAAGTTGTTGCAGCGCACTGTTCGTGGACCTGACCCCCCTTTGATCCGGCCCCGCCCGGAGTTCGCGCAGGAATTTGCAACTCCATCATGATCTGCACTGAGGCCAGGTAGCTCAGTGGTAGAGCGCGGCCCTGAAAAGGCCGGCGTCGGCGGTTCAATCCCGTCCCTGGCCACCATTATTTCGAATCACTTAGAGAGCTTTTCCGGAGATTTCTCGCTCTTCATCCACCCGCCATCCACCCGTGATCGCTCCCCAAGAGTGGTTGGGCGATGGCCGAGAGGGGCGATTTATGTGAACGCGCTCGCTTGGGAACCGCTCGGTGCTAAATTTCCCGCATGCCTCAATTCAGAGATTCGCCAGAGTTTTGCAAGTAACAGACTGCTTGCCGCCGCAGTGGTGGCCTAAGTGTTGTTTACTGATCTGGTAAAGGCTGTGGAGACTGTCGTTCTCCCGCAATTCGGCGAACCAGGTTAGCAGACTTCCGGACGCCGGATCACGAAAATTTAGCTCTCCGTCGCTCACTCGATGCGGAGGGACTGCTGTGGGTCGAGGCGCGAGGCGCGAGTGGCAGGCAGCCAAACGGCAAGGAGCGCGACTACGCTCAAAGTCACAGGTACGATGACAAATACCAGCGGGTCCCA
>DATAVZ010000075.1:0-7367 GCA_036267475.1 Occallatibacter sp.
ACCATCCTTCTCAGAACCGTTTTGAAAGGGCACGGCTTCAGCCGTGCCGTAAAGAGCTGAAAATAGGTTGGGCTTTAGCCCCTGAGGGACGATTTTTTGTCCACGTTCGACATCTCCTCAGAGTTCCTGGACAGGTTCTAAGAGCTGGGAACCGGTGCCGGACCTGCTCCGCCGCCCACCGCGTAGATTCTGGGAATGCGGTCAGCCGCTGCCGGCAGCGCTGGAAACGGCGCGTGCGGCTCGGTCTGATACCAGTACGCGGTGGAATAAAAATTGTCGGAGCGGTGGTTGGCGTGGCCGTGCTCGATCGTCACCCGAATCGACTTTTCAAAGGCGATGGGGCTCTCGACGTGCCAGCGGTACAGGCAGTAGCGGCCGCCGATGCGCTCCGCATCCACAACGTACGGCGCGCCGTTGTGCTGAAAGCCGAAGGCCTGGCCGCCAAAGTCCCACGCGCCGTTGTAGTAGTCCTCGGTGCCGGTGCCGTTGATGGTGGGCAGCTTGTCGCCGTCGATGAAGATCATGTCGTCGCCCTCGCCGAACCAGCCTTCCTGGTTCTGCTCCACGGCCTGCGTCACGCCCACAAAGTGGCCGTGGCCCGCCGCTTCGAGAAAAATGTAGTTGTCTGCGCCGTCGAGATTCTTGCGCTGGTTAATGCCGGGGCTGCCGTTATTGATCCAGTCGCCGGTCCAGCCCTTGCAGGGCGCGGCCTGGCGATACTGAGCGTGAAAGCGGCCCAGCCCCTCGGGCAGCGCGGGCAGCGTGACGTAGTCGATGGCGAAGTAGAGGCTGCGCGTGGCGGCTTGGCCTTCATTGGTTACGGTCAGCCGCGCGGCGCTTGAGAACGGCATCTGGAAGTAGGCGTTGAGCGCCTTGATGGGCGCCACCGCCAGCAGCGCCGACTGATAGACGTAGTACTCGCCCAGTCCGAGGCCGAAGAAGTCGCCGATGGGCGCCTCGACCGAAGGCGAGGATTCGCCGTCCCACCACGCGCGCAGCACCAGGTTCTTCAGGTGCATGCGGTCGGGCGAGTTGATGGTGAACCAGATGTGGGTGATGACGCCGGCGCCCTTGATGTCGAGCAGCGTGGCCGTTTGTCCTGGATCCACCGGGACCGCATCGGCGTTGCCGCCGCTGCGATCCCAGCTTGAGGATCGGCGGTTTTTGTAGCTGCGCAGCCGCGCCGGCGCGAACAGCTCCTCGGGAGCCGCGTCCGGCTCAGCGGCCGCCGCCGCCGGCGCGCCCGCGCTCAGCAGTGCCGCCGCCGGAAGTCCGCCGGCGAGTGTGGCCAGCAGCCTGCGCCGGGAGCGAAGATCTTGTTTGCCATTCCATAAACTCATGCCATTCCTCCAGATCGATTGCGCGTGCAAAACACACGACAGCGTATTGTAATGTGCCGGGCTGCCCGGCTGCGCACCGCCGTATCCGGCCCCGCGCGCAGACCAATCCGGGGCCCGCCGCGGGCTGTTTTTCCAGCCCCGCCCCGGCCTGTTATGGTCAGGAAGGAAACCTCTGGTTTTACCCGATCCCGAATGACTGCTGCGATAGGAAACCGACTCAATGTGGAAGCGCTGGCGAATCCGGATACTGCTGTTTCTGGCTGTGCTCGGCCCCGGATTCATTACTGCCAACGTCGATAACGACTCGGGCGGCATCTTCACCTATTCGCAGGCCGGAGCCCAATACGGCTACACCCTGCTGTGGACCATCATTCCTATCACCATCGCGCTGATCGTGGTGCAGGAGATGTGCGCGCGCATGGGCGTGGTTACCGGCAAGGGCCTCAGCGACATGATCCGCGAGGAGTTCGGGCTGCGCATCACGTTCCTGCTCATGGTGGCGCTGGTGGTGGTCAACTACACCAACGTGGTCACCGAGTTCATCGGCATCGCCGGCTCGCTGCACCTGTTTCACGTGTCGAAATTTATCTCCGTGCCCATCGGCGCGGCCCTGGTGTGGTCGCTGGTGGTCAAGGGCGACTACAAGAGCACGGAAAAGATCTTTCTCGTTGCCTCGGTGGTGTACATCGCCTACATCTTTGCCGGCGTGCTCTCGCAGCCCAGTTGGCACGACGCGCTCAAGGCCACCGTGACCCTGCCGCGCGATTCGGTGTGGCGCAACAAGGACTACATCTACATGGCCATCGGCATTGTGGGCACCACCATTGCGCCCTGGATGCAGTTCTACCTGCAATCGTCGATCGTCGAAAAGGGGATTCGCGTAAAGGACTATGCGGCCTCGCGGCTGGACGTGGTGGTGGGCAGCTTTTTCACCGATCTGGTGGCCTGGTTCATCGTGGTGGCCTGCGCGGCCACGCTCTACGTACACGGCATGGGCGCCATCCAGGTGGCATCGGACGCCGCTGAAGCCATGCGTCCGCTGGCCGGTGATTACGCCTTCATCCTCTTCGCCTTCGGCCTCTTGAACGCGTCGCTCTTTGCCGCATCCATTCTGCCGCTCTCCACCGCTTACACGGTCTGCGAGGGCATGGGCTTTGAGTCCGGCGTGGACAAGAGCTTCATGGAAGCGCCGCTTTTCTACTGGCTGTACACGCTGCTGATCGCCGGCGGCGCCATCACCGTGCTGATTCTGCCCGATTCGCAACTGGTCCGGTTCGCCATTCTCTCCCAGGTGCTCAACGGCGTTCTGCTGCCGGTCATCATCATCCTTATGCTGCTGCTCATCAACCGCAGCGACCTGATGGGCGACTTCAAGAACTCGCGGGTGTGGAACCTGATTGCCTGGAGCACCAGCATCATTGTGATCGGCATGACGTTCGTGATGCTGTGGGGCCTGATGCCGGGACACTGAAGGACAGTGAACAGAGATCAGTGGATAGAAGCCCCGTGCAATCGCATTTGGATTGTATGCGGGTACCGGCATCGCGCAAACTGTGAACTTTGCAACCTGTATCTGGATTGACGGGTGCGTTGTAACAGGGCACGACTTCAGTCGTGCCGATAAAGGCCCACTCGATCTCCGGTTTTAGCCGCTGCCGACTTTCTCAGCATCCGCTTTATTGAGAACTGCATAAGGAATGTCCGAGCAGGCGCGCCGTAGGCGCAATAATCGTTAGCCCCGCGCTTCAGCGTGGGGAAACGGAATCCCGCAATACCGTTGTCAAGTCCCGTAGGGACGGTGCAACGACATTTCATTTGCAGCAATCAATAGCCCTGAGCAACTGCCGCCCGCGCAACCAAAATTTATTCGGAAGTCTCCCAAACTCTGGAAATGCAATTCAGGCTGAAGCAGTTAATTGAAATATTTGGAACCGGAGCGCGCGGCGAAGCGTATTGACCACTATCCGGAGGTCATGGGAAAGCTCATGCGCATGCTATACACATACTTGTTTCCTGTTGTCTGGGTGAGCTTCCTGTTGTATTGGCAGATCATGGCTGTGAATGTGAAAGCAACGCAGCGTCTGGAGCCGGCCGCATCCCGCGTCGCCCGTATGGTTCTGTTTCTGTTCGCGCTCCTCTTGATCGAGTATCCGAGAATCCCGATACCCTGGCTGTACAGGCGCGTCCTGCCTGCGGTGAGCATGAGCTTCTGGTGTGGCGCCGCCATCACGGTCGCCGGGCTGGGTTTCTGCGTCTGGGCGCGCCGCCACCTGGGCCGCAACTGGAGCCGCTCGGTCACCATCAAGGAAGATCACCGACTGATCGTCACCGGTCCTTACGCCGTGGTCCGCCACCCCATCTACACTGGCTTGCTGGTTGCATTTCTCGGCACCGCAATTGCCGTTGCACAGGTTCGCGGCGTGCTGGCATTCCTGTTCATCTTCGTCGCACTCTGGAGTAAGCTCCGGCTGGAGGAACGTTGGATGCACGATCATTTCGGGACATCCTATGAGGTGTATTCCCGTCGAGTCGCCGCACTGGTCCCATACCTTCTGTAGAGCAGGATTTGCTCCGCGACCAGCCATTGCTTCAAACGCCGCCGAAGCGCTCACCTGCACGGCCATGTCCGGCGTACAATCATCTACATCGGAAGGAAGGCTGCGTGAGCAAACCACAAGGATACTCGCATTCGGCCGCGGAAGCGGGCTTTTACATGCTTGTGTTTTGCCTGCCGTACTATGAGTCTCTCTTCTATGCCGGCCTTGGTCGAACCATCGCTGTCCTCTTGCTGGCCTGCCTGGCGATGTTTCTGGTGGCGCGCGTCAGGGATATCTGCCGGGCTATTACCGCC
Organism: Occallatibacter sp.; assembly: GCA_036267475.1. Taxonomy (GTDB): domain Bacteria; phylum Acidobacteriota; class Terriglobia; order Terriglobales; family Acidobacteriaceae; genus Telmatobacter. Next base: position 4,192 of record DATAVZ010000075.1, read on the forward strand.
TGCCTGATTGCGTTCCCCTCCTCATGGCTCACGCCCGCTCGCGATGCAGGCTTCCCGGCAATCTCTTTTGCCTTGTTGCCAGTGCCTGCCGCACCAAGCCTCGCTCCTCAGTTTCAGCGTCCCCCGCCCATCTTCGCTTAAGCCTCTCTGTTGATCTCAAGAACATGGAACCGCCAGCCGGTTCCACCTTTTCTTGTTGTCGAACAGCGCTCCTGCCCACTGCGCAGGGGCAGAGAAGGTGTATCGATGCGCATTTCTTCTACCGTGGCGCGAACCAATACGGCGCTCACCGAGTACAAGTCACGAGTACAGAGTCTGCAAACGCAGATTGCCGCCGTACGAGCACGCAAGCTCCGGCCATTCGTGCCCATTCTCTCCATCGCTGCTCTGTCGATCCCGCTATTGACGGCGATCCTGAATGGGACGGGACTCTATGTCGCTTACCTGGCAATTGCTTCGATCGTGGTTGCTTGTGGACTGCGAATATTCCTGCGGGCGCGGATAAAAATGATCGACCTGGCGCAAAGGTCGAGCTTTTATGAGCGCGGCATCGAGCGGCTTGAAGGCAGATGGCGCGGCACGGGAAGCAGCGGAACGGAGTTCGAGCGCGAACGGCATCTTTATCAATCGGACCTCGACGTACTCGGAGAAGGTTCGCTCTTCGAACTGCTTTCGACCACGCGATCCGAGGCAGGCGCGGAGCGGCTTGCGGCCTTCCTGCTCGATCCGGTTTCTATCGATGAAGCTCGCGCCCGGCAGCAAGCGGTGAGGGAGTTGCGTGACGCTGCCAGCCTGCGCGAAGAGGTTGCGGTGCTCGGCGACTACCAGTTCCAGAACTGTCGCAGCGAGTCCTTTCGCGAGTGGTTTGGCGCGCCCATCCTGAAGGCTCCACGCATTGTTCCCGTCTTTCTGCTCTTCTCCGGCCTGTCCACTCTGCTGTTAGGCCTGTGCGGCTACGGCGGAATACTTCTCTGGATTCAGATCGCACCCCTGCTCATTCCGCTGCTGGTTGCACAGGCGTGCATAGGTCTGGCGCTCATGCGCCAGGTCCGCATTCGCCTCAAGATGCTGCCTGCAATTGGCAGCGCGGTAACAATTTTGCGCCAGGGTGTCGAGCTTGTCGGGCAGCAGCAATTCCATTCCACAAAGCTGCGCAATCTGGTGGAATCCCTTTGCCGGCGAAACGCCTCCGCCCGCATCCGCAAGCTCGAACGCCTGCTCACCGCCCTGGAGCGGCGGGAAGATATGATGCTCTATGCGTTTTTACTGTGGCTGGCCGCCGGAACGCAGTTGATCCTGGCTGTGGAACGATGGCGCGCGGCGCACCAGAAGGATTTCGAAGCGTGGCTGGACGCATGGGCCGAATTCGATGCACTGAATGCGCTGGGCGGCTACGCCTGGGAACATCCTGACTACGTATTTCCAGAGTTGCTGGATTGCGGCGCATTGTTTGAAGCGGAAGATCTATGCCATCCACTTCTTCCCGACGGCTCCGGCGTGGCCAACGACGTGGCGCTCAACAGTTTGACGAAGTTTTATGTGGTGAGCGGCTCCAACATGTCAGGCAAAAGCACACTCTTGCGTGCGATCGGACTGAGCGCCGTTCTGGCCTCCGCGGGCGCTCCGATCCGCGCAAGCCGGGCGCGCACAGCTGTCTTTCAGGTTTGCGCATCCCTTTCCATCAAGGACTCTTTGGTGGAAAGCAAGTCCAGATTCCTGGCCGAGGTCGAGCGTTTGCGCGACTCGATCCATGTCCTTGAAGCGGGCCAACCGGTCCTGTTTCTAATCGATGAAATCCTGGGCGGAACGAACTCGAAAGATCGCAGAATCGCGGCTGAAGCCTTGATTCGCCGGTTCGTTGCGGGAGACGCGGTGGGCGCGCTTTCGACCCACGACCTCGCCCTGACCGAAATTGGCGCGGCGGTCGAGCTGCGAGGAGCAAATGTTCACATGGAGAGCGAAAATCCGGATGAGCCTCTGGCATTCGACTATCGCCTGAAGCCCGGAATCTCGCGACAGACAAATGCGTTGTCCATTGTGCGCATGATGGGCATAGAGATATAGAACGCACTTCACAAAAGCCGCTTCAACGGAGCCGCCCCGGTTCCTCTGCTCCGTTGAAGCGAAATCTCCAGCGCCGTATTCCAGCGCCGTAGTGGATAAACCTGCGCCACAGACCGATACCGTCATAAAAACAGGGCGCACTTTTATGACACATGAAGAGTTCTCGCCTGTGCTTGAATGAGACCCCGGATACAACCAACCAACATTCAGCCGCCGCATCCAAAGTAGCTGGAACGAAGAACGACCGTGAGTATCGTCCGGCTCGAACGTTCGCCGACCTCACACATATCCCAGTGGTAGATCCGGCATTGTTTATGCCGCTAAGAAGTTATGCAAATTTGTCAAAGGAGAATCGCACTATGAAGTTCTTTTCAGAGAACATCGACGACCTACGGACTCTTTATGTCGCAAACCTGAAAAAGGCTCTCGACATGGAGCGAAAGATCACCAAGGCTCTTCCTACGATGATTGAAAAAGCCACCGACCCGGAGCTGGCGACCGCGTTTCGCAATCATCTCGAAGAAACGAAAGGCCATGTGTCCAAGGTCCAGAGGCTGGTTCGCAATGCAACCGGCGACGAGGACGCCTCGACGTGCAAGGCGATCTCGGCACTCGTCACCGAAGCCGAGGACGGCATCAAGGACGCGGGGGCCACAAGCATTCGGGACATTGTCCTTATCGCTTCCGCTCAGCAAGTCGAGCATCATGAAATTGCTGTCTATGGAACGCTAAGCACCTGGGCCGCACTGCTTGGGGATGTCGACGCGATCACAGTTCTGGAAAGCATCCTCAACGAGGAGAAGAGGGCGGATAAACTGTTGAGCAGCATTTCGGACAGTGTCAACCCAAGTGCAAAATCGCGTGCAGTTGCGTGATGAAGTCCACATGGAATCACAGGCGCGGCGCCCCTATGACAGGAGGCGCCGCGCCTTTTTCGCGCTAGACCGCATGATTATGTAATCGTGCCAATCATTTTGGGTGCCCCATGAGCCTCTTGCAAAATTCCGTAACTGCGCGGCACGTATAGGCCGCAAATTGTATTTTTGCACTTCGATGTCTGTCTCTCGGCTTTGTTTTCGCGCGGGGTTGGCCGTTTTTTGCTTGCAGTTGTG
>DATAVZ010000076.1:0-56166 GCA_036267475.1 Occallatibacter sp.
AAACCATCCTTCTCAGAACCGTTTTGAAAGGGCACGGCTTCAGCCGTGCCGTAAAGAGCTGAAAATAGGTTGGGCTTTAGCCCCTGAGGGACGATTTTTTGTCCACGTTCGACATCTCCTCAGAGTTCCTGGACAGGTTCTTAACCTTCCGCCCCGTCTATCACCACATCCCATCGACGAATCGTGATACATTGATATGTATCAGAACAAGCCCATGCCGTCAATGCCACAAATCGTAAAAATTCTGCGCGTGGTCGCCGACCCCAACCGGCTCCGTCTTCTCCTGCTTTTGGATGGAGAGGAGTTGTCGGTGGCGGAACTGCAGGAGATCCTGGCCATGGGCCAGAGCACCATCTCCACCCACCTGTCGCAATTGAAGCAGGCGGGACTGGTGGAAGACCGCCGCACCGGCAAAAACAATCTCTACCAGCTGGCCCCTGCGGGGAGCGGCCCCTTGGACGAGATCCTTATCCGGGCTAAACGCGAAATTCCCGAAGCCGCCGCCGACCAGTCCGCCCGCCGCCGGGTGCTGAAAAAGCGCCAGGACAAGACCCGCGCCTTCTTTGACTCCGTGGCCGGCCGCCTGGGCCGCAACTACGTTCCCGGCAAATCCTGGAAGAGCCTCGCCGAAGCCCTGCTGCGCCTGATGCCGCCCGTCACCGTGGCCGACCTCGGCGCCGGCGAGGGCAGCTTTGCTCTTTTGCTCGCCCAGAGAGCGGTGCGCGTAATCGCCGTCGACAGCTCGGCCCGCATGATCGAAGTGGGCCGCGAACTGGCCCAGCGCCACGGCCTGGCCAATATCGACTACCGCCTGGGAGACATGGAAGAGCTGCCCATCGCCGACGGCGAAGTCGATCTCGTCTTCTTCTCCCAGTCGCTGCACCACGCCCTGCATCCCGAGCGCGCCCTGCACCAGGCCGCGCGCATCCTGGCTCCCGGCGGCCGCATCGTCATCCTCGACCTGGCCCGCCATCGCTACGAAGAAGCCCGCGACCTCTACGCCGACGAGTGGCTGGGCTTCCCCGAGTCGGAGCTCGAATCCATGCTGCAAAAAGCCGGCTTCACCAGCATAGAAACCAGCATCGTCGACAAAGAGCAGGACCCCCCGCAGTTCCAGACCCTGCTAGCCGTAGCCCACAAACCCGGCTAGTATCCCGCTGCTAAAGCTCGCATCAAAAACAAGCTGTCATCCTGAAACAAGCTGTCATCCTGAAACAAGCCGTCATCCTGAAACAAGCTGTCATCCTGAAACAAGGCTGTCATCCTGAGCGAGCGTAGCGAGTCGAAAGCCTGCCCTGAGCGTAGTCGAAGGGGACCCGCAGTTGCTTTTACCCTTCCCATCCCAAGCACGAAAATGGGTGCCCCATCTTCGCCGATTCGCGCTCTTTGCGAAGCGGCTAAGGTGGGAAAGCACGATCCTATCCTCTCAAATGCCATCCTGAGCGAGTCGCAAAGCGACGAGTCGAAGAACCTGCAGTTGCTTTCAGGCCTCACCCGAAGCACGAATTGTCAGAACACGAACTGACTTGTGCCGAAAACTCGCGAATCTATTGATGAGCACGAGCTTGAGCCCGTAAATCGTGTCGACGCCGATCAAGAACCGTGGCTAAATTCCGTCGGAAACTCAACCTTAAGCAGAAGCCTAACCCATATTCGAAGAAGCGGAAGCCATTTAGTGACACCATTGATATCTTCCAATCTGTCTGCGACAGTTTCGATAACACCTGACCGCATGAGAGCGTGTGCGATACGATTTCTAAGTGGCTCTAAGTAATTCTCTCTCAGGTTCCTAAATCGTTTGCCATGCGCCTCAGTTGGAAGAATCTGATTTATCGTCAGATCATCATCCCAATCTGTCCGCCACGGGTAAAGCAACCCAAGTAGACCCTTTACTGCTTCCTTTGATAAAGGAATGTCTTCTGTGTATTTCCGTGGTTGTTCACCTCGGCGTTTTGCCTGCTTCGCATTTTCACTACGCCGCGCATAAATACTTTCCACTATCTTATAAAAACACAAAAATCTGTAGAACGGACTGTTACTATTCATTCCTTCGCGATATACACTCGCATAGTGACGAAACTCTTCTGAGAATGCTACGGTCAATCCTGCTCCAGGCTTCATCTCGATATATGGAGCACAAACTCGGAGCATATCAGTGTGGGTTGTTAGGTCAGTAACCTGAATTGTTTCGATAAATACCGGAATATCAAGTATCACTGACCAAGAACTAAGAAATGTCGATAGCGCTTGATAAGCGACAGATTCGGCATGACCATAATTATTAGCGGCTAACTCTTCGACAACGATCTTTCCAACATATCCGCCCTCATTAATTACGCATTTAAATTCGATTTGCCAGTTATCGCCGCGCGCTTGAAGCACCATCCCTACAACGTCATCGTTAGAGATCCTCTGCGAAGCTGGTCTAGCGATACCGAGGTGGGAGTCACCAACCACATTACTGAGGAAGGATGGTTCATGTTCGGAAAATTTCAATCGTCCCGGCCTAGCTAAGAGAAACTGCACTCGAAATTTACCTGGACCGCTTAATGGCCGAGAGCCGACAGAAAAATCTGTCGTACCAAAGAAGACAAGCATTTTTTGCTCTTCTCCGGGAACACCGTACATTCGAACCTTTTCCGTGGAACTAAACCGAACCATCTTAATCTCTCCCACTCTACAGAGAACTACGAAAGTTATACCTCGCTCAAGTTCTCAGTTTCCAGCCCTTTGCGCAAAATTACCCCCCGCCCGCGCACACTCAGGACAGGAGACCACCATGTCCCAGTCCGACGAGAAACTCGAACGCGCCCTGCTCAAGCTCATCGCCGAGCCCGATGCCTCCGTGCCCGTCACCACGCTGCCGCCCGCCCCGGCCAACGCCCCCGAGAGCACCGCCGCCGCCATCGCCCGCTGCCGCCATGCCTGGCAGCAGGCCTTCGACGAGTACCTCAAGAAGAACCGCCGCAAAGACGGCCACCTGCTCCACGACAAAGCCACCAGTCAGGCGGCCATCGCCTACCGCGGAGCCATGCCTGCGCTCGTCGGCTATGAAGGCGTGCGCGATTTCATCGCCTGCGTCGCCTACGGCATGCTCGTCGACGCCATCTCCGCCGACCGCAGCGGCCAACTCCTCTACGCCGCGCAGATCGCGCTCAACACCCTGCCGCGCGCTCCCCAACCCGCCAACCTCGCCTGACCCCCCATACCCCCCTCAAAAACCGAATTCCGCCAGCCCAAATTTGAATCCAACCCCAACAAAATAAACAGATTATCCGCTCTGACCTGCGCGCTGCATGACGACAAAACCCTGCAAAAACCTGCACAACCCTGCAAAACCCGACAAGCCCAACCCGTTCCAGGCCCACAGTCGCAGTCCCGGTTCACGGCTCCGGTTCACGGTTCTGAAGTCTTTTGCAGATCATTTCTGCTTCCCGGCGCACACTCGTTTCAGGAATCGTGCCCAATCCGGCACGCCCAATCCGATATGCGATAAACACGGAGATTTGCGACCTTGCAACTTTCTGCTGGGTCAATGGAATCTAATTAGTACATAGAACGCCCGCCGCCAGACGCTAAAGTGGTGAGCAAGCTAAACAAAGGGCCCGACGCAGCCGATAAGAGACGCAACGCGGCAGCCGCTTCGCAACATATACCTTAAAACGCCATATATCGATTGCCGTATATCGATTCGCATATCGATCTCCGTATATCGATAGATGGGCCGGGCAAGCAAAGGGAATGTTGAGAGGAGAGGTTGTCCATGCAGCGATCAACGACTCATTCCGGGATCCAGGCTGGAGCTCAATGCGGGACCTACTCGGGGACCCGCGCCGGAACTCACTCCGGCACTTACGCCGGGACCCTGTTCGGAATCCTCTCCAGAATTCATGCCGGAATCTTCACCCGAATTCACGCCAGGATTTATGCCGCGACTCATGCCGCGCTTCACTCCATAACCCAGCCCGACGGTTTCGCATCCACGCTCGATCTGCTATGGCCCAACGAAGCCCCCGCGGCCCACTCCCGCCTGCGCATGGTCGCCTGGTCGCTGTCGCTGTCCTCCATCCTGTGGTGCGCCCTCATCTTCGCCGGCCGCGAACTGTGGAAAGTCTGGCGCTAGGTCAGATCACAGGCCGGTTTCGTCATCCGGTCCCGCTTCGGCAGCCAGCGCAATGGGCTCGTCGACAACCAGTTCTCCGGAACTCGACTCTCCCGCAGACGACTCCTCGTCAAACTCCGAATCCGCCAGCATGCTTGCCGGAATCTGCTTTTTGCCTTTCGGCGTCACGCCCAGCTTGCGCAGCATCTCCACCTGACTCACCAGGTTGCCTCGCCCGGTTGAAAGCTGCTTTAAGGCTTCGTCGTAGGCCCTGCGCGCGTCGAAAAGCGCGCCGCCCACCGACTCGAGATTCGAAACAAAGCCCACAAACTTGTCGTACAGCTCGGCGCCGCGCTTCATCACCTGTTCCACGTTGCGCGCCTGATCCTGCTGCCGCCACAGATCGGCGACAATGCGAATCACGAACAGCACGGTGGTGGGGCCGGAGAGCAGCACGCCGCGCTGATAGGCGTCGTGCCAGAGCGCGTCGTCATTTTCCAGAGCCAGCAGAAACGCCGGCTCGATAGGCACAAACATCACCACGAAGTCCGGCGACTGGATGCCGTAAAGGGTGTGATAGTTGCGGCCCGCCAGCTCATTGCAATGGTTGCGCAGGCTTTGTAAATGCTTTTTCAGCGCCTCGGCGCGCACCGGCTCGCTCTCTGCATTCACTGAGGCGTTGTACGCATTCAACGACACCTTCGAGTCGATAATCAGGTGCCGGCCGCCGGGCAAACGCACAATCACGTCCGTCTGCCGCCGCTGCCCCGGATCGCCGTCGCTGTCCACCTCGGTAAAGCTCTGCTGAAAGCTGTAGTGCGCGCCCTCGCGCAGCCCGGATTTGTCGAGGATGTTGCGCAGTATCGTCTCGCCCCAGTTGCCCTGCGCCTTGGTATCGCGGCGCAGCGCCGTGGCCAGGTTGTGCGCCTCCGTGGTGAGCGCGGTGTTGAGCGTACCCAGGGTGCCAATGAGCGTCTTCAGCTCGGTGACGCCGGTGGCCGATTCGACTTGCACCTTTTCCACCTTCGCGCGAAAGTCCGTGATCTGGTCACGCAGCGGAGCCAGCAGCGTTCCCAGCTCCTTCTGGCTGCCTTCGGCAAAGCTCTTCGATTTCTGGTCGAGAATTTTACCGGCCAGCGCCTCAAACTGGTTGGCGAGCGTCTTCTCGGCCGTTTCCAGCAGCGCCAGCTTCTCGACCATGTTCTTCTGCTCGTTTTCAAGCCTGGTGTTCAGCCCGGCAATTATGCCGGCCGACTCGCTCGCCTGGTCGGCTTTGGTCTTCAGCTCGGCCTGCAATTGAATGCGCTCACCGGAAAGCTGGCGGATGGTCCGTTCCCGCTCCTCGGCCACTGACTCAAACCCGGCCCGCGCCGCCGACTCGGCCTGGACCCGCGCCAGCGCGGCCTGCGCGTCTTTGAGAGCCTCGGCCTGTTCGCGGTTGCGCTGATCCAGATTCAGCGCGTTCTGTGCCAGATTGAGCCCGTTCTGCTCCAGCAGCGACTTTTCCGCGCGGGCAGACGCGCTGCGCAGCCAGTATCCGAGCAGCGTTCCCAAAAGCGCCGCGGCTACTCCCACAACCAAAGCCAGCATGCCAAAAACCTCTTCGCCTAATGTACGCCTTGCGGGCGGACAATTCACAGATGCTTTTCCACCGCCGCGGTCCGGCTCCGGGACCGGCTTGAAGGGACAAAACTTCCCACAGGCGCGCGACTTTACACCCGCTCCGGACGACCGGTAGACTTGGAGTTCATGGCCATTCGCAACTTTTTGCGCGCGGCGGTTGTCTTTTCCTGCCGTTGGCCGGTATTGTAGGCAGCGGAGCGAACTTTTTGCGCTTCCGCGATTTTTTCCAGTTTTCGAACCACTACGAGGAGAAGCACGCATGGCCGTTGAAGAAAAAGTGAAGCAAATTATCGTCGAGCAGTTGCAGGTGGACGAAGCCGAAGTGACCCCTGGGGCTAGCTTCCAGGAAGACCTGGGCGCTGATTCGCTCGACGTGGTTGAGCTGGTGATGCAGTTTGAAGAAGCGTTTGACATGGAGATTCCCGACGAGGACGCCGAAAAAATCAAGACCGTCAAGGACGCCATCGACTACATCGACAAGAATGCGAAAGGCGGCAAGTAGCCATTGACCCTGGAAACGAACCGTAGAGTCGTAATTACCGGCCTGGGGCTGCTCTGCGGTGTTGGCAACACCGCTCCCGAGGTATGGCGGCAGCTTGTGGCCGGAGGCAGCGGCGTGGCTCCGATCCAGGGCTTCGATACCACCGGCTACCCGGTCACCTTCGCCGCCGAAGTAAAGAACTTTGACCCGCTGAATTTTGTGGACAAGAAAGAATCGCGCAAGATGGGGCGATTCATCCACTTCGCCTTCGCCGCCGCGCACGAGGCCATGGCGCAGTCGGGCCTGGTGGTCACGCCGGAGATCGCCGACCGGGTGGGCGTGTTCATCGGCTCGGGCATCGGCGGATTCGAGATCATCGAGCGCGAGCACGCCAACCTGCTCAACGGCGGCCCGCGCAAGCTTTCGCCGTTTTTCATTCCCGCCACCATCATCAACATGGCCGCCGGACAGCTCAGCATCCGCTACGGCGCTAAGGGGCCCATCTCGGCTACAGCCACCGCCTGCGCCACCTCCGCCAACTCCATCGGCGACTCGGTGCGCATGATTCTGCACGGCGATGCCGATGCGATGATCGCGGGCGGATCGGAGGCTGCGGTGACGCCGCTTTCGGTGGGCGGATTCGCCTCCATGCGCGCGCTCTCCACGCGCAACGACGATCCCACCCGCGCCAGCCGGCCCTTTGACAAGGACCGCGACGGCTTCGTCATCGGAGAAGGCGCGGGCGTGCTGATCCTGGAAGAGTTGGAGTTTGCCAAAGCGCGCGGGGCAAAGATTCTGGCCGAGGTGATCGGCTATGGCATGAGCGCCGACGCCTACCACATGACCGGCATTGCTCCGGAAGGCGCGGGGGCCCAGCGCAGCATGCGCGCCGCGCTCAAAGACGCAGGCATTGCGCCCGAGGACGTGGGCTACGTGAACGCGCACGCCACGTCTACGCCGGCCGGCGACGGCAACGAGTCGCGGGCCATCGAGCTGGTGTTTGGCGAGCACGCGCTCAGCCACACGCTCAAGATCAGCGGCACCAAGTCCATGACCGGCCACCTGCTGGGCGGCGCGGGCGGACTGGAGGCGGGCATTACGGTGCTGGCCCTGGAAAACCAGATGCTGCCGCCCACCACCAATCTGGACACGCCGGACGTCGAGTGCAAGCTCGATTATGTGGCCAACCATGCGATTCCGCACAGCTTTGATGTGGCCCTGTCAAACTCGTTCGGCTTTGGCGGCATCAACGCCTCGCTCATCATGCGGCGCTGGACTGAATAGATTTTTTCTCAGGCAGGCGAAAAAACGAAACGGCGCGCATCCTGGAATGCGCACCGTTTTTTATTTTGGGCCTTTCCGCACTCAGCCGAAGACCACGGCAGCGGCCACGCCGACCAGCACCACAATGGCCCACCAGCCAAACACCGCCATGTAGCCGGAGCTGCGTTTGACGCCGGCTACCGCGGCAATGCCGATGCTGAGCAGCACCAGCGTCCAGATGGTGATTGCATCGATCGATGTGGCCAGCGCATAGAGCGCCTTGTTGGTGTCCATCGGGTCAAGGAAGGCGCCGATGTTGGTGGGCGCAAAATTCTTGATGTTGAACGACTCCGGCGCAATGCCCACGTAGACGACCACCACGCCCAGCAGCACCTTGATCACGCTGGGCAGATACGCGTAGTAGTAAACGGCAAAGATGCTGCTGTAGCTGGCCCGGCCGCCGAAGATGAAGTTGATGGTGCCCAGCAGCACCAGCGAAAGCACCGCGATGACGATCAGCCCAATAGCCGGGCCGCCCAGGAACACGCCCCTGGTAATGGCGATGGAAATTCGATTGCTGTTGGCGCGCTGCTCCGGCGTCAACTGCGCCATGCGCTCCTGGCCCTTGGCGCTCATGTGTACCTGGTTGTCCACTACCTGCTGCATGCCGATCTTCTGCGACACGGCGGCGAAGAAGATGTATCCGGCCAGCGACAGGATGATCAGCGGCAGCCACCAACTCTTGTTGCCGCGCCGGATGTCTTCAAAGGTCTTCGACGGCGCGGTGAACGTGTTGCTCACGCGCTGCCACTGTGAAAGTCCCGGAGCCGTTTCAGCCGCGGGTTGAACTTCCAGCTCGTCCATGGGTGCTCTGCCTCTCGGTTACGTGTTGGTGTGCGCGGCCTTTGGCCGACGGATCGGGAATGCTGACTGGAGACGCCGATCGGGAAAGCTGATCAAGAAAGCCAATCAAGAAAGCCAATCGGGAAAGCCAATCGGGGGCGTCACGCACAACTCTGTTTGCCCGCGATTGTACGCTGGAACCACGCGGCGGGACCAATCAAAATTTGGCGTGCCTGGGAGGCTGGTGTTTTAGAGGCCTTCGGTGTCGCTTCCATCGGCCTGGTCCTGCGGCGCCGGGGGCGTGTAGTGCGGGTGCAGGGCGTGCCGCAACGGCCGCGGCGGAGCGTAGCTGGTGTAGACGGTGATGTGGAAGCAGGACTGCTGGAACTCTTCTTCCACGTCGATCTTGCCTTCGTCCTGAAGCTGCAGCAGCCGGTGCCGCATCCACTTCATCTCGTCGCGGGTCAGGCCATTCTTGGCGATGTCGACGGTGGCGCCGGTCAGGTGCGGGCTGACGATGTCGCCCTGGGCGGGCGCGGCATTGCCGTTGATCCGCATCAGCTTGCGCTGGTACTGCACGGTGCGCACCGCCGAACTCACTTCGAGCGGGCGATGGAAGACGGCTTCATGATCGCGCGCCAGGTCGGCCAGGAATTGCGCCGTCCACGGGCGGCAGTAGCGGTGATTGATGGGCAGGTCGGGATTCACGGTCATCGCGTCCGATACCGGGACCGGTACCAGCAGGTGGTTGGCGATGCGCGCGGCCAGATCGTTCTCGTTGAGAATGCGCTCCAACCCTTCGGAGGTGAGCCGCTCGTTCTGCCGTTCAAGCGAGGCCAGCGATCCCCGGAGCGGTGCCGGCATGGCGCCGCGCGGAATAACCAGTGAGGCCATGTCGGAACTGGGTTCAGGACCGGAAGACGGCTCGGCAGAGGGCAGGCCGGTATTGCGTAGATCGGTAGAAGTTAGGCCGGTGCCAGGCTCGGTTTCGGCATAGCCCCCGGACTCGTTGCCGGACTGGATTCCCGGCTCGGTTTCGGACTCGGTTCCAGATTGGATTTCAGGGTCGGTTGCGGCGCGGTTGAAAGCCGGAGCTGCTGACGGCTGGCCCGTAGCCAGAGGCCGGTTGTCGATTGCCGACGCTGCGGCATAGCGTTGCATCTCGGAGCGGGGCTGTGGCGCGTAGGCTTGCGCGGGAACAGGCTCAGGCCGCTCGGGGGTGTAACGGGCTTCGACCAGTTGCGCGCGGCGGAAGCGGGTGCGATGGGACAGCCGGCGGCGGTAGGCGGCGCGCCGTTCCAGTTCGCGGCGCTCCATTTCACGGCGAATGCGCAGGCCGGCCGCGTGCCCGACTTCCCGCGGCGTGCGCCGGCTGGTGGAGTGGCCAGGCGTCCGATGGGGCGCTTTGTGGGACTCTTCCGGATGGCGGGCGCGCTCCGACTGGCGATGGATGTTGGGGTGGCGCTGAACCGGATGCATGTTGGGGTGATGTTCGACCGGGTGACGCATAGCCGTGTGGCCTGCGGAAGAGCCGTGCTCTGCGTGCAGGCCCGAGGCTCTCCTGTGGGACTTCAGGGTAGAAGCCCGGGCACCGTGCGTCGAAGCCGCCAGGAAGGCAGCCAGCGCGATAAGCAGAGTTGCGGTCCTGCACATGGTGGAAGGTGCGGACAATCCAGAGCCTCTTCAGTGTACGTCGATAAGCCGCTTCGTCCGAGTATCTTCCCGGATGCGGACTCGTCTGATAATGATAATTGGACCCCGACCGTTACCAAAAAGTCTCGCTGCCGGGCGGCGGGTTATTGGCAACCAGGCAGGCCGAAGTGGCCGGCAAGGCGTCGGGCGGACGAGCTTCCGGTCTGAAATGGGTTCGCAATGGATAAAGATAAACCACATGCCTTGATAGGTTTGCGGTGCATTGCGGAGCGCCGCGCGGGCGATTTCCACGGGTTGTTCCGGCATGGGAATCACCGCGAAACTCTCTTTCATCCGCCCGCACATGCGCTGCGGCGGATGAAAAAGGGGGGACTGCGCCTGCGGCGGCTGAGCTGCCGCCCGTCAGGCCTTCCGCTTGTCGGCTTTGCCCTTGTCCAGCATGTACTTGACGGCGGCTTCGAGCTCGGCCGGGGTTATGTCTTCCACTACGCCGGCGTCGCCAATGCCCACTGGAAGCACGAAGCGGCGCACACCGCCCACGTTTTTCTTGTCGCTGGCGGTGGCCGCAATTAGCCGGGCTGCGCGCAGCTTGTTCAAGGCCGGCAGCGGACCGTAGCGATAGATGAGTCCCTCCAGGCGGTCCATCTGGCTGGCGGTGATGGTGCCGCGGCGGCTGCCGAGATAGAGCGCGGCCACCATGCCCCAGGCGACCGCCTCGCCATGCAGCATGGCCTTGTAGCGGGTAACGGATTCAATGGCATGGCCCACGGTGTGGCCCAGGTTGAGGATCATGCGCAGCCCGTTCTCGCGCTCGTCCTGGTTAACCACGCCGGCCTTCATGCGGATCGAGGCGGCGATCACTTTTTCAAGCGCCTTGGGGTCGCGGGCCAGAATTTCGCCGGTGTGCTCGTCCATGAAGCGCAGCAGGGCGCGGTCGCGGATGATGCCCGCCTTGAGGCTTTCCATGAGCCCAGCGCGCAGCTCGCGGTCAGAGAGCGTGCCGAGCACGTCGATATCGGCAAACACGGCGCGGGGATGGTGGAAGTTGCCCACCAGATTTTTGCCCTCGGGCAGGTTGACGCCCACCTTGCCGCCCACGCTCGAGTCCACCTGGGACAGGAAGGTGGTGGGCACCTGCACGTAAGGAATGCCGCGCATGAAGATGGCCGCCACAAAGCCGCCCAGGTCACCCACGATGCCGCCGCCAAAGGCGATCAGCAGCGAGCCGCGGTCGCCGCCGGCGCGAATCATCTCGCGGGTAAGCCGCTCCACGCTGGCCATGGTTTTGTGGCTTTCGCCGGGCGCCAGAAACAGGGCGACCGGCTGTTCGCGGAAGGACTGCAGAAAGGCGTCGCTCCACAGCGACCATATCTCGGGCGAGGTGAGCACGAAGACCCGCCGCGGCAGTCGTCCCACCGCTTTTTCAATGCGCGGAGCAAGGCCGGCAAGCAGGCCGCTGCCGGTGAAAACGTCATACCGGGCCGAAGGAGTGTCTACGCGAATGGTTTGCACGGTTGATCCAGTTGATCCATGATAGTAGACCGATGGCAGTGGACCCATGACAAAAGATGGGCATAAAGACCGGCATCAGGAGCCGGCACGTCAACTGGCCTTGCGTATCTCTTCCCGCACGATCCGCCGCAGCGTCTCCTCGATCTTTGGCGATTTTCCTTCCACGTGCTGACGCAAAGCATCGTTGATCAGCGTCTGATAGCCCGCGGTCCCGCCGGATGCATCCGCCTGGCCGAGAAAATGGTCGACCAGATCTTCATCGAGCCGGATCGTAATCCTGGTTTTGCCGCGCGGCTCCCGTGCCGGCGGCGTAATCTGTCCCCGCTTGCCGCGGGAGAAATCGTATTTTTCCTTCATCTGGACTCCTCGTATTGGCTGCGTTCGTGAGCCTCGGCTGCGCGCACCGAAATGATGCGAACAGCCGCTCCGCGATAGCTATAGACCACCAGCAGGACGCGCCCCTTGGCGCCCATTCCGAGCGAGATAAATCTCGGCTCGTCCGGATCCGACTCATCATCCGTGATGGTGAGGGCATAGCTGTCTTCGAAGACCGGCAGGGACTCCGCAAACCGGACGCCATGTTTCCTGAAGTTCGCCTCGGCCTTGCGCGGATCCCATTCGAAGCTCATGGCGTCCTGGCTATTATATGCACAATTTGTACATACGAGAAATCGCGCGACCGCCGGATGCGCATGGTCCTGGGTCGGCCGCAAGCCGCCGGCAGTAGCCAACCCCTGGAAGCCGACCCCTGGATTCGTGGGCAAAGATTGGCGGAATTATATCCGCCCGAGCGCATGGGTCAATAGGGATTTTAGAAATTTTGGAATTTTGAGCTTTGTGAAGTTTTCGAGGCGGGTGAGCTTTGGATATGGCTTGCATGCGCGCGGCTGAAAAGCAGGCGCGGCGCGGTGGGGACGAAACCTGAAGGCGCGGCCGGAAACATGACCGGGAATCGGGCTCGAAATTGGGCCGAAAACCGGGCTGGAAATCGGGCCTGGAGCTGGAGTTACGCGAGGGCTCGAATCGGGGGCGGCGGTGATAGGCTCTAACAGTTGTGAAGGCGGGCAGTTATGAAGGTGGGGTCCGAGGTCGATTTTCTGGTTATGGGAGCGGGCGTGGCCGGGCTGCGCGCCGCAGTGGAACTGGCCGCGCAGGGCGACGTGCTGGTGGTCACCAAGGAGTCGCTGGGCGAATCCAATACGCACTACGCGCAGGGGGGCATCGCGGTGGCCATGGAGGGCTGCGAGGATGTTGCGCTGCATCTGGAAGATACGGTGAATGCCGGGGACGGCCTGGTGTATCGTCCCGCAGCCGAGGCGCTGGTGAGCGAAGGCCCGGCGCGGGTGGCGGAGCTGATCGAGTGGGGGGCGGAGTTTGACCGCGAGGCAGGAGAGCTTTTGCGCACCCGCGAAGGAGCCCACTCGCTGGCCCGGATTCTGCACGCCAGCGGCGACGCAACCGGGGCCGAGATCAGCCGCTCGCTGGTGGCCTACGCGCGGGCACATCGGCGCATTCGTTTTGCCGAGTGGACCATGGTAACCGGGCTGCGGATGGCCGGCGGCAAGGTGGCCGGGGCGGATCTGGCTGCAGCCGGCGGGCCGGGCAGCGGCCATGCGCGGGAGCGGGTGGTGGCGCGAGCGGTGCTGGTGGCTTCAGGCGGAGCCGGGCAGGTGTACTCCGACACTACCAATCCCGCCGTGGCTACCGGGGATGGCATTGCTCTGGCGGCAAAGGCCGGAGCCGAGCTGGCCGACATGGAGTTTTACCAGTTCCATCCGACGGCGCTCTCCATTGCCGGCGCGCCGCGGTTTCTGCTTTCCGAGGCGCTCCGCGGCGAGGGCGGCTATCTGCGCAACGACCGCGGCGAGCGGTTCATGGAGCGCTATCACCCGCTGCTGGAGCTGGCTCCGCGCGACGTGGTGGCGCGGGCCATTGCGCGCGAGGGCATGGGCGAAGACGGCCAAGCCCGGCCGGTTTACCTGGATATGCGCCACCTGGCCGGTCACGTACCGGGCCGGAATTCCAGCCACGATCTGCACCAGCGCTTTCCCGGCATCAGCGCCTTTCTGGCGCGGTATGGACTGGATCTGGCTCGCGACCTGATTCCGGTGCGTCCGGCGGCCCATTACCTTATGGGCGGCATCCGCACCGACCTGGCTGGCCGCACCAGCCTGGGTGGCCTGTACGCGGCCGGAGAGGCAGCCTGCACGGGCGTACACGGGGCCAACCGGCTGGCGTCGAATTCGCTGCTGGAGGGGCTGGTGTTTGGCGCGCGGGCGGCGCAGGCAATGCTGGCCGATGGTTTGCCGCTGGCTGGCGGTTTGCCGCAGGCCGCTGGCGAAGGCGTGGATGCGGCTGAAACCGAAGGCGGGACCGAAGGCGAGACTCCGCTGGGAGCCGGCGAGGAACGCTGCGTGGAAGAGCTGATCGCGCGGCTGCAGCGCTCGATGTGGAGCTGCGCGGGACTTCTGCGCGACTACGAAACGCTGCGGGAGGGGCTGCGGACGCAGGCGGAATGCGATGCCGCAATTGAGCAGCTTGCGCGGAAGGGAAGATTCGGGCGGCGGCTGAGCGAGGCGCAGGCGCTGAGCCGCGTGGCGCAGGTGATTCTGCAGTCGGCCATTGCGCGAACCGAGAGCCGCGGAGCGCACTTCCGCAACGATTATCCGAGGCGCAACGACGCCGAGTTCCAGAAGCACTCGGTGGCGGCCCGCGATGGGCGCGTGCACTTTGAAGAGTGGCAGGCTTGAACAGCGCCGGATTCGAACAGCAGCAGATTCGACGAGCGGCAGATTCGACGAGCGGCGTGCGGGGAAGCGGCGGCGACTTTCTGGTTCGCGATCCGGATTGCATTGTATCCGCAGCATTTGTTGGAACCTTATGGAGGCGGACGCGTCTACAATGGTGAAAGCAGGGTCTAAGCACGTGAGTTGGCAACGTTTCTCCACCCCCAGGGAGGTCACAGTTTGCGAATCACGCACGTATTGCACTCCTGGGGTAAGGTCCTGCGTGGCCATACTCCGCTGCTTTCCATTGAGGTAACCCGCGAGTGCCCGCTGCACTGCCCCGGTTGCTATGCCTACGGGGACAACCACCTGGGCGGCGAAGTAACCCTGCGCGAGCTGAGCGACAAGCGCGGCGACGACCTGGTGGCGGGGGTGCTGGAGCTGGCCGACCGGCACAAGCCGCTGCAGATCACGCTGGTGGGCGGCGAGCCCATGGTGCGGCACCGCGAGCTGAGCCGCATTCTGCCCGAGCTGGCCGCTCGCGGCATCTTCACCATGGTGGTGACCAGCGGCATTATTCCCATTCCCGAAGAGTGGATGGCGCTGCCGCACTTTGTGGCCGCGGTCTCCATCGACGGCCTGCCCGAGCACCACAATGTGCGCCGCCATCCGGCCACCTACGACCGCATACTGGCCAATGTGGAAGGGCGGCGGGTGAACATCCACTGGACGATTACCGCGCCGATGCTGGAGCGGCCCGGCTACCTTGAGGAGTACGCGCGGTTCTGGAATGCGCGGCCCGAGGTGCGCAACATCTGGGTGAGCCTGTACACGCCGCAGCGCGGCGAGCAGAGCCCGGAGATGCTGAGCCCGGAGCAGCGGGCGCAGATTGCCCGCGAACTGCCGCGGCTGCACAAGCTCTATCCCAAGATGCTGACCCACGAGGGCTACGCGCAGGCGCTGCTGCATCCGCCGGCGTCACCGGCCGAGTGTACCTTCTCGCGGCTGTCGAAAAACTACACTGCCGACCTGAAAACCCACGTGGAGCCGTGCGTATTTGGCGGCGATCCGGACTGCTCGCAGTGCGGCTGCTCGGCCAGCGCCGCGGCGCACTGGTTGAGCCGGATACGGGTGGCCGGTCCGCTCAAGGCCAGGCACCTGCTGCACGGATCGATGACCATCGGGGCCATCGTGGCGCGGCTGCTGCACTACGTGGCGGTGCCTTCGTGGCGCGAGCGCAAGCAGACGGCGCCGGCGGCGGAAGAGAAGCAGTTGGTGCAGATCACGATGGATTGAGACGGCAGGGGTCAGGTTTCAGAGATCAGGGATCAGGGATCAGGCTTCGATGCCGTGAGTTATCGATTCTTGGCGATGAATCCGATTTCCTATTCGCAATTCCCTTCTCGCTTTTTGCTGACCCCTGACCCCTGATCCCTGTTCCCTGCTCCTGCTTCGCGCGCGTCGGCTATCCATGAGACTACGGCGCACACGGTCACGATGGCGGCGATGATGGCCAGCGAGGGCAGGATGGGAATCTCGATCCAGCGGGCAGCGATCATTTTGAGAGCTACGAAGCCGAGCAATGCGCCCAGGCCGTAGTGCAGGTAGCGGAAGCGGTCCAGCAGGCCGGCCAGCGCGAAGTAAAGCGAGCGCAGTCCCAGGATGGCGGCGATGTTGGACGTGTAGGCGACGAAGGGATTGTGGGTGACGGCGAGCACGGCGGGGATGGAGTCGGTGGCGAAGACGAGGTCAGTAAACTCGACGGCCAGAATGACCGGCAGCAGCGAGCCTTTGGCCGGCTGCAGCTTGCAGATCCACTCGGGAATGGCGGCCTTGGCGGACCCGCCACGGAGCAGGCGAAAGGCGGCATAGAGCAGAAACAGGCCAAAGCCCCAGGTGATCCAGTGGAAGCGCTGCAGCAGGGTGACGCCGGCGGCGATAAAGAAGGCGCGCAGGACGATGGCTCCCCAGACGCCCCAGGCCAGGGCGCGGTGCTGGCGCTCTACTCCGATCTGAAAGCCCTGAAACAGGACCAGGAAGATGAACAGGTTGTCGATGCTGAGCGAGGTTTCGATGGTGTAGCCGGCCACGAATTCGAGCGCCGGCTGGCGGCCCTGCGCGAAGGCGATCCAGGCGGCAAAGCCCGCGGCCGCGAGCACAAAGAAGCCCGTTCCCAGCCAGGCATAAGCCTGGGCGTGGCCGGCTTTGCCGCGATGGCCGGGCAACAGCGAATCGGCCAGCAGCAGCAGAGCCACCACCGCGTGAAACCCGATCCACCACTCCCATGACTGACCAGCGATCATAAGGTGGATGCTACAGGATGCGGCCAGATGACTGAACCGGGGGCGAGGCTTCAATCTGCCCGGCGCGCGATCGCATCCAAACTATCGACAGGCTGCCAAATGGGCGAAAGCCAAGTGACCTGGAAGTGTCGGTGCGCATCTGCATAAGCAGGCGCTTGTCGAGATGGAGTTGGGCGGGATAGGTCATATTAGGAGGAGCAGGCGTGGGCGAACTCACCGCAGACAGGGCAAGCAAGGCGCATGGCAAGCGGCCGCGGGTGGTTATTGTGGGCGGCGGGTTTGGCGGCCTGCATGCGGCCCGGTCGCTGGCGCATCTGAATGTGGACGTGACGGTGGTGGATCGGCGCAACCATCATCTGTTTCAGCCGCTGCTTTACCAGGTGGCGCTGGCGGTGCTGTCGCCGGCCAACATTGCCGAGCCTATCCGGACCATCCTGCGCAAGCAGGAGAATACCGAAGTGCTGATGGACGAAGTGGTGGC
This sequence comes from Occallatibacter sp., assembly GCA_036267475.1. GTDB lineage: Bacteria > Acidobacteriota > Terriglobia > Terriglobales > Acidobacteriaceae > Telmatobacter. The sequence continues at coordinate 16,988 of DATAVZ010000076.1, forward strand.
CATCGACGCGGGCGAACGCCAGGTGACGCTGGGCAGCGGGGCGCGGGTGGTTTACGACTACCTGGCGCTGGCCACCGGCGCCAGCCACTCCTACTTTGGCCACGACGACTGGGCGCCGCTGGCGCCGGGGCTCAAAACGGTGGAAGACGCCACCGAGATTCGCCGCCGCGTGCTGCTGGCCTTTGAGCTGGCCGAACGGCAGAAGGTGGAGCACGGCTGGCATCCTCCACTGAACTTTGTGGTGATTGGCGGCGGACCTACGGGCGTAGAGCTGGCTGGAGCCATCTCCGACATTGCACAGCTCTACATGCGCCACGACTTTCGCCACATCAATCCGGCCAAGGCGCGGGTGCTGCTGCTGGACGGCGGGGCGCGGGTGCTGGCTAGCTATCCTGAAGACCTGTCGGCCAAGGCCGAGGCCTCGCTGACCCGGCTGGGCGTGGAGGTGCATACCAAGACCCAGGTGACGAATGTAGGCCCAGGGTGGGTGGAGGCGGGCGAGTGGCGGGTGGAGTCGGCGGTGACACTGTGGGCGGCGGGGGTGCAGGCTTCGTCGCTGGGCAAGCTGCTGGGCGCGCCGCTGGACCGCCGCGGCTGCGTGGTGGTGGACGACCGGCTGAATCCGCCCGGCCTGCCCGAAGTGTTTGTGCTGGGCGATCTGGCTCACTTTGAGCAGGACGGCCACCAGGTGCCGGGCGTGGCGCAGCCGGCCATGCAGATGGGCAGCCATGTGGGCAAGATGGTGGCCGCCGATCTGGCGGGACGAACGCGCCCCGCCTTCCGCTACTTTGACAAGGGAGATATGGCGACCATTGGGCGCATGGACGCCGTGGCCAACGTGAAATGGCCGTTCAAGGGGCACATGAGCGGCATGCCGGCGTGGTTTACCTGGCTGACGGTACACATCTTCTTCCTGATCGGCTTCCGCAACCGGATTTCGGTGTTCGGGAGCTGGATATGGACCTACTTTACGTTTACGCGCGGGGCGCGGCTGATTACCGGCGACCAGCACCTGGCCGGCTGGAAAGAGATGGTGGAGGCCGGACCGTCGCCGAAAGCAGTGGACGGGGAGCCGGTGACCGCGCAGCCGGTTGCGAGTCCGGACGGCTCGCACTGAGGCGGCAGGACAATGGATGTGGCGGGGGTCCGGCCGACCCTCCGGGGCGGCTTGGTTCTGCGGTTTCGCCTTCCCAGGACTGCGCTTCGCTTGGCCTGGGCTATTGTCGGCCGTCCCTCCGGGACGAAATTGATCGTGGCACTTACCATGGCACTCTCGATACGCCAAACAGAGCCTAACCGGGGCGGTTGCTCAGCTCGATAGAAACATTGCCTCAGGGGCTATTGCTCCGGCAATAAAACGGTGACATCGTATTCCCACCCATTTCCGCAAAAAACGCGGAAATGGATGGGGCACCCTGACAGTATTTAGTTGCCGGATCAATAAAGCCCGCGTTGTTTTGAGGTCGATCCTGTACCGGCTGAAGTCCGTACCCTTCAAACTGAACCACTACCCTAACTTGTCAACAAAAAGGTGTCCATGCGATTGGCCTGTCTACACCGGCTTGCGGCTCCTTTTTGCGCTTTGCGTCAGGTAAACTAATAGAGCAATGCTCGATATGGGATTTGTCCGGGGGAACCTGGAATTAGTGGAAGCCAAACTGCGCGCCCGCGGGGCCGATCCGGCTGCTTTGCTGGGCGATTTTCGCGCTCTGGATCAGAGCCGGCGCGCGGCGATTACCACCGCCGAGCAGTTGAAGGCGCGGCGCAACGAGCTGAGCCAGCAGGTGGGGGCGCTGAAGAAGTCCGGCCAGGACGCCACGGCGGTGATGGAAGAGACCCGCACCTTGAAGGACAAGCTGGACGAGCTGGACAAGGCGGCCGCCGCGCTGGACGAGCAGTTGCGGATGGCGCTGGCGCGGGTTCCGAACCTGACCCGCGACGAGGTGCCCACCGGAACTTCGGAGGCGGACAACGTCGTCGTCAAGACCTGGGGCGAGCGCAAGAGCTACGATTTCGAGCCTAAACCGCACTGGGAGATTGGCGAAGCCCTGGGGATTCTGGACCTGGAGCGCGCGGCCAAGCTGAGCGGAGCGCGATTTGCCGTGTACATGGGCGCGGGTGCGCGGCTGGAGCGGGCGCTGATCGGATTCATGCTCGACATGCACACCGAGAAGCATGGCTATACCGAGGTGCTGCCGCCGTTCATGGTCAACTCCAAAAGCCTGTTCGGGACCGGACAGTTGCCCAAGTTTGCCGAAGACCTGTTCCGCTGCTCGGATGCGGACGCCGAAGCAGCCACGCGCGGCGAGTTCAAGGATAACGATCACTGGCTAATTCCTACGGCCGAGGTTCCGGTGACCAATCTCTACCGGGACGAGATTCTGGACGAGGCGCGGCTGCCGATTTCGTTCACCGCTTACACGCCTTGCTTTCGAGCCGAGGCCGGGGCGGCGGGAAAAGATACGCGCGGCATCATCCGCCAGCATCAATTCCAGAAGGTGGAACTGGTGAAGTTTACGCGGCCCGAGGAATCCGACGCCGAGCACGAGCGGCTGACCCGCCACGCGGAGGAGATTCTGGAGGCGCTGAACCTGCCTTATCGGCGGATGCTGCTGTCGACCGGCGACACCGGATTTTCAGCGGCCAAGACATACGATCTTGAGGTGTGGCTGCCGGGCCAGCAGGTGTATCGCGAGATTTCGTCGTGCTCGAATTTCGACAGCTTTCAGGCCCGCCGCGCCAACATCCGCTATCGTCCAGCGGCGGGGCAGCAGGGCGGCAGCAAGGCCAGGCTGGAGTTTGTACACACGCTCAACGGCAGCGGACTGGCGGTGGGCCGCACCTGGCTGGCGATTCTGGAAAACTATCAGCAGGCGGACGGGTCGGTACTGGTGCCGGAAGCGCTCAGGCCGTACATGGGCACGGACCGGATTGCGAGGATGCAGTGATGGAACCACGGAGCGCCGCAATGGCGGCGTCGCAGTCCGCGACCAAGACGGGCACGGGAAGCCGGAGCCTGGGCGCGGTGCTGAAGAGCTATTTTTACTGGACCTATTCGCGCGGCTCCTTTCACTACGATGTGATGGTGACGCTGATTCTGGCGTTCATCTTCATCGCGCCGCATCTGTGGAACTTCGGCGACCGGCCCTCGCCGATTCCCAGCCAGATGCATCCAATTCTGGTAACGGGAGACGGCGGCCATGGAGTCATTATCACCGTCGAGGCCAGCGATGCGGACGTGCCCGCGGGCGCGCCGGACAAGGTAGTCAAGCGGGCTCTTCGCCACGCCATTGAGCCGGTTACCGGCGACGACATCTCCATTGTGCGCTGGGAGACGGTGCGCAACGCCGATGGAAATCTTGCCTGGAAAGTCTGGGCGCACAAGTAAGCAGCAGGCGTGTTTTCCCACCCTTGCCGCGATGAAGCTGCGTCAAGGATGGGGCACCCCGGAGGGGTACCGAAGCAAGCGGTCACGGAACCAGGTTTTTCAAGCCAGTTAAGGAAATCCATGCGCCTGAGAACTCGATTTGTTTTTGCCAGAATTGTATGTGCGGCGGCGATTTTGTCGGCCGCTGTTTTGTGCGCCCCGGCGGCACGTGCAGCCGACGATCTCGGCTCCATCCTGAGCAGGCTGGACTCCGCGGCGGCGAAGTTTCACACCACCACCGCCGATGTGGAGTTCGACAGCGCGCAGACCGATCCGATTCCCGACACGGATGTGCAGAAGGGCACGGTGTATTACCAGCGCACCGGCTCGACTTTTCAGATGGGCGTACACATCGAGACGGACAACGGACAGCCCGCGCCGAAGGTGATTGTGTGCTGCGCCAAGGGATCGATTCAGCTCTATGAGAAGCTGCCCAACCAGGTGACGACGCTGGGCAAGCTGAGCCACTATGAGAGCTGGTTCATGCTTGGCTTTGGGGCCAGCGGCAAGGAACTGGCGGCCAAGTGGGACATCAAGTTCGGCGGCATGGAGACGGTGGACGGCGTAAAGACCGCGAAGCTGGAGATGACAGCCAAGGATGCGAGCGTACGCAGGATGTTTCCCATGGTGACCATCTGGGTCGATCCGGACAGGGGAGTGAGTCTGAAACAGATTCTCGACGAGGGCAATGGACAGTCGAAGACCTGCCTGTACACCCACATCCAGGTGAATCAGACATTGCCCAAGGACGCCTTCAGCTTTACCACCGACAAGCAGACGCGGTTCACAACCCAGTAGAGGGCAATGCCGCCCAGCGCCAGCAGCATGGGGAAGCATTCCAGCGTGTAGCGCGCCTCGGGCGAGGCCACCGAGAGCAGCAGGGCGCTGCGCAGGAGCATGTAGGCGAGCATGGCCTGCCAGAAGCGCGGACGCAGGCAGAGGCCCACGACCGCCAGCAGCAGGTAAAGCGCGTTGAGCGCGACGCAGGCCCAACTGAACTCCGTCTCGGCGTAGTGATGCGCATAAACCCACCAGTCGAGATCGATGGGCAGATTTTCAATGCGGGGGCGGAGCCACATATCGGTCACGCGGCCCAGCGGGAGCCAGAGATAGAAGCGCAGCGGATGATCCGCGACGCGGGCGGCGGCAAGCCGGGCAAAGCGAGCGTCGAGGTCTGGGGTAAGGTCCATGCCGTTGGCCGTGTAATCGCGGACCAGAGCGGCGGTCTGGGCGTATTGCGCGGGCGAGTCGAAGGCGCGGGAGGGCAGGTCGCCGATATCGAACTCGTCGTCGGGCACATTCCAGTAGATCTGGTAGGTGGAAATGTAGTCGAGGCACCAGGTTTTTACCCAGCGCTGCCAGCCCGGGTCGGGGTCATGTCCAGGGTCGACGGCCAGCCGCGGCGCCAGCGGCTGAAAGACGTGAAAGGTGCGCCAGTTGCGCCCGGCCCAGACGGCAAAGGGCGCCAGCGCCAGCAGCACGCAGACAGCGGCAATGGCGCGCAGCCGGGAGGGCGCAATGCGGCTCGGTGGCAGGCCGAACAGCAGCGCGGGAGCAAAGGCCACCGCGGCCAGAGCGCCGTCTGGCCGCAGCAGGGCGGCCGCGCACACGGCAAAGGTAAAGCCGAGAGCAGGCTTCCAGCCGGGCCGGTCGCGGAAGCAGACCATGGACCAGATGGCCAGCGCCAGCATGAACAGGGTGGGGGTTTCGGTGAGGGGAAAGGCCGTGTACGAGGCGGTAAACGGGCACAGCGCGGCTAGCCACAGCGTGACCAGTGCGGCTCCGTTGCGACAGGCCGGGGACGCGATGCGGCGCACGATCGCGGCCAGCAGCAGGCAGGTGAACAGGTCCAGCGCAATGCCGAGGCAGCATGGGACAAAGTAGTTTTCCATGCCGAAGAGGCGGAAACAGGCGGCCAGTAGCAGCGGATAACCGGGGAGCCGGATGAGCGTCGAATCGATAGCCCCCGAAGCGTCGGTCAAAGCGTAGCGGCCGTGCAGGAGGAGATTTTTGGCGATGCCGCCGTAAACGAGCGAGTCGCCATTGACCTCAAAGAGAATTTTGAGCATCCAAAGGCGCAAGATGAGGCCCGCGGCCAGCGGCAGCCCTATGGCGAACGCCAGCGTGGCGCTCGGTCGGATGGGCGCGGGCGACGATTGACTCTCGGTGGCAGCTTCCATAGATTCGTACTGTATAAGGGTACGGCATTTACGGGGATGCGGAGCCGGCCAGATTGAACCCCGTTGGGCGACGGCGCTGGGCGGGACATTGAGCGAAGCCATTGATCGGGATCGTTGATCGGGGCCATTGCCTCAACTCGTGGCCCGAGCCTGTGGGCCAAGTTCGTTGCCCGAATCCGTTGCGGGTGCCGGACGGCGCTGCCGGCCCCGGTCCGGGGGCGCGGCAAAGAGCAGCAGTTGCAGCCCTGGAGATGCAGTTCTGGAAATGCGTAGACCGTCTCCGCGGTTTTCGCCGAACCTGCGGAGATTCAATTCACGATGCCCGACCACCAGATTTTTTTCGACCCGCAACGCAAGCGCTGGAAACGGCTGCGCCGCATTCTGGACGCAGCGGCCGTGCTTTCCACGCTGGTGGTGGTGGGTTTTCTGTTCAACGTGCTGCGCGGCCAGGCGCTGCCGGAGCTGCTGCTGCCGGTGCCGAGGCACAACTTTCGCGCCCTGCCGGATCGCTCGCTGACGGCCCGGACAGCCAAGGCCGGCAAGCTGGCGCGGCGCAAGACCAACCGCAAGCCATCCGATATCGAACTGAACTCGGGCGAGGGCCTGCGCGCGGCCTATTATGTGCCGTATGACGAGGCCAGCTTCTCGTCGTTGAAGCAGCACGTGCAGCAGATCGACCTGCTGTTTCCCGAGTGGCTGCACGTGGACGCGCCCACGCCGGAGCTGCTGGCGGTGCAGAACGATTCGCACCGCGAATACGCGGTGGTGAACGGCTCCTCGGTGCGCGATCCCGACGAGATGAACCGCATCAAGCGCGAAATCCAGCAGGCCAGGTCCGACACCGAGATTCTGCCGCACCTGAACAACTTCAACCCCACCACGCAGGACTGGGAGCCTGAGGCCGGGGACATGCTGAAGGATCCGGCCAACCGCGCCGCGCTGATTGGGCAGATTGTCCGCTTTTTGACGGCGCTGCCGACTTATCGCGGCCTGTCACTGGATTTCGAGAGCCTCAACGACGATGCTTCACCCGCCTATCTGGCCTTTATTCGCGAGCTGTATGCGCAACTGCATCCGCGCGATCTGCGGCTCTATGTGAATACGCCGAGCGCGGCTTCGCCGACCGAGCTGCGCCAGATCGCCGCCCACTCCGACGGCGTGATCCTGATGGATTACGACCAGCACCAGGTGACCAGCGATCCCGGTCCGATCGCCAGCCAGCAGTGGTTTGTGGCCAACCTTACGAGGGCGCTGAAGTACATGCCCAAGGACAAGCTGATCTGCGCGCTGGGCAATTACGGATACGACTGGACGATGTCGATTCCGCCGCCGCCGAAAAAGGGGCATCGGGCAACGGTCAAGCCGCAGGTGCTGAACACCGAGGACCTTTCAGTGTCCGACGTGTGGCAGCGGGCATCGGACGCGGAGGCGGACCTGGACCTGGACGACGACTCGCTGAATCCGCACTATGAGTACATCGACGAGGACAGCAACCAGCGCCACGAAGTGTGGTTTCTGGACGGAGTAACCGTGCTGAACGAGATGCGCGCAGCCCGGCAGCTCGGCTTGCAGACCTTTGCGCTGTGGCGGCTGGGCACCGAGGACAGCTCGCTGTGGAACGTATGGGACCGGCCCACCAATCCCGACGCTCTGCGGGCGCTGGGAGTGGTGCAGCCGGGCCACGATGTGGACGTGGAAGGCGACGGCGATATCATGCGCATCACCGGGCTTCCGCAGGTGGGCGAGCGCACCGTCCAGGTGGATACCGACGAGCCCGATCCGCGCAAGAAGCTCATTGTCGACGAGCACATGGCGGTGTATCCGCACACCTACACGGTGCAGTACTACGGCTATCATCCGGGCGAGGTGGCGCTGTCGTTCGACGACGGGCCCGATCCGACCTGGACGCCGAAGATCCTGGACATTCTGAAGCGCGAGCACACCACCGCGACCTTCATGCTGATTGGCGAAGAGGCGGCGGAAAACATCGGCATCCTGCAGCGCATTGCCCGCGATGGGAACGAGATCGGCAACCACACCTGGAGCCATCCGGACATCAGCGAAATTTCGCCGCAGCAGGTCGATCTGCAGGTGAGCCTGACGCAGCGGCTTTTCGCCAGCAAGCTGGGTGTGCAGCCGCACTACTTCCGGCCGCCCTACGACATTGACGAAGAGCCGGAGACCGACGACCAGGCACGCCCGGTGGTGCCGCTGCAGAACGAAGGGTACATCACCATCGGCAACAAGATCGACACGCACGACTGGCAGGAGCAGCCGCGCAAGACCACGGAAGAGATTGTGCAGTCGGTGCTGGACCAACTGCAGGCCATGAACGTGAAGACCAAGCCGCAGTTCTGCGGCTCCATCATCCTGATGCACGACGGCGGCGGCAACCGCCAGCCGACGGTGGACGCGCTGCCGGCGCTGATTGAAGCGCTGCGCGCGCACGGCTACAAGATTGTTCCGGTGTCGGCGCTGATGGGCAAAACCACCGCGCAGGTGATGCCGCCGCTGACCTTCTGGCAGCGGGTGCGTTCGCTGCCCGATTCGATCGCCTTCTCGGTGGTGGACATTATCGGCAACTTCATTGTGATGGTCTTCTTTGTGGGCGATGTGTTGATGAGCGCGCGGCTGATCATCGTGGGCCTGTTCGCGGTGATCGACCGGCTGCGCCGTCCGCACCGCGAAGTGCGGGCCGGCTACAATCCGCGCGTGGCGGTGCTGATTCCGGCCTACAACGAGGAGACGGTGATTGTGCGCACCATCCGCTCGGTGCTCAACTCGGACTACAAGAACCTGCACGTGATCGTGATCGACGACGGATCGAGCGACCGCACCGCGGAGGTGGCCTCAGCGGCCTACGCGCAGGAGATCGCGGCCGGCCGCATGCAGGTGCTGTGCAGAGCCAATGCCGGCAAAGCGGCCGCGCTCAACTACGCGCTGGACCGCCTGCACGAAGAGATTTATGTGGGCATTGACGCCGACACGGTGATTGCGCCCGACGCCATCTCCAAGCTGGTTCCGCACTTTGAGGATGCGCGCATCGGGGCCATGGCGGGCAACGCCAAGGTGGGCAACCGCGTGAACCTGTGGACGCGCTGGCAGGCTCTGGAATACATCACCAGCCAGAACTTCGAGCGGCGCGCCCTGGACCTGTTCCACGTGGTCACGGTGGTTCCGGGCGCCATTGGGGCGTGGCGCACCGCGGCGGTGAAGGCCGCGGGCGGCTATCCGCTGAACACGGTGGCCGAAGACGCCGACTTGACCATGAACCTGCTGGAGCAGGGGCTGCGGGTGGACTACGAAGACCGCGCGCTGGCGTTTACCGAAGCGCCCATTGACGCGCGCGGATTGATGCGGCAGCGCTTCCGCTGGTCATTTGGCACACTGCAGGCCATCTGGAAGCATCGCGCGGCGTTTGTGCGCAACAAGGCCATGGGCCTGTTCGCGCTGCCCAACATTCTTGTCTTCCAGATGTTTCTGCCGCTGGTGTCGCCGTTCATCGACCTGCTGTTCGCCTGGGGCATCGTCAACTTCTTCATCGACCGCCACTATCATCCCGAGGCGGCTTCGCCGGCGAGCTTTGAAAAGCTGGTGATCTACTTCCTGGGCTTCCTGGTGATCGACTTCATCACCTCATCGGTAGCCTTCAGCCTGGAGCGCCGGCATCCGGCCAACAAGGGCGATGGCTGGCTGCTGTTCCACATCTGGTTGCAGCGGTTCTCGTACCGGCAGCTCTTCTCGGTGGTGCTGTTCAAGACGCTCATGCGAGCCATCGACGGCAAGCCCTTCAACTGGGACAAGATCGAGCGGACGGCGAAGATGAGCAAGGCGACCGAAGTGCTAACGGAGACGCGGTAGGCGAAAGGCCGGCCCGCTTCGCTCAAGAAAATCCGGTAGCGTCTCAGTTTGAAATCCGGGACAGCCAAAGTGATCAATAACCCATTGTCAGGAGAACTTTTGCGGCCACTAATTCTCCGATGGCCGCTCGACGTGGTCGACGATGATGAAGCTCATGGGAGCATGGGAGCGCTTGAGTTCCAGGCCTAGCTGGGCCTTGAGGGCTTCGTAAAATCCAGCGGTGTTGTCTCCGGTTTCCATGCCTGCGGGGGTCCAGTCCCAGTGAAGAGTGAAGTCATAGAGGCCGGAGAGGCCCGTCTGGTCGAGGACGGGGCGCGGTATTGCGGCGAGTCCGGTCATGGTGGGCATTGTGGTGGCTAAGAGTGAAAGGGGGACGGCGCGACCGCCGTAGTGCATGCCGGGGGCGGAGGACGGGACGTGGGCGATGACTCCGCAAACGGGAGGAAGATCGCCGACGATGGAGGGCGAGGTGGACGAGCGGGGTGTGGGGTGGTCCGATTCGGATTGATTCGGTGCGGCAGGGGCGGCGCAGGAATCGGTTGGCGGGTGGGGCTGGAGGTTGGGGCCTGTGAGACCTGGTTTGGACAGGACGAGGGCGAATACGGGGGCGTTGGCGGTGACGGAGTGGAGGGCGAGATGGAAGCGGTCGCTGAGGAGGGCCTGCATCATGAGGCGCATCTGGTCGATTGAAGTATCGGCGGGAGCGCGCGCTGAGATGTCGAAGAACTCAGGCGCGGCCTCGAACGAGCCGGTGACCCAGAAGGGCGCGCCGGATTTGGGTACACCGGAATAGATGCTGAAGCGGAGTGCCATCTCCTGCGTGGCGGAGAGTTTGTAAGCGAAGACGATGTAGCGCCAAAGCGCCTGGCGAGTGGCGATGAGAAGGCCGCCGGAGGCGCCGCGGGTGTCATCGGGGCTAATGCTGCCGTAAACGTAGCCGCTTTCGAGCGGGACGTTGGTGTGCTGGGGCTCATTGGGCCTGCTGGCGCGGACTGAGGCCACATCGAAGGCAAGTGCAGCGGGAGTGGGTGCGCTCTGGGCTAAGGCGGAGGAGGAGGCGAGGATGCAGAACGAGAGCTTGAATACGAATGAGGCCATGTGGTACCTATGTAGCTTACTACTCTACACAAAATAACCGAAATGGCCAGCGCATCGCAATTCAGGAATATCGGAGCCCCTCGCGGGCTGAGCGCGAAGGGCTCGCGAAGAGCCTCCGAAGTGCCCGCAAAGTCTGCATTTCGATAACTTTATTTCTTCACGTCAAATTGAGACACGACTTGAGACACGACCGAAAATCCACTTGTGCCGCGAACTTTACAGCATTATGCGTAGATTTTTTGGCGCCATGAAAGGGGCTTTTCGTTGAGGAAAAACCACTGAAGCGTGTGGCTTCCGTCTACAGCAGTTCCGAAAATGCTATAGAGTCAGCACGCTGCGGCCCGGATATTTTACGGTCCCAGATACAGGGCTTCGCCGGGAGGGGCAAAGTTCAGGGTGCTGGTTTTGGGATCGTAGTCGAGATTGAGCGCGTCGCTCTTGCGGCCGTTGATGAGCACGGCCACCAGCAACACGTTGCCGTAGACGCGGGCCGCGGCGATCTTGTGGCTGCTGATGGTGCCGTACTCGTTGGCGGGGCTGGTGGAGCTCCAGTCCTTCTGGAAGCGGTCGAAGGGATACACGGTGTACTGCTGTGGATGCTTCTGCCAGTCGGGGTCGTGCATCCAGATGCCGTAGGCCTTGGGAAGATCGTTCTTTTCGACCGCGGTGAGAAAGCGGTTGACGGCAGAGCGGCCAAACAGGTGCGCGTCCCAGTTCCACGGCCAGTCCACCGGACGGCCGGCAACGAGCCACCAGGCAATGAAAAGAATTCCCAGCAAAACCGCGATGCCGGTGAAGATCCTGCGGCGGCGGCGGTCGCGCACTTCATCAAAAACTGGAGCATCAAGCAAAGTCATCGGGAGGAACCCCTCGGATTCAGCATACGGCGAACTCTGACGGCGGACTGTGACGGCGGCCGGGCCGAAATCATCTGTCCACATTAAGCTTAGACGCCGGTACGAGGATACATGTTCCCAGAGCGGCGGAAACAAAGCCGCAGCGTGAGGCAGCGGCAGGGCCGATCAGGGAGCCGGCTGACGGATCGGGGGCTGCTGTCGACTGGGCTACTCTCCGCGGCTGTAGCTGGTGCGGCTTTTTTCCTGCTGGCGCTCAAGGGCCAGCTCGATCAGGCGGGTAATCAGGTCCTGGTAGCTCAGTCCGGTGGCCTCCCACAGCTTTGGATACATGCTGATCCGGGTAAAGCCGGGCAGAGTGTTTACCTCGTTGAGGTAAATGCGCCGCCTGCTACCGGGTTCCATGAGGAAATCCACGCGGGCCAGGCCGGATAGGTCGCAGGCGCGAAAGGCCTGGACGGCCATGTCGCGTATCTGCTTTTCTTCGGCGCGGGACAGGCTGGCGGGAATGACCGGCGTGGAGCCCTCGGCCAGATACTTGGCCTCGTAGTCGTAGAACTCCTTGCCGGGAATGATCTCGCCGACCACGCTGGCCTTTGGCGCGTCATTGCCGAGCACGGCAACTTCCAGCTCGCGGGCGCGGCTCTTTGCGCCGCCCACGCCCTGCTCGATGACCAGCTTGCGGTCGTAGCGCGCGGCCAGCTTGAGCGCCGGGCCCAGTTCCCGGCGGTCGTGGGCCTTGGAGATGCCGACCGACGATCCCAGGTTGGCGGGCTTGACGAAGAGCGGATAACGGAGCGCGGCCTCAATGTGGGCGACGGCTTTGCGCGGCGACTTTTCCCAGTCAGCGCGCAGCACGGTTACATGCTTGACGATGGGCAGCCCGGCCTGGGCAAAGAGCCGCTTCATCACGTCCTTGTCCATGCCCGCGGCCGAGCCCAGCACCCCGGAGCCGACATAGGGAATGCCGGCCAGCTCGAACAGTCCCTGGATGGTGCCGTCCTCGCCAAAGGTGCCGTGCAGGACGGGAAAAACCACGTCGAGAGACTGGCCGCCCAGAGCCTGACGATTGGCGCGTGGGCTGCGGCCCAGGGCCGCGGAGCTGTCCGGCTCGGGCGCCAGCAGTGTGGGAATGCCTTCCTGCAGCAGCCGGGCGCCGGGCGTCGTATCCGGATCGCCGGCGCGGAAATGGCGTGGGGCAGCGCTCGCGCCGGTTTCAAGCAGGCTGCGCGCATCGGCAGCAGCCAGCCAGCGCCCTTCCCTGGTGATACCGATGGGGGTTACGTCGAACCGGTCGCGGTCGATCGCCTTGAGGATGGAAGCGGCGGAGAGCAGCGAGACTTCATGCTCGCCGCTGCGGCCGCCAAAGAGAATGCCTACGCGGAGTTTTCTGGCCATTGGCTGTTGGTTTGCCGTTCTCAACCAGTGTAGCGCCTGGCGTGGAGTGCTTGCAGGTTGTGAACACGATGAGGAGGGCAATCGCATGAACATGGGAAGAACTGCGCAATGGGTTCGCGCCGCCCCTCCGGGGCTGCCTTGTGCTAAGGTTTCGTCTTCCCAGGACTGCGCTTCGCTTGTCCATGGGCTATTGTCGGCCGTCCCTCCGGGACGAAAGCGGGCATGGCACTGCACTACGCGGCACTGCACTACTTGATACGCCCACACGGAACCTGATTCGCCAACAAAAAGCGTTCATCCGATTGGAGTGACCGGATGTGGAGAGTTTGTCGATCTTTCAATCCGTTCCCTGAATCCGCGCGCCGTCAATCCGCGCCTAGCGCCGTCTCCTGCGCAATGGCGGGCTGCAACACTTCCAGCTCGCGCAGATCTCGGCGGTGGGTTTCGCGGCCCAAGAAAACGAGGAGCAGCATCGAGAGCACGCAGGGAATGGCCACGGCTCCGGCGGCAACGCCCAGAGCCGGAACCAGCGCCAATGCGCCCAGTCCCTGAGCGAGCAGGCCGCCGCTCTTGCTGAAGCCCGCCACCCATCCGGTGGCGCGGCCACGCACTCGGAGCGGGTAGTTTTCAGCGGCGTAGGGCAACAGGATGGAGATGATTCCGCTGGTGCCGACGATGAGCAGCGACACGGGAAGAATGGGGCTGGAGAGAAAGTGCAGCAGGCCGTTGTCGCGCAGCAGAGTGGCGGCCAGGCCCAGAGTGGTGACGCCGACGGCGAGGATGAGCGTGCGCTTGGTGCTCCAGACGCTGTATAGCCAGGCGGACAGGGCGATGGTGGGCGCGGCGATGAGGGTGGAGCGCGCGATAAGGCGGCTGGCTGCGCCCATGCTGCGGCCCTCGCGCATGAGGCTGCCGGGCAGCCACAGCAGCACGCCGAAGTTCACAAAGCCCACGCACAGCGCGGTGAGGGTGAGCGCGCAGGTAATGCCGATGAGGCTGCGAATTTTGAGCGGAGACGCGGTGGAGGGAAGATTCCGCGGCCGGGTTTGCGCGGGCCTGGCGGCATCGAACGAGATGCCGAAGCGGGCCAGGGTTTCGCGTGCTTCCTGGGTGCGGCCCATGCTTTGCAGAAAGCGCGCCGACTCCTGAAGGGCGGGGCTGACGAGGACCAGAAGAAGGGCGATGGGAAGGTTGATGAGCCACATGATGCGCCAACCGAAGTGCGGCTGGAGCAGCGCCGACAAGACGCTGGTGGCGAAGTAGCCTCCGATGCTGCCGATGCCGCCGACCAGCACCAGGCACCAGCCGCGATGTCGGGTGGGCATGATTTCGGCCAGCAGGGCGTAGGCCACCGGCAGCATGCCGCCGGCGCCTAGGCCCATCAGGAAGCACATGAAGATGTTCCAGGCGAAGGAAGGCATGGCTCCGCAGATGGAGGTGCCCATGAAGATGACGGCGGCGAGCAGGATGGAAGCGCGGCGGCCGTAGAAGTCGGCGAGCGCACCCCACAGGAACGATCCAACGGTGGTGCCGAGCAGGCCGGAGAACGGCAGCACGGCCACACCGGCGAAGGTGAGGCCGTACTCGACCCGCATGCCGGGAACGACGAAGCCGAGGGTGGCGGCTTTCATCACGTCGATAATGAGCGCGGCGGCAAGGATGATGATTTGCATCCAGTGGGCGCGGGTAAGAGGCGCATCCTCGGGCGGAGCGATCTCGTCCAGAGTTGAGCTTTTGCCGCCACGGCTGGGAATGAGCCCATAGGCGGTAGCCATAAATCCGGCGACGATGAGCCCCATGCCGATGAGCATGCCGGTGCCCATGGGCATGCCAACCAGCCTGTAGTGGGTGGCGCGGCCCATGAGAAACATGGGAACGTGCAGCAGAACTCCGACGGTGACGGCGGCGCAACCGGCCCAGAAGGCAAAGGCATGGCCCCAGCTCGAAAATAGAGACCCTTCTCTGGTCATCGGTCGACCTTCCAGAATTCAATCAATCTGTTTCAACTCCTGCTGTTGCCGGGCGGAGAAACGGAGCGCCAAAGAACGTTGGAATTGCTGAATATTCTGCCCTGCAAGCATCACCGACAAGCGATAAAATCGGCAACCGTCAAAGGATCGACCACCAGATCGACCATTCGACGGATGCGTCTTATTGATCCGGCAATAAAACAGTGACATCGTATTCCCACCCATTTCCGCAAAAAACGCGGAAATGGATGGGGCACCCTGACAGTATTTGGTTACCGGATCAATAGGGGCCGGCCCGAGGCGCCTGAAGGCTGAGGGGCGGGTATCGGCTTGCGGGACCTGTCCCATTTTAGTGCGGCTGCACAGATCATGAAATCTCATGAAATCACGAAATCATGCGCCCTGTCTCGGTGGGCCGATTTGACATGCCGGTGCATCGTTTGCGGCATTGCGATGCACAGACAAAAGGGGTTACTCCCACAAAAGGGGCTATTAAACAGATTTGTCTGATAGTAAGATGAACGCGACCCTATTCTCTCCAGTTTGCTGCTCTGAACGGCCTGTCAGTCTTGACCCGTCGCATCCGATTCAGCTTCAGGGACGCGACATGCATGGGGTATAGGAATCCGGAAAGGCCGTATGGGTAAGCCCGGATCATTGGCAATGAAAAGACTCGTCTCAGTAGCCCTGGCGCTGGTTGGGATGGCCACCCTGTCGCCGGCTGCGCCCGCGTCTTTGACAACGCTGCACGCGGTCAGGCTGCTCAGCAGCCAGCAGGCAGGCGAGGGATTGCCGGTAGCTTTCAAGGCGACGGTCACTTATTTTCGGGGTAGCCGGAACGAGCTTTTTGTCCAGGACGGCCAGGAGGCCGTGTTTGTGAAAGCCGCCAGAACCGCCGCGCTGGTTCCCGGCGACCGGGTGCTGGTGAAGGGCACGACCGAGGCCGGCTTTCGGCCTGTGGTTTTCTCGAACGACATTACGCTGCTGAGCCATGGCGATGTTCCGCAGCCGGCGCCGGCCACTTT
This sequence comes from Occallatibacter sp., assembly GCA_036267475.1. Taxonomy (GTDB): domain Bacteria; phylum Acidobacteriota; class Terriglobia; order Terriglobales; family Acidobacteriaceae; genus Telmatobacter. Next base: position 32,801 of record DATAVZ010000076.1, read on the forward strand.
CGACGAACTGATCCAGGCGCAATTCGACTCCATGCTGGTGACAGTACACGGCGTGATTCGCGCTGCCGACGTGGACCGGTCGGCGGCGGTGAAGGGCCGGAGCGCCACGCTGCGCATCCTTACCGACGGCGGATACATCGATGCGTCGCTGGACGGCGGCGACGCCAGCCAGATGAACGGGCTGATCGATGCCGAAGCCGATATTACCGGGGTGGCCAGCGGGCGGCTCGACGGCAGGCAGCAGCTTACCGGCATTCTGCTGCACATCTCCAGCCCGGCGAACATCAAGATTGTGAAAGCGGCCGCGGCTGATCCATGGTCATTGCCGGCGACGCCGATGAGCGACGTCATCGGCAGCTCTCACGTGCAGAACCTGACCGGGCGGGTGCTGGTTCACGGCAGCGTGACCTACTACGAGCCAGGGGCCGCGCTGGTGCTGCAGAACGGTGCTACGAGCCTGTGGATCAAGACCCGCAGCTACGCGCCGATACGGCTCGGCAACGTGGCGGAGGCCACCGGATTTCCGGGAGTGAGCGACGGATTTCTGGAGCTGTCGGGAAGCGAGATTCGAGACACCGGCGTGGCGGCCCCGGTGACGCCGCAGGCAATGAGCCTGGAGGATCTGATTGCCACCAAGCCCATCTTCGACCTAGTGACGCTGGAAGGCAAGGTGGTGATGGTGGTACGCAAGGCCGGGCAGGACGAGTACGTGCTGTCGAACGACGGCTACGTCTTCTCGGCCATCTACAAAGGCGCTCATACAGGCGGCGATCTGCTGGCGCTGGCGGACATTCCGCAGGGATCGACGATCCGGGTCACAGGCATCTGCATCGTGGAAAATTCGGCGCCTTTCAGCGGCAACGCGCCTTTCAATCTATTGCTGCGCTCGCCGAGCGACGTTGCCGTGGTGGCCAGACCCTCGTTGCTCACCACCAGCCATCTTGCCTTTGTGGCCGGGCTGCTGCTGATTGCGCTGTTCGCCGTGGGGGTGCGGGAGTGGCTGGTGGAGCGCAAGGTGCGGCGCCGGATCGGCGTGCTGGCGTATGCCGAGCAGCGGCGCGGACGCATTCTCGAAGACATTAACAATTCGCGGCCGCTGAGCGAGATTCTGGAGCGGGTTACCGAGTTAGTGTCTGTGAAGCTGAATGGCGCGGCCTGCTGGTGCCAGATCGGCGAGGGGGTGCGGATCGGCAACTGTCCGCCCGATCTGGCCGATACGTCGCTGCGCATCGAGGAACAGCGGATCACGGGGCGATCGGGCGCGGCGCACGGCTCGATCTTTGCGGCCTTTGACTCCTACACCGAGGTATGCGCGGCGGAGACAGAGGCGCTGCAGACGGGCGCGGGACTGGCCACGCTGGCCATCGATACCTCGCGGCTCTACTTCGACCTTGTCCACCGCTCGGAGTTCGATCTGCTCACCGATATCGAAAACCGCTTTGCGCTGGAGCGGCACCTGGAACATCTGATCGAGTCTGCGCGCGCAACGGTGGCCATCTTCGGGCTGCTGTACATCGACCTGAACGACTTCAAGCAGGTGAACGACGAGCACGGCCACCGCGCCGGCGACCTGTATCTGCAGGAAGTGGCGGCGCGGATGAAGCAGCAGCTTCGCCCCGGCGACATGCTGGCGCGGCTGGGCGGCGACGAGTTTGCCGTACTGGTGCCCAACGTGCGCAGCCGCGCGGATGTGGAAGAGATTGCGCTGCGCCTGGAGGGCTGCTTTGAGCGGCCATTTCCGGGCGACGGCTACGTAATACACGGTTCGGCCAGCATCGGCATTGCGCTGTATCCCGACGACGGCGTAACGAAGGACAGCCTGCTGAGCATCGCCGACTCCGCCATGTACGGGATCAAGCAGTCGCGTCCGCGGCGCGGACGGTCCGGGAAGACGCGCCAGGCCGACCAGGAGCTGGCGCCGGAAAACCGCTCGTAAAGATCGCTCAGTGAGAAAGTAAAAGGGGAGAAAGCAAGAGGCCCGGATCTCTCCGGGCCTTTTGAGTTGGTGCGCAGAGGGCAGCGTTACTCGGCCGCCATCTCTTCGGCTTCGCCTTCCTGGCGCATAAGCTCCAGTTCGCGCTCGGCGGCTTCGATCTCCGCCGAAACCTCCTGCTGCACGCGGGCCGCCGCTTCTTCCAGCTCCGGCGAGAGCTGGACGTTGCGGTAGTACTCGAGGCCGGTGCCGGCGGGGATAAGACGGCCGACGATGACGTTCTCCTTGAGGCCGCGCAGGTTGTCGATGGCTCCGTTGATGCTGGCTTCAGTCAGAACGCGGGTGGTTTCCTGGAAGCTGGCCGCGGAGATGAAGCTGTCAGTGGAGAGCGATGCCTTGGTGATGCCGAGCAGCAGCGGACGGCCGATAGCCGGACGGCCGCCTGCCTGCAGCACGCGCTCGTTCTCTTCGCGAAAGCGGAAGCGGTCGACCTGCTGCTCGAGCAGGAAGTTGGTGTCTCCCACTTCGTCGATGCGCACCCAGCGCAGCATCTGCCGCACGATGACTTCGATGTGCTTGTCGGAGATGGCCACGCCCTGCAGACGGTAGACTTCCTGGATTTCGTTCACCAGGTAAGACTGCAGCTCCTTTTCGCCCAGCACGGCAAGAATGTCGTGCGGGTTGAGCGGGCCGTCCATGAGCGGGTCGCCGGCGCGCAGGCGTTCGCCTTCCTGCACGTTGACGTGGATGCCGCGTGGAACCGAGTACTCCTTCTCGTCGCCGTTGTCGGCGGTGACGTAGATCTTGCGCTGGCCCTTGGACACTTCGCCGAAGCGAACAACGCCGTCGATCTCGGAGATGATGGCCGTCTCGCGCGGCTTGCGGGCTTCAAACAGCTCGACCACGCGGGGCAGACCGCCGGTGATGTCCTTGGTGCGGGTGGACTCCTTGGGGATCTTGGCCAGCACGTCGCCGGGACCGACCTCGTCGCCTTCCTGGATCATGAGGTGAGCGCCGCGGGGCAACAGATAACGCTTGTTGGCCTTGGCGTTCTTGATCAGGAAAGCGGGCTGCCGCTTTTCGTCGGGCGAGTCGGCAACCACCCAGCGGGAGAGGCCGGTGACTTCGTCCACTTCCTCGTTGAGCGTGATGCCTTCCTGCAGGTCCTTGAACTGCACGGTGCCGCCGATCTCGGTGAGGATGGCGTAGGTGTACGGATCCCACTCGGCCAGCAGCTCGCCCAGCTTGACCGCTTCTCCGTCCTTGACGCGCAGGCGCGCGCCGTAGACAACCACGTAGCGCTCCTTTTCGCGGCCGCGCTCGTCCACCACGGCGATGGAGCCGGAGCGGTTCATCGCCACCAGCGCGCCGTCCTTACTTTGGACGGTGCTGAGGTTGATGAAGCGCACGAAGCCGTTGTTCTTGGCGTCAAGGCGCGACTTGTCGGCCACGCGGCTGGCCGTGCCGCCTACGTGGAAGGTACGCATGGTCAACTGCGTGCCCGGTTCGCCGATGGACTGGGCGGCAATGACTCCGCAGGTTTCGCCCAGCTCGACCATGCGGCCGGAGCCGAGGTTGCGGCCGTAGCAGAGCGCGCAGACGCCGCGGCGGGATTCGCAGGTGAGCACGGAGCGGATCTTGACCTTCTCCACGCCCGCGCCCTGAATGGCCGAAGCGATGTCCTCGTCGATCTGCTGGTTGACGTCGATCACCACGTTACCGTCGTAGTCCTTGATGCGCTCGAGCGAGACGCGGCCGATAATGCGGTCGCGCAGCGGCTCGATGATCTCGCCGGATTCGACGATGGATCCGACGTAGATGCCCTCGACCGTGCCGCAGTCGTTCTCGGTGACGATGACATCCTGGGCCACGTCGACCAGGCGGCGGGTCAGGTAGCCGGAGTCGGCGGTCTTGAGCGCCGTATCGGCCAGGCCCTTGCGCGCGCCGTGGGTGGAGATGAAGTACTCGAGCACGGTGAGGCCTTCACGGAAGTTGGCCGTGATGGGAGTCTCGATGACTTCGCCGGAGGGCTTGGCCATGAGTCCGCGCATGCCGGAGAGCTGGCGGATCTGCTGCTTGGAACCGCGGGCGCCGGAGTCGGCCATGATGTAGATCGGGTTCATGGCGCCCTCTTCATCGGCGCGCTTCATGTTGCCGAACATCTCGTCGGCCACCTTGTCGGTGACCGCCGACCACATCTGGATGACCTTGTTGGACCGCTCGCCGTTGGTGATGGCGCCGTCCATATATTGCTTCTGGACTTCGATGACTTTCTTGTCGGCTTCGTCGACCACGGTGTACTTGCTGGCGGGAATGACCATGTCATCCAGGCCCACGGACAGGCCCGAGCGGGTGGCAAACTGGAAGCCGAGCGACTTGATGCGATCGAGCATGCCGACGGTGATCTCCAGACCGAGATTCTGGTTGCAGTAGTTCACCAACTGGCCGATGCCCTTCTTTTTGAGCAGACCGTTGATGAACGGCATGCCGGGCGGCAGAGCGTCATTGAGAATGACGCGGCCGACGGTGGTGTTGATGTACTCCTTGTTGAAGTCGACCGGATCGGTGTGCACCAGGTCCTGATCGTCGTAGGCCGTGGTCATGTCGAGCACGTTGCCGGTGTAGCGCAGGCGGATGGGCGAGAGAGTCTCGACCTCGCGGGCTTCCAGTGCCATGAGCACTTCTTCGGTGTTGGCGAACACCCGGCCTTCGCCGCGCGAGCCCTTCTTGGCCTTGGTGAGGTAGTAGAGGCCGAGCACCATGTCCTGGGTGGGCACGGTGATGGGCTGACCGGAGGCCGGCGACAGGATGTTGTGCGAAGCGAGCATGAGCACGCTGGCTTCAATCTGCGCTTCGGGCGACAACGGAATGTGGACGGCCATCTGATCGCCGTCGAAGTCGGCGTTGAAGGCGGTGCAGACCAGCGGGTGAATCTTGATGGCCTTGCCTTCCACCAGCACCGGCTCAAAGGCCTGGATGCCGAGGCGGTGAAGGGTGGGAGCGCGGTTGAGCAGCACCGGGTGGTCCTTGATGACTTCCTCAAGGATGTCCCACACCACCGGCTCCTGCATCTCCACCATCTCCTTGGCCTGCTTGATGGTGGTGCACTGGCCGGTCTGCTCGAGGCGGTGATAGATGAATGGCTTGAAGAGCTCGAGAGCCATCTTTTTGGGCAGGCCGCACTGGTGCAGCTTGAGTTCGGGGCCGACTACGATGACCGAACGGCCGGAGTAGTCGACGCGCTTGCCGAGCAGGTTCTGGCGGAAGCGGCCCTGCTTGCCCTTGAGGGTGTCAGAGAGCGACTTGAGGGGGCGGTTGTTGGCGCCGCGCAGCACGCGGCCGCGGCGGCCGTTGTCAAACAGCGCGTCGACGGCTTCCTGCAGCATGCGCTTTTCATTGCGGACAATGACTTCGGGCGCGTGCAGGTCCATCAGCTTCTTCAACCGGTTGTTGCGGTTGATGACACGGCGATAGAGGTCGTTGAGGTCGGAGGTGGCGAAGCGGCCGCCATCGAGCGGCACCAGCGGGCGCAGCTCCGGGGGAATGACCGGCAGCACGTCGAGAATCATCCACTGCGGCTTGTTGGCGCTCTTGCGGAAGGCCTCGACAACCTTGAGCCGCTTGGCGTATTTAATCTTCTTCTGCGCCGAGGTCTCGGTTTTCATGCGCTCGCGCAGCTCGACTGCCAGGTCTTCGATGGTGACGCGCTTGAGCAGCTCCTTGATGGCTTCAGCGCCCATCATGGCCTTGAAGCCGGAGGGGCGGAACTGCTGGTCGAGCTCGCGGAAGCGGGTCTCGTCCTTGATGATCTCGCGCTCGCGCACCGGGGCGTCGCCGGGATCGACGACGACGTAGGACTCGAAGTAGAGAATGCTCTCGAGGTCGCGCAGGGAGATGTCGAGCAGGTGGCCGATGCGCGAGGGCAGACCCTTGAAGAACCAGACATGGGAGCACGGCGAGGCCAGCTCAATGTGGCCCATGCGCTCGCGGCGCACCTTGCTCACTGTGACTTCGACGCCGCACTTGTCGCAGATGACGCCGCGGTGCTTCATGCGCTTGTATTTGCCGCACAGGCACTCCCAGTCCGTCACGGGGCCGAAGATGCGGGCGCAGAACAGGCCGTCGCGCTCCGGCTTGAAGGTGCGGTAGTTGATGGTCTCCGGCTTGGTGACTTCGCCGTGCGACCAGCTCCGGATTTTTTCCGGGGAAGCCAGCATGATGCGGATGGCGTCAAAGTCGGTGATGGGGCTGGTAAGCTCAAACGGGTTCGAACGGAACAAGGCGACCCTCCCTGGCGGGCTTTTCGGCGCACGCCGCGGTCTTTCCCGGGACTGATTTGAGGATCCTTCCTTCCCGGGTAGCGGCGTGTGCCGCTTTCAAGAAGGACCCTGGAAAAACGATTGCAACCGGCGGGCGGTGCGCTCCAGGTCTCGATTGGGAGACCTGGAAAGGCACACGCGTTAGTCGGCCACGGCCGCCACTTCGGCCGGCGCCGGCGCCTTGCGGTTGAGGTCGGCGCGCTTGATCAGCTCCACGTCCAGACAGAGCGACTGCAGCTCGCGGATCAGCACGTTGAACGATTCGGGCACGCCGGGCTCGATGGCTGCCTCGCCCTTGACGATGGCCTCGTAGATCTTGGTGCGGCCGTAGACGTCGTCGGACTTGGCGGTGAGCAGCTCCTGCAGGATGTAGGCGGCGCCGTAGGCTTCAAGAGCCCACACTTCCATCTCGCCGAAGCGCTGGCCGCCGAACTGCGCCTTGCCGCCCAGCGGCTGCTGGGTGATGAGCGAGTACGGCCCGATGGAGCGGGCGTGGATCTTGTCGTCGACCAGGTGGGAGAGCTTGAGCATGTAGATGTAGCCCACCGTGACGGGCTGCTCGAACTGATCGCCGGTCATGCCGTCGAACAGGGCTGTTTTGCCCGAGGTCGGCAGCCCGGCAGCGGTCAGCAGGGCCTTGATCTCGCCCTCCTGCGCGCCGTCGAACACATTGGTGCCGAACCAGATGCCGCGCTTCATGCCGGCGCCTACGCGAAGCACCATCTCGTCGTCGAGCTCGAGAAGCTGGCGCAGCGTGGCGGTGCCGGCGAACTCTTTCTTGAAGATTTCGCGGATGCTGGCTGCAGCCTTCGCTTCGCTTTCCACAATCTGCACTGTGCCGTTCTGGCCCGTGCCGTTTTGGTCCGCGTCGTTCTGGAGCTTCTTGATCTCCTCCTGCACCTGTCCGGCGATCCTGAACCCCAGCACGTGCGCGGCCCAACCCAGATGCGTCTCCAGAATCTGGCCCACGTTCATACGGGAAGGAACGCCGAGCGGGTTGAGCACGATCTCGACCGGCGTGCCGTCGGGCAGATACGGCATGTCTTCTTCGGGAAGAATGCGCGCGATCACGCCCTTGTTGCCGTGACGGCCAGCCATCTTGTCGCCCACCGAGAGCTTGCGCTTCATGGCAACGTACACCTTGACCAGCTTGATGACGCCCGGAGGCAGCTCGTCGCCCTTCTGCAGCTTGGCCACCTTCTCGTTGGTGATCTTGCGCAGCACTTCGATCTGCCGCGAAGTCATCTCCTCGATCTCGTCGATCTGCTCGTTGACCCGCGGATCCTTGTCGTTATAGCGGATGCGCTTGAGGTTCTTAGTGGAGATGCGCTCGATGGTGTCGCGATCGAGAATGGCGCCCTTGACGAGCAGGCGCTTGTTGGTGCGCTCGTCATGCAGGTCGGCCAGAACCTCCTTGTCGCCGAGAATTCCCTGCAGGCGCTTGAGGCGCTCGTCGGTGAGAATGCGAATCTCGTCGCCCAGGTTCTTTTCGAGCTTGGCCACGTATTCGCCTTCGATCAGCTTGGCGCGCTCGTCCTTCTCCTGCCCCTTGCGGCTGAAGATGCGCACGTCCACCACCGTGCCCTCAATGCCCGGAGGACAGGTGAGCGATGCATCGCGCACGTCGCCGGCCTTTTCACCGAAGATGGCGCGCAGCAGTTTTTCTTCCGGCGTGAGCTGGGTTTCGCCCTTGGGCGTGACCTTGCCGACCAGAATGTCGCCGTGGCCGATCTGGGCGCCGATGCGGATGACTCCGCTCTCGTCCAGGTCGCGCAGCGCATGTTCGCTCACGTTGGGAATATCGCGGGTGATCTCTTCAGGCCCCAGCTTGGTGTCGCGGGCTTCAATCTCGAACTCCTCGATGTGGACCGAGGTGTAGTAGTCCTCCTTGACCAGTTTTTCGCTGATCAGGATGGCGTCTTCGAAGTTGTAGCCGCGCCAGGGCATGAAGGCCACGAGCACGTTGCGGCCAAGCGCCAGCTCGCCCTGTTCGGTGCAGGGACCGTCGGCGATAACCTGGCCCTTGAGCACGCGGTCGCCCTCGCGGACCACCGGCTTCTGATTGATGCAGGTGTTCTGGTTGGAGCGCTTGAACTTGATGAGCTGGTAGATGTCGGAACCTACCTCGCGCGACAACTGGGTGGGATGATGCTCGCCTTCGACGCGCACGATGATGCGCTCGGAGTCGACCGAGTCCACGATGCCGTTGCGCTTGGCCAGGATCACCGCGCCGGAGTCGCGCGCGGTCACGCCCTCCATGCCGGTGCCCACCAGCGGCGCCTCGGCCACCAGCAGCGGAACCGACTGGCGCTGCATGTTGGCGCCCATCAGCGCGCGGTTGGCGTCGTCATGCTCGAGGAACGGCACCAGCGACGCGGCCACCGACACCAACTGTTTGGGCGACACATCGATGTAGTCGACCTCGGCACGGTTGACCAGCACAAAGTTGCCCTGGCGGCGCGCATTGACCAGGTCCTCGGTGATCTGGCCTTCCTGGTTGAACTCGATGTTGGCCTGGGCGATGGTGTGCTTGTCCTCTTCCCATGCCGACAGGTAAAAGCTGAACGGGATGTGGTCAATGCCGCGCTTGCCGGACTTCTTCAACTGCTCGTTGAGCCGCACGCCCTCTTCCTGCTCGATGTGGTCGCCTACGCGCAGGCCGCTTTCGCCGGCGTTGACGATCTCGACGTAATCGAGAATGCGCGAGTCCTTCACCTTGCGGTAAGGGGACTCGATGAAGCCGTACTCATTGATGCGCGCAAAGCAGCTGAGCGAGCTGATGAGGCCGATGTTGGGACCTTCCGGCGTCTCGATGGGGCAGATGCGGCCGTAGTGGGTGGGGTGCACGTCGCGGACTTCGAACCCGGCGCGCTCGCGGGACAGACCGCCCGGCCCAAGGGCCGACAGGCGGCGCTTGTGGGTGATCTCCGACAGCGGATTGGTCTGGTCCATGAACTGCGACAACTGCGAGGAGCCGAAGAACTCGCGGATGGCGGCCATGACCGGCTTGGCGTTGATCAGGTCGTGCGGCATGGCCGTCGACAGCTCCTGATACACGCTCATTTTTTCCTTGATGGCGCGCTCCATGCGCACCAGCCCGATGCGGAACTGGTTTTCCATCAGCTCGCCGACGGCGCGCACACGGCGGTTGCCGAGGTGATCGATGTCGTCGACCGCGCCGACATTCTTGCGCAGCTTGAGCAGGTAGCGGATGGTCGCGTAGAAGTCCTCGGGCGTCAGGGTGCGGTGATCGAGCTGAGTGGCGTCCTGGCTTTCATAGAGCTTGATGTTGAACTTGAGGCGGCCCACGCGCGAGAAGTCGTACTTGCGCGGATCGAAGAACATGCCTTCGAACAGAGCCGTGGCGGTGTCCAGCGTGGGCGGGTCGCCGGGACGCAGCTTGCGGTAAATCTCGATCAGCGCCTCTTCCGGCTTGCGCACCGAGTCGCGCTTGAGGGTGTTGGTGATGATGTTGCCCACGTCGTCGCGGTCGGGGAAGAAGACCTCGATGCTGCCGGCTCCGGAGGCCAGAACCTTGTGCAGGCGGTCGGCGGTCAGCTCCACGTTGGCCTCGAGGATCACTTCGCCGGTGGCCGTGTCGACCACGTCGGAGGCGGTGATGGTGCCGTCGAGCTCGGCCGACTCGATCTCGACCTTATCGATGCCCGCGGCGCGAATCGCCTTGAGCGCATGGGCGGTGATCTTGCGGCCGGAGTGCGCGATCTCCTCGCCGTGGTGGACGACGGCGTGAGCCGGCTTGGCGCCCTGCAGGTGGGTCGCTTTGCCTTCTGCGGGAATCGTCCAGAACAGCTTGCCGTCCTGAGCCTGGATGCGGTCGACGGTGTAGAAGGTCTTGAGAATCTCCTCATCGGAGCGCAGGCCGAGGGCGCGCAGGAAGATGGTGCCCAGGAACTTGCGCTTGCGGTCGATGCGCACGTAGAGGGTGTTCTTCTGGTCGTACTCGAACTCTACCCAGGAGCCGCGGTAGGGGATGATCTTGCCCAGGAAGTAGGTGCGGTTGTTGGCGGTCTCAAAGAAGACGCCGGGCGAGCGGTGGAGCTGGGAAACGATGACGCGCTCGGTGCCGTTCACGATGAAGGTTCCGTTGGGCGTCATGAGCGGAATGTCGCCGAAGAACACTTCCTGTTCCTTGATGTCGCGGATGGTCTTGTTGCCGGTCTCGGGATCCTTGTCGTAGATGGTGAGCCGGACGGTGACCTTGAGCGGGGCCGAGAAGGTCATGCCGCGCTCTTCGCACTCCTGCTGATCGTATTTGAGCTGCAGGCTGACCGGGTCGCCGCACTTGTTGCAGAAGTCGGGTACGTTGCGGTTGTAGGTGCCGCACTTCTGGCAGAGCACGTCGCCGGGCAGGAAGGGATCGGTGATGACCATGGCGCCGCAATGCACGCAGGCGGTGCGCAGGTGATGCAGCCCCTTGAGGTGGCCGCACTTGCACTCCCAGTTGCCGATCGAGAAGTCCACGAAGTCGAGCTGCGAGATGCCGCGGAAATCGGTAATGGGGAAGACCGACACGAAGACCGACTGGAGCCCCGAGTCGTCGCGCTCGTTGGGCAGCTTGTCCATCTGCAGAAAGCGCTCATAGGAGCGGCGCTGCACTTCAATCAGGTTGGGAATCTGGGTTGCGGTGGGAATCTTGGAAAAATCGAGCCTGCTGCGAATCGCGCGCTTCTCGTGGGACATGATCACTCCTGAGCCTCGTCGGTCAGGCGCGCAGGCAATGGTCTGCCGCGTGCCGGGCCGGCGCCTGAGACTCGGTGGCGCCGGAAGATTACGGTGAATCCGTCGAAAAACCAGACTTGCAGGTCCGCAGCCGCGGTCTGCATGCGAGTCCGGCCGTTCCGCGGGGGGTTCCCGCAACAGGCCGGAAGTATCCGGTCAGGAGGTTACGCGAGGGCCGCGCGCATCACGCGTGCTGGGCATTGCAACGCATCTGCCCATTCGGCTAGACTGCGCACAATCGCAGGAAGCAAGCGCGCGGTTTGGCCCGAAGATCGGGAAAACCGCGATGGGAGATTACGCGCGCAGGGCCGGGGGAGAAAATATCCTGTACTGTTGATGCCGGTAGCCAGACACGAAAAGCTCGCGAGGACGCAATGCCTCACGAGCGCGGCCGGTTACCTGTGCTCCCATCCGAATTCGTTTGCCCTGTTCTCGCCGATCCCAAGCTCGCTTCTACCGCAACTTGCCAGCCACTCTACCCTCATCAATGGATGCCCGCCTGACCATCAGACAAACCATTGGCATTCAAGCATTTAACTCATTCGGCGCATCTGCCGCCGAAGACTTCGCGCCCGATTCCGCCGCACGAACGCCTTTCCTGTGCCTCTCGCTGAGATGAAAGAACGCGCCATGTCAAACCCGTGAAACAGTCACCAGTCCAAGCCTTGCAACAGGCCCAAACCCGTTCAACAGGAAAGAACCGTGAAGGCGCGCAACCTTTATAGTAGCGCGCCCACGGCGTCCTTGCAAGTGGCTGGAAGCTACTTGACCTCGACTGTGGCCACGCCTTCGAATTTCTTCCTGATGGCCTCAGCCTCGTCCTTGGTCGCGTTCTCTTTCAGCGCCTTGGGAGCGCCGTCGACCAGGTCCTTGGCTTCCTTCAGGCCGAGCGAGGTAACCTCGCGTACAGCCTTGATGGTGTTGATCTTGTTGGCGCCGGCATCCTTGAGGATGACCTGGAACTCGGTCTTCTCCTCAACCACCGGAGCTGCCGCGCCGGCACCGCCGCCTGCCGCGGCAACCGGAGCTGCCGCTGCGGCCGAGACGCCGAGGCGCTCTTCCAGCTTCTTCACCAGAGCCGCTGCTTCCAGCAGGCTCAACGAAACAATCTGCTCTTCCAACTGCGCGATATCCGCCATTTTTCTTCTCCAATCAGAACCGTTTGAATTTGTCTTTCCGTGGCCGGCTCAGCTGCCTGCGAAGGTTTCCGATGCGCCAGACCCGCGCCCCTTCGAAGTGCCTTGCGGCCTAAACCTGTCTAACCAAAACTTATCCAACCTGGAACGCCACATCCTTTTTCGCGTTCTTCTGCGAAAAGGGTGCGATGCCAGACCTACGCCGCAGTTTCGGCGGCAAACTTTTCCTTTTCGACGCCCTGGCCGAGCACCACGGCCAGATCGCGGCCGGTGGCGTTGAGCACGGTAGCCAGGCGCTGCGCCGGAGCATTGATGAGAAAGAGCAGCTTGGCGAAGATCTCTTCCTTGCCCGGCATGGTGGCCAGCGACTTGACCTCGTCGACATTCAACAGCTTGCCATCCACGATGCCCAGCTTGAACTGGAACTCGGCATTGTCGCCCGCCCACTTGGCGAAGACCTTGGCCAGAGCCACCGGATCGCCGGAGGTGAAGGCCACCGAGTTGACGCCCTTGAGACCCTGGAGCGCCGCCTCGACGCCGGTGCCCTTGCCGGCAATGGGAGCAAGCTTGTTCTTGACCACGCGATAGCGGCCGCCGACCTCGCGGATCACCTTGCGCAACTCGTAATCCTTGGCCACCGTCAGCTTGCTGAAGGTGCCGATAATCGCGGTCGTCGAGCCTTCCAGTTCCCTGGTTAGCAGCTCGACCTTCTCGTTCTTCTTTGCTTTCGAAATTGCCATGTCTTCGCTCCGCTACGACAGAGATCAGAGATCAGTGGTCAGAGATCAGTCAAAAACCAATCCACCCGTCCGCCATTTCCGCTGACTCCTGCCTCGCTAAATGCCGCACCGAGCGGCTCTTTCATTCCAAATCCCAATCAGTCCGGGCACGTCGTTTATCGCGGCACACACCAACTGACCCCTGATCCCTGACAACTGATCTCTGTCTAGTGCTTGCCGGCTGCGTCGATGATTGCCGAATCGAGCGGCACGCCGGGGCCCATGGTCGAACTCAGGGTAACGCTCTTGACGTATTTGCCCTTGGCTGCCGAGGGCTTGGCGCGCACGATCGAGTTGATGACCGAGGTGGCGTTGTCGACCAGCTTCTGCGCGTCGAAGCTCAGCTTGCCCACGGGGACGTGGACCAGGCTGGTCTTGTCGGCGCGGAACTCGACCTTGCCGGCCTTGATCTCCTTGACCGCGGCGGCAACGTCCATGGTCACCGTGCCGGTCTTGGGGTTGGGCATCAGGCCCTTGGGGCCGAGCACCTTGCCCAGGCGGCCCACCACCTTCATCATGTCGGGCGTGGCGATCAGCGCGTCGAAGGCGGTCCAGCTTTCCTTCTGGATCTTCTCCACCATCTCTTCGCCGCCCACGAAGTCGGCGCCGGCGTCCTGGGCTTCCTTCTGGCGGTCGCCGGTGGCGATCACGGCCACGGTCTTGGTTTTGCCCAGGCCGTGCGGCAGAACCACGGTGCCGCGGACCATCTGGTCAGCGTGGCGGGTATCGACGCCCAGACGCAGGGTCAGGTCCACAGTTTCATCGAATTTGGCGTATTTGACCTGCTTGAGCAGGTCCACCGCCTCCGGAAGCGGATAGGCGGGTTTGCTGACGGCGGCGCGCGCCTTCGCAATATTCTTGCTGACTTTAGGCATTCTTTCCTCGTCTCCCACCGCTTTTGCCAGCCCCGCTTTGCGGGTAACTCGACCAACCTTCCGGAGCAGCCTTTTTAACGCCGCCCATCCGGTCAGAAGTCCAAAAGCCGTGGTGTTATTGACGGTCCGGAATTCTGCTCCGGACACATTTTTAAATCATAGCGAAAGGGTGGCTGGATTGCAAGACGGAGTTCGCGCTAACCAGATACGAACCTCGCAAAGAGCCATGGTGGGCTGAGGCATATGGCACCGAACGTTCCTCTAGCCGTGCTGTCAGTGAATACCCGCTGGGTTAACCACATCCATTGGAACTTGTTTCAGGAACACAAGTAGCCGGACGTCACCCTTATTGTGGTCTCTTCTCTAGAGATGGGCGACTCATTTTTCGCTACCTTCGAGGCCAGCCCGAAAGAAATGGATGGCGAGCTAATCCGGATGAATATTCCCAAAGCCGAGATTATCTGCGTGGCCTATTTCAAATCGGAAGAATAATTGAGGAAACAGATCGGCTTTGTTGCTACCGCACACGCTTAGTTGAGTAGTCCACGTCTCAAAGCCGACGAAGGACAAACTAAAGTCGGACGCTCGCGCCTCGCGCCGTAGGCGCAATGCCCGTTAGCCCCGCGCTTCAGCGTGGGGGACGGCCGCGAAATTTGATTGCGGAGTCCCGTCGGGACGGCGGAATGCAAAACAAAATCGTGCAGGCCGTGCGATCTGTTGGAACCGGCACCGTCCCTACGGGACTGGAAAACAAACCATGGCCATGCTACCCCATACTGAAGCACGGGGCTGGCAACTACCGCGCCTACGGGGCTGCTCCCTTGAATCTGCGCAGCCGCGCTTCTGCCAGCCATATCTGCGCAGCCGCGCAGCGCAGCACCGACAAACTCTGCGTGTCAGCCTGAGCAGAGGATGGAAACTCCGCTATAGAATGGGAGTCCCACAGGGACGGTGCAAGCATGGCCCATACATACGCCAGCAATTTCATCCATTGCATCTTCAGCACAAAAGAGCGCAAGCCTCTCATTGCCGCGGATCGCATGGCAGACCTGTACGCGTATCTGGGCGGCATTGCGCGGAGCGAAGGTTTCCCCTTGATCACCGCCGGTGGAACCGCGGACCACATTCACCTGCTCTTCACCCTGCCCGCCACCCAATCCCTGGCTGCCACGGTTCAGAAGCTCAAGGGCAGCTCTTCTCGCTGGATGGGGCCGGGCTTCTCATGGCAGGAAGGGTATGGCGCATTCAGTGTGAGTCCTTCCCAGGTGCCGGTGGTGAAGAAATATATCCGTAATCAGGAGCGGCATCACCGCAAGCGCTGCTTCGAAGAGGAATTCACCGCGCTCTTGCACAGCTGCGGGATCGAATACGACGCACGATACGTTTTCGGATGACGGCAAATATCCACCGTCCCTACGAGACTTGAAACTCAACCGCAAAACGCGCCACACGCACCCCTGACGCGCGGGGCTAGCGTACGTTGCGCCTCCGGCGCAGAATGAATACGACCTTAAGCCCTCAACACGCTCAAGCGCGGGGTTAATGATTCCTGCAAATGAAATGTCCTTGCACCGTCCCTACGGGACTTCACAACGGTATTGCGGGATTCCCTTTCCCCGCGCTGAAGCGCGGGGCTAACGATCATTGCGCCTACGGCGCGCCTGCTCGCACATTCCTTATGCGGTTCTCAATAACCTGCATTGCGCCCCCGCGCAGCATGAATACAGCCTTAAGCCCTCAACACGCTGAAGCGCGGGGCTAGCGTACGTTGCGCCTCCGGCGCAGAGGCAGAAAGGCACCACACCTTTACCATCCGATTCCTTCCGGCAGAGTATCGGCCATCCTTTCTCCGGATTTCTGTCATTGCGCCGAGCGGCACTGACCAGTAACCCCGGATTGCATTAGTATGAACTCCGCGCGGCAGTGGGGTTCGGGTTACGGTGAGTTATTGATCCGGCCATAAAACAGTGCATCGTATTCCCACCCATTTCCGCAAAAAAGCGCGGAAATGGATGGGGCACCCTGACAGTATTTAGTTGCCGGATCGATAGGCTGTATCGATATCTAGCTACATTTAGTTCTTACTCATGGATGCGCGAGAATGGCCGGTCTGCGTCTAATTCCCTGCATGGGGAACAACCTGCGTGGAGCGACGCGCAGGAACAACCAGTCCCATTTCCTCGCCATCGAACCGGTCAGATTGCATAGGATGGAAGAATGGCGCGACTTTCCGCGCGCCGAATCCGAAAAACGGAGACCTCTCTTTGAAAAACCTTCGCATTTTGCCTTTGCTGTTGCTGACTTCGGCAATTGCTCTTTCTGCGCAGCAGAACACGGCCGCGCCGGCCGGCGACGTAACCCGCGCCACTCTGGACAACGGCGCGCGGGTGGTCATTATTCGCAGCACGCTGGCGCCGGTGGCCACGGTGGAGGCGAATTTCATGGTAGGCGGTAACGAGACGCCGGATGGGTTTCCGGGCATGGCCCACGCGCAGGAGCACATGGCTTTCCGTGGCTGCGCGGGCATGACAGCCGACCAGACGGCGGCCATCTACGCGCTGCTGGGCGGCGAAAACAACGCCGACACGCAGCAGCACATTACGCAGTACTTCGCCACGGTTCCGGCGGCCGATGTGAATGTGGCGCTGGAGGCGCAGGCCGCCTGCCTGAAGGGCATTGACGACTCGCAGGCGGAGTGGGCGCACGAAAAGGGGGCAATCGAGCAGGAGGTGCAGCGCGACCTTTCCAACCCCACGTACAAGTTCATCGACCGGCTGAACGGGGCGATGTTTGCCGGCACGCCCTATGCGCACGATCCGCTGGGCACGCGGCCGTCGTTTGAGGCCACCACCGGCGCCATGCTCAAGGACTTTTACGAGAAGTGGTATACACCGTCGAACATGATCCTGCTGGTGGTGGGCGACGTGGATCCGGCGGCCACGCTGGCCAAGATCAAGGACCTGTTCGGGAGCGTGCCGAACCATCCGCTGGCGGCGCGGCCGGAGATCGACATCCAGCCGTTCAGCTCGCAGACTTTCTCGATCGACAGCAATCTGCCTTACGTTCTGGGCTTCATCGCCTACCGTTTTCCGGGCACGGATTCGCCCGACTACGCCGCCGCACAGATTCTTTCCGACGTGCTGGGCAGCCAGCGCGGCGACCTCTATGGGATGGTGCCGGCCGGCAAGGCGCTGGCCACCGAGTTCGACCTGCCGGAGACCTATCGCAAGGCCAGCGTGGCCTTTGGTGTGGTGGCGCTGCCGGCCAGCGCGGACGCCACCTCGGCCATCGACGAGATGCGGCAGATTTTGACCAAGTACGCCACCGACGGCGTGCCCGCCGACCTGGTAGATGCGGCCAAGCGCGCCGAGATTGCGCAGGCCGAGTTCCAGCGCAATTCGATCCCTGGGCTTGCCGAGGTGTGGTCGAGCGCGCTGGCCGACGAAGGACGCAACTCGCCGGAAGAAGACATTGACGCCATCCGCAAAGTAACGCTGGCGGACGTGAACCGCGTGGCCAAGCAGTATCTGCTGAACACGAGCACCATTACGGCCACGCTGAAGCCGGTGAACGGCGGCGGCCCGGTGTCGCAGAAGGGATTCGGCGGCAGCGAGCAGGTGACCTCGTCGCCCACCAAGCCGGTGGTTCTGCCGGACTGGGCCAAGGGGCCGCTGGAACAGCTTCAGGCGCCGGACAAGGCGATTGCGGTGACCGACAGCAAGCTGCCTAACGGCATCCGGCTGATTGTACGCACCGACCGGACCAGCCCCACGGTTACGGTGCTGGGCGAGGTAAAGCACAACTCCGACCTGCAGACGCCTCCGGAGCAGGACGGCGTTGCCAGCGTGCTCGACCAGCTTTACTCCTATGGCACGGAGAGCCTGGACCGGCTGGCGTTTCAGAAGGCTCTGGACGACATTGCGGCCAACGAGAGCGCGGGCTACAGCTTTTCGCTCAGCGTGCTGAAGGAGTACTTCTCGCGCGGCGTGCAACTGCTGGCCGACAACGAGCTGCATCCGGCGCTGCCCGAACAGGCTTTCAAGATTACGCAGCAGCAGATGGCGCAGTTTATTGCCGGCCGGCTGCATAGCCCCGGCTACCAGACCTCGCGGGCGCTGCTGCTGGGCATGGTGCCGCCGGGCGACCCGACCCTGCGCGAGACGACGCCGGTGACGGTGAGCAAGGTGACGCTGGACGAAGTGAAGCAGTATCACGACTCGACGGTGCGGCCAGACCTGACGACGATCGTGGTGATTGGCGACGTGACGTCGGACGAGGCCAGGACGGTGATCGAAAAATGGTTTGGCGACTGGAAGGCGACCGGCCCCAAGCCCAACACGACGCTGCCGGCGGTTCCGGTGAATAAAGCCTCGGCCTCAACGGTGCCCGATCCTGAAGCGGTGCAGGACCAGGTGACGCTGGCCGAGCAGCTCGACCTCAACCGCTTCGATCCCGATTATTATCCGCTGCAACTGGGCAATCATGTGCTGGGCGGCGGCTTTTACGCTACGCGGCTTTACCACGACCTGCGCCAGGTGAACGGCTATGTCTACGGAGTCAGCGTGAGCCTGAACGCTTCAAAGAGCCGCGCCAGCTACTCGGTGGATTATGGCTGCGATCCGCAGAATGTGTCGAAGGCGCGGGCGCTGATTATTCGCGATCTGAACCAGATGCGGACCGAAGATGTGTCGGCCAGCGAGCTGCACCAGGCCAAGGCACTGCTGCTGCGCCAGATTCCGCTGAGCACGGCCAGCGAAGACGCCGTGGCCGGCTCGCTGCTGGGCCGCGCGGTGATGGGCCTGCCGCTCGATGAGCCGGTGATCGCCGCGCACAAATACATGGCGCTGACCGCCGACGACGTGCGCAAGGCGTTCGATAAGCAGGTCAAAACCGGCAACCTGGTGCAGGTGGTGCGGGGTCCGGCTCCGCAGTAGAGGTGAGAAGGATAAGAACCGTGCTCTCCCACCCTTGAATCGCAAAACGATTCAAGGATGTGGCACCCGGCCATAGTTTCCTCGGAAGGAACGCAGCAAGAACCGTGGGCGGTTTAAGGCTTTTCAGGCGCGGGCTTTTTGTGGCATTCTTGGCCCATGGGACAAAAAGATAAAGGCAAGAAGGAAGTCAAGAAGGCGCCGAAGCCCAAACCGAAGTCGGAGCCGGGGCGCAAGCGCGAAGGGTTCACACCAGCTTCGCCAAAATAACAGCGCTGGGCAAAGATCGCCCGCTGCACAAAAGGCCTTCCCTGTGCGGGAAGGCCTTTTGTATGGCTTGAAAAGCTGGCTCCGAATTCTGGACTTGAAGCCGGGACTCGAAATCCGGACTCGAAAAGCTGGCGGCTTACGCCACCACTTCAATGCCCATGGAGCGGGCCGTGCCCTTGATGCTCTTGACGGCCGCATCCACAGTGGCGGCGTTCAGATCGGGCATCTTCTGGGTGGCGATCTCGCGTACCTGCGCCTCGGTGACCTTGCCCTTCTTTTCCTTGTTGGGCGTGCCCGAGCCCTTGTCGATGCCGGCGGCCTTTTTCAGCAGAATGGCAGCCGGGGGCGTCTTGGTGATGAAGGAAAAGCTGCGGTCGCCATAGACGGTAATGACGACCGGAATGATGAGGCCGGCCATCTCCTTGTTCTGGGTGCGGGCGTTGAACTGCTTGCAGAACTCCATGATGTTGACCTGCGCCTGACCGAGCGCCGGACCGACCGGCGGCGCCGGGGTCGCTTTGCCTGCTTCGATCTGCAGCTTGACCTGTGTCTGTACCTTCTTAATCGGCGGCATTGCTTGTTACTACCTTTCTCTCAAAACGCTTATCCCACGGCCAGACTGGCCGGGTACTACTCGATCGATTTCTCAACCTTGCCGAACTCCAGCTCCACCGGAGTCGAGCGGCCGAAGATCGTCACCATCACCTTCAGGGTCTCGCGGTCTTCATTGACCTCGTCGACCACGCCATTGAAGTTGGCGAACGGGCCTTCAGTGATGCGGACCGACTCGTTCTTTTCAAACCGGATCTTGAGCCGCGGCTTGTCCTTGGAGACATCGGTGCGGAACAGGATGGAGCTCACCTCCTGCTCGGTCAGCGAGACCGGCTTATCGCCAGTGCCCAGAAAGCCTGTCACCCGCGGCGTGTTCTTGATCACGTGCCACAGGTCGTTGTCGAGATCCATCTCGACCAGCACATAGCCGGGCAGGAAGACCCGCTCGACGGTGCGCTTCTTCCCGTTGAACAACTCGGTGACCGGCTCGGTCGGGATCATCACCCGGCCAATCTTGTTCTGGAGACCGAAGGCCTGCACCCGGCCCTCCAGCGACTCCTTGACCTTGCGCTCGAAGCCCGAATAGGCGTGGATGATGTACCACTTGAAGCTCGCGTTGACCGGCGGGGGCAGATGCTCCTGCGCGTCGCCCGCGGCTTCCGGTGTCTCTGGCTGCTTCGGATCCAGATTGTTCTCGTTGCTATTCTCGTCCGTCATCCTCTGCCTCAACCCCTAAGTTCCGCTGCTGCCCAGCAAATGCAACAGCGACTGGACGACACGCCCGAGCACCTGGTCAACCACGTAAAAATATGCAGCAAAGGCGAAGACGGTGATGATCACCACCACAGTCGTCGACTGCACTTCTTTCCATGAGGGCGTCCAGACCTTGCGCATCTCGTTGCGCACGTCCTTCAGGAAACCCATCCAACGATCCCAGGTGCCAACCAGCTGACTGGGCTGCTGGGGCCCCTTTGGCTCCGACCGCTCGTTGGATACTGTCAATGCCTTCGCCATCACGATCCTTCTTTGCCTGCTCTACTGCAGCCGCCGGGGCCGCAAGCGCAAATCCAATATCTGCTCTACATCTGGTCTACATCTGCTCTACGGTTGCGATCTTCGGGGGAAGATGGCAGGGGCGCTCGGATTCGAACCGAGAAGTTCGGTTTTGGAGACCGACAGTTTAACCGTTGAGCTTACGCCCCTGTGGTGCGCCCCTAGAACAACTTGCAGTGCTGAGGGCGCGTTAACTGGGACGGTTTCGTCCCTACTTGGTTTCCTTATGTGCCGTGTGCTTGCGGCAGCGGCTGCAGAACTTCTTGAACTCGAGACGGCCAGTGGTCGTCTTCTTGTTCTTCGTCGTCGAGTAGTTCCGCTCCTTGCAATCCGGGCACTGCAATGTCACGATTTCGCGCATTTTCCTATTTTACCTTACTGGTCGGAGCCAGCTTTCCGCCATGCATTCCGGCTTCCCGCTGGCTCTTCCCTATATTCAACTTCAAATTCCTGCTTCAGTTTCCTTGCTTGTCTCGGCCCTACGGCCGAGCGTTACTTCAAAATCTCCGTAATGGTGCCAGCGCCGACCGTCCTGCCGCCTTCGCGGATCGCGAAGCGCAGACCCTTCTCCATCGCCACCGGCGTATGCAGCTCGATCTCGAGCGAGATGTTGTCTCCCGGCATCACCATCTCGGTGCCCTCCGGAAGCTTCGCCGTGCCCGTCACATCCGTCGTCCGGAAGTAAAACTGCGGACGATAGCCGTTGAAGAACGGCGTATGACGCCCACCCTCTTCCTTCGACAGCACGTAGATCTCGCCCTTGAACTTGGTGTGCGGCGTGATCGAGCCCGGCTTCGCCAGCACCATCCCGCGCTCCACATCTTCCTTCGCGATGCCGCGCAGCAACAGCCCCGCATTGTCGCCCGCACGGCCTTCATCGAGCTGCTTCTTGAACATCTCGACGCCGGTGACCACCGTCTTGCGCGTCTCGCGGAAGCCCACGATCTCCGCCTCTTCGCCTACCTTTACCTGACCACGCTCGATACGGCCCGTAACCACCGTGCCGCGCCCCGAGATGGAGAAGATGTCTTCGATCGGCATCAGGAACGGCTGGTCAATCGCGCGCTCCGGCAGCGGGATGTTCTTGTCCACCGCCTCCATCAGCTCATCGATCTTCGCCTCCCACTGCGCCTCGCCGTTCAACCCGCCCAACGCACTGCCACGGATCACCGGCACATCGTCGCCCGGGAAGTTGTACTTCGACAACAGCTCCCGAACTTCCATCTCCACCAGATCCGTCAGCTCCGGGTCTTCCACCGCATCGCACTTGTTCAGAAAGACCACGATGTAGGGCACGCCTACCTGGCGCGCCAAGAGCACGTGCTCCTTGGTCTGCGGCATCGGACCATCGGTCGCCGCAACCACCAGAATCGCGCCGTCCATCTGCGCTGCACCGGTGATCATGTTCTTGATGTAGTCGGCGTGACCCGGGCAATCCACGTGCGCGTAGTGACGGTTCTTGGTCTCGTACTCCACGTGCGCGGTGGCAATCGTGATGCCGCGCTCCCGCTCCTCGGGCGCATTATCAATGGTGTCGAAGCTGCGAAACTTGTTGTTCGGATTGTGCTTCGACAATACCTTCGTAATCGCCGCCGTCAACGTCGTCTTCCCGTGATCAATGTGCCCAATCGTTCCCACATTCACATGCGGCTTCGACCGGTCAAACTTCTCCTTCGCCATCTCGCTTCTCCTAAGATTTCTTTGACAACAAATACGTCACAACCTGCGGTTTTTGAGCTCTTCGTACTGCTGCATCATTTCAGAAGCAGAAAGAGTAAACCGGACTTCGCCACTGAACAGCTCCCGTTGCCCTTGATACCTGGCTAACAGCTCAGGCATGGTCTCAGCGACAACGCGGCGCTCTATATCTTCAATCTCGCCATCCATGCAATCCGCACAAATGGATCGCCAGGACGTATCAACACTGATGACGATCTTGGCCGTTTCAGCAGTCCCAACCGATGCTTCCGTTCCGTACTCGGCAAAAGGCTCAACCCCTGGAACCCGGGTACGCACTGTCGGACCCGTCACAGACTCGAGACCTCCCCATCCGACAATCAACCCGGTTGCTGCAGCGCCATTCGCCATCGTGCACTCTCAGTAATAGGCGTAGACCTTCAGATACTTCGCCCGCAGATCCGGATCGACATGCTCTACCGACGCGAGATACAGTTCGCGAATCTGGCCGCGGTCGAGATCACCCAGCCGCCCGTAAGCGGCAATCGCCTCCTGGCCCAGCAGCCCCTTCGCCAGCACTGCCTCGAAGTCGCGCACGCGCATCCGCTGGCCATCGACCCGCTTCAGGAACTTGCCCGCCGAGGACGGTGCCAGCGCCGCCTGAACGGCGGAGCGCACCACGTCAAACGAGGGACCGTCTTCTACACCTAAAACCGGCTTCTCAAACATGCTTAAAATCGCCTTACCCCGCTTCGCAACTACATTGCCTGAAACCGCTTCGCACCTGCGGTGCTTGCTTTGCTTCTGAGCAGAAATCGTCAGTTGGAGCGGGAGACGGGAATCGAACCCGCGACCAACAGCTTGGAAGGCTGTGACTCTACCACTGAGTTACTCCCGCCCTTTGATTGCCACCAAAACTCTGGAGCTGATGACCGGGATTGAACCGGTGACCTCTCCCTTACCAAGGGAGTGCTCTACCAACTGAGCTACATCAGCCCTTCTGCTGCAAAACCCCGCGCTCCATTATCCTAAAGCAGTTCCACGGTTACCGTAGCCCGTTCCTTCATCCGCGAGTGCAGCTTTTCTTGACGGAAAAGCTGC
>DATAVZ010000077.1:0-19215 GCA_036267475.1 Occallatibacter sp.
CGAGCTCGTCGGCAAGATTGGGAACGCCGCGCCCGTTCAGCAGATCCGAGAGCCTGTCCCACGGCTGCTCCGCGGTTGGATGCAGTTCATGCCAATCGAGAAAGACATGGCACTGATATGCATGGAGGCTGAGGGTCAATCCGCGGCTGAGCAAATCTTCGGTGCGGCGCAGATATTCGAGACCGGTGAGCGAGTCGCGAAAGGCAACGACGGCGCCGAAGTCGCCGCTGAGGCCGAGGCCTTCGCCCAATCGCCGACGCTCAAGCCGGCCCGATCCCTTGTCGGCATACGCTGCGGAGAAATCGACGGTCCCGTGGGCATTGGCGTAGCGGTTGTTGTAGACAATCAACGCGCGCTCGCCGCCGTTGCGGTTGGAGTAGGCAAAGACATCCTCGTTGACCGAGCCGTTGGGGGCGAAAAAATCGTAGAGCAGAAAGTTGCTGCTCTCGGCGAACAGCCAACGCCGTTTAAGAAGCGGCGCAATCTCACGCTCGTGCCGCGCCACCAGCGCGCGATCGGGATTCTCTTCGTAGCGCGGCCAGCGGTATTCCATTCCGTATTTTTCGGTAAATCCCTCGATCTGGCCGTGGCCGAACATGGGCAAGCCAGGCAGAGTGGACATCATGGCCGCGACGCCGAAACACTTGTCGCCTTTGCCGAACTGATCGACTGCAGTTCTTTCGTCGGGATTCGACATGAAGTTCACGTAGCGCTTCATGATGTCGGGATCGAACTCGAGCGTGTTCTTGATGACCGAGCGGTATTTGGCGTTGTCCTCGTCGCGCAGCATGACCATGAAGGCGCTGTTGTAGACGCGATGCATGCCGAGAGTGCGGACGAAGTAGCCTTCCATGAGCCAGAAGGCCTCAGCCAGCAGCAGGGTGCCGGGAACTTCGGCGGCGACGCGGTCCACCACTTCGCGCCAGAACTCGTGCGGCATGTGCTGGTCGAACTCGGGCTGGCTCATGCCGTATTCGGCGCGCGAGGGAATGGCTCCGCTGGCTCCGGGGCCGGGAAACCAGAGGCGGTGAAAGTGGCGCTTGGCCAGCGTCATGGCGGCGTCAAAGCGAATGATGGGGAACAAGCGGGCAACGTGGAGAATGGTCTGGATAACCTGCTCGCGGACGGCGGGATTGAGATAGTCGAGCTGCGCTGTGTCGTTCCAGGGAAAGCTGGTGCCGTCATTGCCGTGGTAAATGTAGCGGGTCTCGCCGCTGGCGCGGTCCCGGCGGCGGAACACGACGGCTGCATCGGACTGGTCGAAGTAATGGTCTTCGATTTTGATTTCGACGCGTCCGTCGTGGGACAGGTCGGGGCCTTCAAAATTGTAGGCAGGGTATGGCTTTTCCCAGCGCGAAATGAACCAGTCGGGATGCTCGATGACCCAGGGTGAGTCGATGCCCATGTGATTGGGCACCATGTCGCTGGCGAGGCGGATGCCGTGGCGATAGGCGCGGTCGCGCAGGTTGACGTAGGCTGGCTCGCCACCCAGGTCGTCGGCAATGCGGTAGTCGAACAACGAGTAGGCCGAGGCGACGGCGTCGCGATTGCCGCACAACTGCTTGATGGTCTTCGAGGCGCGACTGCGTTCCCAGACGCCGATGAGCCAGAGCGAGTTGACGCCGCGGGCAGCAAGGGCGGCAAGATCTTCGTCGGGAATCTCGTCGAGGCGGCCGATATGGCGGCCGTACCACCGGCTCAACTGCGCCAGCCACACGTAGGTGCTTTTGGCGATGAGCACGGTGTTGGGCATCCACGCCGTGTCGGGAGAAAACCGCTCGTACTCGTGGGCCGGATCCCCAAAGACAGGCACCTCGGCATGAGCCTCGGTGGACGGCCACTGCTGCGTGCCGGCGCGGCGATGGCGCTCCGCAGCCTCGCGCGCGCGGGCGGCGGGCGGATTGAACTGCATCCACACGGCCAGTTCCTCTTCACGCAGGATTTCGCCTGCCATCAGCAGAAAGAGGTCCATGCTGTCGCCCAGCAGCGGCTTCCACAGGCGCCGGATGAGATCGAGCTGATCGTTGAGCGACCCAGGCGAACCCATGGCCGGCGCACGCAACAGGTCAAGCAGGCTCATGGGCTTTGCATCGGCTACAGGAATCAGCGGGCGGCTGGCGAAGTACTGTGGCATTTGCGCGGTGACCTGGCGATAGACGGTTTTTCTTGCCAGGGTTTTGTCATCGAACAGCTCTTCGAACGGCTTGAACGCCTGATTGCGGTTGGCGCTCCATAGCAGCAGCAACTCCTCGAGCGCGGCAGCCTTGTGCGGCATGCCTTCTGTAGATCCAGCCAGCCACTCGCGCGGCGTCTCAAGGCCGCGCAGAACGCTCTGGCCGGGAAACTGCTCAACAAAGGCCAGCAGCATAGCATCCACTTTTTTCCGCCCCACCTGCGCGCCAAACCAGTCCAGAGCGCGGGTCATGACTTCGGGGTCGAACTGCTCGCGATACCGCTTCATGAGCACATGACTGGCCTCGTCGATAAGGCCCATGGCGAAAAGCTGGCCGGCGTGAACCGCGCGCTCGGGATGCTTTTCCACCTCGCGGACAAGGTTCATGCGGTGAGCGAACTCGCGGCATGCGGCCATGCTGGCAAAGACGACGTTTCCGGCGTAAGAGAAAAGCGACTCGGCGAACTGATAGCGAACACGCGCTTTTCGCGAAATGTGGAATTCCATCATCAAAAGTCGAGCTCCCTGCCCTGCTATTGTGCCGGATTACCCTGAGGCACAGCCAACTGCTAACGGTACATCAATGGACGCCCGCCCGGAAACCGAGGCTTGAAAGACTGCGGCTTGAGAAACTGCGATTCTAGAGCATTTTTCGATTCATTTGCTGCCCTTGGAATTCAGCGCACTATCCTGTTTCTCAAGAAAAACTGCCACTCGCGTCCACGCCTGGTGCAAAGAGCCGGATCGAAAACGCGGAATCGCCGCGGTTCTTTCCGACGCATATTCGCTGGCCGATTCCGCAGCCCGCAAGCGATCGGGTCCGGCGACAAACAACTCCGGTGGAAAACAAGTGCGCGGAAGACGTGCAGTCACGGGCAACTTTTCTGCAATTCAAGCATCGGCAGTGCCTGCCACGGTGCTGCGAATCGACGCTTTGCGCAATGCCCCGCATGGTGATGAGATGGGCCAGCGCCAGTAGAGGATGGTTGAGACGATATTCCACTGCTGCACCGGACAGTGTGCTTCGATCGATACCAATACACGGGACAAGACACCGGACGTCGTTGGGTCATTGCTTCGCGGCGGGCGTGTTTGCGGGCGCGTCGAGCGGCTTCAGGTCTTCCAGGGTGGTGGGGATGAGCTCGGCGACCGTGGGATGAATATGGACCGAATGCGTTAAAAGCGATATCGGTTGCCGGGCGTATATGGCGGTCAGAATGCAGTGAACCGCTTCGTCGCCGCCGGTTCCGAACACGGTGGCGCCGAGTATGTGACGGGTCTCCGCATCCACAAGCACCTTGATGTAGCCAAAGGTCTCGCCTTTTTCGATTGCGCGCGAGATGCGGGACATGGGCCGCATGCCGAGTAGAATGGGCCGTCCGGTGGCCCGTGCCTGGGCCTCCGTCATACCCACGTGGGCCATGGGCGGATCGACGTAGAGTGCGTACGCAGGAATGCGATCGCTCAATCGACGGGAGGCGCCGTCGAGGAGATTGTCGGCCACAATTTCGTAGTCGTTATAGGAGGTGTGGGTGAACGCGCCGCGTCCGTTGCAGTCTCCGATCGCGTAGATGAACGGCACGCTGGTGTGCAGTTCATCGTCCACCGTAATGTATCCGCGCTCGTCGGTTTGAACTCCAGCGGCAGCCAGGTTCAGATCGCCGGTATTGGGAGTGCGGCCAACGGCCAGCAGTACATGCGAACCGAGCACATGCGGGGCGCCTTCGTCGCACTGCAGGCCGACGGCGATTTCACTTCCCCGCTGCTCGAGGTGAATGCAGTCGGCGCGCACGCGCACCTGAATGCCTTCGGCCGCGAATATTTCATGAATCACACGCGAAGCATCTTCGTCCGCCTGCGGAGCGAGGCGCGCGCCGCGGTCTACGATGGTGACCTCGGCGCCGAACCGACGGAACATCTGCGCAAATTCCAGCCCGACATAGCCGCCGCCTACAACGACAAGGTGACGCGGCAGCTCTTCGAGGTCAAGGACGGTGGTGCTGGTGAGGAAGGGCACGGCATCGATTCCCGGCATGGCGGGGATTGTGGGGCGGGCGCCTACGTTGAGAAAAATCTGCTCGGCTTCCAGCAGGTCATCGCCCACACGCACGGAGTTGGCCGATTCGAAGACCGCCGTTGCCGTATAGACGGTGCAATTCTCCGTGCCGCGCAGCCACTTTTCCACGCCGGTGCGCGACTTCATCACAATGGCATCCTTGCGCGCTTTGACGGAGCGCATGTCCACCGTCACCGGACCGGTGTGGAAACCGAAATCGCTGCCCCGGCGCGCCAGGTGAGCCGCATGGGCGCTGGCAACCATGGCTTTGGTGGGCGTGCATCCGTTGTTGACGCAGGTGCCGCCAAAAAGCTTTCGCTCGATCATTGCGACCTTGCGCCCGGCGCCGGCCAGTCGTGCAGCCAGGGACGGCCCGGCCTGTCCCGCGCCTACCACAATTGCGTCATACTTTTCTTTCATTCTGAGCCTCCCGAGCGGTGCCGCGTGCAAGCAGCATCTCAATCTATCTTATGGATGCACCGGCGCGGGAAACCGTGTCCTGCTCGGATTTTCCTTTCGCGGCACTCCAATAGCGGATGCGCTGCGAGGAGTTGGCAATGAACTGGTTATAAACGCCGCTTGCCCGGCTATTCGTACTTTTTCAGCGCGTGAAGAATGACAGGAGCCAGCAACGCATAGCCCGCGGAGGTGGGGTGAACGCCGTCGGAGGTGTACTTGGCACGCATGAGTCCCTGCGCATCCGCCAGCACCGGGTTCAGGTCGATCAGCGTCCAGTGGTGCTGGTTGCAAAGAGCCTTGAGCAGGCTGTTCAGCTCGGCAATGCGCGGCATCGTGCGCAATCCGGTAAGCTTGCGCACGCAGTCGCACACCGGCGTCATGGTGGCGACGAAAACGCGGATGTGATGCGCCTGGGCAAGCTCACCCAGCGTGGCGAAGTTGTCGCGAATTTCCTGTGGTGTAAAACCCAGCCGCATGTCATTGGCGCCGCCCTCCAGAACCACTGCCCGCGGGTGAAGGTCGAGGACATCACTGCGCTCGCGGAGCAGCATCTGGCTGGTGGTCTGGCCGCCAACGCCGCGATTAACCCATCCTGCCTGGCTGAACCACACGCCAGCATTCTTTCCCCAACGGTCCAGAATGGAGTCGCCCAGGAAGACTACGCGCGGTGGCTGGCTGGGGTTGGCCAGCAGGGCCTGATCGGCCTGGCGATAGCGCGCCAGTTGCGCAAAGTCCGCCGCCGCGGAGTTGTTAGGCGGCGCAGTTGGACAGGCCTGCGGTTGCGTGCCGGGACCCGGATGGACGGCTTGCGCGCTGCCCGCTGCTGCCAGGCTCGCGAACAGAATGAGCGCGGACGTCCACAGCGCAGGTGTGGCGAAAAAGCCTTCCGGCCTGAAATGCATTCGCATGGCTGCCATCCGCGTTTACTTGGCGTAGTAGCGAACCCAGTCCACATACATGTGGCCGGGCAATGCGCTGTCGTCCACGCCATGATTTGCGCCCATGGCCTGTGCAATCGACGTGAGCCAGATGTTGACGTCGCCCTGCGGAAGCCCCTTCCAGTCCACGGTCTGCACCAGCTTGCCGTCGAAATAGTAACGCACCGCGTCGGGCGCATACTCGCAGCCGAAGACGTGGAATCGGCGGGAGAGATTGGGCGTGGTGATGTTCTTGTGGCCGCGGGCAATGTGCGGCGGAACCCAGCGGTGCGTAGTCGTGGAGTACGAGGTGAGCTTGCTCGACTCGTTTTCGATGATGTCCATCTCCAGCGTCGCCTTGTTGCCTTTGGTGTCTACGCCGTTGTAGCGCTGCAGCCAGAAGGAAGAGTGCCATCCACTGCCGGCTGCGATCTTGAGACGCGCCTCGTAGTAGCCGTAATGGAAAGCTTGGCGGCTGATGATGCCGCCGCCGGTGTAGTGGCTGTCGCCCACATCCTGTTTGCGCAGCGCAACCACAAGATCGCCATGCTTCACGCTTACATTGGACGGCATCTGCGTGCTCAGCAGCTTGGTGTCGGTGCGATAGACCCACTTGGACTGGTCCAGCGTACTGCCGTTGAAGTTGTCCTGGAAGGCGAGCGTATAGCCCGGCGGCGGACCGGGCGCGGCCAGAGCGGCGGCGGGCAAAGCAAGAGCAATCAGCAACAGGGATGCAAGCTTCATGAAGTTCTCCGCGAAACGGCTTGTAGGAATGGCGCAATGCGCGCGGCGAGAGTGCGACAGTTGCCGGCACGCGCCGCCGCGTCATCCAGCGCAAAGTCATGCTATGTGTAGTAAGTGCCTACGTCAAGCGCTTAATCTCAGGCGCTTGATCTTGGGCACAGAAAACTTCGGACGCTAAAGAAGCGGCGGCGGCCGTCAACTGCGCATGAATCAACGGTCAGGAGAGATGGTACGCGGGCGGCGCATATCCGGGGAAGTTGGGCGAGAGCGCCATGCCTTGCGGCCGGGGAATGAGCTTGCCGTTCCGTACCCACAGATCGCCGCGCTCCTCGAGATGACCCACCAGGCGAGCGCGCCACGTGCGCAATTGACTCTCGTACTCCGGCAGGCCGGCAAGATCGCGCAGCTCGTGCGGATCGTTTTCCAGATGAAACAACTGCTCTTCTCCATCCATGGCCATGTAGAGATATTTCCAGCGCCCATCGGTCAGGCCATTCCAGTGATTGACGGCGCTGTAGCAGATGTTGTGTTCGAGATCGATATAGGGACGCCAGCCTTCTCCCTTGCTCCTAACCAGTTGGAGGAGGCTTCGGCCCTCCAGGCTCTCTGGAGCGGATACGCCGGCGGCATCGAGAAATGTGGGCAACACGTCGCGTATTTCCACGGGATTGTCGATCACTTGTCCTGCCGGTCCCAGACCCATGCCAGAAGGTGGACGCATCAGCATGGGAACATGCGCCGACTGCTCGTATCCATAAGATTTGCGCCAGAGATTCTGATCGCCGAGCATGTCTCCATGATCGGAGATGAACAGGATGAGCGTCTCATCCAGCAGTTTGCGCTGTTCGAGAGCTTCGAGGATGCGCCCGATCTGCTCGTCGACGAATGTTACCGATCCGTAATAGGCCTGGCGCGAGGTGCGAATCTCTTCAGCCGGCAGTTTGCCGTGCCATAGGTCGTCGGACTCGCTGCTTCGGGGCGCGTAACGGCTTGCCCATGCGCCCACTTCCGGCTCTGGAAGCGCGGCATCCTGGTACATTTTGAAGCAGCGCTCCGGTGGATCGTAGGGGCTGTGCGGGCGAATGAAGGAGACCTTCAGAAAGAAGGGCTCCGTCCGATCGTAAGCCTGCAGAAAGCGGACCGCGGTTTCTCCGGTCCAGTGAGTGGCGTGCAGTTTCTCGTCAGCATAGGCGAAGGGCTTGCCGCGGTGATCGTTCCAGCTCAGTCCGGTAAGGTGAGGATCTTTGTCCGGCGCCTGCGACCAAAACCACGCTTCGTAGTCCGGCCGCTCCTCCCAGGAGGACTCCGCTTGCGGGCCCTCCTTGTGAAACCAGTAGCTGCAGTGCTCGTCCTGCACCATGTGGTGATAGCCGTGCGGATTGCGGATGGGATAGTAGTGGTTCTTTCCTATCGAAGTGGTGTAATAGCCGGCCTGAGCCAGCGCCCGCGCCTTTTCCACCGGATAAGGATTGGTGGCCAGATTCGAGTAGCCGAGCATGCCGTGCCGCCACGGTCCCAGCCCGGTCAACAGGGCGCTTCTTGCCGGCGTGCAAGTTGGCGTGGTGGAGTAGGCGTTCTTGAAACAGATGCCTTCCCTTCCCAGCCGGTCAAGATTCGGCGTCCGAATCACTTTGTTTCCATAGATACCGGCGCAGTCCATCCTGAACTGATCGGCCATGAGCAGCAGGATGTTGGGGCGGTCGCGCTTGACCGTTCCCTTAGCCATTCCGCTGTCGGCGGCCGTTTCTGCTCTTGCGGAATTGTCCTGCTCCGCGCGAACCTTAACTCCGTTCACGGCCAGAGTCGCGCCACCCAGTGCGATAAAGCTGCGCCTATCCATTCTTGTGTTCTCCCGCTTTTGTGGTCCCACGATCGATGCTATCAAGACTTCGGATAGCCACGCTTACCGGTGGCGCAAGCCACTCATGCGCCGGTCGCCCGCTGTTTGTGCCGGCACCGGTTGCTGGCCGGCGTTAGAAGGTCAGCCTGCCCGACAACTGGATGACCCGCGGCGCACCCGCCGACTGGATTTTGCCAAAGCTGCTTGTGCTTGTGAAGGTGGCTCCGGGACTGCTGAAGTTTACCTTGTTGGGCAGGTTGAAGAACTCAGCCTTTAACTCAAAGTTGACTGCGTCCTTGATGGGAAAGCTCTTGAGCAGGCTCGCGTCCGACTCCCAGTAGCCAGGTCCTACCATGCTGTTTCTGCCGGAGTTTCCAAAGGTGCCCAGCGCATTTTCCTGATAGGCTGCCGTGTTGAAATATTCGGCAATCTTCTTCACGCCCGACGGCCTGGCCGTTGAGATTCCAGTAACGCGATCGGCCAGATCGTTTGTGCCGGAGTTGGTGGTGGGCCCAGTGAGAGAATTGTCAATTCCGCTGGAGACGCTGAAATATCCGCCGGTGCGCAGGACCGTAATCATGGAAGCCTGCCAGCCGTTAAGTGCCTTGTTGGCATAGCCGTGGAACCATGGCATATTCGGCAGATCATAAACGATGGAGATGTTTCCCGTCTGGGCTACGTTGAAGTCGCAGCGCGCATAGTCAGCGTTCACGTTGAACTTGTTGATGATGCTTACGCCTCCCGTGGTTTGCGAATCGTTGTCCATGCATTTTGACCAGGTGTAATTACTGATCAGAGTGAGGCCTTTCTCAGCATGCGCATTGAAGGATATCTGGAGGCCGTTGTAGTTACTGAACTGAAAGTCGCGCACCGACTGGATTGATGCCAGTCCCGTATATGGCCTACGCGAGTTGACATTCGCCTCAGTCGATTGGCCGGGAATGTAGATGGCGGGGTTTGCTTCCGTCGAGTCCATGCCCTTGATCATGTGGTTGCCTATGTAGGCAACGGACGCGCCTATGTTGCGTGTCACCTGCCTCTCCAGGGTAAGATTCCACTCCTGCACATAGCTTGTGCCGGCGTGCGGAACCAGCGCGGAGGTGGTCACCGGCAGTTTGAATACATAGGACTCGAGGCCGGCCGGAGTTACGGGCGTCCAGGGAAAAGGCGAGCCGCCCGCCGTGCCATAGGGATTCTCAAAACTCTCCGGATCGGAGACGCTGGTGGCGAGGCTGCGGAAGGCGGCCGTGTTTCCGGAGAAGCGCTGCATATTAAGCGGCATGGGACGGAAAAAGATGCCATAGGCGCCGCGCACCACACTGCGCGCATCCCCGTTGATGTTCCATGCGAATCCGATGCGTGGAGCAAAATTGTCCATGTTTCGATTGAAGATGGCGTGCGGCAATCCATGGTCGCCGGAGAAGAGAAGCCCAGTAGGCGCGCCCGACGCGGCGACTGACTGTACGCCCGGCTCAAAGCCTACCTGTGGAGCGAGCCGGTCGACGGCCGGGAGCCACGGCGCGTAACGCAGCCCCAGATTAAGCGTTAAATCGGGACGCACACTCCAGTCATCCTGAATCCACGGCTGCACCTGCGTCTGGTACATATTCTGCGGCTCGGTTCCGTGCTGGGTAAACGTAACCGGCAGGCCGAGCAGTGCGTCCGCAATCGAGTTGCCCGACCCAGGATACGCGGTGGAACTGGTTCTGCTGCCATTGAAAGTCCAGGTTCCCTGCTGATTAGATCGATCCCAGGCATACTCGTCGTAACGGATTGCGTCTACGCCAAACTGGATCATGTGCTTTCCGCGCTCCCAGGTGAGGTGCACTCTGTATTCGAAGGTGAGCGGTGTGACGGTAATGGGCGTGCCGCTGATAAAGCCGGCGTAGCCGCTGAGGCCGACATCAAGCTGCTGCGCGGCTACCGAATCGACGGTTGCTACCGGCACGTTTACGCCGGGGAGATCCTGAGAGAGAAAAGGCAGGCCGGCGGCCTGACGCTGGCGGCCCACGTTCGTAAATCCGAAACCGGCGAGCAGCAACAGGCTCGGGCTGAAGATGTGGGTGTCGCTGATCAACGCGTTCCGGTTAAGAAACTTGTCGAAGCCATAGGGGCTCGGCAGGGCGGTGGTCTGCTCCTGGAATGTGTAGTCGTCATAAAAGTAGCGTGCCATCAGGTGATCTTTTCCCGTGAGCTGGTAATCGACCCTGCCCATCACCTGGGTATCGTCGGAGTTGCTTCTCGGCAGCGAGTTGTAGGTCCCGTTGGCCTGGTTGGCGGCGGGATAATAGCTGAGAATCTTCACCATGTCCTGATCGAAGCGGGTCGACGGGATGGTGTTGTTGAGAAAAGGAAGCCCCGTGGCGGGATCGATGATTTTGGTTGAAAGCGCTGAAAAATTGCCTGCGAGAAAATCTGCGGAAGGCACATTGGCAACCGAGGGGTTGGCGCCGCCCACGGTGCGCGTATCCTGAAAAGATCCAAAATAGAACGCCTTGTTCTTCATCAGCGGTCCGCCGAGAGATCCGCCAAACTGGTTGCGCTTGAAGGGCGTTGGAGCGGAAGAAAAGTAGTTCTTGGCATCGAAGTCGCTGTTGCGCACATACTCAAAGAGCGAACCGCTGATGCGATTGGCTCCGGACTTGGTGGTGAATTCCACGTTCGCGCCTGAGCCTGTTTCGGCCGCGCTGAAGTTCGAAGTCTTTACCGTGAACTCCTGCAATGCGTCAGGGCTGGGCAGCACGGGCGCGGTTCCGTAGTGTGGATCGATGTAGCTCACGCCGTCGAGCAGGTAGCCGTTGTCAGTGCCTCTGTTGCCGTTGACGGCCACTCCCTGGTTTGCCGATTGCCAGTTCACTCCGCCGCTCGCAATTGCGCCTGGCGCGAGGAGTACCAGTTGGAGTGGATTACGGCCGTTCAAGGGAAGATTGCCCATGCTTTTGCCGCCGAGCGTAGTCTGGAGTTCGGAGGAGGTTGGCTGGATTTCCTGGCTGGTTCCTGAAACGGTGATCGACTGGCTCACCTGCCCCAACACCAACTGGATGGGAATATAAACGCTCTGTCCGGTGCTCAGGACGATGTTCTGCTGGTGCGATGTGGCGAAACCGGGGTGCGAGATCGTCAGGTCATAGACGCCGACGGGCAGATCGGGAAAGCGGAAGATTCCTTCATCATTGGTGACCGCGTTATAGGGCAGGCCGGTGCGCGAGTTCCTGCAGAGTACCTTGGCGCCACTGACGATGGCACCGGATGAATCCGCCGTCGCCCCGGAAAGAATTGCGGTGGACTGGGCGGCAACAGGGTGCGACATAAGGGCGCACAGCATAATCAGGATTGCGGTTACTCTGAAGCTCACCATGATATTTCCAGATCGAATCATTGTGCCTCCTAGCAGTCGATGAAGTGCCCTAAAACACCTGTTTAGAAAATAAAACCAAGCGAAATCACGCGCAAAGAGAAAGCGAAGCCGGCTTGCAATAAATGATCAATTTGTGCACATTTGATCATTTACACCTAACGCAGCAATAGCCATTTCAGACCAACGTCGATAAAATTGTGGGGAATGCCTGCTGATTGATCAGTCTAGCCGGGAATGATCATATCAATGAAAATAACCGCAAAGCTGCCGCTGGTCAAGAGAAAAGTAAAAAGTACCCATAAGCAAGCTATGCCATGGATGTAGGAACGATGTTTTCTTTTCTATATAAAACATAGAATATGAGCGAAAACGAAATAAAACGACGTCCGTCTACGGGGCTCTCTACTCGACTCCGGCCTCGATTTGCCGGCCAGCGAACCCGAGAAGTCGAATAGAATCGATCTTGCTTTTTCCTTCCGCCGGCCCAGGCCGATCCTTGTACAACCACGCTGCGACCGGTGTCAGCTTTATGCCGTCCGGCGACGGAGAGTGCATTTCGGTCTCGGGGTTGAAACAAAGGTCCAACATGTTGAGATTCGCTGGCCAAGCTGGATCATCCAGCGCATCGAAAGGCCGGAGGTGGATAAAATCATGAAGATCGAGGAAGCGGTCGGTCGAGGAAGTGCGTGAAGGACCGGGACATCCAGGGCGGTCATAATTACGCTGGACGCGCGTCGACTGATGCTACATAGAATGCTATTGGTCTTCGACAATCGTAAGAACCCGATCTGCTTTGACACGGGTGAGGATCTGTTTTATCCCGGTGGGCCAAAAGAGTTCGATCTTGTCGATAACATCTACTTTGCCCAGTCCGAAATGAACGCGCTTATCACTCGACGAACTGTAACCTACCGCGGTTGTAGCGTGGTTGTACTGGACACCCTGCGCGGTTGTGATCTTGACCTTTGTACCCAGGCCGTCGCGATTGTCTTTCGTGCCCACGAGCCTGATGGTAATCCAGTGATTCCCGTTGCTTGTACGGTTGATGAGCAACTGCGGTTTATCGTTTACCGTGGACACAAGAACGCTGATTCTACCGTCGTTGTTGAAGTCGCCAAATGCGGCTCCACGATGGACTCGCGGGTCCAGGAAAGCGGTTCCGGCCGTCGAACTGACGTCGGTGAAAGTAAAGTTTCCGTCGTTTCTAAGCAGCCCGTTGGGTTGCCGGGTAGGCCGGTGAAGCACTTCTGATTCATTGTCGAGAATTGCGCCGCCTGCGGTGAAAAGGTCCTTGTAGCCATCGTTATCGAAATCGAATGCCCCTGTTCCCCATGCGGTCATCCGGCGGCTGAACGCAGTTATTCCAGAAACACCGGTTACATCTTCAAATTGATCTCCTGTGTTCCTGTAAAGAGGAAAAGTATTCCCATACATTGCCGTATGGAAGATGTCCGGCAGCCCGTCGTTGTTCAAGTCGCGGAATTCAGCTCCCATTCCGGCCACAGCACTGCCGTCTGACGTGTACGCGACGCCCGCTTCGAGAGCGACGTCTTTGAATGTTCCATCGCCGTTGTTATGCAGGAGAAAATTAGGAGAGGTATCGTTGGAGATGAATACGTCGGTAAAACCGTCATTGTTGTAGTCCGCGAATGCAACGCCCATCCCTTTACCGACGTAATGCCCTACCCGTGAAGAGTCCGACACGTCAGCAAACGTACCGTCGCCGTTGTTTCTATACAAAATATTCGGAGTTCCGCCGAAATTGCCAGGGGCGCAATAGGTACGCACACCGTCGATGGAGCAGAGTTTGGCGTTCTGGATGTTGTAGTCGAGATAGTTCATCACGAGCAGATCCAGCTTCCCGTCGTTGTTGTAATCGAACCATCCAGCAGTTACCGACCAGGGTTTGCCCCGGCCGGGTACGACTCCGCCGACCCCCGCTTTGGCTGTAACATCCGTGAAGGTTCCGTCGCCGTTGTTATGCAGAAGCTGGTTGTGGTTAACGCCCGCGACATACAGATCGACGAAGCCGTCGTTGTCGTAATCCCCGGCCGCCACTCCCATCGAATAGCCCACCCCTTGAACGCCGGCTTTCTCAGTTACATCCGTGAATGTGCCATCGCCGTTATTGCGATAAAGACGGTTCCAGTAGCTCGAATCGGCCTTTTCCAGCGATGGAATCGACGCCCCGTTTGTAAAGAAAACATCGAGCAGTCCATCGTTGTTGTAGTCAAAGACTGCCACTCCTCCGAGCATTGTCTCAATCGAGTATCGCTGAGGGCTGATGCTGTTCTTCAGTTGAAACTGAATGCCCGATGGGCCGATGGCGTCCTCGAAGAGGATCGGGCTTGTGGAACTGACAGCGGGAATCGCCAGTGCGCCAGCTCTGGAGCCCCGCGCGCTCCGCATCAACGCCTTCAGAGGCATCATTCCGGAAGCTATTGCCATTCCGACTTGCGTCAGAAACTCGCGCCGTGCCTTTATGAATGCAAGTCGATTTCTCAAATCCGCCCCGCAATTGATTTCTGCGCGAGATACCCCGTGCCGGACCATTTCAAAATGTGGCTCACACGTTCAGCCGTAACTCGATCGTGCTGCACTGCCTGGGTCATGCCGCCATTCAAACATCTCTAGCCGCTAGTTTGGTTCCTCTTCACGTCCTATACAGGGAGTTCATCGCCGTCACTCAGGTGCTCGGGGGCAACCAAGCTTGCCGACGTATCCTGACTGGAAGCGGTTCGGCTCTGGATCGTCCCTAGTATAAAGGGAGCCCTTCCCTGAAGCCGGCAAATCCCTTGTTATGGACGACAACAGGCTGGATCGATTCAAACACGAAAATGAAAATCGTTTACAATCTCCATGATTTTGAAACGGCCGGTTGCAATCCCGCTTTCAGACTGTGCGCACGCGGAACAAAGGAGAGAGATGAAAAGAATCCAGGAGTATCGAAACGTGTATCGTTTCGCGATAGTATACGGCGCAGTATTGACCCTTGTGCTAGCTGCATCAGGTTTTGGATGGTCCCAATCCTTCACGGGTAAATGGGCCGGGTCGCAAAGAACTCTGGCAAACGGAGAGCAGGAGCGGACCCTCATTCAGTTGACCCAGTCAGGCGACCGTGTAACAGGCACGCTGAAGACCTTTGGTTATCAGAATCCGCTTTCGGGGACGGTGACTGGCAATCACATCCAGTTAATGGCTCCGTGGAACCCGAAAGAGATCCTGGCGGCCGGTGAACTCGCAGGCTCGGATCTTCACTTGGTCTGGGATCATCGCCAGATTGTGATGAAACCCGCCACAGCTGCGGACGAAATTCCGATGCCGGCCTATATTCCTCCGCCAGCGCTCAAGAAGATTCCCTACAACGGACTGGCAAAAACTCCACCGATGGGCTGGAACAGTTGGAACCTCTTTGCCGAAAAAATCGACGATGCAACGGTTCGCAAGATTGCGGACGCGATGGTTAGCAGCGGGATGCGCGATGCGGGCTATATCTACGTCAATATCGACGATACCTGGGAGGGCACAAGGGATGCGAAAGGAAATTTGCTTCCAAATCATAAGTTCCCGAACATGAAGGCACTTGCTGACTATGTGCATTCGAAGGGGCTGAAGCTGGGGATCTATTCGTCGCCGGGACCACAGACGTGCGCTCGCTTTGAGGGCAGCCTGGGGCACGAGGAGCGGGACGCGCAGACCTATGCGGACTGGGGCATCGACTACCTGAAGTACGACCTGTGCAGCTACGGCGGAGTGATGCGGCAGCTGGCACCGAACGACGCTGCCGCGCAAAACAGGCTGATGCGAGAGGCGTACGAGAAAATGCACCAGGCGGTTGTGAAGACGGGCAGGCCGATGGTCTACAGCCTGTGCCAATATGGAGACGATTCGGTGTGGGACTGGGGGCCGAGTGTTGGCGCGAACTTATGGCGAACGACGGGCGACATCTCGGCGAACTTCGATCGGATGAGTTTGATCGGGCGGTCGCAGGCGGGGTTGGCGAAGTTTGCCGGGCCGGGACACTGGAACGATCCGGACATGCTGGAGGTGGGCAACGGCAGGCTGACGCACGACGAGAACGTCACCCACATGACGCTGTGGGCGATGCTGGCTGCGCCGTTGATTGCGGGTAATAACCTTGCCCAGATGACGCCGGAGATCGGCGCGATCCTGATGAATAAGGATGTGATTGCGATCGATCAGGACGCGCTCGGCAAGCAGGGCGACCGGGTGTATGCGGAAGGACCGGTGGAGATTTGGGCGAAGCCGCTGAAGGACGGCGCGATGGCCGTCGCGATCTTCAACTTCGGGGAGACTGCGAGCGAGATGCGTGGGATTCGCCTGCACTTGAAGGAGATGGGATTTCCAAAGCCGGTGAAGGCGCGCGATGTGTGGGCGGGGAAAGACCTGGGGACAATCGCCGACGACTGGAAGACGACTGTGCCACGGCATGGAGTGGTGCTGCTGGTTGTGAAGAAATAAAGGGTTCGCAGAATGCTCCTGTTCGCAGGGCGGGCTGAACGCCTGTATAGGCAGTACTGTTCACGGAATGTGCGTCTAACTTCTCCAGGATGAGCGCACAGCACCTTCATCACCTGCCGCATGGATGGTTCATCGCCATCTTCCTGTTTTCGGCGGCCGTCTTTTTGTCGAACGCAGCCCACTGGCTGATCTTCCGCATCCTGCGGCACAAGGCCGCGCAGGGGGCGACTTCCGGCTGGGGCATCCAGCAATACCTGGGCCGGCCCAGCCGCGCCGTTTTCATGCTGTCATGCCTGCTGATAGTGCTTCCGGTGGTGCCAGACCTTCCCACTTCCTTCGAGGCGGACATCCGCCATGGAGTCTTCATGGCTATCGTCTGCGCCATGGGATGGTTTCTTGTGGGTTGCGTCTACGTGCTGCAGGCCTTCATGCTGCGCAGGTACGATCTCGCCGCCTCAGACAATATTCAGGCCCGGCGAGTGCACACCCAGTTTCAGGTGTTTCGCCACCTGCTGATCGGCTTCGTTCTAGTCATCACCGTAGGCGTCCTGCTTTGGAGTTTCGACGATCCGCGGCTGTGGCATTACGGCTCCGGGCTGCTGGCGTCGGCGGGTATCGCGTCGCTGCTGCTTGCATCGGCGGCCAGGTCGACGGTTTCGAATGTTCTTGCGGGTATCCAGATCGCTTTCACCGAGCCAATCCGCATTGACGATGTGGTTGTGATCCAAGGCGATTGGGGACGAATCGAGGAGATTACCTCAGCCTATGTAGTGGTGAAGATATGGGATCTGCGCCGGCTTATCGTCCCATTGAGCTACTTCATCGAAAACCCGCTGGAAAACTGGACCCGTCAATCGGCTGAGATCCTTTCCTATCCGTATCTCTACGTGGATTACTCGGTGCCGGTGGGCGAGTTGCGCGCTGAGTTCGAACGCTACGTTCGCGCGCACCCGTTGTGGAACGGTAAAGGGCTCGGACTGCAGGTCACCGATCTCACGGAACACAGCATGCAACTGCGCTGTCTAGTTACGTGCCGGAACTCCTCCGACAGCTTCAACTTTGGCTGCGATATTCGGGAGAACATGGTTACGTACATCCAGCAGCACCACCCCGACGCGTTCCCGACGACGCGGCTCAAGGGCGCACCGCGGCCGGGGGAACAGGCTGAGACTGCGACAGAACCATCAACGCCTGGCACTGCGAAGGCCGGCTGACAGGGGATGAGGCCGCGCGACGCGCTGATGAGTCTTCCGTTGACGCGGTGTGATATGAACGTTAGCCATCATTGCGGCCCTGCGGCGGCGCGGGCGGCTTGGCGGGCGGCGTGAATGAGGTCGGGGAGCCCGACGCCGTGGAGCGCGTTGCCCAGCAGAGCGAGTCCGGGGAAAGCGCCGCGAAGGTGGGCTTCGAGCTCCGCGGCGCGGTCTGGATGACCTACGGCATATTGCGGCAGCGAGTTGGGCCAGCGGCGGACAACGGTGAGGACTGGCGGCGGCGCGGGCGGCGCAGCGACGAGCGACGTACTCGCACGCAGGGCGCGGGCCAGTTCCAGCCGGGCGATGGCAGCGATCTCGTCGTTGTTGCAGCGGGCGATGCGGTCGGCAGCCGTGCCTCCGAAGAACGCGCGGATGAGGTGGCCATTGTGCGGGACGCGGTGCGCGAACTTCTGGTCGACGAAGGTGCAGGCGAGCAAGAGGCTGGCGGATGGATCCAGCGCCAGCTCGGGCTCGGAGGACCTCGGCGGGACGAGAAAGCCGAAGCCGGGCGGAAGCGGTACGCGAGCGGCGTCAGCGTAGCAGAATGCGACCAGAACGGCGGCGCTGGATTCGGTGGGCAGAAGTTGGGCAGCCGCGGCAGAGAGCGGCGAAAGCAGTTGGCGCGTGGCTTCCAGCGGTGTTCCGAGAAAGACGGCGTCAAAGGCCTCCGATGAGTGCTGCTTCCCTGCACGCGCGACGACGGTCCACCCGGTCCGGCCGGCCATCGCGCCGGCATACTGGATCGCGGTGACCGCGGTGTTGGTTCGAAGCCATTGCTGGGGAATGGCTGCGACGAGTCTATCGACCAGCGTGCCCAGGCCGGTGCGGAGCGTCGTGAAGATGGACGAGGGTCGAGGTTCGAGGTTAGAGGTTCGAGAAAGCGCCGCGATAAGAGAGCCGTGTTCGCGCTCCATGGCGACGTAGGCGGGCATAACTGCGCGCACGCTGAGGCGGCGAACGTCGCCGCCAAAGACGCCGCTGAGCAGCGGGGCGGCCACGCGCTGCAGGACCTCCGGGCCGAAGTGGCGCAGGGTGAAATCGGCGACGCTCTCGTCGTGCTTCGGGGCGGCGGCGCGCAGTTCGGCGGCGCGGGCGGTCTCGGAGCGGTAGGCGGCGATGGCCACATCTGTGAGAAGCGGCGAGCGGTCGAGCGCGGCAAGGTCCGTTGGCACCATCATTTGAAGGCCGCTCGGCATAGGGACGAGGCGGCCCGCTGGATTCTCCGGCGTCGAGAGCAGAATCCAGGTCTGGCGTCCAGCGTCGTTGGACGGGATAAGCTCGCTGGCGAGGCCGAGTTCAGTGGCAAGTTCGCGCGCCCACGGCTTGGCGGAAACCCAGCCATCGGGGCCGCACTCGACGGTGAATCCGCCCTCGCGGACGGTTTCAATCAGGCCGCCGAGACGATTCGAGGCTTCAAACAGCACTGCTTCGATGGGTGCTCCGGCGCGAGCCTGGCAAACGATTTCGTATGCGGCGGTGAGGCCGGCAATGCCTCCTCCGACGATGGCTATTCGGCGCATTGAGACAGGGTACAGGGAACAGGGAACAGGGAACAAAGTTCAAGTTGCCGCAGCCGATTGGCGTTGGACGACGTCAACGAGGGCGGCGGCGAGGAGCGGCGAGTCGTTGAGGCTTTCGGGACGGTAGAGGCGCAGACCGAGCGAGCGGGCGGTCTCGGCGAAGGCGATGTCGATGTCGTAGAGAATCTCGACATGGTCGCAGAGGAAACCGATGGGCTGTAGGACGACTCCGGTGTGGCCTTCGTCACGAATTGCCCTCAGCGTGTCCTCGACGGTGGGGCCGATCCACGGGCCTCCGGCGACTCCCTGACTCTGGAAGGCGAAGAACCGCGTGGTCAGCGCGGGAAGCCGGCGCGAGGCGGCAGCGAAGACGAGCTCGGCGGTGCGCTTGGCCTCGACAGGGTACGGAT
>DATAVZ010000078.1:0-18612 GCA_036267475.1 Occallatibacter sp.
GACTCTCCAATTGGTCCATCCAGTTTCTCCTTGTCGTGTGCTTTGGTCGGCTCACGCTTGGAGTTTCTTGGATGGACTCCCGTAAATGTCAAACTGCTACTGCCACCCCGGCAGAGCCGGGGGATCTCCTCACCCTTTAGAAGAACTTTCCCTGGACGGCTGGACGGCGCGGCGGCGCGAGGATTTATTGAAGTTGCTGGATCAGTTCAATGGCTTCATCGGAGAACTGGATCGAGCCGTGGCAGAGGCGGCGCAACAGCATGCACAGGCGCGATTGTTGATGACACAGCCGGGCGTCGGTCCGATCACGGCACTTGCTTTTGTGCTGACCATCGGCGATGTGAGCCGGTTCAAGCACAGCAAGCAGGTAGCCAGTTATCTGGGGCTGATTCCTGCTGAGCACAGTTCGGGCGGCAAGCAGCGACTGGGACGAATCAGCAAGCAGGGCAATAGTTTTGTGCGCATGCTGTTGGTCGAGGCAGTGCAGACAGTGAACCGTTTGGATGAAGGATTTCGCAAAGAATATGCGGCTCGTTGCCATCACAAGGCCAAAGGCATGGCCAAGGTGGTGGCGGCCAGAAAGTTGGCCGTGCGATTGTATTGGATGATGCGCACCCAGGTAAGTTATCCAGCAATCGCCCACATCCAGAGCAGCCCGCGGGTGGCCCTGATCGGCGCAAGCTAGAATCGAGACTTTGATTGGGCGCTCTCGCATCCGGCACAAGGCTGGATGTCCGCAAGATGCATCATGGTCGCTGTTTCGACCGTATCGATGGGTGGTGGTGAGACTCAAAACTCGCCACTGAAAAATGAGCAACGCGAAATGCCCGAGGTTCCCTGGTCCTCAACCTCCTCCGGCAAAAACGCGGTGCCAAAAACACCGGCAGGAATCTTCTGCCTTGACAAAGACTTCGAACTTATCGAGGGCCACCCGCCTGGAGG
Source organism: Occallatibacter sp. (assembly GCA_036267475.1). Lineage (GTDB taxonomy): Bacteria > Acidobacteriota > Terriglobia > Terriglobales > Acidobacteriaceae > Telmatobacter. Next base: position 943 of record DATAVZ010000078.1, read on the forward strand.
GTGGGTGGAGATGAGAACAGGGACGAGAATTATTTGCGGGCTGGTTGGGAGTCGTACAAACCCACCCTTCGCTATGTACGCGAAGGATGGGGCATCCATTCTGGAGATGAGACAGGCATGAGACGATTGAGGTGGGCCACACGCCATCTACCGGAACCGATGGTGAATGACGCGCCGGCACTTTTCGGCAGCAGGTAATTCAATAGACTTTCTGCCTGCGTCAGGTCGCCTGCATCACGCCGCGCCATGATTTATCCGGCTTGCGTCCGATCCGTGTTGTTTGACCATCTTGTTGTATATCCCAAGCAACAGGAATGGTGCGGCCCATTGCCCGATGAATTGTGCGTGGTGATCTTTGCCGGAGAGTTTGAATACTAGAGAACCGGCTATAGACGCGATAGCCGCTCCCAGAAAAATGCTGGTTGGAATGTTTGAACTTTGAGATTCGAGGAGTGCAGTAAATTGATCCTCGGTCTTCTCTCCTGCATGAACGCGATTGTCTGACATGCCTATCCCCTTCTGGTGTGACTTCGGCACACATTCCCTCTGATGCATCGATAGAAGGGCGACTTGACTGCTTTCGACATTGATTTTGCTGTGATGAAATCGGCGGGTGGCTAAGTTTGAGGGATTAAAATCCAGCGCCCACTCATCGCAATAAAACTGCGATGAATGGGCACAGAAGGTCTTTGTCGCTGGGGTGGCTCAGTCGCAATTGAGCCCGGTCGTACCCAGCGGGGCTAAAAAGCCGCCGCCGCTCAGCGTATACGTCGCGCGGCTGCTCGATCCATTCACGGCTCCCGAGTAGAAAACGCAATGGCCGCCGCCATCGATGTTGTTCACCGTCCGCCCGGCCACATCGAGTCCCGACAGCGCGGTCAAATAAGAGGTGCCCGTCACCGTCCACACACTCCCGGCATCGAGCGCAAGACTCACCGACCTGCCGGCATGTTCACTGTTAATCGCGCCGGTCAGCGACGAGCCGCGTCCTGCCTCATCCTGCAGCAGCCGCAGCGTCACATCGCCGGCTCCCGTTGCCACCACATCGCCGGCAACCGCGGTGCCCACGGCCGTGAATTGCACGTGCTGGCCGTCGCCGAGCGCCGCTGTCGTAAGCAGCGTGCCCGCCGCGTGATTCTTCGTCGCCGTGTTGTTGGTCATCGCCACATCGGTCAGCGCGATCTCCGCTGTGGTGCCGGCAACGGAAAAAACCGTTGCGGGAGCATTTGCTCCCGACGGGCCTGCCGCGCAGAGGGCCGCCTCCGCAGCGCCGCAGTCATAGGTGAGCGACCCGCCCACCATACTGAAGCGGGCGACATCCGCCGCGTTGGCTGCCACGTTATCCGCAGTGTTGGCCGCCGCGTTGGCCATCGCGTTGGTTGCCGAGGTGCTGCCTTCAAGCAAAACGCCGCGCCCCTCGCCCGCGGCGCTGCTCAGTGCCGTGCCGTTCAAACTTACCGAGCCGCTGCCCTCCACCACCACCGCCGCGGCATCCTGCGCGGTAAAGCTTCCGCCAGCGGCGCGGAACGGCTCAATCGCATGAATGGCCGCGGAAGTGAGCGCCGTGGTGACGACATGCGCGGCCGCGGCCACAGGCTTTTGGTCGCCCGTGGAACTTGCCGCGCTCACCGTCACCGAGACCGCGCTCGAGGTGCTGGAAGCGTAGGTGTCCGATCCGCCATAGCTGGCCGTCAGGGACTCCGTCCCGGCGGTGGTGAACGTGGTGGAAAGAGTCGCCGTTCCCGAGTCCAGCGTCTGCGAGCCTATCGACGCCGAGTTGTTATAGAACGTCACCGTGCCGGTAGCCGCGTCGGGTGAAACCGTGGCGGTCAAGATAATGGCCGATCCCACGACGGGCGTGCTCGTCGAAGGCGTCAGCGTGGTGGTAGTCGCCGTCGTCCCTGTCGATGTGCCGGTCGACCCCGGCGCCTGCCAGAAGTCGCCGCAACCGGTGAGCAGGAGCGCGGCGGCGAAGAAGGCAAGCAGAAACGCAACTGTCCGGTATGTCGAGGTGTCTGGTGTCGAATTCATCTGCTTCCCATGCCGATGCGCGATCGGAGCCGTGGGGATGTCTCGGAAGGGCAGCCCCGGCATACCGGCGCCGCCATTTCTGTCCATTTCTCGATGCCCGGCCCTGTCCACATTCTATAGAAGGGGACTTCCCGGGAGCCTTCATGACGGACTGCTTTTTCAGGATTTTTCAGGCGTTTAGATCGGCAAGGCCCTCGGGCAGCGACATTTCGACACGCTTTGCCTCCAGGTCAACTTTGCGCAGATAGCTTTTGGCAAACGGCACAAGAACTTCGCCGCGCGCGCCGCGCACAATGAGCAGCGCGACCGGGCCGGCATGGAAGTCGACCTCTTCGATCTGTCCCACCAGCACCGGTTCGGCTCCGGCCATGTCCACCAGCGCGCAGCCGATGAGGTCGTCGATATAAGCCTCGTCCTCGGCCAGAGGCGTGCGCTCGGTTCGCGGAATGGCGACGGCCAAGCCGGCCAGCGTCTCCGCCGCGGAGATGGAATCGATGCCGGCAAAGTGCAGCACAATGCCGCCTTTGTGCGGCCAGTGCGCAACCAGTTCCACCGCGGCGGGAAGGGCGGGACGCGCCACGCCCGGCTTGGCCGGCGTATCGGCGCCCAACAGCCACAAGTGGCGGCGCTCGTTGAATTTCTGAGGGAAATCGGTGAGGATGTCGGCAAAAACTTCGCCCTTCCGCCCCTGCGGGCGGCGGATGAGCGCCAGCCAGGCCCATGCCTCTGGCTGCTCAGGCGTGGTCATCGCGGCCCCTGGAAATGCGGCAAGTGGAACGGCCATGCACTCTAGGCGTCGTCCTCTTCCAGGATATCGAGCGTGTAGCGGCGATGCAGCTTCATGCTCACTGCGCCCAGAATGGTGCGCACCGAGCGGGCCGTGCGGCCCTGTTTGCCGATCACCTTGCCCACGTCCTGCGGCGCCACGCGAAGCTTTAGAACAGTGTTTTCTTCCCGTTCCACAGACTCCACTTCCACGGCGGCCGGCTCATCTACCAGGGCCCGCGCAATCTCACGGACCAGTTCTTCAACTTGGACCATATCGACCTTGGTCATGTTCGCGCCTCTGACCTGCTGCTTTCTGGGCTTTTCCGGAAACGTAGTGACCCTCAACCGCCGATTGCAGGCCGGGCAAAATCCTCATTCGGATTGCGTCGGCGCTGCACAGCTTCAAAGGGGACACGTCATCTCCTGGAATGCCCTAAAACTGGAGACTTGGCCAGTGCGCGAATAGTATCAGTCCGCAGGCGTCGCCGTCAGCAAATCTGTGCGCGCCAGTTTTGAGCCGGCGCACGGAAATCAGGGGCGAACCTGTGGACCGGAGGCCTGGTGGACGGGAGAGCGAACAGGGATAAATCAGGCCGCGCTGACCGCAGCGGTCTCAGCAGCCGCCGGAGCCGGGGTCTTGGCCACCAGCTTGGCGACTATAGTGGAAAACTGCGCTCCCACGCTGCGCCAGTAGGCGATGCGCTCGTGCTTCAGGTCAACGGATGCGGGGTTGGTGCGCGGGTTGTAGGTGCCCACCACTTCGATCGAACGGCCGTTGCGGGCACGGTCCTTCTCAATCACCACGATGCGGTAGTAAGGCTGTTTACGGGCGCCAACGCGCGCCAGGCGAATCATGACCACGGGATGCTGTTTCCTTTCAGATATCTGCAAAAATCTGTGTGGGTTTTTGAAAAGTGCCGAAGCGAGAGCGCCCGGCACAGCGGCAGTCTGGACACGCGGGTCAGACTGCGCAACACACAACAACTAAGTATCGCCGAAATCGGCCATTTGAGGCAAATCCGGGGCGAGGGAGCAGTGCAATCGCATTTTGATTTTATGAGGGCACCAGCATCGCGCAAACTGTAAACCGTGATCGATGGGTGCGTTGCAGATTGATGGGTGCGTTGTAACAGGGCACGACTTGAGTCGTGCCGCAGGTGGGTCCGCGATCCGACCGGCTTCAGCCGCTGCAAAAGCCCAATGTGTGGAGATGCGCATTGGCAGGGGCTAAAGCCCTGTCGCGGTTGGTGCCTGATTCGGCACGACTCAAGTCGTGCCCTGATACAAAGCTGACACAAAACCTCGACTTTGAACAGAAAACACGCCCTGCGGCAACCTGCTCGCAACGACTTTCAAATGCAATTGCCCGGGGCGAGGGAACGCGCGAGACCGGCGGCTGCCTCTCTCGATGGTCCCGTTTTCGAGACATTAGAAAGCACCCCGCCGATCCTCAGCCCGCTGGGAACAGAAATCTGAGCATCGGCCTTACCCGCGTGGCCCAGCTTGCCTCATCGTGCGTGCCGCCGGCCACGCGCTCGAAGTGCAGCGATTGGCCGGGCTGCCAGTCGTTGGCTATCAGTTGCCGGCTGAGTTGTTCGGCGTCCTCGAGCGTATGCGCGCCTTCGCTGTCGCCGGCGTCGAGCCACAGCCGCGGCTTATCCGGTATGTGCGGCGCCAGCTCGTTCAGGTGGCCAAGAATGCTTTTGCGGTTCCACCAGACGCTGGGCGAAAGCACCGCCAGCCGGCCGAAGTGCTGCGCATGACGGAGCCCCAGATAAAGCGTGACCAGACCACCTAGCGACGAGCCGCCTAGCCCGGTTGCTTCGCGTCCCGCGCGCACCCGGTAGCGCGCCGCGATCCAGGGCATCAACTCGCGGATGCAGCAGCCCGTAACTGGCCGCTTCGCCGCCGCCCATCTGCAAGTCGCGGTCGGGCGTATACTCGGCCAGCCGCCGGTCGCCGGTGTGGTGGATGCCGACGATGATCAGCGGCTCAACCTCGCCCGCTTCAATGGCCGCATCCGCATGTTCGCGCATCCGCCAGGTGCGGCCGGGAACAAACGAAGCATGCTCGTCAAAGAGATTTTGCCCATCGTGCATGTAGAGGATCGGATAGGCGCGCTCGGGCTGCTGATCGTATCCCGGCGGCACATAGACGATGAGGTCGCGCGCGCCGGGCAGATAGCGGCTGGCAAAGGCGTGATGAAGGCGCAGGCGCGGGTGCGGCGAAACGCCGTCTGGCGATGCGGAGAGTTGCGCTGGCGGGTCGGAATTCAATGCCTGCGGTTTTTCCTTGCTCCGTTGGGCGCGCAGCAACGGGTGCCCCGGCTGTTCCAGTATCGGGAATTCGCCCCGGAACATGCAATCCCATGGAGTCTTTTCACCCCGCCCGCTCGGTATGGAAGTAGAACGGCGGTCCCTGCTCCCTGGCGAGCGCCTTCAGCGTGCGCAGAAAGCCGGTGGCCGCATAGGAGAGCATGGCCTGGCGGCGATGCACCAGCCGGAGAACCCGCTTCACCTCCAGTTCATCGACGGAGACCCGCGCGAGATCACCGGTTTCGAGCTCGCGCGCCACGGACAGATGCGGCACCAGCGCAACTCCGTTGCCCATGGCCACGAAGCGTTTGATGGCCTCGATGGTGGGCAGTTCGATGGCCATGTTGAGCGGTGTGCGATAGCGCTGGAAGGTCTCGATCACCTTGCGGCGCAGCGGCGAGGCGACGTTGTGGGCCACAAACAGTTCGCTGCCTAGGTCGGTGATGGAGACCCGGCGCGAACCGGCCAGAGAATGCTGCGGACTCACGATCAGGTCCAGGCTGTCGCCATAGACCGCGATGGTGCGGAACTGCTCCGGGTCGGGCCGGAACGAGATCATGCCTAATTCAAAAGTCCGCAGGTTCAGCTCGTCGGGGATGCGCGAGGCCAGCATGCGGTGTACGGTGACGCTGACGTGCGGCGCGGCGCGGCGGAATGCGTCGATGGCCGGCAGCAGATACATGCAGGTGTACTCGTTGGCCGCCAGTTGCAGCCGCCCGCGCTCCAGGCTCTTCAACTCGCCCAGCGCGCTTGTAGCCTCGCGGCGCAGCGCCAGCAGCCGCAGCGCATAGTCGCGCAAAAGCTCGCCGGACGCGGTGAGCGAGCCGTCGCGCGAGGCGCGGTCAAAGAGCGTTTCTCCCACCGCCGCTTCGAGCTTGCGGATGACCTGGCTCACCGCCGGCTGGGTGCGATGCAGCCGCACCGCGGCGCGGGAAAAGCTGTGCTCCTCGGCGACGGCGAGGAATGTTTCAAGCTGATTCAACTCCATGGCGAGTTTCTCCGGCGTGTTCGCATCATAAGCAATTCTAATCGCTTCTACAAAAAGAATAACTTTGCCTTATGCGCGGCCCATGAGCGACACTGAATGTGCGAGTTAGAAGTGTCTTCCCGGCAGGCGCACACATGAGCTCAAATCACGTAACTTTTTTCGACACCACTCTGCGCGACGGTGAGCAGTCGCCGGGCTGCAGCATGACCACGCAGGAAAAGCTCACCATGGCGCATGCCCTGGAAGACCTGGGCGTGGACATCATCGAGGCCGGCTTTGCCATGGCGTCGGAAGGCGACTTTGCGGCCATTTCGACTATTACGCAGGCGATTCGCAAGCCGCGCATCGCCTCGCTGGCGCGCGCCAAGACCGAGGACATCGAGATGGCGGCGCGCGCTCTTCAGTTTGCCGACCGGGCGCGGATTCACGTCTTTCTGGCCTCGAGCGATCTGCACCTGGAATACAAATTGAAGATCGGCCGCGACGAAGCGCTCGACCTGGCCGGCGAGTCGGTGCGGCTGGCGCGCACCCTGGTGGACGATGTGGAGTTTTCTCCCGAGGACTCGACCCGCTCGGACCGCGATTTTCTGGTGGAGATGGTGCGCATTGCCGTCGAGGCCGGAGCCACCACCATCAATATGCCGGATACGGTGGGCTACTCCACGCCCGAAGAGTACGGCCGCATGTTTGCCGAGGTGCGCGAACGGGTTGCGGCTATCGAGGAGAAGGGCGTGATTCTCTCCTCGCACTGCCATGACGATCTGGGTCTGGCTGTGGCCAACTCTCTGGCCGCCATCCAGAATGGCGCGCGCCAGGTGGAGTGCACCATCAACGGCATCGGCGAGCGCGCCGGCAATGCGGCGCTTGAAGAGATTGCCGCGGCGCTTTACGTGCGCGGAGACCGCTATGGCGTTTCGACCAGCATCAAGCTGCAGAATCTTTACCCGACCAGCGAAGTGCTGGGGCAGATCATCACCTTCAAGCCCTCGCCCAACAAGGCGATTGTGGGCGCGAATGCTTTCGCGCACGAGTCGGGCATTCATCAGCACGGCATGCTGGCCAATCCGCTCTGCTACGAGATCATGACGCCGGGCCTGGTGGGCGTGGCGCGCACGCATCTGGTGCTGGGCAAGCACTCCGGCCGCGCGGCGCTGCGTCATCGGCTGGAGCAGCTTGGTTTTACGCTTACCCGCGAAGAGCTGCAACAGATCTACTACCGGTTTGTGGCGCTGGCGGACCGCAAGAAGAACATCTACGACCAGGACCTGGTGGGCCTGCTGCCCGACCAGATTCGCGAAACCCGGCGAGTTCCGGTGGCCGAGCTCGATTGAGCCCGGCCTGGCCTGCTGGTAAAGAGACAGATGGGTCGCTGGTGATAATGCCCGGTGCCGTCTACGGATTGCTGACAACCTAACTCCCCACTGGAAAAGACGAATGAATCTGAAAATTCTAGTTACGGCCGGCGACGGCATCGGCCCTGAAGTCACCAATGAAGCAGTCGCAGTGCTCAAAGAGGTTGCCGAGATCGGCGGCCACACGCTCGCGCTCGACCACAAGCGCATTGGCGGCGTGGCTATTGTGCAGGACGGTACACCGCTGCCTGAAGACACGCTCAAGGCGGCGCTCGATTCAGACGCGGTGCTGCTGGGCGCGGTGGGCGGCAACGAGTTCAACTCGCTTTCGCCGGACAAGCGTCCCGAGGCCGGCCTGCTGCGGATTCGCGCCGAGCTGGGCGGCTTTGCCAACCTGCGGCCGGCGTTCGCGTTCAAGGAGCTGGCGGTCAACAGCCCGCTGCGACCGGAGATCATCGACGGCGCGGACGTTCTGTTCGTCCGCGAACTGCTCGGCGGACTTTACTTCGGCCAGCCGCGCGCATGGGACCGCGAGAAGGGCGAGTCGTGGAACACCATGCGCTACACGCGCGGCGAAGTGGTCCGCGTGGCCCGCATCGCCTTCCAGCTTGCGCAGAAGCGCCGCAAGAAGCTGACCAGCGTGGACAAGGCCAACGTGCTTGAAGTGTCGCAGCTCTGGCGCGCCGCGGTAATTGAGGTCGCGGCCGAGTTTCCGGATGTCACTGTCGAGCATCAATATGTGGACGCGATGGCCATGCACCTGATGAATCAGCCGCGCAACTACGATGTGGTGCTAACCGAGAATCTTTTCGGCGACATCCTCTCCGATGAGTCGGCGGTGATTACCGGCTCGCTGGGCATGCTGCCTTCGGCCACCATCGGCGGCAAGGTGAATTTGTATGAGCCGGTTCACGGCTCCGCTCCGGACATTGCGGGCAAGGGGCTGGCCAATCCACTGGGCGCCATTCTTACCGGTGCGCTGATTCTGCGCCACTCCGGCGGCCTGGAGGCCGAAGCCGCGGCGATTGAAGCGTCGGTTCGCAGGGTGCTGGAACTGGGCTTCCGCACGACTGACCTGGCGCGCGGCAACAAAGCGGGCCTGACCGTGCTTTCCACCACCGAGATGGGCGCCAAGGTCCGCGACATCGTAAGAACAACGCTGGATGTACGACAAACTGTTTAGAGGCACTTCCACCTTCAGGAGCCTGATCATGAACGAGGAACTTGAGATTCGAGCGGAGGTGAAGAGACGGAGGCTACGGGCAGTAGAAATCGGGATCGTCGATGCCGTTTTCAGGTTGTTTCAAGAACGCCTACGTGTTCTCAAGTCCGGGGTCGATGTCCGGGAGCTCGGATTGCCAGACACCGTCAAGGGCGTGATAATCGCCGATCAACACGGGAAGTATGTGCCGCATTCCATCGAGGTTCTTCTTGATGAACGGGCGTATAAGTTTCTATTCATCGAGATATGGCCGAGTTCTAATGACAGGGACAATGAAGGCGAGGGCCAAACAATCAGATCGAAACTTCGCCTGAAAAGCGGTGGAGACCTCTTATTGGAACTTGAATGTAGCAGGACAACGCCAATCTTCGGGCGACACGGATACATCTACGGCAAAGAACTGAGGGTGGACCGGGTCCTGGCATTTGTCGAAGGTCCATGGGTAGAGCAAATCAAAGAGTTTGTCGGCCAAGTTTTCGTCGCTGAAGACCGGCAAAAAGCAGAGATCAGAGAAGAAGAGAAGCAGCGAGACCTACCGGATTTGAAGAAACGATTCGGGATCTGAATTTCTAAGTCGTTAACGAACCAAAGTAAGGGCGCAACATTGGGGGTACCGGAGAGAATGACACCGAAGACGCTATTTGAAAAAGTATGGGAGCAGCACGTAGTGGTTGAGCCACAGGGCGAGCCCACGCTGCTCTACATCGATCTGCAGCTTGTACACGAGGTTACTTCTCCGCAGGCCTTTGAAGGGCTGCGCCTGGCTGGGCGCCCGGTGCGACGGCCGGACCGCACCGTGGCCACGGTGGACCACAACGTGCCCACCACGATCGAGGGGCGGCTGAATATTGTGGACGCAATCTCGGCCAGGCAGATCTCCACGCTGCGCCAGAACTGCAAGGACTTTGGCGTCGAGCTTTACGATGTTGACTCGCGCAACCAGGGAATCGTACACGTGATTGGGCCCGAGCTGGGATTGACCAAGCCGGGCATGACGATTGTGTGCGGCGACTCGCATACATCGACGCACGGCGCATTCGGCGCGCTGGCCTTCGGCATCGGCACCAGCGAAGTGGAGCACGTGCTGGCTACGCAGACGCTTCCGCAGTCCAATCCGCAAACCTTCCGCATCAGCGTGGAGGGCAAGCTGCCGCTGGGGGTGACGGCCAAGGACATTATTCTGGCCATCATCGGCAAGATCGGCACCGATGGCGCCACCGGCTGTGTGATCGAGTACGCGGGCTCGGCCATCCGCGCCCTCTCGATGGAAGGCCGCATGACCATCTGCAACATGAGCATCGAAGCCGGTGCGCGCGCCGGAATGATCGCGCCGGACGAAACGACATTTGCATACCTGAAGGGGCGGCAATTTGCTCCAAAGGGAGAAGCGTGGGACGAGGCGGTTGCGGAGTGGAGCAAGCTGCCCACCGATGCCGGAGCGAAGTTCGACCGCGAGCTGGTCATCGATGCGGCGACGCTGACGCCTTATGTGAGCTGGGGCACAAGTCCGGGCATGGTGGCGCCGGTAACGGCCGTGGTGCCGGACCCGGCGCAGGCCGGCAACGAGCTTGACCGCAAGTCGTTTGAGCGCGCGCTCGAATACATGGCGCTAAAGGCGGGCACGCCGCTGGACTCGATCGACGTGGACCGGGTGTTTATCGGCTCGTGCACCAACGGCCGCATTGAGGATTTGCGCGCGGCGGCAAAGATTGCCGCAGGACACAAGGTGGCGGCTACGGTGAACGCGATGGTGGTTCCCGGCTCGCAACAGGTGAAGGCGCAGGCCGAGGCCGAAGGGCTGGACCGCATCTTCAAGGAAGCCGGTTTCGACTGGCGCGAACCGGGCTGCTCCATGTGTCTGGGCATGAATCCGGACATTCTTTCGCCGGGCGAGCGCTGCGCTTCCACCAGCAACCGCAACTTTGAAGGCCGCCAGGGACGCGGCGGACGCACCCACTTGGTTTCGCCGGAGATGGCCGCGGCGGCCGCGATCGCCGGCCACTTTGTCGACATTCGCAACTGGCCCATTCACGAGTTTGCACATGAGGAGGTAAAAGCCTAATGGAACCGTTCAAGACTTTGACATCGCTGGCCGCGCCTCTGGATCGCACCAACGTGGATACCGACCAGATTATTCCCAAGCAGTTCCTGAAGCGCATCGAGCGCACCGGCTACGGCGAGTTCCTGTTCTTCGACTGGCGGCGCACCGCTTCTGGCGATCCCGATCCGTCGTTTGTGCTCAACGATCCGCGCTACAACGGCGCGCAGATTCTCATCGCGGGCAAGAACTTCGGCTGCGGGTCAAGCCGCGAGCATGCGGCATGGGCGCTCAACGACTTTGGCTTTCGCGCGGTAATTGCGCCTACGTTCGCCGACATCTTTTTCTCAAACGCCGGCAAGAACGGCATTGTTCTGGCGCGGTTGAGCGAGGAACAGGTGGAAGAGCTGCTGCGCAATGCACGCACCATTCCCGGCTATCGGCTCACGGTTTCGCTCGAAGACCAGACTGTGACCGACAGCCGCGGATTCAAGGCTTCGTTCGAGATGGATGCCTTCCGCAAATACTGCCTGCTCGAAGGCCTCGACGACATCGGCCTCACCCTGCGCCATACCGCGGCGCTCGACTCGTATGAAGCGCAGCACGACCATGCCGGATGGCTGAAGGCAAAATGAGAGCGGAGTAAGGGCGGTTAGCGGCGTTAGCGGAGTTAAGCTGCAGACCGGTGATTGAAAACTGACTCCGCTAACACCGCTAACACCGCTAAAGGAAAGCAATGACCATCGAAGGCAAGCGCCAAAGTATCCCGTTGACGGAAGGGCCCAGCCGGGCGGCAGCGCGGTCGTTTCTGCGCGGCGCCGGCTTCAAAAAAGACGACCTGCACAAGCCGATCATTGGCATCGCCAATACCTGGACCGAGATCGGCACCTGCAACGTACACCTTCGCCAGATAGCTGAGTGGCTCAAGGAAGGCATTCGCGAGGCCGGCGGCACGCCGATGGAATTCAACACCATCACCATCTCCGACGGCATCACCATGGGCACGCAGGGCATGAAGGCGTCACTGGTGAGCCGCGAGGTGATTGCCGACTCCATTGAGCTGATGTCGCGCGGAAATCTTTTTGACGGCCTGGTGGGCATCGGCGGATGCGACAAAAATATGCCGGGCATCATCATGGCGCTTTGCCGTCTGGATACTCCAGGCATGATGCTCTACGGCGGGTCGATCGCACCGGGCAAGGTTGACGGCGCGGACGGCAAGAAGATCGACATTTCGATTCAGAATGTTTTTGAAGGCATCGGGTCGCACGCAGCGGGGCGGATCGACGATGCGGGATTAGAGAATCTTGAAGCTCATGCCTGTCCGGGCGCGGGCGCATGCGGCGGACAATTCACCGCCAACACGATGGCGATGAGCGCGGAGATTCTAGGCATTTCGCCGATTGAGCTTTCCGGCGTTCCCGCCACGGCCCCCAACAAGCTTGAGGCCACGCGCGAGGCCGGACACATTTTGATGGACGCTGTACGCGCGAACCGGCGCCCTTCCCAGATCATCACCCGCAAGTCTCTAGAGAACACAATTGCCAGCGTGGCCGCCAGCGGCGGATCGACGAACGCCGTGCTGCATCTGCTGGCGATCGCGAAGGAGATGGGCATCGAGCTCAGCATCGACGATTTCGATGCGATCTCAAAACGCACTCCTTATATATGCGACCTTACCCCGGCCGGCAAATACCTGGCCTGGAACTATCAGGCGGCAGGTGGATCGCGCCTCTTGGCGAAGCGGATGATCGATGCGGGCCACGCCGACGGATCGGCGCTGACCATCAGCGGAAAAACGCTGGCTGAAGAAGCAGCGAACGCGAAGGAGACTTCCGGGCAGGACGTGATTCACACCTTCGAAAAGCCCATCAAGCCGAACGGCGGACTGGTGATTCTGAAGGGGAATCTTGCGCCCGAAGGCTGCGTGATAAAGATTGCCGCGGCGGGCAAGTACGATCATCGCGGGCCGGCGCGCGTGTTTGACTCCGAGGAAGATTGCTTCAAGGTTGTGCAGGCCGGTGGCATCAAGCCCGGCGACGTGGTCGTGATCCGCTACGAGGGTCCGAAGGGCGGCCCGGGCATGCGCGAGATGCTGCAGGTGACGGCGGCGATCAGTTCGAACGCGGAGTTGAGCGCACAGGTAGCGCTCTTGACCGATGGACGATTCAGCGGCGCCACGCGCGGATTTACGGCGGGCCACGTTGCACCGGAGGCGTTTGTCGGCGGCCCGATTGCAGCGGTACGCGAAGGCGACATGATTTCGTTCGACATTGGCAAGCGGACGCTCGATGTGGAGATCAGCAAGGAAGAAATGGCGGCTCGGCTTAAGGATTTCAAGCCTCCGGCGCTGCGCTGGCCGAAGGGCGTGTTCCGCAAGTATGTCGATCGCGTGAACTCGGCGTCGGAAGGCGCGACGACGTAAGAGCAGCTTCTAGCTGCTCGCTCGGATTGTGCGGCTGCCGGCAAATTCCGCGAGTTGTTTCGGAAATTGGTTCAAGAAGACGGTTCGACAAAAGGATTCGGTTGGAATTTTGGAAGAGAAGCTAGAGGCTAAGAGCTGGTAGCTGGCAGCGACTGAAGGAGCTGACGATGGCGAACAAGGGGACCACGAAGACGAAAGCGCACGAAGCGAACGGAAGCGCAGCAACTCCGGCGAATATCGATTCGCACGCACACTTGACCACGCCCACGCGGCTCACCGGCGCAGAGATCATCTGGGCTACGCTGGTCGGCGAAGGTGTCGACACCGTCTTCGGCTATCCCGGAGGAACGATTCTTCCTGCCTACGACGCGCTGCGCAAGTTCCCCGTGCGGCATGTACTGGTGCGGCATGAGCAGGGCGCTGCGCACATGGCCGACGGCTATGCACGCGCCACGGGCAAAGTTGGCGTGGCCATAGCCACCAGCGGGCCGGGTTCGACGAATCTGGTCACCGGCATTGCCACGGCGATGCTCGATTCGATTCCGATTGTCTGCATCGTGGCCAACGTTTCGTCAAAGCTGCTTGGCTCAGACGCGTTCCAGGAAGTGGACATTACCGGCATCACTCTGCCTGTGACGAAGCACAATTTTCTGGTGAGCAAAGCGGAGGACATCGCGCCGACGATTCGCCACGCATTTCAAATTGCGCGCTCTGGCCGGCCCGGCCCCGTGCTGGTCGATATCACAAAGGACGCGGAGCAAGTCTCGGCGGAATTCGATTTTGAAGGTGCCAAGCCCAAGCCGTACCGCCCGCACCCCATGCTGCACGTGGATGAAGCGGGTTTGGCAGAGGCGGCGGAACTGATTCGCAACGCAAAGCGGCCGGTGATTCTCTCTGGGCATGGCGTGATGGAATCGGGCGCGATGGAGCAAGTGCGGACGCTGGCTGAGCGCGCGCAGATTCCCGTGGCGCTTACGCTGCTCGGCATCGGTGGATTTCCCGCGTCGCATCCGCTTTGCCTGGGCATGATGGGCATGCACGGCGAGTCGTGGGTGAATCATGCGATTCAAGAGGCCGATCTGCTGATCGCATGCGGCATGCGCTTTGACGATCGCGTGACGGGCAAGCTGACCGAGTACGCGCAGAAAGCGAAAAAGATTCACATTGAAGTGGATCCGGCGGAGATCAACAAAAATGTAAAAGTCGACGTGGCGCTGGTGGGCGACCTGAGCGAAGTGCTGGAGCAACTGTTGCCGCGCATTGCGGGGCGTGACGGCGCAGCGTGGCTCAAGAGTATCGAAGCGAGCAAGGGCGCGGTTTCCGTCCACGACATCAAGAACCTGCCCGATTCCGGCCACCTGTACGCGGCGCACGTGCTGCATGACTTGTGGCGGATGACCGCAGGCGGGGCGATCGTCGTCACCGACGTGGGCCAGCACCAGATGTGGGAGGCGCAATATTATCGTCACGACCAGCCGCGCACGCTCATCACCAGCGGCGGCCTGGGCACCATGGGATTTGCGCTGCCGGCGGCGATTGGCGCCAAGGTGGCATGCCCGGAGAAAGAAGTGTGGGTCGTGGCCGGCGACGGTGGATTCCAGATGACGGCGGCGGAGTTGGCCACCATCGTTCAGGAAAAGATCAAGATCAACATCGCTGTCATCAACAACGGCTACCTCGGTATGGTGCGCCAATGGCAGGAGTTTTTCTACGAGCGCAACTACGAATCGACACCGCTCATTAGCCCCGATTTTGTAAAGCTGGCGGATGCGCACGGCATTCCGGGTCGCGCGGTGCGCACGCGCGCCGAAGTTGAATCGGCTGTGAACGCAGCACGAGCGGCTTCGGGAGCTTATCTTTTAAACTTCCTCGTCGAAAAGGAAGATTCGGTATACCCGATGATTCCCGCGGGTAGCGCGCTGCACGAGATGATTCGCCGGCCGGAACACGATCCGCTGGAAGAGTCGTAAAAGACTGCTACAAGCTGCTAGCTCCAAGCTCTTCATTGCCTGCCCTAACAATATTGGCGGCGCGCGAAAGCTGGGAACAGAGAGCGGGGGCTGGTAGCTAGGAGCTAGAGGTTAGGAGCTGTTTTTATGCTGCATACATTTGTTGCTTATGTTGAAGACCGGCCGGGCGTGCTGACGCGTGTGGCGTCGTTGTTCCGGCGTTTGAACATCAACATCAACTCGCTCACGGTTGGGCGCAGCGAGCGGCAGGGGCTGTCGCGGCTGACGTTGGTGTGCGAGGCGTCGTCGGAGGCGGGAAACCGCATTCGCGCCAACTTGTTTAAGCTGGAAAACGTCGTGGACGTGGACGACATCGCGCAGGCGCCTTCGGTGACGCGCGAATTGGCGCTGATCAAAGTGGCCGCAACCCCGCGCAACCGCGCGCAGATTTTCGATCTGGCCGAGGTCTTCCGCGCGCGCATCGTCGATCTCACGTCGGAGTCGCTGATGATCGAGATGACCGGCGTGGAAAGCAAGATTGAAGGGCTCATTGAAGTTTTGCGCGAGGACGATGGGCGGATTCTGGAAATTTGCCGCAGCGGAAAGATGACCATGCGGCGCGGGCATCACACGAGCAGTGTGGTGAAAGCAATGGGCGTGATTGAGGGCGAGGCCGAGGCGCAGGTCGAGCCGGAAGAAGAAAGCATCGCGGACTCGCTGGAGTAGCGGAATTTCAAGAAAGCGGCGTAACCCGGCGTTATCATTTTGGTTTGGGAGGGAAAGACGGATGGACGCTGACGAGAAAGCCTGCCCAGTCTGCGGCGAGACCATCAAGGCAGCCGCCCTCAAGTGCCGTTTCTGTAACACGGACCTGACCGCGTATGCCGCCACCAAAGCATCTGAAGCCGAAGCGGATCTCTTCGTCGGGCATCCCGCGATCATTTATACCGTGGGTCAGTTGATGCCGTTTATCGTGGTGATCGCTGTGGCAATTCTCGCCGGGTACCTGTTGAACCTCGAACACATAGGGGACTCCGGCAGCAATGCCCTTTATCTCATCCTGTTTGTTTTGGCTGCGTTTGCAGTCATCTGTATCCGCTACTTCGCAAGAAGCCGCGGTATTCATTACGAGATCACAACGCAGCGAATCAAACTGGAGCGCGGCCTTCTTTCCAAGGTCCAGGAGTCACTGGAGTTGTTCCGCGTGGATCACTTCGAGTTGCGCAAGCCGCTTGGACAACGGCTGCTTGGTCAGGCGGAATTGCATCTTTTTTCGTCGGACGCGGAACTGGAGAATTTTTATATCTACGGAGTCCCCAATCTGGAATCTCTTGCAGATACCTTGCGTGACTGCCAGCTTCGCGAGCGCGCACGGCGCGGGCTGACAACATTTGTGAAGGCATAACGAATCGTTTCCCGCTCCCCAACAAATTCAAACAAAACTTGCAGAAAAGGAAGAACCGAGAAAATCATGGCGAAGACTTACTACGACAACAATGCCGACCTCACGCTGATCCAGGCAAAGAAAGTGGCGATTATCGGCTACGGCTCGCAAGGGCATGCGCATGCTCTCAACCTGAAAGATTCGGGCGTGCAGGTAAAGGTGGGCCTTGCGCCGAATTCCAAATCAATTGCCAAGGCGCAGAAGGCCGGCCTTGAAGTGACGACCGTCGCAGAGGCCACAAAGTGGGCCGATGTGGTGATGGTTCTCGTCCCCGACCAGACCGCGGCCAAATTGTATGCCGATGAGATTGGCCCGAACCTGACGGCGGGCAAGCTGCTGATGTTCGCGCACGGCTTCAACATTCACTTCAAGACGATCATGCCTGCTGCGGGAATTGACGTGGGCATGGCTGCGCCCAAGGCGCCGGGCCATCGCGTGCGCGAGGTCTTCACCGAAGGCGGCGGCGTCCCCTGCCTCATCGCCGTCCACCAGGACGCGACTGGTAAGGCCCATGCACTTTGCCTGAGTTATCTGAAGGGCATTGGTGGCACGCGCGCCGGCGTGCTCGAAACTACTTTCAAGGAAGAGACGGAGACCGATCTCTTCGGCGAGCAGGCGGTGCTGTGCGGCGGCGTCAGCGCGCTTATCAAGGCCGGCTTCGAGACCCTCGTCGAGGCGGGCTATCAGCCTGAGAGTGCGTACTTCGAGTGCCTCCACGAGCTCAAGCTGATCGTCGACCTGATCTATCGCGGGGGACTCGCCTACATGCGCTACTCGATCTCTGACACCGCCGAATATGGCGACTACGTTTCGGGACCGCGCGTCGTGAGCGCCGAAACCAAGAAAGTGATGAAGCAGATTCTTACCGAAATCCAGGACGGGACCTTCGCCAAAAAGTTCCTCGCCGACCAGAACTCCGGCAAGAAAGAGTTCCTGGCCTTCCGCGAAGCCGAAGCGAAGCACCCGGTGGAGATCGTCGGCAAGCAGCTGCGCGCGCAGATGCCGTTCCTCGATCCGGTAACGGTGGAGGAAGTGGCGAAGACGCGGTAAAGCAGCCTGCGAAAGCCAAGGCGCCGGATGGCACATCGCCGTTCGGCGTTTTTGTCTTCGCCCCAAACTTTCATTTGCAACCGTTGTT
>DATAVZ010000079.1:0-26859 GCA_036267475.1 Occallatibacter sp.
GCCTCAATAAGCAGGAAACGTTAAACTGCATACGGTGGGATCGCTCCGCGAATCTATGGTGTGGAAACCAGATTCTAAAGCATGCGATTCCCACCCCTACCCACTAAATCAACCATCCCGCGGATTTTTGCAAGAGGCTCCAATGACTCAAAATTCTCGATGAGAGGAGTTTCGTGCTGTGAAGAAACTGTCTGCCATCGCCACCACTGTTCTTACCGTTGTCTTGATCCTTTATTCGTTTCATGTTCATTCGCAGGTGCAGGGCGGTGTGAGCGTGGACGAGGCGGCCGAGCAGATTCCCAATCTCGACGCGCTGGTTACCGAGCTAAGGCAATACCACGACTGCACTTGCAGATGCGGCTGCTACGCTCACGATCTCGAAACCCAGGCGGATCGCGCAATCGCCCTTCTGCGTGAGCGCGTGCAGCATCGGCAGCCAGGTAAAGAGCTTGCCATCGTCCTCGATATCGACGAGACCTCGCTGTCGAACTACCAGGAGATGCTGAGCACGAAGTACGTTTTCGATCCTACCGCCTTCGACAACTGGGTCAACGCGTCCGCAGCGCCGGCGATTCCCGGCACGCTGCGCCTGGACAAGGAAGCACAGCGGCTCGGCGTTGCCGTCTTCTTCATCACCGGCCGCTACCAGCCCGAGCGGCCTGCAACGGAGCGCAATCTGAGCGCGCAGGGATATGGATGGAAGCAACTGGTGCTGCGCCCCGAGTCTACGCGCGGCGAGAGCGTGGTCCAGTACAAATCAGCAGAACGCGCACAGATAGCGGCGCAGGGTTACAGGATCATCCTCAACGTTGGCGACCAGTGGAGCGATCTCAGGGGCTCTCCGCAGGCGGAGTTCAGCGTGAAATATCCCAACCCGTACTATCTCATCCCCTGACGGTACCCGTTGGGCGCGAGCGCCGCACAGTAACCTGCGCAGCCGGGCAGCGACGCATCTGCCGAGAGTCCGCTTCAGTCGATCCGGATGGACCCGGACCCGGTCTTGATGCGCACCAGGGGTCCGCCGCCCTCGATCCGCCCGGAAAGACGATGCTTTCCCGTATTCGTCTGGCCTGTCATTTCGCGGTCACATCGAATGCCGCCCGAGCCGGTCGAAGCGTCGAGGGTGAAGGGCGCGCCGCCGGTTTCCAGTTCCACGCCACCCGATCCGGTGTCGAGATGCCAGGGGCCCTGCGGCACGCCTTCCGCCTTGATGCTGCCGGAGCCGGTGGAGGCTCGGAGAGCGCCGTGCAAGCCATGCAGTTCGATGGTGCCCGAGCCGGTCGAAGCCGTCACGTCGCCGTTCCCGCTTCCTTCTACATAGATGCTTCCGGAGCCGGTGCTTACCGAGTACCAGTCTTTGAGGCCGGTGGCATGAATGCTGCCCGAGCCTGTGTTGAGCCTGCTGCCCGATCCAACGCCGTCGTCGCGGATGGAGCCTGAACCGGTAGCTACATCCAGATACGAGTCGGCGGGCGCCTCGATCTCATAATCGATGCTGATATTGCGCCGATGCTCGTGCCGCTCGCCTATGCGCACAATGTTGCCCGTCTGCTGAATCGGCGGATGCGCCGTTATCTCGTTCACGTCGGCGTCGCTGCCACCCCAGTTCGACCGCACCCGCGCGTGGATGCTTATGTGCCCCTCGGCGCTCGGGATCAGGTGAATGGTTCCCGAACCGTTAGCGACGATCAACTGCACTCTTCCATTCACGGCCAGATCGCGCGCAAAGGTTGCCTCCGCGCCACGCGCCGGAGCCGCGAGAGACAGCACCGTCAAGCCAATCGAAACCGCCGCCATAATCCACTTCATGCCACACCCGCTGGCTCTCCATACGCAGGTGGCCGCCGCCCGGTTCCATGCGGGGCCGCTTTCGCGTTGTTCGCCGCAAAACGGGAGCCGGCACGCCCTGCGAACCCCAAGGCCCCAAGGTGCTATCCTCTCCCCCAGATGCACGGCCTTTCACTCTTCAAATCGGTCGCCGTGGCCATGCTCATTCTGGCCAATGCCTTCTTTGTGGCTGCCGAGTTTGCGCTCGTCTCCATCCGCGACACGCGGATTGAGCAGCTTTTGGAGGCCATGGTCCCCGGAGCCCGCGCCGTGCGGCGGCTGCAGCAGGGCATCGACGATCTGTTGCCTGCCGTGCAGCTCGGCGTAACCCTGTGTTCACTGGCCCTGGGCTGGCTCGGTGAGCCGCTGGCCGCCGCCATCGTGCAGCCATGGCTGGGCGCGTTGCCGTTTGCCAGTGTTTATGCGCACGTTGCCGCGGTGATCATCGGTTTCGCGTTCATCACCTATTTTCACGTGGTGGTAGGCGAGCTGGTTCCCAAGTCGCTGGCGCTACGCCGCGCCGAGGCGCTTGCGGTGGCGGTCGCGCCACCCATGCTGGTCTTTATGGCCCTGGTGCGGCCCGCGGTCCGGCTGCTGCGCGGGTCGGCCGCCGCGGTGCTGCGCGGTTTCGATCTGCCCATGACCGAGCGCGCCGCCGTTCACTCGGCTGAAGAGCTGAAGCTCATTGCCACGGCCGCGCGCCGTCTGGGTCTGCTGCCGCCGTTTCAGGAGATGCTGATTCATCGCGCCGTGGAGCTGGACGATGTGCCGGTGCGCGAGATCATGACGCCGCGCCAGAAGATATTTTCACTGCCTTCCAACCTGACGCTTGAGGATGCCTGTGCCCGCGTGATGTCGCGGCACTACTCGCGCATTCCCGTTTACGACGAGACCCAGGGGCCGGAGCACATTGTTGGCGTGGTGTATGCGCGCGACCTGGCGCGGCTGCTGTATTTCCGTGCTTCGTCCAGCGCGCCGCAGCCCGAGCTGCGCCTGGCGCAGATCATGCGCGAGGTTCTGGTTGTGCCGGAGACGAAGTCGGTCCTAGACCTTATACGCGATTTTCAGCAGCGGCGCCGCCATCTCGCCGTCGCCGTGGATGAGTACGGTTCCATCGTGGGACTGGTCACGGCGGAAGACGCAGTCGAACAAATTACCGGCGAGTTCGAAGACGAATTCGATTCGCCCCCGCGGCCCGTGCTCACCACGTCGGGGGGCGCGGTGCTGATGGATGGCGGAGTCAACCTGCGCGATCTGGAGACGCAGATGCAATGGAAGCTGCCGCGCGATGGGGGCGTGGAAACGCTGGCCGGCTTTGTGCTCTATCGCCTCGGCCACATCCCGCAGCCTGGCGAGTCGGTCCTGTTCGACGATCGCCGGCTTACGGTTGTGGAGATGGACGCGCGCCGCATTGCGAAGATCCGGGTGGAGCCCATCGATCCGGAAGCAGAGCCGGCCAGCTAGGCCTCTGAGAGCCTGCGTGGGATGGATTTGTTCTGTTGGCCGCTTTCGTGGCCGTGGTCTTCCAGTTAAAATGCGCATTCCGGAAATGTGTCGCACCGTTTCGTTATACTTGCGCGTGCAGAGAAAACATTCTTTCCAGGCCTTGAACCGCATGACGACCTGCTTGCCGCACCGCATGCGCCATTTCGCACCGATCCGGAGACTGACTTTCGCATGAAACGCCGCACATTTCTGTTGGAGGCCAGCGCTGGAATCGCCGCGGCCTCGCTGCCTGCCTTTGCACAAAAGCAATCCGCCGCTCACTCCTCATTGCAATCGCCTGGGCAGCCGCACCGCGGGATTGCGCACCCCGGCATTCTTCAAACTCGCGCCGATCTCGATTTCATGAAAGCCAAAATCCATGCCGGTGAAGATCCATGGAAGTCGGCATGGGATCACTGGATCGCTGAACCGATCTCATCGCTCGATTTTGAGCCGCATGCTTCCGCGCACATCGTTCGCGGAGCCTTTGGCGCGGGCCAGAAAGGCGGCGCGGAGCTGATGACGAGCGCCGCGGCGGTTTCCAGCCATGTGAACCAGTGGATCGTCACCGGCGACGAGGCGCACGCGCGCAAGGTCATCGAAATCTTCGACGCGTGGTCATCCACGCTGGCCGATTTCAGCGAGAACGATGCGATGCTGATCGCCGGATGGACCGGCGGCGAGTTTGCCAACGCGGCTGAGATTCTGCGCGCCACTTATCCGGCCTGGCACGGCCAATCGCTGCAGCAGTTCAAGCGCATGCTGCTCACCGTTTATGTGCCGCTGCTGCGCATGTACTATCCCGAAGCCAACGGCAACTGGGACGCAGCCATGATGTTTACGCTGCTTGCCATCGGCATCTTCTGCGAAGATCGTTCGCTCATGGAGTCGGTGTATGCTCATTACCGCACCGGCCCGGTCAACAGCGGCATTACGCGCTACGTTTATCCGAGCGGGCAGTGCGAGGAGACAACACGCGACGAGGGCCACGTGCAGCTCGGCCTCGGCTACTTTGCGCGTACCGCTCTTACCGCGTGGAACCAGGGCGTGGATCTGTTCGCCGAGGCCGACAACCGGCTCGCGCTGGGCTTTGAGTACACTGCAAAGCTGCTTCTGGGCGAGCCCGTTCCTGTCTACGGCATCGTCGTCGATCACCGCAATCGCTTCAGCGACGTGTATGAAGGAGTGCTGGAGCACTATCGCTACGTAAAGCACATCGACATGCCGTATACGGAGAAGGCCGCGCAGCACGCACGGGAGCACTCCCGCGGCGTGGTCACTTTTTTTCGCGGTTCGCAGGGCTCACAGGCCAAAGCGCTGCGCGCCACGCCTGCTCCATCCAGGATCGCGGTGCTCGCGGGCGCGCAAGCTACACCACAATCCGAATCGACACCCTCCGCATCGGCGTCCGACCTTTCCATAGGGCCGGCAGATTCGATTCAGGACGCGCTGGATAAGCTTGCCGCAAAGGGCGGCGGCACGCTCAGCCTTGCCGCGGGCCTCTACACGCTGCCTGCCACGCTGCGCCTGCCCAGCAATATCACCATTGCCGGCACGGGGCTGGACTGCGAGCTGTTCCTCGATCCCGGCGCCAGGGGCTTTGAGGCTGCGATGACTAACGCCGCGCCGGACCTGCACGACGTGACGTTGCGCGATCTGGTGATTGAAGGCGCACAGGAGCCGCATGCGCCGCGCGATCCAAACTCCGGCGTCATGCATCGACGGTCGGTCCGCGGCCCTATCCGTGCGGGCATTGTCTTGCTGGCCGATGCGGGCACGACAATTCGCAACCTCCGCTTTGAGCACATCACCGTGCGCAACTGCACTTCCAGTGCGGTCGAGCTGTTCGGCGCAGATCATGTGGACGTGGTCAACTGCGATTTTTCCGCAAGCGGCGGCGAAGTGCCTCCCGGTCCCGGCAAGAACCACAACCTCAGGCTCAATCACGTCTCGCATGTCAGCATCACCGGCTCGCGCCTGGCGGACGGCATGTGGGGCAGCGGAATCTTCTTGAGCTTTGGCCAGAACGTGACTGTCCGCGACTGTGAACTGGCCCGTAACCAGATCGACGGAATCACGATTGCCGAATCCAGCACCGTAACTGTCGATTCGTGTTTGGCGGAAGGCAACTCCGCTCACGGCATCGCGCAACAGGTCTGGATGGAACCCAACCGCGCAGTCGTGCTGCGCAATAATGTGGAGCGCAGCAACGCGATTCCGTCCTGACCGGTCGAGGCGTGAATGCTCATTGATCCGGCAATAAAGCAGCGACATCGCATTCCCACCCATTTCCGCAAAAAACGCGGAAATGGGTGGGGCACCCTGACAGTATTTAGTTGCCGGATCAATAGGTCACTTTTGCAGTCTGCGGCAGTGGCTGCGCGGGATGACTGGAGTGGCGGGCCGTCCGATCTTTGATCGGACTTTGTTCAATCCGGGCTTCTCCATTTTCCATCCCTGATTTATCGTAGTTACCGAGCCATGAAGCATACCCTTACCCGCCTTGTTCTAACGCTGCCGGTTGTATGGCTCGTGGTTTCGCTGGTCTTTCTGCTCATCCATCTCGTTCCCGGCGATCCGATTCTGCAGATGCTGGGCGAAGGGGCGACGGCTGCCGATGTGACCGCGCTGCGCCATCAGTATGGCCTCGATCAGCCGCTGTGGACGCAGTACACGCATTACTGGGCGGGCGTTGTACACGGCAATCTCGGGGTTTCCATTCGCCTGCATGACTCGGTTACGCGTCTCATCCTCGAGCGCTACCCCTATACGCTGGCGCTCACCCTGGCGGCTCTGGCTCTGGCTCTGGCTCTGGCGTTGCCGGCCGGCATTGTGGCCGCGCTGCGCCGCGGCCGCGCCCTTGACCAGTCACTCTCGGTGGTAAGTCTCTTCGGGCTCTCGGTGCCGGGCATCGCGCTTGGTCCCATCCTGATCCTGATCTTTTCCATTGCGCTGGGATGGACGCCGGTGTCGGGAGCGAACAGCGGCGGGTCCGCCTCAATCGGATGGCAGTATCTGATTCTTCCTTCCGTCACCATGGGCGCATCGCTGGCCGCCATTCTCACACGCATGGTGCGCACCGCCATGCTGGAGGAACTGGGGCAGGACTACATTCGCACCGCGCGCGCCAAGGGGCTGAGCGAAGCGGCGGTGGTGTGGCGCCACGCGCTGCCCAATGCGCTCATCCCCATCGTCACGGTGATTGGATTACAGTTTGGCGCGTTGCTGGCCGGCGCCATCGTGACCGAAAAGATATTCAGTTGGCCGGGACTGGGCCGGCTTGTCGTGGATGCCATTTCAAACCGCGATTATGCGCTTGTGCAGGGCTGTCTGCTGGCCATCGGCCTGACATACGTGCTGGTGAATTTTCTGACCGATGTGGCCTATCAATGGATCAACCCGCGCCTGCGTGGGTAAAGCGGGCCCATAATATATGTGTCTTATCCGGCAGCGGCGGTTCCGGGATGCGGCAATTTTGCAACGCTGCACAGCGGAGAAAAATCAGGAGACGTGCAGCGTAATAATCTCCGGCGTCAACTCGCTGCCGGCGCTTACCGTGAGCAGCCCTACCGTTACCGGCAACTCAAACCGCCGCGGTCCGCACGATCCGGGATTGAAGTAGAGCACGCCTTTGCTGGTGTGATAGTTCGGCACGTGGGTGTGTCCGTAAAGTACCGAGGCAAACTTGCCCGCGGCGGGATCGAGGTGTAGCGTCTTGAGGTCGTGGAGCATGTAGATGTAGTGGCCTTCGATCAACACCACATCGGTCTCCGGCAGCTTGGCGCAGTCGCCCTCGCGGTCCACGTTGCCGCGGATCGCCGTTACTGGCGCAATGGTTGCGAGTTCATGCAAAATTGCGGGGTGGCCCACATCGCCCAGATGCAGGATGCGTTCAACGCCGCGTAGCGCGGGCGCAACCTGTGGCCGCAGCAGGCCGTGCGTATCGCTGATGATGCCCACCTTCACAGTCCCAGCTCCAGCCGCGTGCGCGGATCGAGCTCATCGCGCAGGGCGTCGCCCACAAAGTTGAAGCCCAGCACCGCGCCCGCCACGGCCGCGGCAGGGAACAGCACCAGGTGCGGTGAGTCGAACAGATGAAGCCGCGCGTCATTGAGCATCGCGCCCCAGCTCGGAGTGGGAGCCGGAATGCCCAGCCCCAGAAACGAGAGCGTGGCTTCGGCCAGAATTACGCCCGCCATGCCGATGGCCGCCTGCACCAGCACCGGCTGCACAATGTTGGGCAGAATGTGCCGGAAAAAGATGCGCAGGCCGCCGGCGCCCAGCGCCCGGGCCGCGTCCACATACTCGCGCTCGCGCGCCGCCATCACCTGCGCCCGCACCAGCCGCCCATAGCCGGCCCATCCGCCGATAGCCAGCGCCAGCACCAGGTTGGTAAATCCCGGGCCGAGAAAGGCCGCAAAGGCAATGGCCAGCAGAATTCCGGGCAGCGCCTGAAAGGTATTCATCGCAAAGGTGGTCAGCGCTGTGTCGACCCATCCGCCGACATAGCCGGCCACGCCGCCGATCGCCAGTCCCAGCGCCAGGGAAACCGCGACCACGCTCACGGAGACGGCCAGCGAAAGCCGCGCGCCCCACAACAGGCGCGCCAGTGTATCGCGGCCCAACTCGTCGGTTCCGGCCCAGTGCGCCATCGACGGGCCCTGGAGCCGGTGGGTCAGATCAATCGCAGAGGGGTTGTATGCCGCGAGCCACGGCGCGGCCAGCCCGCACACTATAAACGCGGCCAGCAGCAACAGCCCTGCCGCGGCCAGCGGCTGCCGCTGAATCCGCGTGGCCGCACGCGCAAACAACCTGGAGTTTGAAAAAACCATCGCTACTCACAAAGAATACAGCGACACACACGCCTGGTTTGGGTCATAAATAGATATGAGCACTCGTTGCCGCATTTTCGCCTTTTCACTCCTACTTGCGTGGCCGCTGTTTGTCGCCGCGCAGCCGCAGGCAGACTTGCCTCAGCAGGCCGCCGGAGCACCCGATCTGCGTACCGAGTCCGAGCAGTTATTCGCACTGGCCAATCAGGCGCGCGCGCAGGCCGGCGCCGGCCCACTGGAGTGGGATGCCGCACTGGCCGAGGCTGCGCTCTATCATTGCCGCCGCATGGCCAATGAAGGCCCCATCGCGCACCGCTATGGCGGCGAGCCCGATCTGGCCACACGAGCCTCCCAGGCTGGCGCGCGCTTTGGACTGATCGAGGAAAATGTAGCCGTCGGCCCTTCGGCGGAAGGCATTCATGAGGAGTGGATGAACTCGCCCGGTCACCGCTCCAATCTGCTCAGCCCCGAGGTCGATCGCGTGGGCATCGCCGTGGTGGCCAGCCGCGGCGTGCTCTACGCCGTTGCCGATTACTCTCATGGCGTGCTCGCGCTCTCAGCCCCGCAGATCGAATCGCGCGTGGCCGCACTCATTCGTCCCAGCGGAGTAAAGATTCTTGGCAACCCTGCGCTGGCTCGCGCCGCCTGCGCGACCAACTCCGGAATGCCGCGCGCAGCCGCCGGTCAACAGCCGCGCTTCGTCATGCGCTGGCAGGACTCCGCGCTGGCGCGCCTGCCACAGGCACTTGTCGACCGGCTCGGCTCAGGCAATTACACACAGGCATCGATCGGCGCGTGTCCCGCACAGGGCCAGCAAAGTTCCTTTTCCGCCTATCGTATTGCCGTGTTGCTCTATTAGAACTTTGCGGTGGACACGGGCATCTTCATCCGAAGTCGTGATGCTCTTTCCAGAGTTCTGCCCATGGTCTTCGCGGTGGACCGCATACGAAGATGTCAGGATGATACTGGCTCTCTTCGTTTTTCACGCCTTCTGCATTGCCGTTGTGTCCTGCGAACCGGCAGCCGCTGAAGATCGAGTCAGCCTCCTTTTGACTGAGGCCAAGGACGATGAGCGTGGTCGGCGGTGGAGTGGGAAAGCCGCGCAGCCATTCGGAGTTGGTTGTGCCAATTGGCTCTGGAAGCCCGTAGGCGTGGCCGAGAACTTCGATGGCCCCGTATTCTCCATAGTTACCCGTGGTGATTCCCAGATGGGCTTGCTGATCGGGTGGAAGTGAGTTGCGGATGCCGGCAACCGTTTCGACTAGTTCGTTCCAGCCGATCTCCTCGCGCAGGTCGTTGTTGTGTGCAAGCGCAAACTGTTTCAGCGGTCCGCTCGACGCAATCGGAAGAACAACGGCGCAGATATATCCGCTGACGACCGCAAAGGAAGCGAAATAGACGCCCTCGAGAGTCCGGCGGCCAATCGAGGGTAGGGACCGCAGCCAGCCTTCGCTCATTGCCGCGCCCATAGCGATCAGCATCGGATACGCGCCCGCGGTGTAGTAACCGCGGCCTTTGCCGAAGAAGAACAGCGCCACCGGCACGAGAAACATCCATGCAATCATGCGGTAACGCTGATTACGCAAAAAACCGATCAGGCCAATGAGGGCAAGCGGCGCAGCCGCCAGATTGATGCAGATGAGCACCTGGTCTTTCCAAAAACCGTTCGCGCGGCCTTCGCCCACATCGCGTGCGTGAATGTGCTGCAGAAAGTGGTACGAGGTGAAGTCATGCTGCGCGAGCCAAAGAAAATTTGGCAGGAACATGAGTAGGGCTAAAGTGATTCCGCCCCAGAACCATCCACTCTTCGCGAACCTCCGCGCCTGCGTGGATGCCACGCCGGCAAGAATTCCGGCAATATAAAATACGATCGAATATTTGGTGAGCAGGCCCAGCCCAACGGTTGCACCGATCGGAATCCACCAGCGCGTGTCGTCCGACTTCAGCAGCCTGATGGTGAAGTATGCGACAAGAGTCCACCACAGATAATCGAATCCCGTGTACTGAAACTCTGTGCCTTCAAACACGCACACAGGGGAAAATGCTGTGGCCAGTGCTGCGGCAATCTGAGCCAGACGGGTGCCGCCGAGCTCGCGCGCCATGAATCCCGTAACAACGATTGCGGTGGCTTGCGCTAGCACAGCAGACAGCCGCAGGCCCACCATCGAAAGCCCAAAGACCGCCAGCAAAATATGCTCGAGAAACGGCGTCAGCGGAGGATAGGGAACGAACCCCCAGTCAAGATGCTGCGCATCGCTTAGAAACTGCAGTTCGTCGCGATGAAACCCATAGCGGTTGTTGGTGAACAGATGGAGGAGCGCGATTGCCACTGCAATCGCAAGCAGAACCGCGTTGTCGCCACGATGCGCAGAGTTGTCTGCAACCGCTTCGTCGTCGTGCGCCATCTCTGTCTCCATGTCTGCTCAACGATTACGCAGTCACCTCGGCTTCAGTTCCAGCGCGCCGCTCTAGCGCGGAAGGCACACGTACCGAGGCCATACCCGCGGCCGTCGCCGCCTGAACGCCGAGGGCCGTGTCCTCGAAGACCAGGCAATCGGAAGGCGCTATACCCAGCCGTTGCGCCGCCATCAGAAAACCGTCGGGAGCCGGTTTGCTGCGCGCATAATCTTCCGCGCCCACAATCGTGTCGAAGCGGTCCAGCAGCCCCAGCGTGGTAAGCGAATTGACCACCGACTCGCGGCTGCTGCCTGAAACCACGCCCAGCGGAATCAACCCGTGCTGCGCCTCAATCTGCTCCAGCACCTCGGGTACAGCTTTCAGATTGTGCAACTGCTCGTAATAAAGATTCTCTTTGCGTACTCCCAACTGTTCAACCGGCATTTGCAAACCCTGCATCCGGTTGAGCGTGGAGATAATCTCATGCACCGGCTTGCCGCCCCACTCATAAAACAGAGTCTCGTCAAACGTGCAGGCCCATTCTCCCAGCGCCGTGCTCCAGGCAACGTAGTGCAGCGGCATCGAGTCGGCAATGGTGCCATCACAATCAAATAGATATGCGCGAAACGCGCCGTCGGGAATTTTCAGCTTCAAGCGTGGGACTGTTCCTTCCTGAGATAAGCGACTTTCCAGGCGTGAGTTATTTTTCCAGTTATGAATCGTCGTTCCAGGCATGAATCGTCCTGGGTAGATGCTGCGGTTCAATGCTTTGGCGCCGCAACGATGGTCGACAGCCATTTGAAAAGGATTGGTTGCAGAGCCGGAAAACAGGAACGCCTACTGCAGCGTTGCATTCAGCGCCAGTCGCAGCCCATCCTGCTCCGCTGGCGCCGCGCAGCCGCCCTCGCCGGGCCTCGTTGGCTCCATTTTGAGTGCGTTATTGAACCGATTGAAGTAATTGAAGAGCCCGATGGCGCAAAGCAACTCCACAATTTCTCCCTCTGAGTAATAGCGGCGCAACTCGGCAAACTGCTCGTCGGTCACGGCGTTCGCGTCGCGAGTGACGGTTTCGGTCAGCCGCAGTGCGGCCTTTTCAGCCGGTGTGAAATCCGCGCGCTCCCGCCAGTCCGCCAGATGCGCAAGCTGATCGTCGCTCCATCCCAGAGTGCGCGCAAGAATGGTATGGCTGGCCAGGCAGTAGGGCGTGTCATTCACCTGGCTGGTCCTTACGATAATCAGCTCTTTGAGCCTGGTTGACACGGTGCCCGTATTCAGCACCGCGGCGAAGTGCGCCTGCATCGTGGCAAAGATCTCGGGCCGGTGCGCCATCACCCGAAACATGTTCGGCACATTGCCGCGCAGCGCATAAGCCTTGTCATAAAGCGCCACCAGATCGGCGGTTACCTCGCTTCGATCAAGCCTGGAAATCCGTGACATCGCGCCCTCCAGCATCAAGCCTATCTTACAGCCGGCCCGGTTGCATTGGACGGCTGCATCGCCCGCTCATTTTGCTCCCGCCCGCAGCCCCATTTGCGGTCCCATTTGCCGCCCGTTTTTTGACGCCTCTGCCACACTCTGATACCTTGATAGAGGACAATTTAGCGCCAAACACTCCTCAGTAGCTCAATGGCAGAGCATTCGGCTGTTAACCGAAGGGTTGTAGGTTCGAGTCCTACCTGAGGAGCCAATAAATCAAGCACTTGCAGCAACCCTTCCTATCGACTTCGCCGAACTTCGCCGAATTCCATTCAGACCTTTCAGATTTCTTCCCTTCAGGCCTAAATCTCTGCCCGGCATCTTCCAGTCGCCGAGCACCGCTGACGTGCGCGAGTTCACGGCGGCGAGGACGCTCTGTTCGATCGTCTGAACGTAAACGTCACCCGTTGTCTTGATGCTCGCGTGCCGCAGCATCCCCTGTGTGTCCTTCAAGGTTCCATGCTGCTGCATATCCGTCCCCAGTGTCCTGCGCATCACCTGGAAGGTGATGAGTCGGTCTGGGATGCCCACCTTCTGGGCTATCGGACGAACGCGCCATTTGAGGAAGTTCTTTCCCCATCGTGGCACCGCCTGTCCTTTCCGCTCTCCTCGTCCGAACGTGGGGAACATCAGGGCCTCCGGCGAGGAGTCCTTCGAGACTTTCGCCAGGCTTCGATAACCGGCCGCACTTGCTCCGGAACCGGAATCGGTGCCTTGCTTTGCTTCGTCTTTAGCCGGCCGCTGTAGAACTGCCCTTCGTAGGCCGTCCCGTAAGGCTTGAGTGCTTCACCCGTCCAGGACTTCCATTGCAGCCCCATAACCTCGCTCGCACGAGGGCCACAGAAAATGCCCACCTGAAGGAGACAGAGATCGTGCATGTCCTCAATGCCATTGACGAGGCCGAGAATCTGGTCCTGCGTCATGACTGGTTTTTCAACCGGCTTGGTTTGGGGCATCGTTACGTCTTCTCCAGGGTCTTCCTTGAGAAATTTCTGTTTGCGGGCCATCGCGGTGATCGCACGGATGTTCGAATAGCAGGAGCGAACAACCGACTCGGAATACTGTTCAGCCAATCCGTTCAACCAGATCTGGATCTGGAATGAATCGAGCTTCGGCAGTGGAAGATTGCCGAATTTTGAGATCAAATAGCGTTCAATCTGATCGGTATTGGTTTGCTTGTAAGCTGGACTCCACTTGCCCTGCCGCATCGGTATGTAACGTTCCTTGACAAACCAGCGGAACGTCAGTGATTCGTCCTGCTGAACAGAGGGCATTTCCGCGAGTATCCCGCACTCCTTCAAAATCATCTCTCGCAGCAACTGCTCTGCCTTCCACTTCGGATTTCCTGCTTTCGGGCAAATCGATACGTTGCGGTGTTTCCGGATCTCCTTTCCTTCGCTGTCCTGTCCGTAGATCAGGTATTTGCCGTACCACATCTTCACCTTCTTCCCATTCGGGTAGACGGTGCCCTTCTGATACTTCATTGCCATTTCGTTCTCCGGTTTCTGCTTCCGGTCCTGGTCGTGGAGAACAATACAATCATCCACGAAATTAGGAGCGGCGGGAAGAGGGCACGGTGTTCAATTCGGTCATAAAAATCTCGACGTCAGCGGCACGATAACGAAGAAGTTTTCCAAGTTTCACGCCGGGGATTTTTGGGTATCGACGTGTTGTGTGATCACGAATGAATCGTTCTGAGACAACCAGCTTGGCGGCCACTTGCCGTGCGTCGAGCAACCGATCATCGTCTCGGTTGGAATCAGCCTCAAAACTTGGTGCGTGCGAAGCTGTCTGAGATGGCACTAGGCTTCTAGCCATTGCGGTTGACATAGTTCACCTCGGGGAAGACATAAGGATTGACTATTGCAGCGGATTCGAGAGCAAAGAATTGCGCTCGAAATCCACAACTTCCTCAAGCCTCATGCGAACGTGGGAAACTGTCCAATATCTCTTGTCTATGGCGCCATTCCTCCCAGCTATGAGAGAGCCTTTCGCAGGCCCACTTTCGAGGGGTGTGATCGCTTTCAGTTATGGTCGAATCTGAGTGAATCCGGCTCAGGGCACCAGTCGGTACCCGATTGACAGTCTTGGTTCATCCAACGGACTCTGATTCTGGACTTGTTTTCCACAGGAGCATCTCGATGCGCTGCTGAGCACGACCTTAGTTCACTGGAGTTCACGGTCATGTCGGATCTTGTCGAGTTCAGACACCTGAAGTACATCGCAGCGATTGCGGAGACCGCCAATTTCACGCGTGCCGCGGAGCGCCTCTTCCTGGCTCAGTCATCCCTCAGTAAACAAATCAAGGATCTTGAAGGCGGGATCGCGATTGATATTTTTCGTCGTAACCGAGACGGCGTGTACGCGACGGCAGCCGGACAAATGCTTGCCTCCTACGCACTGGAAGCGATCAGAATGCGCGATGAGATCGTGAAGGCAGCGCGCGCGGTCCACCGAGGAGAGGTTCCGGTTCTAAGGATTGGGTTTTCATGTTTCGTCAGCCCTAAAATTCTCCAGACGTTCAGCGATGCCTACACCAGCCTTTTTCCCGAATGCCCGACACAGTTTTCAGGTGGCGATCCATCGCAGATCCTCCGCCACATGCAGACAGGAACCCTCGATGGGGCAATTCTGCCAATGCCTATTAACGGCGAAGAATGGGTTGTGGAACACATTGCGTCTGCCCCACTCGTTGTTTGTATGCGAGTTGACGATTCTCTGGCGCAGCGGATGCAGATTCAAGTGTCCGAGATCCCAAAGAGATTGAGAATTTTTCGCAGTCCTGAAGCCCATCCGTCCGCACACAACCGGCTAGTGGAAATGCTTACGGAGATCGGAATTCATCCCGATGTATCGAACCTGGCGGCGTCCCCGTCCGACATTCAGTGGATGGTCCGGAGCAAGTATGGGCTTGCGCTCATCGACCAAGGAACCCCGCTCGATCCCGACCTCACCACCAGACCGCTTGCTGGTTTGAATTGGACTGCCGACACGGCATTCGTCCATCATGTCAGCGCGCAGCATTTGGCCCTGCCGATTCTGATCCGTCATCTCAAGAAAGCTAGCGACAGAAAGCCGCACAAACAGCCCGCACGCACGAAGGAACCAAAGGCGATCCAATTGGAACTGCTCGCATGAATCGATTGCCTCTCGACCTGACGCCTTTGGTCAATGAACGCCTCAGCCAGTTGACAACGGTTGAAATTGCGCGCTCTTGACAATTGATAGTCGACGGTCTACTATCGCCTCAAGATTGAGGGTAGACCGTCTTCTATGGATAAGCAGACACAGCAACGATCGAACTTGGTTCAGGGCACGCTGGACATGTTGATCTTGCGGACGCTTCTTTACGGGCCTGCTCATGGCCACCAAATCGGGAAGCACATTCAAAGGACCACGAACGATTTCCTACAAATGCAGCACGGTTCGCTCTATCCCGCATTGCATCGCCTGGAGAAAAGAGGATGGGTAAATGCAAAATGGGAGACGGCTCCCGAACGGAACCGAGAATACAAGTACTACCGATTAACGGCACTAGGCAGGAAACAACTGGTGGCCGAGGAATCGCAGTGGAAGCAGATGGCCGAGGCTGTGGCGCGCGTGATGTGGCCCGTCGCCGAGGAGATCTGAGATGAGATGGTGGCAGATTACGAAGAGGGACACGGACCTGGACCGGGAATTGCACTCTGATCTGGAACTGGAAGAGGAAGAGCAGCGCGAGCGGGGAGTGCCTCAAGAAGAAGCCCGCTACGCGGCCCGACGCGCCTTTGGTAACGAGACCTTGATCAAAGAGCAGACCCACGAAGCCTGGGGATGGGCGCGATTTGAACGATTATGGCAAGACGTTCGATATGCCTTTCGCCAACTGCGGAAGTCACGGGGATTTGCGGCCACGGCTATTCTTACCCTGGCTTTGGGAGTTGGCTCCGTCACAGCAGTCTTCAGCGTCGTCTATGCTGTGCTATTACGGCCCTATCCATTTCGCGACCCGAGCCAAATCATCGTCTGGCGCGAGAGCATTCGAGAAATCGAAAATGTTGCTCCGCTTCTGCCCGACAATTACCGCCATTATTTGAATCTCAAGGCCCATGCGCACTCGGTTCAGGACGCGGCCATCTTCCAGAACCCGGCTTTCAGTTTATCCACCGGGGTCGATCACCCGCACATAGCAGAGGGTCTCGCGATCTCTCCCAATTTCTTCTCAATCCTGGGAGTGCGGCCATTATTGGGCCGCGCTTTCCTGCCGGAAGAGGCACAGGAGGGGCGGGACAGAGAGGTCATTCTCACCTGGAGCGGATGGCAGCGTCTCTTTCACGGAGACCCATCGGTTCTTGACAAGACGCTGAGAATCAATGGAGAACAGGTAACGATCGTTGGCGTGCTTCCGAAATCATTTCGGTTCCCTGTCATGTCCATCATGCCTGGCGAGGCAACTGCCGGATCGACGGATCGCTATGAGATTTTCACGCCCTTGGTTCCGTCATCCCTCGAATTGACGGCGGATGATGCCGAGTTCAACTTTCTTGTGGTAGCCCGTCTCAAACCTGGAATTTCGATCCGGGCCGCCAAGAGTGAACTCGACGGGATCGAAAAGGCCACGGCTGCTGCCGACCACCTCACGATTCACCTCAGTGTGATTGTTGAGCCATTTTCGCAGGAGATTACGGG
Source organism: Occallatibacter sp. (assembly GCA_036267475.1). GTDB lineage: Bacteria > Acidobacteriota > Terriglobia > Terriglobales > Acidobacteriaceae > Telmatobacter. The sequence goes on from DATAVZ010000079.1 coordinate 16,686, forward strand.
AGACGTAAGAAAGCCGCTCTGGCTTTTGCTGGCTGCAATCGTCGGCGTGTTGCTGATGGCTTGCGTCAATCTTGCCAATCTGCAAATTGTTCGGGGTGTGGCCCGCGATCATGACACCGCACTCCGGTCGGCTCTCGGTGCGGGGCCGGCGCGGCTTGTGCAAGGAGTTTTGATAGAAAACCTTCTCATTGGGCTGGCGGGTGGCTTGGGAGGAGTCGCTTTTGCGTTCCTTGGTGAGAGAATCTTCGTCCGAATCGCGGCTGTTCTACCCCGGCTGAATGAGGTTCATCTCAGCACACCCATGCTTGCTTTCGCACTTACGCTCTCGCTCATCACTTCGTTGGGGTTTGGTATTCTTCCGGCGCTTCGGGCGTTGCGCGCTGTGCCGCTCAAGGCGCTCCAAGGGAGTTCCGCGCGTCTTTCTGGCAATAAGCAAGCGGCGCGCTCTCGCAGGTTTCTGGTCACCGCGGAAGTTGCGTGCAGTGTGACTCTGCTGATCGTAACCGGTCTCATGATTCGAAGCTTTTCGCACTTGCTGACACAGGATCGCCAGTTCAGCGCGCAGCATGTCGTTCTGGCAAAGGCTGATTTAAACGGTGTCCGTTATGGGGGCGGCCAATATCCGACGACAAATCCCGGAGCCGATCAAGGGAGTCTGCAGCGGGACGCGATGATCGATCAAACGCTCGACAGGCTGCGTTCTTTGCCGGGCGTAGAGCAGGAGGCCGCCGTCACCAGCGTGATGCCGCTGACCGGAGATATGAATGTCGATGGACTGAGAAGGCCGGATCATCCTGTTCCCGAGGGACAAGTGCCTATGGCCAATCGCCGCTTCGTCAGCCCCGGATACTTCAGCGCGATGGGAATCCCGCTCCTGGCGGGGCGTAACTTTAGCCTGGCTGATCGCCAGAAGCTTCGCGTCGTGATCCTTTCAGAGAAGGCCGCCAAGGCAGTTTTTCCCAATGAGAATCCCATCGGCCATCTCATCCAGCATTGGGGACGGAATTACACCGTCATCGGGGTCACCGCCGACGCCCGCATCAACGACCTGAAACGCGATGCACCTGTCTTTTACTTGCCTTACTGGGATTTTCCTCCATTCACGCCTGTGTTTATTGTGCGCAGCCCGCAGACGAGTCAGACTCTCGGACCGGAAATGCGCAAAGTCATATGGAGCGTTGATCCCGATGTTTCCATTCCGACAATAACCTCTTTGGACGACCAGGTAGATGAGTCCGTGGCCACGGAGAGATTTCAATCCGTCATTCTTTCGAGCTTCGGCGTAGCTGCCTTGCTGCTGGCAGTGCTTGGAATCTATGGGGTACTCGCCTACTCCGTCTCGCTACGGACGCAGGAGTTCGGAATCCGTATCGCCCTTGGCTCTGATCGTTTGGGGCTCGCGCGGCTCGTGCTGATAGACGCTTCCTATCCTTTGCTGGGAGGGATTCTACTGGGGCTGCTCGGCGCCAACTTGGCGTCACGTTGGGTAAGCAGCTTGTTATATCAGACCAGTGCTGTCGATCCCTGGGCGATTGGGTCGAGTCTGGCGGTTCTCCTCCTGGCTGCTCTGTTGGCGTCTCTGCTCCCGGTGCGCAGAGCCGCTTCAGTCGATCCCGTGCAAGCATTACGAAGCGAGTGACACGGCGACGCTGCGTCACGAGCGATGTGTTCCGCGGCGGAGAAGAACCATCGACAAGAGCGATGGTGCGATAGACAAGAAGTCTTGGACGAACGGGAAAAGCGGCGCTACCTTTTGGCACATAACGGTTGAAACCTGACCGTCGGAGGTGCCAATGGTTAGTCTGCTTATTCCCGCCACACGGCGCAGAATCACGAAGGCACGAACGCTGCGCCGGATTCGTCAATCACTATTCACATTCTTCCTCACCATTCTTTTCCCGGCGCTCGCATTTGCGCAGAGCGGAACACCCTTCGACACCGGGTTCACTTCCTTGCAAAACCTCTTCACAGGAACGATTGCCAAGGTCGCCAGCCTAATTGCCATTGTGATTGGCGGCTATCAGTTCGCACATGGCGAGCCCGGCGCGAAAAAGACGCTGGCTGGTGTTGCCGCAGGAACCGGCATCGCGGTAATGGCTGTCAACGTCCTCAATTGGCTGTGGGGCATTTGATCGTGCGCCGCTTCCATAGTCGAAACCGCAACCGTTCAATTCCTCAAGTGTGAGGGGCAACGATGCAGATACACACCGATAACCGACGCAAGAACCGGGTCTACAAGAGCCTGCACAAACCCCTCACTTACCTGGGCGTCGAAAGGACGCTTTTCTACTTCGTCTGCGTGGGGGCCGTCGGAGCGTTCAATCTCTTCAACAGTCTGCTGGCCGGCGTCGCCGTTTTCGTCGGCGGATTTGCCTTCGGCCATTGGGTGACGAACAGCGATCCGGCCTTTCTGCGCATCCTGGCGAAGTCAGAAAAATACAAGGGTCGCTACGACGCGGCGAAGCAAAGCATTCCCCGCGTGGAGGTAGTGTGATGCTTCGTCTCGATAAGGTCATTATGCCGTGGAAGGAGTCCGCCGCGCTCTGCGACCACATCAACCTGTACGGCTTCTGGAATGAGATGGCGTTTCTAACCAAGAGCGGAGACCTCGGTATGGTGTTGAGTGTCGCGGGCGTGGACTATGAAAGCCTCGATCATTCCGGGCAGGAGTACGCCGTCAAACGACTTGAGGCTGCGCTTAAATCATTTGGCCCCGGCTTCCACGTCTACCAATACCTTTTCAAAACCAATCGTCCGGAGATTCCATTTGCCAACCACGAAGATCCGGTAGTGCAGGCGGCTGTCGATCAGCGGCGGCGATTCTTCGAGGCGAAGGCCGACAGCCTGTATCAAATCGAAATCTATTACTGCATTCTGATTGAGGGTTCCCGGTCGAAGACCGGAGTAGGCGCAGCACTACGCCAGATGTTCCGCGATCCTGCCGGAGCAATAAACGAGTTGCGGACGCAGTTCACCAATAACGGAATGAAGACCTTGTTGCGCTCACAGATCGAGCACGATTTGGCTCACCTCGATCAGCGTGTGCAGACGTTCGTCCGCCAGCTCAGCGATTTTGTAAAAATCAGCATTCTCAATCAAGCGGGTCAGTTCCGATTCTTCCGCCGCCTGGTCAACTACGATGACTGGCGCATCGCCGGCGATCCAAAGCACACGCAGTTTCTCGACTATCAGGTGGTGAACTCCGACATTGAGGCCGAGCGCGATCATCTCCGCGTGGGCGGTCACTTTGTCCGCGTGCTCACGATGAAGGAAGCCATCGGCGAAACGCGCCCGTTGGTGCTCGATGCGCTGCTTAAAGTTCCGGGAAACTTCTACGCCGTTACGGAATGGGCGCCATTGTCGGCAGCCCAGGCGCGCAAGGAAGTGAACAAGCGCCGCAAGCACTTCAACATCTCAAAGACTGGATTCATCTCGCAGATGGGCAACGATCCTGCCAGGACCAACCCCCGCGATGTGCTGGTCGATGAATCAAAGCAAGCGGACATCGAAATCCTGGGCGATTGCCTCCGCGCGCTGGGCGACGGCCAGCAACTCGGTGAGTTCTCGTTGACAATCGTCCTGTACGGCAAAGATCGGAATACGCTCGACCAACTCGTAGGCGAGTTCGCCGGCGTCTTCACAAACGCAGATGGCAGCCTTTTTGTCGAGACCTATAACCAGCTCAACGCCTACTTCGCCACCGTACCCGGCGGCTATCCCTTCAATCTTCGCAGACTGTATCTGCTCAACACCAACTATGCAGACCTTAGTTTTCTGTTCACGATCCTGCCGGGCGAAAAGACCAATGCCTACCTTGGCTCCGAATACCTTGCGGTCCTGGAGACAGACAACGATACACCGTACTTTCTCAATCTGCATTGCGGGGAGGTGCCGCACACGCTGATCCTCGGACAAACTGGCTCAGGCAAGACTTTTTTCTCGGTTTTCATCATTCAAAATGCGCAAAAGTACAGACCGCAGACCTACATCTTCGATGTGGGTGGGAGCTATCAATCCATCACATCTATCTTCGGCGGAACGTATCTCAACGTCGGCCGCGAATCACGGGACTTCACCATCAATCCGTTTTCATTGGATCCAACTCCGGAGAATCAGCAATTTCTATTCAGCTTTTTCCGTGTGCTCATTGAAGGCGCGGACCAGCGTTACCGGATGGACTTCAAAGAAGAACAGAAGCTCTGGAACGCCATCGAGCGCGTGTACATGCTGGAGCCGGGCCAGCGCACAGTATCAAATCTCGGGAACATCATCGGCGAGTTGAAGGAACGACTGCATCGTTGGACCCGCGCCGGACAGTATGGGTTTCTGTTCGATAACGCCGACGATTCGCTTTCGTTCGCAGATTTCCAAACCTTCAATTTTCAGGGATGGGGCGATGCGCCGGAAGTGCTGGAGCCACTGCTGTTTTATGTGTTGCATCGGGCCAGCAACGAGATTACCGATCCAAAGAAGCTCGGAACGTTCAAGATGTTCCTGCTGGACGAGGCGTGGCTCTTCTTCAAAAACGAGACGATCCGCAACTATGTAGTGCAAGCGCAGAAGACCTGGCGCAAACACCGCGCGGCGATGGTCCTTGCCACGCAGTCGATCAAGGAGCTAGAAGAGTCGGGCTTGTTGCCTATTGTGACGGAATGCTGCCCAACCAAAATCTTTCTCGCCAACCCAGACATGAACCATCAGGTATATGCAGAAGCCTTCCACCTGAACGACACCGAGCTGGATCTGATTGCCGGGCTGGTTCCGCCAGGACAAATGCTTATTCGCAAAGCGCAAACATCGAAGAAAGTGCATCTTCATGTCGATTCCGTTTCCTACTGGATGGCGACCAACAGCGCCAACGACAACCTGAAAAAGCGCGACTACTTCCAGCGTTTCGGCATCCCCGAGGGTCTGCGCAGGCTTGCCGAAGACTTCCCATTCGGGCCTGGCACGCTGACCGCAGTTGCACCTAACCTGAAAGGAGCCTTTGCATGAACCGCATACCTTTCGCTGTTACCGGGCTTGCGCTCGCGCTCGCCCCCCTTGTTGCCGTCGCCCAGGACGCTTCTGCACGCACCGTGCAGTATCACTCGCAAGACATCGTGCCCATCCACGCGAAATTGAAGTACACCACCCTCATTGAAGTACCGGCAGCCGAGAAGATTATGGAGGCCGCCACGGGCGATAAAGACTTCTGGGTTGTGGATGTGGTTGGTAATTTCTGCTTTGTGCATCCTGCCAAGGCAGGCATCAGTTCGAATCTCAATCTCATCACCGACAAGGGCAATATCTATTCGTTCACTTTGCAGGATGTCTCCGGCACCACGGATGCACCGGACCTCAAGGTGATTATCCAGCCAGCCGACCGCTCTTCAATCGTCGCTGCCAGCGGGCCGCCGCAGTTTGTGCCAGCGGCGCAACTGGAACAGTCACAAGAGGCGCTCGCGGCAGTGCAGTCACACGTTACCCAGGCGGTCGATGAGTACAAGAGCGCCTACCCGCTCTCGCTCAAATTCGACTACACGTTCCACGCCAACGAAGCGCCCTTCGACATCGAAGCGATCTACCACGACGACAAGTTCACTTACATCAAAAGCAGCGCGCCTGAAAAGTTTAGCGTATACGAAATGCGCGATGGCAAACCCAACCTCATCACCTACGAGCTGAACAACGGGACGTACATGATCCCGAAGGTGATGGATTCGGGCTACGTCGAACTGGGCAAAAAGCGGCTGGAGTTCACGCGGAAGGGGTGACGGTCATGGCAGAGCAAATTCATGAGACAACCACCGGGCCGGAGCTGAGCAAGCGAGCAAGCGAACCAAAGGGCGTGCTCCAGAAGAATTTGAAGCCAATGTTGTACCTCGGCGCGGCGCTGCTGGTCATAGTAGCTGCGATTTTCAGCGGCACGGGTAAAAAGACGCAGACGCAAAAGGGCGCGACTCCGAATCAGCCGCCCCAGCCGACGCTTCAGGACAGCACGGACAACAACGTGCAGGATCTCAAGAACCAGGTTGCAGCGGCGCAGCAGAAGGCAGCACAACAGTCGGCAAGTCCGATTCCAGGAGTGGACTCTGGGCTCGCTGGCGCAACGCCCGCGCAACAGGCCGCGGCTCAAGCCTACGGCCCCGCAGGTCAGCCGGTCCCATGCACGCCGGGCCAAACCTGCGCGCCGCAGCAAGGCGTCAACGAACAGCCGCAGCTCACTCCTGCCCAGCAAGAGACCCAGCAACTCGCCGCCAGGGATCGCGCGCTCGACTACGATTCTCGCTTTGCATCGAATCTTGTCTTTGCGCACCTCGCGGACGCCCAGCCGCAGCGGCAAACTGCTGCGGCTGGAGTCGCAGACCCAGAGTTAAGCGCTGCGACGGGCCAGACCGCGACTAGCCTTGTCGCGCCGCGTGCCGCGGGCGACCCACCCGCTGCTCCAGCCGCGCAGATCGCACCGGAAACCCAAGCCCAGCGGAGGCCGGAGGTTAACATCGACGCGGCGACGGGTCAGCCTTATGTAATTTACGAGGGAACGACTCTTGACACGGTTCTGATGAACCGCCTGGACGGGGACGCCGCAGGCCCGGTTAAGGTGCTGGTATCGAATCCCATATATTCCCACGACCGCCAGCACGTTCTTATCCCCGAAGGAACGATCGTGCTGGGTGAGGCCAAAAGGATCGGCTCTGCAGGCTTCGGCCAGCAGCGCCGCATGGCCGTCGTCTTCCATCGCCTGATTATGCCCGATGGGTACTCCGTGGACCTCGACCAGTTCCACGGTCTCGACCAGATTGGCGAAGAGGGATTGAAGGATAAGGTCAACAACCACTACCTCCAAATCTTCGGAACCTCGATTGCGCTGGGCGTGATCGCCGGCGCCGGGGAAATTGAGGAAGGCGGAGGGACGATCACCACAAGTGGGTCCCAGGCATTCACAACCGGCGCGGCTTCGGGTGTGTCGCAGTCGGCGACCACCGTCCTTGACCGCTTCATGCAGATTCCTCCGACCATCACCATCCGCGAGGGTCACCGCGTCAAAGTCTATATGACGCAGGATATGTTGCTGCGCGCGTATGAGAACCACACCATCTCTCAAACCTACTGAGGAGCCACTATGCGCCGAATCGCAATTGCAGTTTCGTTGCTTTCCATTCTCCTTTTCCTTTCCGCCTGCAAAAAGCAGATCAAGTGCGATCCGGCCGATTCGGACGCAGTGTGCAAGGCATTCCAGCAATGTCTGCGGTCAGATACATCGGCCGAGGTCTGCCGGATGGGAGAGCAGGACGCCAACAAGATCGAGAAAGGCAACAAGAATTGATACCCAACACGGAGGTTCCCTCATGAAGCGCACCGTTCTTACCCTAATCGCGATGTTCTCACTCGTCCCCCTTGCCCACGCGCAGTTCGGTTCCGGCATCGTATACGACCCCACTCAATCAGCCCACGCCATCACCCAGATCGAGAACGAAGGCCGCTCCCTGGAGAACCAGGCTCAGCAAATCGAGAACGGCCAGCAGATCTTCACCAACACAGTGAAGATCGCCGCCACGGCCATCCAGACCTACAACACCGTCCACCAGCAGTACAACCTCTATCACGAGATGATGCTTGCACCGCAGCTACTCTATTCACGGTTTCTGTCACCAATGACAGACCTGCAAATGCTCGAACAAACCGCGAATACCTACGGCAATTCGGCCAGTTGGGTCAATTCTGCGAATACCGGAAAAGGCGCACCAGCCTCTTACGAGCAAGTGAGCGTGCCGCACACAAACAACGTGATTCCAGGCTACGCCAACACGAGCATCACCGCACAACAACAGATCGCAGCGCAGGGAGCAACCGTTGACCTCGGCGACTCCGTGATGAGCAACAACCTCGCCGTGCTGGGCACGATCCGGGCAAACCAGACATCGCGGCAAACGGATATCGCCAACCTCGAAGCCGCCTCGCAGAGCCAGGACCCGAGTCAGCAAACCGAGATGGCTGAACTCCAGCGCATCAACCAGATCCTACTTTTGCAACTCCGCACCATGCAGGATGCCAACCAGATCAACGCCAACCTTGCTCTGCAACAGATTGTCGCTCAGAAGCAGCAACAGGACACCTTGAAGGCCGGATTCCAGGACTCCGCGAGCTTCACAAATACCTACCAGGCGCACGTCGCGCCGGCCTACAACGGCGGCGCTCAGGCATTGACCTATTAAAAGGCAACTTGTGAGCGCGAGGTGGATGTATGGGATTGCTGAATTGGATTACCCAGGGATGCGACGCTTTGACCAGCTCCGCATCCCCCACGATAGACGCGATGGGCCTGCGCATCTGCATCGCGCTCGCAACCATCATGCTCGTTTGGTTCGGTGTTCAGGAATCGCTTGCCGCCGCGCACGGTGGCACCGGCTTCCACGTCGGGAAATTTCTAAGCTTTTTCATGCTCATCACCTTCGCTTATACGCTGGTCCGGTACTACGACAGCAGCATCCCCGGCATTGGGCAGTCATTCCGCGGGTTTATCAATGGCGGAGCGCAATACCTTGTTTCGGTCATCGGCAACGACAGCGTCACGATGATTCAGAACACGCTGAGCCAGGCACAGGCAACTGAAGGCCCCGGCGCGATGAAAGCGCTAATGAATCCGTATTACGCTATCGTCTACGTCATCATTCAGGTTCTCATTCCTACGTTTTCTGCGGTGGTCAGCGCCATCGTCGCATACGGAGCCGTTGCCAGCGCAGTCATTGGTCTGCTCGGACCCATATTCATCCCGTTTCTCGTCTTCGACAAACTGGAGTTTCTCTTTTGGGGGTGGCTGCGCGCCTTTATCGGCTTCTGCTTCTACAAAGTGCTTGCTGCAGCGGTCCTAAGCATCCTGGCGCATCTGCTCGCGCAGTATTACACGGAACTGGCAAACTTCTCCGATCCAGGAAACATGGTGCAGGAGCTTCCGCTGCTCATCCTTCTCGTTCTGGTCAATATCTACATCCTCTTCAAGATCCCGGCGATGACCATGAGCATCTTCTCGGGATCGGCGGGCGGACATGGCGGCGGATTGGGCCTGATTACAGCGACGATTCTCAAAGCGATTTAAGCAGGAGGTTCGAATCCGATGAATGCTGCAACGAAGAGTTCGCCCGACATCACCCGCGCGGCGGAACGATACCTGGAACAGTACGGCGATCCGCTGGTGATGAATACCTACTTGAAGATCACGATTCTGGTGTTATGCGTGGTCTGCATCGCGCTCGCCTCGCTTGTCTTCTTGAGTCAGATGGCGCTTGCCCATGCGCATCCCTTCATCATTCGCATCAACGACGTGGGCCGCGCGGAAGCAATCGACTATCGGAACTTCCAATACCGCCCGCAGGAAACCGAAAACAAGTATTACCTGACCCGCTGGGCGGAGCTCTATTTCAGCCGCAATCGCTTCACCATCGAGCGCGACCAGACGAACTCACTGTACTTCCTGAATGGCGACGTACAGCGGGCCGTAATCGACCAGGAGCGCAAGGACAACATCATTGCCAACTACACCAAAGACAGCTCGCTCCCGTTTGTCGATGTGGAAGTCAAGAACGTCATCCTTGACGATCTCCGCCAGTCGCCCTATTCGGCGCGGATTGAGTTCGAGAAGGTGTACACAAATCCATCGGATCATACCGAACTCAAACGGGAGCAATGGACGGCCAGCGTTACCTACGTCTTCCGCGAGAGTGTGAAGAACGATGAGCTGACCGTCAATCCTCTCGGTTTGACTATCGTCCGCTTCCGGGCCGACCAGGCGTTCGATTGATCGAATCCACAACCCACAAGCGAGGCAGTCTCTATGTCGCGACGCGGCTCTCATTCACGGCCACCACGCCCTTCCAATCTTCGCCGGAATCGGAGTCCCCATCCGTCACGGCTCCGGGATCGTGGCCGAGCTCTTCGGCCGTTTCTTGCACGGGTGGCAAGAGGGCGTTTCCGCATTGCGTGGCGCGGGCTGAATGCGCCGACGAAACCTCCAGGTATGCGATCCGTGAAGCGTTTGTCTTCCGTGTCTCTTCCTTGCTTGTCCGGTCACACGCTTCGGGCCTATTCCGGCGCCCGGCGGCACGTCGCCGCTCTGCTTTCCGGACTCCTCTCCCAAAACAAGTTTGGGCCCCTGCTCCAGAAAGCGCGTCTCGGCACTTGGGAGCCGGGCCTC
>DATAVZ010000080.1:0-183283 GCA_036267475.1 Occallatibacter sp.
TAAGCAGGAAACGTTAAACTGCATACGGTGGGATCGCTCCGCGAATCTATGGTGTGGAAACCAGATTCTAAAGCATGCGATTCCCACCCCTACCCACTAAATCAACCATCCCGCGGATTTTTGCAAGAGGCTCCCACGTCTGGATTTTCAGACATGGGATAACACCAATCTTCGCGGTCAATCTACTAACTCGGCGCTAACTCGCCGTGTCGCCGTGGAAGTATCCCATCCCGCGCAGTATGCCGCGCATGAAGGCAAAGCTCTCGATCACGCCCGGCATCGGATCGTCGCCGCGAATCTCGTACTCCAGATCCACAAATCCCGGATAGTTGATTGCGATCAGTGACTCGAAGATTTCGCGGAAGGGAATCACGCCTTCGCCCACTGCCACCTGGCTTTCTTTCTTGCTCAGGTCGGTCAGGTCCTTGGAGTGCATGTTGAACAGCCGCGGCCCCACGTCGCGAACCGCCTGCGGCACGTTGGCCCCGGCGCGGCACGCGTGACCGATGTCGATACAGCAGCCCATGCGCGGGTCCATGTTGCCCACCACCTTCAACACGTCGTACGGCGAGTGCCAGATCTTGTCCTCCGGCCCGTGGTTGTGAATGGCCAGCCGGATGTCGTACTCCTTCACGAACTTCTCAATGCGCGGCAGCGTCGCCGGAGCCGGATCGCCGGCCACAATGATCGTTGCGCCCGCCCGCTTGGCGTACTCGAACTTGGAGCGGATGTCGTCGTCCTCGTCCTTGGGAAAGTAGACCGTGCCCACGGCGTGTACCTTGATGCCGTTGGCCGTGTAATCGGCCACCGCCGTCGCCTCGGCCGCCGGGTCCATGGGCAGGTGATCCCGCGTATCCTTGCAGTTGATGCCGGTCAGGTGCAGGTCCTGCATGTACCCGATGGTCTGCGCGCGCGTGAACTCGCGGAAGGTGTAGCTGGCCAGTCCCAGTTGGATGGGGAACGGCTTGCCGGTCTCCGGCACCGCCTCGGCCCGCGCGGGCACGGCGCTGGTAACGGCGCAGGCCGCGGCCAGCGCGCCCGACTGAAGAAAATTGCGGCGTGAAAAATTGCTTGTCATTGTAGATCTTCTCCGCTTCTGTTTATTCCGGTTGTCGTCGCTCAAGCGATCGCGGCCATTCTGAGCGGTTTGTGGCTCGCGCACGCTACCGCTTGTGCGGCATCGGAGCGTTCCCGGCCGCTGCCACAGGCGGAGACGGCGCAAACCGCAACCGCCCGCGCGCCTGCTCGATCGAACCACAACCGCGCTCCGCTGGTACTGCGACCGCGAATATTTGTAGTCTCCCAGGTCTCAAAAGCGAGACCTGAGGAACCCAAAATGGATGGCACCATTACTGAATCATGCGGTCATGGTGCTAGTTTAGTCCAGACTTGAAACTAGAAACATCTAAAGCACCGGACCCGCATCTGGCAAGGCTAAAATTGCGCTTTACCGCCTGCCGAACCGGTAGGTCACTCCGCTGGTGAACCCGAAGCTGTTCTGCAGACTCGATCCGAAGCCTGTCGCCAGGTCCTCGCCCGTTAGCCGGATGGTGACGGTGGGGCTGATGTTGTACTGGCCGATGATGCTGCCGTCGATCGAGTAGGTCGTCCCGTCCGGCCAGATGCCGAACGTCGTCGAGCCTTCGCCGTTGGTGTCGCCGGAAAAGCTGCTCAATGCCACGCCGCCCAGCACCCGCCCGGAGATGGAGTACTTCGGCTGCATGTAAAAGCGGTAGGTTGGCCCGATCATCAGGTTATACATGCTGATCTTGAGCCGGGTGTTGCCGGCGTTGGTCACACCCTGCTGCAGGCCGGTGTAGACAATGCCCTCAGAGCCGCGTGCGTCGAAGTTCACGCCGAACCGCTCGCTGTAGTAGCGCGTCAGTCCCGTGTTCCAGGCGTAGAACGTAGTCCGCTGCAGATATTTGCCGGGCGAAAACCGCAGGAAGCCCATGCCCACGTACGCCTCGTAGAGATGATCGTAGGCGTCGTGGATGGCCGTGGCCCGGCGCTGCTCGCGGCGCATGCGAATCCGCGCCTGCACGCTGAGCTGCTGCGGCGTCTCCTGGGCTGGGTGCGACTGGGTCGGCTGCGACTGGGCCGGCTGCGATGAATCCTGGGTGGCGGGCGCTTGGGGATTGCTGCTGGAGCCTTCTGCCTGTGCAAACGGCAGGGCCACGCATGCAAGGGCGAGCAGCAGAACAGAACGACGAAAAGAGTACATCGGTATCGGGTTTCCTCCACGGGATAACGGGAGCACACGTCCGCCGCGGCTCCTCCCAATAGGTATTAAACCATCTTGGGGGGACGATTCGTGGTTGTGCCGGCACTCTTTAGACGCGCAGCCCGTGGAATGGACGCCCGCCAGGCTCAGACAATCATGCCCAGATCGGTCTTCAACTGCGCCAGGTCGAACCCGCCCGGCGATCCCTTGGCCGAAATCCACGACGGCGACAGCAGCGTGTGCGCCTCGTCGCAGTACTTGTTCCAGAAGGCCACCGTCATGGTCTTCAACTGTCCCCAGGTAATGCAGGTGAACGTCTTTTCGTCGTATTTGGGCACAAACACGCAATGGCCGCCCCAACTCCCCGGTTTGGCCTTCGCGCCTCCTCGAGGCGCCACGTCCCACACATCCTGCTTCTGCGCCGTAACCGGCAGCGACAGCCCGATGTACACCCCGCCGAACAGCGCAATCGACTGCCGGACCTGATCCAGATTGGCCACCTTCGGGTCCGCGAAAGCCTCCAGAGGATGCCCCGCGAAGCCATTCTTCTTCCAGTCGTTCAACACGTCCAGCTCCACGCCGCCATTGTCGGTGCTGGCGTCGCCCGGCACATACCCGTCCCACTGCGAGTAGACGCTCTCCACGGTCGCATCCGGCACCGTCGATATGTCGCCATTGTTGGCCGTCCACACCTGAACGGCGTGCGCCGCCCCGGCAATCGTGCAATCGCCCAGTTGATCGTTGAGCATCATGCCCCACGACGCAATGCCCTTGGTCCAGTCGGCTTGTGCTGGTGGAGGCGGCAACCCCGGCGTCAGATACTTCCCCAGCGCCAGCGTGCGGCTGTCTGTCTTGATGGCCTTGCGGCCCAGTCTCATATTCGAGTGGTCTGCCATGGTGACTTCCTTTCGTGCCTGGAAATCGCCGCGCCGCCTGAAGCGCGCCTCACGGCAAGCGCCTCGCGGTGTGCGGCTGATGGTAATGGTGGCAACGACGACCCCACCGTTTCAAAACGCTGCATCGTTTGTCCAGTAAATTCCTCTGAATCGGTTGTGAAACCGCTTCCGGTCGGCTCATCTCCCGCGCCGCTGCCTTAGGATGGAGAAGAAACGAGGACGCACAACCCTATGGGTCGTTTGCTGCTGGGAATTCTTCTGGGCATTGTGCTGGCGCCTGCCCTGGTGTTCGCCTGGCTCCGCTGGGGACATCCCCCCGTAGCCGTGGCCGACGACCCGTTGCCAGCCGAGCGCGCCCTCACCCGTATCCCGCTCCACGCCCGCATTCACAGCCAGATGCCGTCCATCGCGCCCATCCAGCCCACTGAGGACAACCTCGTAGCCGGCGCCCAGGTTTACGCCCAGCAGTGCGCTGCCTGTCACGGAGTGCACGGTAGGCCCTCGCCATTCGCCGCCCACATGTATCCCACCGCGCCGCCGCTGTGGGAAAAGCACCGCAACCGCGACGTGGTCGGCGTAAGCGACGACCCGGTGGGCGAAACCTACTGGAAGGTAGCCAACGGCATCCGTCTCACCGGCATGCCCGCTTACCGCGACATCCTCAGCGACACCCGCATCTGGCAGGTGACCCTGCTGCTGGCCAATGCCGATAAGCCGCTCCCGCCCGCCGCACTGCGCATCCTCACCGTCCCGGCTTCCGCGCCGTTTCTCGCTCCAGCACCTTTTTCCACAGCCCCGTCTCCCACAGCCCCGTTTCATTGATGCCATAAAAGAACGCCACGTTTGTAACGTACAGGGAAGGGCAGGTAAATCATGACCATGATCGATCGGCTGCGCAAGGGTTTCGGATACATGCTCATGTGCATGGGCGTCTCCAGCCCAGCCACCCAAAAGAAACCCTCCAGCTCCTCGCCAAAGCCCCAAATACCCGGTCCGCGATCAGGTAAATAACACATTCTGCAATGCTTCTAAACTTTAGATTCATCGCTCGGTTACGCTTTGTTTTTATTCTCGACAACTTCCCTTTTTATTCTTGACAACTTTGTTTATGCGGCCCTACTCTTGATCGTCCATCAAGAAGTAGGCCTCCTTGGGATGTAACACCACGTTGTTTACGTGTGGAGGCATATCTCTGCGGACTGTTTTGTTCGAAGATGCTCATAATGGCCTGGATAGCGATCCCGGCAGCATTCTGAGTCCGGATTTCTGGTGTACGCGTGCATTTCCCCCTGGGACCGTGCGCGGCAACTGGATTAACCGCTTTAGCAAAACGCAAAAGTAACTTTATTTGAGGAGTGACGAACAAGCTAATGAAGATTTTTGCTAGTAACCTGACGCAAACCCTCCTGCAATGGAATCGTCGTATGCTCGCTCTGGCGGCAGCGGTCGCGCTGGTAATCAGCGTTCCTGCCATCATGGCGCAGAGCGGCGCCGGCTCCATTCAGGGCACTGTAACCGACTCTACGGGCGCCGTAATTCCCAACGCCCTCATCCATGTTGTCAACACCGCAACCAACGTCGCTACTGACACCAAGTCCAATGGCGTCGGCTTCTACCAGGTCCCAGCCCTCTTCACCGGTAACTACACCGTAACGGTGACAGCTCCGGGCATGAAGTCGTACAAGACCTCGATCGAGTTGCTGGTCGCCCAGAACGCGGTCATCAATCCCGCCATGACCACCGGTTCTGTCACCCAGCAGGTTGAGGTGGCGGCCAGCGCCGTGCAGCTCACCACCACCGATAACGGCACCATCACGTCGACGCTCGAAAACCAGAGAATCAGCCAGTTGCCCTTGAACGACCGCCTGTTGACCGGCCTTCTGCAGATGACCACTCCGGGATATCTTGGCAGCAGCACCGGAGGCACCGCGCTCAACGGCTTGTCGGGTGAGTCGATGGAGTTTGTGGCCGACGGCGTGCCCATGGTGAACCGTCAGTTTGGCGGCACCAACACCTCCAACACGCTCGAGCCCGATCCGGACTCAGTGCAGGAGGTACAGGCCATCACCGACAACGGCGGCGCTCAGTATGCAACGCCGGGCACGGTGGTCATCACCACCAAGTCGGGAACCAACCACATCCACGGATCGCTGTTTGAGACCGCGCGCAACAACGCCATCGGTATCGCCAAGAGCCGCAGCAATCCGGCGAACTACGCCGCACCTGAATATATCCGCAATGAGTTCGGCATGTCCGGCGGCGGACCGATCGTTCTGCCGCATATTTACCACGGCAAGGACAAGAGCTTCTGGTTCCTGGCCTATGAGAGATACTCGCTGGCCAGCGGCAGCGACGCGGTCTTTACCGTGCTCGACCAGGCCATGCGCAATGGCGATTTCAGCGACCTGAACACCCTGTCCACCCACCCGACAATCTACGATCCAGCGACGACGTATAACTCGGGCGGGGCTGCCTGTCCTGGAACAACGACCTCCGCACCTAGTCAGTACTGCCGCAGCCAGTTTAACTACAACGGTGTACCCAACGCGATCAATCCGGCGCGGCAATCTCCGCTTAGCAAGATCCTCAACGATATCGAGCCGCTTCCGAATACGTCTATCAGCCCTTACTTGGGGACGAACTTTAATGGTCCGAATCCCAGCTTTACCGTGATTCCCACCTGGACCTTCCGGCTGGATCACGAGTTCAACGAGGCCAACCGGGCCTACCTGCGCTACACCAGCAACGTGAACGTCAATAACGGCCTGCGCAACTATCCGGGTGATGAGCCAGGTTCCCTCAAGGCAGACGGTCTTCCGGCTCAGGCGAGCGGCGGTGCCTACAACCCCACCGCGAACTTTGGCGCGGGCCTGGGCTTCACCCACGTCTTCTCGCCCACCTTCTTCTCTGAGACCATCCTCAGCCAGCAGTGGGAGAGCCAGCACAACTTCGCCGGTGGCACCCCGACCGCCAACTACGAGGGGAACATCCTGAAGACCCCCAACAACTTCGGCGAGCCCGGCTTCCCCCAGATTGGTCCACTCCCTGGAGCGGGCAACAATAATGTGGGTTACGGGAGTTACCCGCTCCGCTGGCTGGACGGTACCCAGTTTATCTATGGCCTGAGTCAGATCATCACCAACCTCGATGAGAACCTGACCAAAACCGAGGGCCGGCACCAGATGCAGTTTGGGCTCCGCATCCGGCATGAACGCTTCGGCTACCTGTTCGACGAGGCGGGCGACACGGTCAACTTCACCTCCCAGTCCACGGGCCTCGAGGATCCCACGACCGGCGTCAGCTACGGTCAAACGCCCAACACCGGCGATTATAACGCCGACGAATTCCTGGGCGCGGCCAACAGCTACAGCGTAAACTCGCCCACGCCTTACGGGCACTACCACGACTACGAATACGATTTC
The DNA here is from genome assembly GCA_036267475.1 of Occallatibacter sp. Taxonomy (GTDB): domain Bacteria; phylum Acidobacteriota; class Terriglobia; order Terriglobales; family Acidobacteriaceae; genus Telmatobacter. Next base: position 6,543 of record DATAVZ010000080.1, read on the forward strand.
TATTTCCAGGACAACTTCCATATGACGCGCAACCTGACCTGGAACATCGGTCTGCGCTATGAAGCTCACCCGGCCCTGTCGGTGGCAAACAACCTGATGGTTTCCTTCGACTATCCTCACGACGCCGAGGTGTTGAGCGACACTCCGGCTCACCACATTGCCACGGGCAACACCACGCAGGCCATCATCACCAACATGGAAGACATCGGCGTGAAGTTCGAAACGCCGCAGCAGGCCAATTTTCCCGCCGCGCTGATCGACAGCTACAACATGAACTTCCTGCCTCGCGTGGGCGTGGCCTATCAGCCCTTCAACGGGAAATGGGGCACCGTGATTCGCGGCGGTTACGGGCGCTACATCTTCCCAGTCCCGGTGCGCAGCGTGTACAAGGACGATATGGCGACCTACCCCAACCGCGCAGGGTACTCGTACAGCTTTAGCAGTGCCTCGCAATCACCGGATGGCCTTCCGAACTGGCTGCTGAGGACCAATTCGAGTGCGGCCGGGTATCCCGTAGCGGGCCAGAACACAACCAACGTGGTCGACTCCACTTCGACCACGGCCATTCTGCCGGGCCTCGGTATGACCTCCATCACCCCTGACGAGGCGCCAGATTTCGCCACCCAGACCAACTTCACAATTGAGCAGCCGCTCAAGGGCAACGCGGCGTTGCGCATAAGCTGGGTGTGGGCGCATGGCACAAACCTCGATCAGGAATACATGCCCAACAACCACTACTCGGCCATCGCCTGGGAGCTGAAGACCGGCACCAAGACTCCGCAGGGGAAGACCATTGGGCAGCCCGACTATGCGGCCACGGCACTGGGGCCGTATGACAACACGGTGTGGGGCAACAACACTCTGGACCAGAGGAGCGGCTGGACCAACGACAACCAGCTCCAGGTGAATTACCAGCGGCTGTTCCATCGCGGAATCGCTTACCAGGTCTTCTACGACTGGTCCAAGGCTTTCCGCGAAGGTGGCAACTACTTCCGCGACGGCACGCTCGATACCGCCCAGGATTACGTCACCTCGGGCCTTGGGTCGATCACGGAGTATGCGAACGAGGTGCCCATCACCACCCCCATCCTGCCTCCGGCGCGACCGGCTGGCGTCCCCGCCTACGGGTACTGGCATGATTTCGATCGCTGGGCGGACTACTTCATGGATACGGCAATACCGGTCCAGGAGATTCGCTTCAACTTCTTGCTGGATATGCCCTTCGGGCGGGGCAAGCGCTACCTGTCCGGTGTCAATAAGGTGCTGGATGAAGCCGTCGGCGGCTGGCAGATTGCCGCCGATGGCACCATGGCTTCCCAGGACTTCTATGTAGGCAATACGAGTTGGGGTACGCAAAACCCGATCAAGATTTACAAAACCGGCAAAAAGATCATCGACTGCCGTTCCAGCACCACAACTGCACAGGTCTGTTATCCGGTGTACGAATGGTTCAACGGCTACATTGCGCCGTCTTCGATTCCAGGCACCGCAGCCAGCACCTGCAATGCGGTGGTCAACGGCTTACCCTCCGGCTGGAAGCCGTACTCATCGCCATTGGATACGAATTACGTGCCTAAAGCCAACAATGGCAACTGCCCAGGGTCGACCGATCCGTACTACAACACGAACAACGTTCAGGTCAACCTGGCAGACGGAACCACGGACAGTCAGGGCTACGCTCCGGGACCCACGAGCACCAATCCCTGGAGACATACCCTGCTGCAAGGACCGAAGAACTTCACTGCCGACGCATCCGTGTTCAAAGTCTTCCCCATCAGGGAAGATATGCGGCTGCGGTTCAACTTCGACGCCTTCAACGTCTTCAACCAGCAGGGACTCAACAACCCCAACGGCACCGACGGCACAATATCGTACACACCCCAGCACAACAGCACGTCGCACAACACGCCGCGTCAGGTGCAGCTCACGCTTCGACTCGAATTCTAGGATTCGAATTCCAGGCAAACGCAACGCAAAGAACACAACCCCGCCAGACCATCTGGCGGGGTTGCCTTTTTTGGGTGCGCTCAGCATCCCGCCCTTGCTGGGAAAGCACGAATCGGACGAACCAAATCACGCGGCCATAGACTCAACCAGCCGGCGCAAGTCCCTTGAACGGCACCTGGGAACGCTCCCAGTGGCTGTTTTTGCGCTTAAATGGCGCTTAAAAGGGGCTTATTTTGGCCTGTTTCGCGTCTTTTCGTTCACTTCGAATCGGACCTTTGCAACCCTTTCACCGGCTTATAAGCGTGCGTTTTTGCAACGGAAGCCGCTTTGCCTCCATCTCTACTGCTGTAGCTGGACCAAGTGGCTGCCCAAGGTCCGCCTGCAGGCGTAGTTCCCCGTACAATAAGCAAGGAAGTTCCACCCCACCAAAGATGGCGGACAACGAAAAAAACAAGCCGCAGAGCACCGGCCGCAAACCGGCCCGCAAGCTGGACGAGGATCCGGTCGGCAAGGCCTACGACGCCCATCTGGCGCGGCGGCTGGCCCGCTATCTGCTGCCCTACTGGTTCCAGGCCGCCATCTCCGCAGTCGCCGTCTCCATCAAGTCGCTGGGAGACATCGCCGGGCCGTTCCTGGTCATGATCGGCATCGATCACTACTTTCCCCGCGGACCGGAAGCCAGCAACGCCGCCGGCGTTCACTACGGTTTTGTGACCACCGCGTGGCTCACCCGCCGGCTTTCGACCGATCCCATGCGCGGCGTTACCCAGCTTGCCGCCATCTATCTGGCCCTGCAGATATCGTCCTATCTGTTTGAGTTCATTCAGACCTACCTGATGCAGTGGACCGGCCAGAAGATCATGTTCGATCTGCGCCGCGACATCTTCCGCCACATGCAGCGGATGCATGTGGGCTTCTTCGACACCCACGCCGTGGGCCGCCTCGTCACCCGCCTCACATCCGACGTGGACGCCGTCAACGAGATGTTCACCGATGGCATCCTGGCCATCGTCAACGACTTCTTTACGCTCTCGCTGATGGCCCTGGTCATGCTCGGCATCAAGTGGTGGCTGGCCCTGCTGGCGTTTTCCGTCCTGCCCATCATCCTCGTCGTCACCCGCGTCTTCCGCAACCATGTCCGCGAAAGCTACCGCCGCGTCCGCGCCGCCATCGCCCGCATCAACAGCTTCACCCAGGAACACATCACCGGCATGAGCGTGGTGCAGTTGTTCAACCGCGAAAAGCGCGCTTATGTAGACTTTGAAGACGTCAACCGCCAGCACATGATCGCCTTCAAAGACACCATCTTCGCCTACGCCCTCTACTACCCCGCCGTCGAGCTGCTTTCCAGCATAGCCATCGCCCTCGTGGTGTGGCGCGGAGGGTTCGGGGTGCTGGCCGGCTCGGTCACCATCGGCATGCTGGCCAGCTTCAATATGTACTCGCAGCGGTTCTGGCGTCCCATTCAGGACCTGAGCGACAAGTACAACATCCTGCAGGCCGCCATGGCCGCGTGCGAGCGCATCTTCAAGCTGCTCGATACGCCTCCGGAGATTGTGAGCCCGGCCAATCCGGTGACGGGCGACGGCTCCAACCGCATCGAGTTCGACCATGTATGGTTCACCTATCAGAAGCTCACCGAGGAGCAGCATGCCGCCGTTGCACGCGCTGCGCGGTCCGAAGCCAGCGCCGCGGAGCTTGCCGCCCTTGCCGACATCGAGTGGATACTCAAGGATGTTTGCTTCACCATCGAGCCGGGGCAGACGGTGGCCATTGTGGGTCACACCGGCGCGGGCAAAACTACGCTCACCAGTTTGATGATGCGTTTTTACGACGTGACCGCGGGCCGCATTCTGCTGGACGGCGCGGACCTGCGCCAGCAGGATCTGCTGGCGCTGCGGCGGCACTTCGCCGTGGTCCTGCAGGATCCGTTCCTGTTTACCGGCACGGTGGGTGAAAACATTCGCCTCGGCAATCAGGCCATCGACGAGGCGACACTGCGCCGCTCTGCAACCGATGTGAACATCATCGATTTCATCGACAGCCTGCCCAATGGATTCGAAGAGACGGTGCGCGAGCGCGGCAACTCGCTTTCGACCGGGCAGAAGCAGCTCATCAACTTTGCGCGCGCGCTGGCCTACAATCCAAGCATCCTCATCCTCGACGAGGCTACATCCAGCGTGGACACCGACACCGAGCTGCGCATTCGCGGCGCGCTCGAGCGGATGGTCGAAGGCCGTACCAGCGTGCTGATTGCGCACCGCCTCTCCACCGTGCAGCGCGCCGACACCATTCTGGTGATGCACAAGGGCCAGTTGCGCGAGATGGGTTCGCACCAGGAGCTGCTCGCCCGCCGCGGACTCTACTGGAAGCTCTACCAGCTCCAGTACAAGGATCAGGAGATCGGGGCAAGCGCCGCTTCGCTGGGCCACGCATCCGTTGCGCCGGCTTTGTGATGGAATAGGAAGAGAGAAAGCGCGGGAACCAATGAACCAGCAGAAGGCGAGAAAAGTCGAGCTGTTCGATACCAGTCTGCGTGACGGGCTGCAGCAGCCTAACCTTGAAATCTCCATCCCCAACGCGGTGATGCTGCTGGACCGCATGGCCGCGTTCGGCGTGAGGTATGCTGAGATTGGTTTTGCCGGCGCCAACCAGTTTGTGGGTGATTTGACGCGCGCGCTGGCCGGCGTCGACACCGGATCCATGAAGCTGGCGCTCTTTGGCCGCACGCGCGGACGCGGCGCCCGGGTGGAAGAGTGGCCGGACGTGCAGTTCATTCTCAACCACAAGCGGCGCATTCCGGTGGCCGTGGTGGTAGTCAAGTCGCGCCTGCTGGACGTGATGCGCTCGCTCGAGACCACGCCCGACGAAAACCTGCTTATGACCTGGGAGACGATCGACTGCCTGCAGTCGCACGGGCTGGAGGTGATTGTCGATCTGGAGCACGCCATGGACGCCAACTGCGGCCGGCGCGAGAATGGCAATCCCTGCGACGCGGAGTTCGCCGCGCAGAGCCTCGACTACTTCAACCAGCTCACCGCGCAGTGCGTGGGCCAACAGGCCAGCCGCGTCATTGTGTGCGATACCAACGGCGGCTCCAGCCCGGAAGAAGTGACGCGGGTGATCGATGGGCTGCTGCGCGCCTGGCCGCAGGCCAGCTTCGGCTTCCATGGACACACCGATCGCGGCCTTGGCGTGGCGAACACGCGCGCGGCCATTTTGGCCGGAGCGGTGCAGGTGCAGGGCACGCTGCTCGGCACCGGCGAGCGCTGCGGCAATGTGAATCTGACCACCGTGGTGGGCGGCATGCAGCTCCGCGAAGAAGCAGAGTTCGTTCCTGCCCAGTCGCTGCCCGGCCTTACCGGGCTGGCCCATACAGCGTATGGCGCGTTTGGGCTGGAACCGCCGCACGGCACGCCGATTGTGGGCGCGGGCGCATTCGGCACCTGGGCCGGCATGCACGGTTCGAGCGAACGCAAAAATCCTGGAGCTTATCTGTGGTGCGATCCGGCGCGGATCGGCTCGAATCCAGTGATCGGCGTCAACGCGCAGTCCGGCCGCGCCAACATCATGCTGCTGTCCGAATCGCTGGGCGTGGCGCTCAGCTCCATGCAGGCGCAGGCGCTCATGGACGCCAACCATGCCATGATCGAGGGCGGCGGCTTTACCGCCAGCGAAATCTCCTTCCGACTGGCCTGCATGAAGGTGCTGGGCACGCAGCGCAACTGGTTCGGCGTAAAAAGCTGGCGCGTGTTCGATGAGTCCGACGAGATCGGCAGCCGCTTTGTGCAGGCTTTCATGACGCTCACCGTGGGCGACTCGACCCTGGCCACGACCCGCGCCGAGGGCACCGGCCCGGTAGATGCGCTGACCAAGGCCATGCGCCGCGAGCTTGACAAGTGGTATCCCGCGCTGAGCGAGATGCGCCTGGGCACTTTTACCGTGGCCGCGCTCGACGTATCGGCGCACGACTCCGCCGCACACGTGCGAGTCACCGTAAGCTTTCACGCTGACGGCCGCGAGCCGTGGATCACCGCGGGCGTGAGCAGCGACATGAACCAGGCCGCGCTGATGGCCATTGTGGACGGCTTCCACTACTGGCTGCTCAAGAAGAGCGAAGAGGCCGCATCCGCGGCCGGCGTCCCAGCCGTGCGCATCTCCGCCGGCGTTGCGTGAGGCCGCGATCGGTGGTTAGGCGGGTCGCAAGCGCGCCAAAATCGGCAGTTATTCAATCCAGAGCCCTGAAAAATACGTAGCTTGAGTGGAGTGACATAGCTCACTGCGCATCTGGCCACCTGCACCCACACTGTAAACCAATCAGTGTGGAAGGCGGATGGCACGCTGCCTGCATGTCCCTCTGATCCTGAAGCACGGATCGAGTCCAGAAAGATAGGGGCCATGAACATCGAGTCCGTGTGGAGATCCCCGGAGGGAAACATCATGTCTACCGCTGTTCTGGAACCCGTCGCACTCATTCCCGCGGCGCTGCATGCCCGGCTCAAACGGAAATCCTCGCTTGAGGCTTATTACCAGGAGCTGGCCGGGCTGCGATTTTCCGTTGTGCTGCTGGCCCGCTGGGAACCTTCAGACAGTCTGGGTGAAGACAACCGCGCCGAGCTGCGCGAAGAGCTGGCGCACCTGCGCGCCCTCTACTTCGACACTGTCGACGAGCTGGCCATGGCGTTCGGCGTGCAGCAGGCGATGGATGCGAAGGCGGAGGTGGAATGCACCGTGGAGGTTCCGCGGGGCATGATGCCGCCGATGAGGATTCAGGAAGACGAGCAACTCTACTTCTAGAGCAAAATCAGAGTTCATGTGGGGATCGCTAAAATCGTGCAAGGCGCCGTTTTCTTGAGGAAAACGGCACTTAGCAGCGTCAACTCACATTACACCAACTCTGATTTTGCTATAACCGGTTTCCGGTCGAGACTCGCCCGGCATCGCAGCGAATTGCATGCTCCGAAATACTGGCATGCAAACAAAGAAAAACGCCGCCCGCAGGGATTGCGGGCGGCGTTTCGCTTTTGCTTTTCTTGACTGCCGTTAGCGTGCCGGCCCCGCAAGCTATTCGGGTACACCGTCGTTGATCTGGGCGCAATCCATGCGCAGCGTGCCGTTGTCATTGAACACCAGGCCATAGAAGCGGACCACGCTGCCCACCGCAACTGGGTTGGTATTGAGTTGTTGCGTATTGTTGTCCGCGTAGATTACGACGGTGTTTGGACTGGTGAGCAACGTGGTCTGATCTGCCTGCACGGCGAACGTGGGAAATAGGTCATAGGAAGCGAGCGTAACAGTATAGGTTGTAAAACTGCCTTCGCTGGAAACCGCACTGACCGTGCCGTTGATGGTTTGCGGCAGCAGCGTGATGGTGGTCGCCGAACTGTACCCATTTACTGTGACAAGTAGATGGGCTGAATCGTGAGTCGTGGCGGTGACGTACTGACCAGCGACCACGTTCGATGTGCTAAAGCTAGCGGGAAAGGGAAGGCTCTGTACATTTGTAAGCTGCCCCGATATCTGGAAGACCGCATTGCCATAGTTCCAGTATGGCTCGTGGGACACATACGATACGTAACCTTGCGATACTCCCCAACCAATCTCAAGTAGATGCGTAGTTGGAATCACTCCCTGCCAGTGCGTTCCGTTCGTGTTTAGCACTGGTCCAACGTCGACGCTTAGATCAGTTGTATCCGTATCATAGACCGCAACTCGCGTGGCCAGAAGCGAACCATCCGGCTGAATCGCCACATCCATATCTACAGGCATCCCGACCGCGAGTTGTGAAAACACGGTCACTCCCTGATATAACGTGCTCCCACTCGTTATCGCTTGCCAACTGGATCCATCATATATTCCGCTCAGGCTGAAACTAGCATTTCCGACATCGATTGAGGCGATCATCCCTTGAAGCTGCGTCGCTTTGCCGTTCCCATTGTTTGTGGGCTGTGCGGAGAGGGTAATGGGCGTAAGTACAAAGGCCGGCATAATCGATACGTCGCTAGTACCCTGCGCACAAGGACTGGGGAAAGTTGCTGATTGCGAGACCAATGAATCAAGCAAAAGGGCCATGCTGGTGCCTGTGATGGTGATAGGCGCGGGTAAGGTGACAGTCACATCGCCGGTTGGGAGCGAGCCGAAGTCAGCGTCACGTGTCAATATGGTGCCATCCGAAGCGAGGCCTACGCACGTGAAACCCGCGCCGCCAGGGGATATAGTGGCCGAGGTGTAGATGCCCTGCGGAACGCTTACTGTGACCTGAGGTTCCATCCTGCCGTTCACGTGAATGAAATCGGGGCCGATAGGTTTGGCTAATAGGCTTACCGTCTGACCACTTTGGCTGGTCAGCGTCAACGTGTTCAGGCCTACCGCGAATAGAGTCAGTTTGTCGTTTGCCGTGCTTGTTGTGAGAATCTTGACATTAGTGTTGCCGCTCAATTTTGGCTGAGAGGTTCCGCCGCCCCCGCAGCCAGTAACGAAAGCCGTGGCCAAGGCGATAACGGAAATCCAAAGACATCGGGAAACCAACCGAGGAGAAACTCGATACGTTAGCGGGCCCATAAATCCCTTCGCGAATTTATAACACGAAAGCTGCTAAACCCCGCTACTCAGGCACACTATCGTTGATCTGTGCGCAATCCATGCGCAGCGTGCCGTTGTCATTGAACACCAGGCCGGAACACTCGCGCGCCTGCAAAGAAAAACGCCGCCCGCAGGGATTGCGGGCGGCGTTCGCTTTTGCTTTTCTTGACTGCTGTTTTCTCGATGGCTCTTAGCGCGCTCCAGCCAGCGAAGGCCGCGTATCGAGCGAGCCGTCGGCGTAGCCCCTGGCCATTTCGGCTACCGGAATCGGCGTGTAGTCGCCAGCGTGGCCGGCCTGGCCGAACTCGGTCATGCGCAGCGCAACCACCTTGGCCATCGCCTCGCGCGCGGGCTTCATGTAGTCGCGGGGATCGAACTTCTCAGGATGCTCGGCAAACACCTTGCGGATGGCGCCGGTGATGGCCAGCCGGTTGTCGGTGTCCACGTTGACCTTGCGCACGCCGTTGCGGATGCCGAGCTGAATCTCCTCGACCGGCACGCCCCAGGTGGGGTTGAGCTTGCCGCCGTACTGGTTCACCATGTCCTGCAGATCCTTGGGCACCGAGGAGCTGCCGTGCATGACCAGGTGGGTGTGCGGCAGGTGCTTGTGAATCGCGATCAGCACGTCCATCTTGAGCACCGAGCCGTCGGGCTTCTTGTTGAACTTGTAGGCGCCGTGGCTGGTGCCGATGGCGATGGCCAGCGCGTCCACGCCGGTGCGCTCGGCGAACTCGACTGCCTGGTCGGGATCGGTGATGTGCTCCAGGCCCGATCCACCCGCGCCGTGTCCGTCTTCCACGCCGCCCAGCACGCCGATCTCGCCCTCGACGGTTACTCCGCGCTCGTGGGCGTAGTCCACCACGCGGCGCGTCACATCGACATTCTGCTCAAAGGACGACGGAGTCTTGCCGTCTTCAAGCAGCGAGCCGTCCATCATCACGCTGGTGTAGCCCAGGGCGATGGCGCTCTTGCAGGTCTCAAAGCTGTTGCCGTGGTCCTGGTGCATGGCAATGGGAATGCCGGGGTTGAGTTCGGCCGCGGCCTCGATGAGCCGGAACAGGTAAAGGTCTTCTGCAAAGGCGCGCGCCCCGCGGCTGGCCTGTACAATCACCGGCGACTTGGTCTGCGTGGCCGCGATCATGATCGCCTGAATCTGTTCCATATCGTTCACATTGAATGCGCCGACGCCGTAACCGCCCTTGGCAGCCTCGTCGAGGAGCTGCCGCATCGATACCAGAGGCATAGAAATTCTCCTTTTCGAATTGGCTCCAGCCGCCTAATGCGCTCGGGCCCTGACAGGGCGGGAAGTCAGCCCGGCCGCGGGAGCCGCAATCATCCTTATGGTAGCAGAGATGCGCAAGCGGAAAAGCAGAGATCGAGAACAGGGAACAGTGGTCAGTGAACAGGGATCAGGGATCAGGACCGCTCACTGACCACTGTTCACTGACCACTGTTCACTGACCACTGTTCACTGCTTCTCACTTCCACGCGCCCAGCATTTGCCGTACCAGGATCAACTGGCCTACGTGATAGGCATTGTGGTCGGCGATCAGCAGGGCTTCGCGCAGAATGGTCTGGTCGCTGCTGCCGTGCGGAATTTGCGCGTAGAGATCGGTCGACTCGTCGGCGAGCAGCGCGCAGAAGGTCTTCAGGTCTTTGCGGAAGGCGCGCACCGTCTTGTCCCACGCCTTTTCGTCGGGCGGCGCGGGCGTTGCCGGCCAGTAGCCGCTGGGCCACGGCCGCTCCTTATAGTGCGGGTTGCGGCAGAAATCGAGGATGTCCCACTGCGCGATGCGCAGGTGCTCGAGCAACTCCCAGGGCGAGTGATCGGCTCCCGCTGGGCGCTGGCCGCGCAGTTCTGCGGGCAGATTTTTGATGGCGGCCTCGAAGTCGGCGTGCGCCTGCGAGCCGGTGAGCAGTTGCAAAAGGTGCTGGCGCAGCGACGCGTCGCGATCGGCCTGGCTCATCTTGGGCATCTGTTGGCCTTCTCCCTGCGGCTTGCTGAAACTGATTCGCCGCTGAGAAGAAAAGATGCAGGATTTGCCGGGACCGTGGGCTGGCTTACAAGCCCAGCACCGCATTTTGCGCGGCAAAGATTTCTTTCAATCCCGACTCCGCCAGATCGATCAGCTCGTTCAGCCCGGCGCGCGAGTAAGAGCCCTTTTCCGCCGTGGCCTGGGTCTCGATCAGGCCGCCGTCGGCAGTCATCACCACGTTCATGTCCACCTCGGCCTGCGAGTCCTCCTCGTAGCACAGATCGAGCAGCGGCGTGCCCGACACCACGCCAACCGAAACCGCCGCCACCATCTGCCGGAGCGGGGACTGTTTCAGCGTGCCGGCCTTCACCAGCGCATTGAGCCCGATGGCCAGCGCCACCGCCGCGCCGGTAATGGCCGCGGTGCGGGTGCCACCGTCGGCCTGGAGCACGTCGCAGTCGAGAATGACAGTGCGCTCGCCCAGCGCGTGCATGTCGACCACCGAGCGCAGGCTGCGGCCTATCAGCCGCTGAATCTCGTGGGTCCGGCCACCGATCTTGCCCCGCTCGCTTTCGCGCGGCGTCCGGGTCACTGTGGAGCGGGGCAGCATGGAGTACTCGGCCGTCACCCAGCCGCGCCCGGAGTTGCGCAGCCACCCCGGCACGCCCTGTTCGATGGTGGCGCAGGTGAGCACCCGGGTGTTGCCGAACGAGACCAGCACCGAGCCTTCGGCGGTCTGCACAAAGCCGGGAACGAACGCGAGCGGCCGCAACTGTGCGGCAGTTCGGCCTCCGGGACGGAAGAAGGGAGCTTGGGATTGCATAGGGGGATTTTACGGCATGACCCGCGCGCCCATGACCCGCGCGCCAGGACGGCTTTCCGGGACTGAAGCGGAACCCGGAGGAGGGGTCCTGCGGCCATTCCCGCATTGGAAAAACCCAAGAATCATTCCTGGATTGGGATTTTAGATATAACTCTCACTTTATGAATGAGTTAATGCGATTGCCGACACCTGGCGGTTCCATTTTGGGACTTTTCGCGGGGTCTGATGGCTTGTGAAAATGGCTGAAAATACAACATTCAACTCTTCCCTTATCAGGAACTTAGGAAGACCGGTCCCAGTTTGGCATGCCACGTGTAAATAAGGAGGGCAGCAATCGGGACTCAGCGAACGAAAACGGGAATGATGGGAACAGGTGGAACCGGCGGACATGGGGGTCTTCCGGTACGGCACAACTGCCCGAAATGGGTGCCCGAAGTGGAACGGTTGAGCTGGAGCAGGTCCCGATGGAGGCCGATTGCGGAAGCAACTCGGCGTTGCGCGCACAGGGGGAATTGCCAGCCGTCGATTCACAGCCGACGGAATGGCGAGTCAGGATAGCGAGTCAAGATTCGCGAGTCAGGATGCCCGAGTCAAGATACGCGAGTCGGGCAAGGTCGCGGCTGGCGGTGTGCAGCCGATGGGGGGAGACCTATGCAGCAAATGGAGCATTTTGCAAATCCGGGGAACGCGGGCCACAGACGTGTGGAAGCCGTGGTGCAGACGCTGGCCGCGCTGGGCGGTCCCAGCGATAGTTTGGCCGAAGTGGCTCACGATGCAAGAAATATGGTGACCGCGCTGGGTCTGTATTGCGACCTGCTGGATGAGCCCGGCGTTCTGGCCGTGCCCTTTGCCCACTACAGCAGCGAGTTGCGGCTGGTGGCCGCGGCCAGCCGCAGACTGGTGGAAAAGTTGGCGGCCCTGGATGCCCAGGCCGAAGCCGAGACGGCCGGCAGCAGTTTCGGCCTCGCCCTGCGCGACAGCCCCGTCAACAGTCTCGGCGACAGTCTTGTCAACGATTTTGGCAACGGTCCCGGTAATGGCCTCGGTAACGGCCTCGGTAACGGTGTTGGCAACGGTATGGATACGGCCGCCGTGGATGGTTGGGCAGCCGCCCGCCTTCCCGATCCGCTTCTGCAGCGGATTACCGACCGCCATCTCGACCCCAATCCCAATCGCCATCCCGATCGCAATCCTGACCGTCATCTCGACTGGTCCATCCCAGCCACTGCCTCGACTACGGCGGCGGCCAGAGCCCGCAGCAGCCGCTGGGAGTCGGTTCTCGCCGAGCCCATCGCCGATCTGGGGGCCGAGTTGCTGGCCAACCGCAACCTGCTGGCGGCCCTGGCCGGTCCCGGCATCGCCGTGAGCGTGGACGCCAGCGGCGGGACGCGGCCGGTAAGGCTTACCGCCGAAGACCTGACCCGGCTGCTGGTCAATATGGTCAAGAACGCGGCCGAAGCCATGCCGGGGGGTGGGCGCATCCATATCTCGCTGACCGAGTTGGCCGGGCAAACCGGGCAAACCGGGCGAACTGGGCTGGCCGGGCAAGCCGGGCAAACCGGCGCGGCCGAACGCCTGCTTCTGGCCATCGAGGACAACGGGCCGGGCGTTGCCGACGAGCTGCGCGGCAGAATCTTCGAGTCCGGCTTTACCACCCATCCGCGCCACGGCGCGCCACCCAGCGGCTGGCCTGCCACGCACCATGGCCTGGGTCTGGCCATTACCCGCTCCATTGTGGAGGCAGCCGGCGGACGGATCGCGGCCTCCAATCGCACCGGCGCAACCGGCGCGCGCTTTGAGATCGAGCTGCCGGTGCGGGGCTCCTGAGGATGCAGTGCGGAGACACGATGATGAGAAACCATCTGGCAGTACCGTCCCAACCGGAAATTCACCCGGCAATGAACGAAGTCAGGCATGAGATGGGCCACAAGATCCGGCAAGAGGCGAATACAATGCTGAATACAGTCTTTCATTCCCGGACAATGGAGTTTCTGCCTCAACTCGTTGAGCCTGCGGCGCGCTTGCACCTGCTGGTGGTGGACGCCGACGCGGCGGTGCGCTCGGCGTGCGCGGAGATTGCCGCCAGCCTGGGCTACGCGGTGGACAACACCGGCGACCTGAACCACGCCCGCACCCTGCTGCGCGGCCGCGCCGTCGATATTCTGCTGGTCAACCTGCCGGCCGGCTCCAGCCAGGGGCTGGAACTGATCTCCGAGATCAAGACGCTTTACCCGGACACGGCGGTGGTGGCCATGACCGCTTCCGGATCGGTGAACACGGCGGTCGAGGCGATGCGTTGCGGAGCGTCGGATTACCTGACCAAGCCCTTCGCGGTGGATGAGCTGTCGACGGTGCTGGACCGCGCCGCGCAGAGCCACATGACCGACACCGCTACCCGCCAGTTGCGCGAGCGGTTCCGGCTCTCGCAGGGGCTGGGAGCCATGATCGGCCGCTCCGCCGAGATGGAGAAGCTCTACCGCATCCTGTCCAAGGTGGCGCAAAGCTCCCATCCGGTGCTGGTGCTGGGCGAGAGCGGCACCGGCAAGGAGCTGGTGGCGCGGACCATCCACGCCTACGGGCCCAATGCGCAGAAGCCGTTTATGCCCGTCGATTGCGGCTCGCTGGTGCCCACGCTGATCGAGAGCGAGCTGTTCGGCTACGTGAAGGGCGCCTTTACCGGCGCCAACCGCTCCAAGGACGGCCTGCTGGTCTCGGCCGAAGGGGGCACGGTGTTTCTGGACGAGATCGGGGAGCTGTCGCTCGATCTGCAGGTCAAGCTGCTGCGCGCGCTGCAGGAAAAAGAAGTGCGGCCGGTGGGCGCGACTCACCGCGTGCCCATCCGGGCGCGCATTGTGGCCGCCACCAACCGCGATCTGGCGGCGATGGTGGAAAAGGGCACCTTCCGCAAGGATCTTTTTTACCGGTTGAACGTGGTCAACCTGCGGCTGCCTTCTCTGCGCGACCGCCGCGAGGACATTCCGCTGCTGGCGGCGCACTTTCTGGACCGCATCAGCCGCGAGCACAACCGCAAGTTCACGCTGAGCGACGAGGCGCTGCGCACCATGATGCGCTACGACTGGCCGGGCAACGTGCGCGAGCTGGAAAACTCGGTGGAGCGGGCCTGCGCGCTGTCCTCGGGTCCGGTGCTGCACCTGGGAGACCTGCCCACGCAATTGCAGCAGCAGGGGCTGGAGGCGCGGCGGGGCGCGGCGCCTGTCAAGACCGATTCGGCCGAAACCGGCGGCGGTCCGGAGGTGAAAACCCTGGCCGACCTGGAGCGCTCGGCGATTCTCGACGCCATTCGCGCGCTGAACGGCGACAAGCTGCAGGCCGCCAAGCTGCTGGGCATCGGCAAGACCACGCTCTACCGCAAGCTCAAGGAGTATGGCATCGCCGATCCGCTGCGCGAAGACTAGAGCAAAATCAGAGTGAATATTTGGATCGCGAAAATCGTGCAAGATGCCGTTTTCTTAAGGAAAACGACACTCAGCAGCATCAACCCGCCTTATACCAACTCTGATTTTGCTAGAACGGGCGGAGCACGCAGTATCCGTGGGAATACGGCTCGATCGTAGACCCGTTAACCGACAAGAAAACAAGAAAATAAAAAAAACAGCACCAGCCAGAACCTTCTTTCTCCGATCTGTGACAACGGGACAGGCGACAGGCGCTCTCGATACGGGAGACCGCCGGTGGCAGGATGAACCCATGTTCGACACAACCGGCAGACGGGGGAGACGGGGAATGAGCATTTTGATGGTGACCGGGTTTGAAGGTGCGCGCAACTGCGCCGAGACAGTGAGCACGCAGATGAGCATGGAGGTGGACGTGGCGGATGGACGCCGGGCCGCTCTCAGTGCGCTGCGCCGCCGTGAATATGCCGCCGTGGTGCTGGACGAGACCATGGCCGAATGCGATCCGGCCGCGGCCGCGGCCATCTGGGAGCATGCCTGCCTGGCGATTCCGTTGCAGGTGAACTTTGCGCTCTTTGGCACGCAGCGGCTGGTGCGCGAGATTCGCGCCGCGCTGCATCGCCGCGAGCGGGAACTGTCTCTGGCGCGCCGCGCCGCCGCCGCCGAGATCGAGGCCGAGCTCAAGTCCACGGTCGCCGGACTGCTGCTCCACTCGCAACTGGCGCTCAAGGGCAATGAGGTTCCGCCGCTGGTGGCCGACAAGCTGCGCGTGGTGGTGGACCTGGCCGGCAACTTGCGCCGCAAGCTGAGCGCGCCGCTGGCGGTGAGCAACGACACCGCGGCCTAGGGCAAAATCGGAGTGAATAGCGAGATCGCGAAAATCGCGCAAAGACTCTGCAAGGTGCCGTTCTCTTGGGGGAAATGACGCTCTGCAGCGCCAGTTCTCCTTGCACCAACTCCGATTTTGTTCCAGCCAGCCCGTCGAATTTTCTGAGAAAGAACCTGCATGCGTTGCACGCGCATCGCCGGGGCTGCTTATGGCCCCGGCGTTTTTTTCAGGCTGCGCCAGAAGCAATCAGGATTGCGTCAGAAACAATCAGTGCGCGCCGGAAACAAGCTGGGTGCGCCGGAAACAAGCTGGGTTCTCTCCGGTATGCTGGTGGGGTTGTTTTCAGCAGGGCGAAGAGGGAGTGTGGGTTTCCAGATGGGGATAGAGTCGACATGGATTGCGCGCCGCGAATTTCTGAAGGCGGGCGCGGCGCTGGGCATCGCTTCCCGCGCTGGAGCGCAGGCTGCGCCTGCCGCGAACGGGGCGGACGACCGCGCCTACTGGCTGCATCTGCTGGACAAGATCTGCGCCCCGGTGATGCGCGCGCTGAGCCAGGGCAAGCTGAAGGCCACCATGCCGGTGGCTGTTCCCATGGGCAACCTGGCCGAGCGCAAACCCTACGCCTACCTGGCGGCGCTGGCCAACGTGCTGGCCGGCATTGCCCCGTGGCTGGAGACGGGCGGCAGCGACGGTTCGGAGGGTGCGCTGCGGCAGCAATATGCCGGCTGGGCTCGCGCCGCTGTGCAGTCGGCCTGCGATCCGCAGTCGCCGGACTTTGTGGACTTCAATGAAGGCAGCCAGCCGGTGGTGGACGCGGCCTTCCTGGCGCTGGCCATCGTTCGCGCTCCCAACGAGCTGTGGCATAAGCTCGACCCGGCCACGCAACAGAAGCTGATGAAGGCGCTCCAGTCCACGCGGGTGATTCGCCCCGGCTATAACAACTGGCTGCTGTTTTCCGCCATGGTGGAAGCCGGCCTGGCCTTCATGGGGCAGACCTGGGACCCCATGCGCGTGGATCTGGCGCTGCGCTCCGTCGAGCTCTGGTACAAGGGCGATGGCGCTTACGGAGACGGGCCCGAGTTCCACTGGGACTACTACAACAGCTTCGTCCTTCACCCCATGATGGTGAACGTCCTCGAGGTCATCCGCCCATTCTCCAAAGTCTGGGAGCCGCTGCGGCCCGACGTGCTGGCGCGCGCCCGCCGCTATGCCGCCATTCAGGAGCGAATGATCAGCCCCGAAGCCACTTATCCGCCCATCGGCCGCTCGCTTTCCGATCGTACCGGGGCCTTTCACCTGCTAGCCCAGATGGCTCTGCGCCGCGAACTGCCCGAAACGGTGTCGCCGGCGCAAGTCCGCTGCGCTCTCACCGCGGTCATGCGCCGCATGCTGGAGGCGCCCGGCACCTTCGATGCGCAGGGCTGGCTGCAGGTCGGCTTCTGCGGCGCGCAGCCTTCCATTGCTGAGACCTATATCTCGACCGGCACCGCCTACATCTGCACCTGGGCCATGCTGCCGCTCGGTCTGCCGCCGGACGACCCCTTCTGGGCCGCGCCGCCGGAGCCGTGGACCTCGAAAAAGGCCTGGTCCGGGGTGGATATTCCCAACGACCACGCGATCCGCGACTGAGTTGCGCTGATCTGCGACCGATCTACAACTGAACTGCGACCGATCTGCCACTGAGTTGCAACCAATCTGCGGCTAATCTTGACCGGCCTCTACCGGCTCAGTCGATACATCTCCCCCGAGGCCAGAAGAAACGCGCCGGTCACGTATTCATGCGAGCTGCTGCGCGGGGTGGCGTGCGGCTGCGCATCCACCTGCTGGCCCCACTGCACCATGCCCTCCGGGCTCACCGCGCCGGCCAGCGCGGCATAGGCTTTTTCCGCCACGGGGAGATATTTGCGCCGGTCGAGCAGATGATGGCGGATGCCCCAGGCGTAGCCGAAGCAGAAGAAGGCCGTGCCGCTGCTTTCGGGATTGGGAATGTCTTCCGAGTCGTCGAGATTGGCGCGCCAGAAGCCGTCGGGAGATTGCCGTTCGGCAATCGACGCGGCCATGCGCCGGTAGAGGGCGAGATAGCGGGCGCGGTCGGGATCGTTTTTGGGCAGATATTCGAGCAGCCGCGCCAGCCCGGCAAAGGCCCAGCCGTTGCCCCGCGACCACAGGACTTTTTTGCCGCGCGCGGTGCGCTTGCCGATGTAGGTCGAATCGCGATAGAACAGGCCCGCGTCTTCATCCCACAGTCCGGCGATCAGGTCGGCGGTAAAGGCGTGCAGCGTGTCAAGATACTTGCGGTCGCCGATGGCGCGCGCCAGCATGGCGAAGACCGGCGCCCCGTAGAGCGAATCGATATAGGGCCGCCCGCTGTCGAGATACCAGCGCTTGGCGCCGCCGGGCGAGTTGGGCGCATTAGTGGCCAGCCATTGCTCGGTGGGCGCAATCATCTGCGGATCGTGTTTGGCCAGGTACAGCTCCACCCAGGTCTCGGCGATGAACAGCCGATTGGCGCCGGCTTTCTCCGTGCCCACCTGCCAATTGTTCTGGCGGCCATAATCGAGCGCCTGGTCAAGGAACTTCGCGTCTCCGGTGGTCTTCCATGCGCCCATCACGCCGGTGTACCAGGTGCCGCGCTCCCAGTTGCGGTCGTTCGCCGCCATCACCGGATGAGCGGTCTGCCAGTCGTCAACCTTGTGCATCAGCGCCAGAATGTCGGCGCGCGGGGGCAGGGAGCGGTGGGGCTGGGAAGGCGCGCTGGCCGCGTGAGCCGGCAGGGCAACGCAGGTCAGGGCAACGCAGACCGGGGCGGCCGCGGCCAGCCAGTGCGGAATCGATCGCTTCATGGTTCCTCGTAAGAATTGCGGAAGAATTGGGTGCTAGCGCACGCGTCTGCATGCACGAAGCCGGATTCTATACGACGCCGGCCTGCATCGTCTGCGGCGCGTCTCATCTCGTGCCTGATCTCACGCGGAGTCATATCTCACGCGTGCATCTCGGACTCGGCTCCCGAGCCGCGTGCATCTCGCCGTGCGCGCATCTCGTCCGGCCCTGTAATCTGGAGTGCGTATGAAAGACACCGCTGTTCTACTGATCGATTGCCCGGACCGCAAGGGACTTGTGGCGCGCGTGGCGGGGCTGCTCTACGAGCGCGGCGCCAACATTCTGCACGCCGACCAGCACCAGGATCACGAACTGGGCCTGTTCTTCATGCGCGTCGAGTGGGCGCTGAATGCGGAGCTACAGGAGTCGTCCGGCACGGCGGAGTCGGCTGGCGCCACGGCTGAGGCCTGGGACCGCTTCGATCTCGACGGCTTCCGGGCCGCTTTTGCGCCGCTGGCCAGCGAGCTTGAAATGCGCTGGACCCTGGTGGCGACCGCGCGCCGCCCGCGCGTGGCCCTGTTCTGCTCGCAGTATCTGCACTGCATGGCCGATCTGCTGCACCGCTGGAAGACCGGCGAGCTGGACTGCGAGATTCCGCTGATCGTTTCCAATCATCGCGCCGTGGAGCCGCTGGCTGCCTTTTATGGCATTGCCTTCGAGCACATCGCGGTTACGCCGGCCACCCGCGCCGAGGCCGAAGCGCGGCAGCTTGCGCTGCTGGCCCATCGCGAGGTCGAGGCGGTGGTGCTGGCCCGCTACATGCAGATTCTCTCGCCGCACTTTGTGGCCCACTATCCGGCGGCCATCATCAACGTGCACCACTCATTTCTGCCCGCGTTTACCGGCGCGCGGCCCTACCACGCCGCGCACGCCCGCGGCGTCAAGCTGATTGGCGCCACCAGCCACTACGTCACCGAGGCACTCGACGACGGTCCCATCATCGAGCAGGACGTGGCCCGCATCTCCCACCGCGACCAGGTGGAGGATCTGGTAGCCCGCGGCCGCGATCTGGAGCGCATGGTGCTCTCCCGCGCCGTCCGCTGGCATTTACAGCGGCGCATTCTGTGTTATGGGAATAAGACGGTAGTGTTCGATTAGAACAGTTGACAGGAACGGGCGCAGACGGCAAATGGGGCGCCCCAATGCGCCATGGATCTGAATGGCAATCGTGCTAATATCTCGATAAGATGGCCACGGTTTTGCACATCCCGCTGCATGAGTATCTCGCTGCCAGCTACCGGCCGGATCGTGAGTATGTAGACGGCGAAATCAGGGAGCGGAACGTGGGCAAGTACGAGCATGCGCGAGTGCAGGCG
Organism: Occallatibacter sp.; assembly: GCA_036267475.1. Lineage (GTDB taxonomy): Bacteria > Acidobacteriota > Terriglobia > Terriglobales > Acidobacteriaceae > Telmatobacter. The sequence continues at coordinate 26,309 of DATAVZ010000080.1, forward strand.
TTGCTGGCGGCCTGGTTTAACCGGCACGAGCGGGCATGGAAAGTCCAGGTGGTTACCGGGCAGCGGGTTCAGGTGTCGCCCACCCGTGTAAGAATTCCAGACGTGCTGGCGCTCGGCGCGCAGCCTGACGTAATTGTCGATCCACCTGCACTGGTTATCGAAATCCTCTCCCCCGAAGATACCTACTCCGACACCCAGGAGCGAGCGCAGGATTACCGTGCAATGGGCGTGCAAACGATTTGGATCATCGATCCAAAAACGCGCACAGGCCGCATGTGTTCCGGAGCGGAATGGGTCGAATCATTGAGGCTCGAAGTCGAGGGGACGCCACTGTATGTCGATCTACCCGACCTATTCAGCCAGTTGACGCCTGCGTGAAGGTAGGCGTGCATGCGGCCCAAATCCCCACAGTTCATTCAGCAATAAATTGTTGGATGATCCCGACGGTGCCTGTATAGGTGGAAGAATGCTCGTCGAGCCACCGGAGCCGAGAGTTCCTGTAACTGGGTGCGGCTTGAATCAGCTTTCGCCCAGTAACGGCGGGTTCAGGGGAGATATAACCTTAATTTTCCGCGAGCCGGCTTATGGGGAGTAATCTTTGTTGGCTGAAACTCTCGTGCTTTCCCAGGTCTCAAAATCGAGACCTGGGGCACCCGGCAACAGGAGGCGGGACTACGGCTCGACGATGTACAGCCGGATATCCACGTTTCGATTGAGCAAAGTTTGGCTACTGGTCATCTCTTTTTCGACGAAGCGAGGGTCGGGAACATCCCGAGCCGAATCAACAACGATAAACACTAAAGACGTGCATGCAGGGTGTGCCGGATAGGTTTGGATATCGATTTGGATCTGGCCCAAGGTGGACTTCCATTGACCTTTTCGACCGATCCACTTAACCTCGACGAGCACTTGAGATGCCTTGCTGCTCAGATCGGCGAATTTGTGTAAGCCTGCCAAGGATGGAATTGGCTCTTCTTTGGTGAGGTCGAACATCACTGGTTTCAGCATTACGTACAGAAGATCCCTTACGTCATCCTCGCGCGATACTGTCCAAGGCTGCAGCGATTTCTCCCGAGAGTTGAACGCTCGTATCGTTGGAGTTAAAGCCTGAACAGCTCGACCTAGGGTGAACAAGGTAGACTCCCGCCCCTGCAACTCAATTATCGTTTGGCGGCTCGGTAGCGCACCGCCAGAAACAGCTTCCAAATGCGAGCCAAGAAAGGCTGCAAAGCAGTGGTAAGGCGCAGGTATCTGGCTACCATCCTTGAGTTTGGGGGAGTAAGCGTCGGCATCGGCAGCGACATCCGCGTCTATCCCAGGCGCCTCGCGAGCCCAGTTGGGTTGCCCCGCGCGAAGATAGAGCTCAAAGGCCCAGGTTCGGCGAGCATATTCCCTCGCCTCATCCTCTGAGAGAGCTATCCTGACGTGTCGGAAATCCTGCAATTCGTCAATCCAGTGATCCGAATACAGGACGCTCTCGCGCTCAAGAGACTCAACGTCTGCGCGGGCAAATTCAGGGATGTGAGTAAACATGTACCCAAATGCGTATGTTGGAAGACGAGACATTTGCGATACCAAAAAGATTACACCCGCCGCCCATTTCTCTGGGCCGCTGTAGGTGCAGGCTCCCGGCAAGAACTTGGGCGCAGCGATCTGGGCCTTTGGACTTGAGGACGCACAAATTCCTCCAGAACATCAGTTGGTGACGTCAGGGCACCCACTCGGCAGTATCAAATCCGGGCAAATGACAGAATCGGTCCGGCAAGGTAACTTGCCTGCATGTTTAGGCCCGGCTACTTGTCGGGGCTTTTCTATCTCCAACGTCTAGTGTTAGTCTCTGGCCCGCTCCATCTTTTTCAGTGACAGTTTCGTCGACTTCCGATCCTCGGTTGAGTCAGACGACTGAGGCAGGATCGACTTAGCATACTTGCGAAGCTGCGCCTTCCAGTTTCGCGGTGGTGGATCGGCATCGTCCTTCTCTCTTTTGTCGAAAGGTGACCTGTCGTGCTCCGCCCATGCGTGTTCGACCAAGGCATCGATTCCGTCTGGAACGTGATGCGCCTTACGGTCCTTAGTGATTACCCAGGTTTCCCAATCAAATCCCACTCCCGATGCCATCTCGGCAAATGCCTTGGCATCGAACGTGTCAAAAAGCGTACGCGCCAACTCTTGGGATTTTTTATGCTCAGAGAATAGCATTTTGGAAACCGATTTTTCCCATCCACTCCCAATCGAATGAAACCCCGTGCGCGTCATGTCGGTAACAGTGCCGGGACTATCAAGATAAAGAATGAATGGGCGATTTTGCGCGTCGAAGCCGCAAACAAGCAAGGCGCAGTCGGCCTCGTAGCCTCTAATCTCTGCCGCGATACTGCGCATGTGAGCGTTCATATGATGCGAAGTCGCCTGAACGTAGTCTTGTTTGCTTAGCAGTCTCGGTGTCAAGTACCTTGCCGTTACCAACTCGTCTACTGCTTCTTGGTACTCCTTCTCAAGAATCTTTCGCGATTCCGCAACGTCATCTCCTATGCTGTCTCCCACCCCTAAGATCTTGCCCAATACGCGCGACGTGACGTCCTCTGATCCGGCAAACAGGACCAGCGTTCCGTGCTGATTAAGCTCAAATATTTTGCTGCTGTCTGAGTCCCACTGAATTGATGTGCCGTACGAAAGAGCGCGGTCAGCCACGCAAACGATGGCCTCACTGTTTTGACTTAACGCCGAAGTGCAAACCGTCATCGGTCCCTTTCTGGGCCGCATTGGAAGCGGATGCGGCTTAGGCATCATTGGACACCTCCAGGGGCTCTTTGGCCAAGCGGGTCGCCGCTGGTCCGCGTGCAAATAAGGCCCCGGCGATATCCACAGACTGTTGCACATCCAGTCGCGCGTCAATTGGCCGGCTAACCGGCCAAACTATTCAATGAGTTTGCTTTACAAGACAACAGAAAGAGAGGTATCGATAAACGGGCTTCTCATCACCCGATCGCACGTTCTTGCCAACGCGGTTGGTGCGAACCAACTGATCTCTCTTTACGGGTGTTGCTCGACAGCGATACTCACCGCGGCGGTATTGCCGGTGGCGGCTACTCCGAGCAGATTGGTGGCTACGCCGGGCATGGATGCGGGCGTGAAGGTTACTGTGCCGTCGATGGCTGACGTGGCTGTGGAAGACTCGGCGCTCAGCAGCGTGCCCTGGGTGCAGATCGTGTGCTCTGCGCAGGGCGGCGACCACGCATAGAGCGCCTGGTAGAGCGCGACCGTGCCGCCGGCCATGGGGTTCGAGTTCATGTCCAGCAGGCGTAGCGCGATCTGCGCAGGAGTGCCGGATGCTGGCAGGCTCTGGCTGGCGCCGGAGATGGCCTGGAGCACCGCATATTCCGGCCGCGCGCCGAAAGCGCTAAAGGTGACGCACTGGCTGGTGCCGTTCAGGCAGGCCTGAATCGATGCCTGCTGGCCCTCGGCCAGCGGGCCAACGGTGAGCGTCTCTGCGGCGATTCCCTGCGCGTTGGTGACCACGGCGGCGGCCGGCACCGCCATGCCCGCCGTGCTTTGCCACGCCACGGACTGGCCCGCTGCGGGCGCGCTGCCTGAAAGCGCCAGCGCCTGCACCGTCCAGGTAAACGTGGCTCCCGCGGCCAGGGAAAGCTGCGGCGTAATTGCGGCCAGCGCGGGCGGCGTTCCGCCGGTGAACTGCGCCTGCAGGCTGTTGCCGTTCGACAGCGACGCGGTGACGATGGCCAGCGCTGCGCCGGTTGCGGTTACCGCGATGGCGGCGCGGCCGTCGCCGCCGGCCGTGACCGTACACGCCGGTTGCCCGCAGGCCAGCGCGGCTGAACCGCTGACCACGGTGTAAGTCACAGTTACGCCGCCGGCCGGGGTGAGATCGGGGCCCAGCGCGGTGACGGTGAACGGCTCCGGCACGCCGATGGGCACGGTGCCCGAGGGCGCTGTGACCAGCGTAAGCGCGTCGCCGACGCCCGCGTTATAGCTGATGCCGCCGGGAATGACCGCCGAGGCGTAGAAGATGGGCAGATCGTCGACTTCAACGTCCACCGAGCCGGTTACGCCGGATGCGGCAGGCGGGGCAATCGCCGTAATCTCGGTAGGCGCAATGCTGGTGACCAGCGCGGCGTGGCCGCCGACCTTGATCGTATCGGCCAGCCGGAAGCCCATGCCGTGAATCACGATGGGACCGCCCGAGGCCGGCAGCCGCGCCGGGGCAACGGTGTCCGCGTAGAGCACCCAGCCGTTGTAGGCATAGTCGGGCCGGCCATCGCCGCGCACGTCGGCAATGCCCACGCGCACCACGTCCGCGCCGCTCGAGGCCACCTGCAGCCAGGTTTCGCCCGCGGCCAGGCCGTTCAGCCCCGGCGCATAACCCACAGCGGTCGAGCCCACGGCGTCCAGCGCGTCCCAGATGCCGATCGACGGCATGGCCTTGGCATTGCTGGGCGCGCCGGTTTCGTCAATGGCCTGGGTGACGATGGTGAACAGCCGGTTGCCGCGGATGGGAAAGGTGAACCAGTCGGTCTGTCCCACCTGGCTGAGCCGTCCGCACCACAGTCCGGTGGCGGGCAGCGGACGCGGCTGGGCCTCGGCGCCAATGGCATCCTGATAGCCGCCGACCGCCGAGCCGGCCGCGGTCACGTTCACCGTCTGCGCGCTGCCGGCAGCAAGACCGGGAAGAGTAATCGTCTGGAGCGTGCCCGAGGGCGCCACCTGGCCGGCGGTGTACGGCCCAACCGACTCGGTGAGGATGTAGAGCTGATTGATGCTTTCGAAGCTGATCTGGTAGGTGGCCGAGGTCATGCCCGGCGGCAGCGGAATTCCGCGCAGATCGAAGGACCCCTGCAGGGTGGGATCGTCCGATCCCCACATGGACAGCGGGTTGCCGTTGGCGTCGTCCCAGCCGGTGACCGGATTGCCGTGATCGCCGCTGAAGTAGCTGCCGGAGACAAAGCTCACCGTGTACTGGTAGAGCGGATTGCCGTTGGCGTCGAGCGGCCGGGCCACCACGTTGACTCCCTGCATGCCGTACCCGGTGCTGAAGGCGATGACGCCGCGCACGGAGATGGTGGAGGCGGCGGTCATCTTCTTGCCGGGAAAGCCGGCAAGGTTGGCGGCAGTGATGGGATAGATGCGGTTGAGCGCGGCGATATCGTCATAGCGCAGGGCGCCGGAGTCGGGGATGCAGTCGCCGCCGCGCGAACCGCAATCGCCGCTCAACGGCTGCATCACCGGCCAGCCCAGGGTGCCGTCGATTTCGCCGTCCGTCTCCGCGCCGGGATTCACCTGCGCATAGTCCAGGCCCAGAATGCGCCCGAAGGCCCGCTCCAGCTCGAAGCTCATCATGTCTATGAGATTGGCGCTGGTGGCGCACAGGCCGTTGAGGATGATCACGCCATGGCCGATGGTCGCGTCCGGATGCACGTTGTCCATCCACACAAAAACGCCGTTGAGCTGGCACGACTCGGGGGCGCTGGCTCCGGCGCCGTAGAGCGCGTCGATCACCGAGCCGTCGGCGTCGAAGATCACCGCCAGCGGGTAGTTTGCCGCCGCCGGAGTCACGTCAGCGGGCGCGGCAAACCGGCCCTGCGCGCTGGCCTGCACGTCGGCTCCGCTCACATCTTCGTTGAGCTGGCCCTGGTTCACCAGATTCACGCCGGCCGTGGGTACCGCGCTCCACAGTGCGGCCGCGGCATCCACCATTGCGGTGGCCTGCTGGTTCGAGATACTGCTGTTCAGCGGCCCCTGGTCGACGTAGTAGCTCACCTGGCCGCCCGCCCAGTGCACCGGCTGGCCCATCACCGCCGCATTGAAGTAGCTGGCGCCGGCGATATACTTGGGGCCGCCGGCTACGGCGGCGGTACAGCCGAGGGCCAGCAGCGCGGGTACGGTCAGGTGCGAGAAGCGCATGCCGAAGTGGTGGCAAGCGCCGAGCCAGGAAAAGAAGATTCACATTAGAAATTTCAAATTGATTTTGCACGCATGTGTCCGTTTTCATCCTGCGCGGCCGATCTTCGCGGCAGTGTTCTGGAACGATACAATCGGGCGAAGCGGAGGCGAAGTGACAGGAGCGGCGCGAATGGCTTTTGGATTGGGAAATTCCGGCATTTCATGCGGATGGCCTGGACGCTGGCGAACATTTGTAATTCTTAATGTTGTGGGCCTGCTGGGCGCATTTGCGGCTGCGGCCCAGGATCGCGTGGCCGTGGTTGTGCCCGCGCAGGCCGCGCCGCCGGAGCGCATGGCCGCCGATGAGCTGGTCGCGCATCTTCATCTTCTTTATCCGGCCGCTCAGGTGGTGGAGGGCGCGGCGGCGCGCGGCGGGTTCACCGTCTATCTGGGAACGCCGCAGGAGCTGCCCGCGCGCTACGCCGCCGTGAAAAGCGGGATGCAAGACCCGGAGAGCCTGCGCGTGAAGGCCATCGACAGCCGCACGGCGGTGATTGCCGGCGGCAGCCCGCGCGCGGTGCGGTTTGCCGTGGACGCGCTGCTTCAGAAGCTCGGCTTCGGCTTTTATCTCTCCTATACAACGGCGCCGGAGCCGCTGCGTGGGCCGTTCTCCTTCGCAGGCTGGGAGCTGGCCGATGCGCCGATTGCACGCGAGCGGGTGATCTTTAACTGGCACAACTTTTTGAGCGGCTGCTCCACGTGGAATCTCGACCAGTGGGAGCAGTGGATTACGGCCGCCGCGCGCATGCGCTTCAACACCGTGATGGTGCATGCCTACGGCAACAATCCCATGTTCGCCTTCTCGTTGAACGGCCAGACCAAGCCCACCGGCTACCTGACCAATACCGAGTTTGGCCGCGACTGGGGCACCGAGCACGTACTCGATGTGCGCAGGATCGTTGGCGGCAGCGGATTGTTTACCGGCCCGGTTTATGGAGCCGATGCCAGCCTGGTTCCCGACGGCGAAAGAGTCTCCGCGGCCGAGGGGCTCATGCAAAAGGTCTTTCGCTTTGCGGCCGACCGCGGCATGGGCGTCACGTTTGCTCTCGATGTGGATACCGAGTCTGCCAATCCGCAAAACGTGATTGCCACACTGCCCGCCGAGGCGCGCTTCAGCACCCACGGCTTCTGGCTTGCCAACCCCGACACCGCCGCCGGTTACGCATACTACCGCGCCCAGGTTGAGCAGTTGATGCAGCTTTATCCTCAGATCACTCAGCTTGCCGTGTGGTTTCGCGGCGGCCTCAACAGTCCCTGGCGGGCGCTCACGCCGCAGGAGTTTCCCGGCGCCTGGAGCAGCGAGTATGACGCGGCGCTCAAGGCCAATCCACGCCTGCGGCGGGACGCGGACGCGCCCAGCTTGTTTGCCATTGCCAGAATCGCGCGCGCGTTTCGCCGGGCGCTGGATGAAACCGGCCATCGCGAAGTGACTCTGGCCGCCGGAAGCTGGCGCTTCAACTTTTTGCCCGCGGCGAATGCCTTTATGCCCGCCGACGTCGCGCTCATGCCGCTGGACTACGCATACGAGTTTCCCAGCGACCCGGTGCAGGAAAGCCTGCGCGTCATCGGCCGCCATCGGCCGGTGGTGCCTATCATCTGGGCGCAGCATGACGACCGCGAGTTCTCAGGCCGCTCCTACACGCCTTTTGCGGGACTGGGCTCGCTGCTGCGCTGGTCCAACAGCGACGGGTACGGCGTGATTCACTGGACCACGCGTCCGCTCGATCTGTTTTTCAGCAATGTCTCCGACCAGGTGTGGCAGGCGAGCGAGAACGAAACCCTGGATGCGACAGCGGACGCGATGGCTGCGCGCACCTTCGGCGCAAAAGCGCGGGAGCCGGGCAGGCGCTATCTGCTGGACTGGATCTACGACGCGCCCGCATTCGGCCGGGAGACGAGCGACCGCTTTCTCGACCGGCAGATCGACGCCGCCAATGAAGCCGTGGGCGCCCGGCAACGGCTGGCGCTGCTCGATGCAATGGAGCCGCTGGCTGCCAACGCCGCGGCGCGCGACTGGGTGGGCTACTACCGCGACTGGGAGCGATGGGTGCAGCTTTTGTTTACGGCGCAGGATGCGCTGCAGCGCTCCGAAACCGATCTGAAAGCCGGCAAGGAAGCGCTGGCGCGGGCCGATATTGCATCCGTCTCGCCGCAGCAGGTCATCGAGCAGTATGCGCGCGCCATCGCTCACGGCCACACCAGCGCGGGCGAGAAGGGAATTCTCATCTCGCTCAACCTGCGCTGGCTGCCGTACTTCGAGGCCCAGCGCCAGGCGGTCGGCCTCGATCCGATGGTGGTCGAAATCGCGCCCACGCACCACGCGCCGCTGGCCCAGGGCGCGGGCCGGTACACGTTTGACTTCGACACCGCCGGACGCCCGATCGAGGTGCTGGGAACGGAGGAGCTGGGCGTGCCGGTGACGGCGGCTGTTGTGGGCTCGTCCTGTGCCGGCAGCATCGAGATCGGTGACGCGCCGGTGACGCTTTCAGCCGGCGGGCTGGCGGGAACGCCGCTCGCGCCCGGCCCCTATCGCATGCGGCTCGGAATGGCGGCCGGTTCCAAAGCGCGGATCGGGGTGCGGATCGAGGCCGGCGGCACGGGAGATGGCGCGGGAAAGACTATGGGCTCCGAAGACTGGTTCGATATTCGGCCGCAGGACGGGCGAATCCGCTTTACGCTAGTCCCGGCCGGCGGCCCCGCGCAAGTATGCGGATGGACACTGGAGCGGCAGTCAGAGCGGCGGTTGGGGGAGCAGTAGCCGCGAGGATGTGCACGGCGTTCAAATCTCGGGATAGAAGTCGAAGAACGCATCCAGGCTGCGCTTGAGCTGGGTCTCGATCTCCTCGCGCGAGCCCTCGATGGTGTGCATGGTCACGTGGGCCTCGTGTCCGTTGCTCAGCTTGAGCGTTGCGTCTTCCATTCCCACCACTTCGCCCTCAGGCAGCAGCCGCAGTCCGTACACAAGAGTCAGATTCGCCATGTAAATCATCTTATCCAATGCCGGTAAATCGGCGATTGCGGCCCGCTGCGAACCCGGTTCCGGCGTCTACAATCGATAAAGGCAAACTAATGGCAGAGATACGCGACACAGTCATTCTCGGCTCCGGATGCGCGGGGCTTACAGCGGCGATCTACACCGGCCGCGCCGGGCTGAAACCACTCATCCTCGAAGGCCACGAGCCCGGAGGACAGCTTTCGATCACCACGCTGGTGGAGAACTTTCCCGGCTGGCCCGAGGGCATCCAGGGGCCGGAGCTGATCGACAACATGAAGAAGCAGGCGCAGCGCTTTGGCGCCGAGTTTCAGCTTGCGCACCTCAGCTCGGTCGAGGTGGGCAGGCATCCGATTCGCCTGCAAACGTCCATAGGCGAAGTGCTGACGCGCACGCTGATTGTGGCCTCCGGCGCCAGCGCGCGCTGGCTGGGCCTGCCCAGTGAGCAGGCGCTGATCGGCCATGGCGTTTCCAGTTGCGCCACCTGCGACGGCTTCTTTTTTCGTGGCAAGGAGATTGCCGTGGTGGGCGGCGGCGATTCGGCCATGGAAGAGGCGCTGTTTCTTACCCGCTTTGCTTCCAAAGTCACGCTGCTGCACCGCCGCGAGGCGTTTCGCGCTTCCAAAATCATGCTGGAGCGCGCCGTGGCTCATCCCAACATCGAGCTGCGCACCAACACCGTGGTCGACGAGGTGCTGGGCGTGGATGAGAAGGAAGTGCGCGGCCTGCGGCTGCGCGACGTGAAGAGCGGCGACGTGAGCGAGCTGCCGGTACACGGCCTCTTTCTTGGCATTGGCCACGAGCCCAACGCGAGCATGTTTGCCGGACAGATCGACCTCGACGAGGAAGGCTACATTCGCACCACCGGCAACGTGCTTACCACGCGCCAGGGCCAGACGGTGCCCGGCGTCTTTGCCTGCGGAGATGTGCAGGACCGCCGCTACCGCCAGGCCATTACCGCGGCCGGCTCCGGCTGCATGGCCGCGCTTGAGGCGGAAAAGTTCCTCGAGGAACGCGGGCACTGAGAACGGAGAACGGACCATGGGCGACACCATTTTGTGGAAGTATTTCGCATGGCTGGCGCTCTACTCGTCTCCCGCAGCGCCGCTGATCGTAGCCTGGCGCGCGCTGCTCAAAGGCCAGCGCCAGGGCAGGACGGGAACGCTCATTCCCGCAGCCGCGACGTCTGTCAGCCTGATCTGGTTTGTCGCGGCAACCATGAACTTCCGTTTTGTGGGGCCGCTCTACGGCCTCGTCCACTACGCGATCACCGGCGGCAATCTGGGCGTGGTGCTGATGTGCGTGCTGTTTTGCCTGGCCACCGGCTTCCGTCGCGGTTGGCGCGCGGCCCGGCTGGCCACCTGCTTGGCCTGCCTGATGCTGGCAGTGGAGTGGACGCTGCTCGGAATCGCTTATCGATGACCGAGCATTCCCCGACCCCGCCTTCCATGACTGCGTTTTCTATGACCGTGCTGCAGGAAAATCTCGAAAAGCTGGAAGAGTCCATCGCCGCGGCCTGCCGTGCCGCCGGCCGCTCGCGTGAGGAAGTGGAGCTGATGGCCGTCTCGAAGACTCATCCCGCATCCGCGCTGCTTGAGGCGGCCGGGCTCGGCCTGGCGCTCTTCGGCGAAAACCGGGTGCAGGAGTTTGCCGCAAAAACCGCGCAACTGGAGCCGTTGCGCAGCCGCAAGGACAATCCGGTCCGCGTGCATCTGATTGGTCATCTGCAATCGAACAAGGCGGCCCGGGCGGCGGAGATTTTCGATGCCGTGGATACGCTCGATTCGGCGCGTCTTGCCGAGCGGCTCAATGAGGCGGCAGGCAAGTGCGGCAAGCGCATGCCGGTGCTGATCGAAGTAAAGCTCAGCCCGGAAGAGAGCAAGGCGGGGCTCGATCCCGCGTCAAACGAAGCTGCCGATCTGCTGGAGCGGCTGCTCGGTTTCGCACATCTTGAAGCCCGCGGCCTGATGACCATTGCCCCCTGGGGCGCGCCGGACGAAGTGACGCGCGGCTGTTTCCGCAGTCTGCGCGCGTGGCGCGACCGCTGGGCGCAGGCGCATCCCAGGCTCAATCTCGAAGTGCTGTCGATGGGCATGAGCGGCGACTTTGCGCTGGCCATTGCCGAGGGCGCAACCCGCATCCGCGTGGGCACAGCGCTGTTTGGCAGGCGCAGCCCGCAGCCGCCGGAGCCACTGGAGTAGCCAAAGCAGTTGGACCAGCCCTAATTCTTTTCCTGCACCGCGCTTCGCTCCGTGAGCGCAATCGGCACCGAGACGGAGCGAATGTGAAGGTCGCGCTGCGGGAAGGGAAGTTCGATCTCCGCCTCCGCGAAGACGCGGAAGATCGAGAAGTACAGGTCGCTTTTGAGAATCTGCGGCGTGCGCACCTGCTCGATGGTCCAAACGCGCAGCTCGAAGTCCAGCGAGCTGTCGCCGAAGTCGGTGAAGATGACGTCGGCGGCCGGATCGGCGAGCACGTCGGGATGTTCGGCCGCCACCTTCAGCAGCAACTGCTTCACCTGCTCGGGGTGGCTCGAATACGATGTGCCCACCGGCAGCGTAATGCGCACGCAGCGGTCGTTGGCTGTCCAATTGGTGACCCGCTGCGCGGTGAACTCCGAGTTGGGCACAATGATCACGACGTTGTCGTTGGTGCGTACCCAGGTGCTGCGTGCGGCAATCTGGATCACGTCGCCGCTCAGATTCTCAATCTCCACGCGATCTCCGACTTTGATCGGTCTCTCGACCAGCAGAATCAGCCCGGACACAAAGTTGTTGACGATGGGCTGCAGCCCCACGCCCACTCCGATGCCCACCGCGCCGCCCAGAAAGGCTACGCTCGAAAGGTCGAGGCCGAGCGATTGCAGGCCAATGACCGTGCCGCCGAAAAAAATCAGGTAGCCGGTGCCGACGGCGAGCGCATACTTCAGTCCTTCATCCAGGCTGGTGCGCGACAGAATGCGCGTGCTCATCGCCCTGCGGCCCACATGCGCGAGCAGGCTCAGCAGGAAGATGAAGACGACTGCCTTCAGCAGAAACAGCGGCGTGACGGAAAGATGGCCAATCTGGAAGAGCGTCGCACTCAGAACCTTGTGCACCATTCTCTCCACGTCGCCCATCGGCCGCGACGCAATGATGTGCCAGTTCCACAGAACCGCCACCGCGGCCAGAAGCAGGCCGCCCAGAAGCATTTGCAGAGGAATCTTGAACTTCATTGAATGGCTCCAGGGAATCGGTGGAGCTGCGCGTTCACGAAGAAGGGCATCCTGCTAAAGACGAGCGGGACTGGAAGGTAGGACCGCGTCCTCCACAATTCTAAATGAAGGCCAGCCGCAGGCCGCTGCACGCCGGAACAAGCTGTGCGCAAGCGGCCGCGGCTTCGCGATTACCTTTTCTCCTGCTGGCGATCGAGCTCCGCTTGAAATGCCTGCTCGCGGTCAGCCACATAGGCCTTGTAGCCCGCCGGGTCGATGAACGCGTTCTTGTCGCCGCTCTTCCAGCGCGCATACTTTTCCTTCAGGCCAAAGTAGCCTCCGTGCGCGCCCAGAAAAATGTCGCAGGGCAGCGACTGCAGCATCGCGAAACCACGCTTGTAATCGGAGGCGATCTGTGGATAAGCCGCGTTATGCACCAGCTTGTAACCGGGATTCACATTGGGGCTGCCGACGATGACCACATGCAGCAGCCGGCCGTTTTCGCGCTCGTTCATGGTCCATGTGGTTGTGCCCTTGGTGTGGCCGGCGGTGAGATGCGCGGTGAGCACCGTGCCCCCCAGCTCCACCGTGTCACCGTCGTGCAGCACGCGGTCCACGTGCGCCGGCGGATAATGCTGATCGGCCTCCGCGCCGTAGTGAAAATCCTTCACGCCGCCCGATTCGACCACCGCCACATCGGCGTCCATCACAAAATATTTCGCGCCGGTGAGCTTGATGATCCGTTCACTGCCCGCGCAGTGATCGCCATGAGCGTGGCTGATGAGAAGGATTTTGATGTCGCCGAAATGAAAGCCGAGCTGCTCCACGCTTTTACGTATCAGTGGCGGCGAGCTTTCCAGGCTGCTGTTGATCAGGATGAGACCTTTCGGCGTGACCACCAGGTACGAAGCCAGATCGGCGCTGCCCACATAGTAAAGATTGCCGGCAATGCGAAACGGCGGGAACGGCCGCGTCCAGTCAGGATTCGGCGCGGCCCACAGACGGACGGCGCATGCGATGGAGGCGAAGAGCGCAAGGAGGGAGACGATTTTTCGAAAATTCATAATGTGTGCGATGCCGGCAGCAGACTTTGCGCCGCTTCAATGACGCGTTCAAGATGGACGCCGCGGGAGCCTTTGATGAGAACCTGGTCGCCGGCACGCAGATTGCGCGCAAGCCACCGGCCGGCGGCCTCCGCATCGGGCAGAAATAGCGCGGCCACCCCTCCCGCGCAGGCCGCGGCGGCAAGATGCTCAGCATTGCCGCGCACGCCCACCACCAGGTCCAGCCCGGCTTCAGCAGCGGCGCGTCCGCAGGCTGCGTGCAGCGCGGGCCCGTGCTCGCCCAACTCCAGCATTTCGCCGGCAATCAGAATGCGCCGCCCCCGCCGAGCGGCCAGCGTCTGCATCATCGAGCGCAGCGCCTCGGGGTTGGAGTTGTAACTGTCGTTAAGAATGGTTGCGCCGGCCAGCTCCATCACCTGGCCGCGCTTGTCGCCGGGCGCGAGCGCGGCCAGCGCGGCAATCGCCGCATCGCACTCCACGCCGGCTTCGAGCGCCACTGCCAGCCCGGCCACGGCGTTGGTGGCATTGTGGCCGCCCAGCAGGCGCAGCGTGAACTCACCTTCGCGTTCGCCGGCGCGATACCGCACGTGCAATCCGTCCGCGTCTTCGGCGGTGGAAACAATCTGCGGATCGGCGCAGGGGCCCTGCCCAAAATAGACCACGCGGCCGGGAAAGTCGCGGCCGAACTGCGATACATACGGGTCGCAGCAGTTCAGGAAAGCCACGCCGGTTGCGGGCAGCGCTGCCACCAGTTCGAACTTGGCGCGCGCAATGCCGGCCTGCCCCTCGGCAAAATTTTCAATGTGCGCCGTGCCCACGTTGGTCACCACGCCCCAGTCCGGCGCGGCCATTTGCGCCAGCGCGGCGATCTCGCCGGCGTGGTTCATGCCCATCTCGATCACGGCAATCTCGTGCTCCGGCTCCAGCCGCAGCAACTGCAGCGGCAGGCCGAAGCCGTTGTTGAGATTTCCGCGCGACTTGAGCACGTTGAACTTTACGCCCAGCGCCGCGGCAATGGCTTCCTTGGTGGTGGTTTTGCCTGCCGAGCCGGTAATGCCAACTACGCGCTTGCCCCATTGCCGCCTTACGCGCGCAGCCAGTGCCTGCAGCGCAGTGAGAGGATTTTCGGCAATGAGCAGCGGTGCGGCCAGCGCGGCGTCGGGCAGTGTGGCCACCCGGGCTCGTGAAACCACGGCGGCAGCGGCGCCGCGCGCCAGTGCCGCAGCCACAAAGTCGTGGCCATCCAGCCGCTCGCCGCGTACCGCAAAAAACAGCTCGCCGGGCTCCACGGTGCGTGAGTCGATGGAGTAGCCGCGGATCGCGATGGCCCCGGCATTGGCATGGCTGGCCGGCGCCTCCAGTATGGCGCCCGCGCCAATCGCCGCTTCTGCCAGCGTGAGCTTCATCCCACGTCACCATATCCCATTCGGGCCAGCGTGGAAAGAGCAATCTCCACGTCATCGAAAGGGATGGAGCGGCCGGCAATCGCCTGTTCCTTTTCATGGCCTTTGCCGGCCAGCAGCACCACGTCACCGGGCGCGGCCGCTTCCAGCGCAATGCCGATCGCCGCTGCGCGATCCGGCTCCAGGGTGTATTGGACGCCCGTCGACTGCAATCCTGGCTCGATCTCGGCCAGAATGACACGCGGATCCTCCGAGCGCGGGTTGTCGCTGGTGGCCACCACAAAGTCGCTTCCCGAACCGGCCGCGTTGCCCATTTTGGGCCGTTTGATGCGATCGCGGTCGCCGCCGCACCCAAACAGCGTGATCACACGTTTGCCCCCGGCCGCGGTCATCTGCCGCGCCAGCGCGGTCAGGTTGCGCAGTGCGTCGTCGGTGTGCGCATAGTCCACAATTACCGTGAAGGGCTGCCCGGCGTTGACCGGCTGAAAGCGGCCGGGCACCGGCTGCAGTTGCGGAATGGCCTCAACCAAAACGTCAAAGCCGATGCCGCGCGCATGAGCCGCGGCTAGCGCCGCAAGCAGGTTAAGCGCGTTCACTTCGCCGGCCAGGCGCGAAACCACGCGGGCATTGCCCACCGGCGTTTCGAGTTCGAGAACCGCGCCGCCGGGCGTGAGCTCACAGCGGGCCGCGCGCCATTCGCCCGCGCCGATTCCATACAGGCGAATCTCCGCTCCGGCTCGTCGCGCTGCGGCTGCCAACTGCCTGGCGTGCGCATCGTGCGCGTTGATCACCGCCACGCGCGGCGCCGGATAGACGGTGCCGTCAAACAGCAGGCGCTTGGCCGCGTAATAGTTCTCCATGGTCTGGTGATAGTCCAGATGATCGCGCGTGAGGTTGGTGAACACGGCCACATCGAAATGGATTCCGTGAGCGCGCCCCTGGTGAAGCGCGTGGCTCGATACCTCGGTGATCAACTCGGTGGCGCCGCGGGCACCGCCCTCGGCCATCAACTCGAACAGGTCGCGCGGCTCGGGCGTGGTGTGCAGTGAGGCGCGCACCTCGCCGGCCACATGATATTCAATGGTGCCCACCAGAACCGTCTTGCGCGCCGCCGCGTGCAGCAGCGCTTCAATCAGGAACGCAGTGGTCGTCTTGCCGTTGGTTCCGGTAATGCCGGTTGCGGCGAGCCGGGTTTCCGGGTGGCCGAAGAACGCCGCCGATGCCTGCGCCAGCGCGCGCCTGCCGTGCTCCACTTCCAGAATTGGCAGTCCCGGCTCAAAGACCAGCAGGTGATCGAAGGTCGGCGCCGAGTCCGTAATAATGCCCAGCGCACCCGCCGCGACGGCCTTGTCCAGGTAGCGATTGCCATCGGTTGTGCCGCCCTTGATAGCCACAAAGACGGAGCCGGGCCGCACCCGCCGCGAGTCGTATTCAATGCCGGCAATCTGTGCGTCCGAGCCGCCGCCCGAGCCCACGGCGGCGATTTCTGCGATGAGTTCGTTCCAGTTCATTCTGTGCTTGATTGTAGATTGACGGGCAGGGTGCGGCGCTGTGCGTTGAGCTTACCGCGCGCAGCGGACCACGATCTTTGTGCCCGGCGCGACCACCGTGCCCGGAGCGGGAGCCTGCTCGCGCGCGATGCCGTTGCCGATGATCTGCACATCCAGGCCCGCGCTGCCGGCCTGCTCGATGACTTCGCGCACCGGCAGGCCCACCAGCGAGGGCACGCGCAGGTTTTTGCCGTCGGGCATCGCGATGGTTTTTGTCGCTGCTTCGGAGTCCTTGTCCGGCTGCGGCGTGGATGCGGGCTTCTGCGGCGGCGGAGCGACGGAGGCGGCGCTGGACTGCGCATCCGCGGGCACGGCGGGAGCGGCCGATGCAGCCGTTGCGGCGGCTTTCTTGGCCGCGGCGCTCAGCGGGTCGTCGCTGGGCAGATCGTTGGCCGCGTCGTAGAGCGCCTGTATGTCTTCCTGCGGCGGCGGAGCGGAGTCGTCCTCGGCGGCCGGCGCTTCCTTTTTGGCCGTCGTGCTCGGCGGCTTCAGCGCAATGTCGTGCGGCACGCCAAGATACTCAAGCACCTGCTGCGCGACCTCGGCAAACACCGGCGCCGAAACCGCCGTGCCATAGTAGTCGCCCTTGGGCGAATCCATGATTACGGCGATGGAAATGACCGGATTGTTGACCGGCGCGAATCCCGCGAACGAGGCAATGTGCATGGTCTTCGAGTAAAGGTGCGTCCGTGGATCGACCTTCTGCGCGGTGCCGGTTTTGCCGCCGGAAGAGTAGCCGTCGAGCTGTGCGGGCTTGCCGGTGCCGAACAGCACTACGCCCTCCATCATCTTGCGCATCTGGGCCGCGGCCAGGGTGGAGATTACGCGATGCGAGCCCGCCGGCAGCGGACTGGGCAGGTCTTCGCCCGGCTTGAACGGCTCGGCCGTCAACTGCTGATCCTGCGCCACCTGCGCTGGGGCAGAATTCTGGTTTGCATTTGTGGAAGAGGAAGGGTCTTGCATCAGAATGTGCGGCGGCAAGTAGGTGCCGCCATTGGCGATGGTCGAAACCATCGTGACCAGTTGCACCGGCGTAACGGCAACTTCCTGTCCAATGGCCAGCGAGCCGATCGACGAGCCGTTCCAGCGGCTGGGCGGACGCAGCAGCCCGCGCGTTTCGCCGGGCAGCTCAATGCCCGAGCGCGAGCCGAAGCCGAAGCTGCGAATGTACTGATAAAAGCGATCCGGACCCACCTTGAGCGCAAGCTTTACGGCGGCCACGTCGCTGGACCGGGCCAGCGCCGTAGCCACAGAAACCACGCCCAGCCCGCGGTCGCTGCGGTCGTCGTGAATCACGCGGCCGGCCAGCGTGATCTGTCCGCCCTGGCAGTCGATCGTGTCGTCCGGCGTGGCCACGCGCGTATCCATCGCGGCCGAGTAGGTGACCAGTTTGAAGGTCGATCCCGGCTCATACACGTCGCTCACCGCGTGGTCGCGCAGCAGCGCCGGCGTGGTGTGGCGAAAATCGTTCGGATTGAAGGTCGGCCGGATGGCCAGCGCCAGAATCTGTCCGGTGTGTACATCCTGCACCACCACCGTGCCATTCATGGCCTGGGTCCTCGCCATGGCATGATCTAGCGCCTGCTCGGCCATGAACTGGATATTTTCATCGATGGTCAGCACCAGGTTGCGGCCCGGCTGCGGATCCCGCTCGGTTGAGCCCAGCACCTTGCGGCGCGCGTCCATGGCGGTGTACATTTCGCCCGGCGCACCGTGCAGTTCGGAATCGTACTTTTCTTCCAGCCCGCCCAGCCCGTTGTCGTCCACGCCCACATAACCGAGCACCTGCGCGGCGATCCGGTTGTCAGGATAAAAGCGCTGGAACTCTTTCTGGAAGTAGATGCCCTTCATGTTCAGGGCATGCGCCTTCGCGGACACTTCGGGCTTTACGCGGCGCGCAATCCAGGCAAAGTTGCGGCCGGCGTTGAGCCGCTCCAGAATCGACTTCTCGGTGGTGCGCCTGTCTTCCGGATCGACGTGGGTGATGGAGGAGAGAAGTCGAGCCGCGGCCGGCTTGTCGTCTATCTCGCTGGGGTCGGCGTAGATTGAGTCGACCAGCACGGTCATGGCCAGTTCGCGCAGATTGCGGTCGTACAGAATGCCGCGCCGCGGAGCTATCTCAATGGTGCGCTGCTGCTGCCGGTCGGCGCGCTCCATATATTCCTGATGACGCACGATCTGCAGCCAGAAAAGACGGCCCGCGATGACACAGGCCCACAGAAAAAAGAACAGGCAGATCAGCCAGAAGCGAGTCCGCTTGAGCGGAACCGCGCGCGGCGTGCTTACGCGGCTGCGAATGGCTCGAACGGATGTGGCTGTTGCCATAGAGAGTCGGAACTTGCAAAATGGGTTGGCGCTAACGCAGCGCCGGAGGCACGATCTGCGCCAGCACCGGACCCCCGCCGGCTGCGGGCGCGGCATTGGGATGCACGACCTGTCCCGGCTGCGGTGCGGCCAGGCCGTACTGACGCGCCAGCGTGTCGATGCGTCCGGGCTGATCGAGCTCGGCTTCAGTCAGCTTGAGCTGGCGATTCTGTTCGCGAAGCTGCTCCATCACCTGCTTCTCGCTTTCAATGCGATAGCCGCTTTCGATGGCGTAGAAGTGCTGCAGCCCATAGACCATGATGAGTGAGAACAGCACTGTAACCGCCGCGGCAAAACTGCGCATCTGGCGCACGCGCACCGGATCGGAGGCCTTGACCAGCCGCGAGTTGTCGAAGTTTTTGGTGAAGTGGAACTCGGGCGTGCGCATGCGCCGGCGCCGCATCGGCTGCTGCGCCAGCAGATCGGTATTCCGCTCGGCCACTCGCGCCGTCCATCCGCGCCCGGACTCAAAGTAGGTTGTGGTGCATGCCGCCATGTGCATTCTCCTTCGTAGAGCAGGCAACAGGGAATAGGGAATAAAAGATGCCGAATGCAAAATCTAACTACCCGCTCGTTTGCCTTAGTTCCTGATCCTTGATCCCTGATCTCTGATCTCTGCTTCCAGCTTTTCCGCCGCTCTCAACTTGGCGCTGCGCGCACGCGGATTGCGGTCTATCTCGTCTTCGCCGGCGGTGGCCGGCTTTTTGGTTACCATCTCCCAGATGCCTTGCCGGGCGCCTTCCCGGATGCTGTCCTTGGCGATGCGATCTTCCAGCGAGTGAAAGCTGATGACCACCAGCCGTGCAGAGGGCTTAAGCAGGTTCGGTGCGGCCTCCATCAGCGACTTGATCTCCTCCAGCTCGCGATTGACATAAATACGAAGAGCCTGAAAGGTGCGCGTTGCCGGATGAATGTGTTTCATTGGCGGGACGGCTGAGGCTACAATCCGGGCCAACTGGCTCGTACTGCTAACCGGCCGCCCCCGCACAATGGCTCTGGCGACTGTCCGCGACCTCCTTTCCTCACCGTATTCGTAAATGAGGTTGGCGAGCTCGCGCTCGTCCATCTCATTCACCACTTGTCCGGCGGTTGGCCCCTTGCGCGTGTCCATTCGCATGTCCACTGGGCCGTCCGCCTGAAAACTGAATCCTCTGCCCGCCTGGTCGAATTGCAGGCTGCTAACGCCAAAGTCGGCCAGCAATCCGTCTACCGACCGCGGCTCGACGTGCTGTGCAATGGAGCTGAAAGCCTCCGCCACCAGCGTGAGTGCGGGAGCCTCGGCTCCCATCCCGGCGCAGGCTTTTTTCAGCCGCGCTTCGGCCAGCGCAAACGCTTCGGGGTCTCGGTCGAATCCAATCAACCGGCCGGCCGGCCCCAGCCGCCGTACGATTGCCTCGGCATGGCCCGCCAGTCCCAGCGTGCAGTCCACATACGTCCCGTCCGGGCGAATGCGGAGAAGATCGATCGCAACTTCTAAAAGAACCGGCACATGGCGGCCGCGTGGCTCGGTCATGCGTTCCCCCTGGGGGGCTCGTTCAATTGCGCCCGCTGATGATCGCGGCTATATTGCGGCGATCGTCCGTGCTCAGCGAGTGGTTGGGCAGGTTGGCTTCGAACATCGCCTGGTTGTGTACTTCAAGGTGGTCGATCTTGCCCATCACCACCACCTCGGCATCCAGTTTGGCCGCGCTGCGCAGAATCTGCGGCAGCAACACCCTGGTCTGGTTGTCCATCTCTACCTGCTGGCCGTAGTAGCCGGTCAGGCTCAGATACTTTTCCACGGCGTCGTTCATGGTGCTGAACTCGGCTAGCTTGGCTTCCAGCTTTTCCCACACCGGCAGCGGCCAGATGTCGGCCTTGGTTCCATCTGTCGAAGTGATGTAGAACTGGGTCACGTGCTGAGCTTCGAGCAGTTGCTTGAACGCTGCTGGAAGCTTAAGCCGTCCCTTTTCATCGACTTTGGCTGGATGGTTGCCGCGAAACATAGCTTGCCTCTACTTGCCTCCCGCGGCTCGATCCGCGGGTCTAACGATTGCTTCCATTGGGCCTTCCGGTTAGCCAGGCTGGTTCCTTTGCCAGTTACTGCCTTGGAAAGCTGGTTCCGGGGTTACACTTGAGGGGTAAAAGCGGGCTGATTGATCCCCCGATACTCCACTGGACTCCAGAATTGACCACCACACGGTGATAGTACCGCCGTTCTGCGCCTGAGCCAAGGGGAAAAACGGCCTAAAGAGAAGGAAAGAAAACTGGCCTGTGGAAAAACCAACTAATAGATAATTTATTTATATTGACCACTATATATATGGTTTACGGATGAGATTCAAGGGCTGGACATCCACCAAAGTTGCATGATAGGCAAATAAAAAGCGAAAGCCGGGCGAAGCGGGGGTTCAAACCGGCAGAACTTCCGCCATTTTCCACTGGAAAGCCAATGTCAAAACGCGTGTCTCGATCTGGGCGACACGATCCAGGGCGACACCCGTCCTGCGCCTGAGTGGGAAGCCGGCCGCATACATATATGAGGCCGGCCGCAGCGGCGGGTTGTCACAACTGCCGCGTGGTATGCTTCGGCCCATGCGAATCCACAAGCGAATAGAGTTTGCCGTTGCCGCGGCCTGCCTGCTGGCTGCCTGCGCGTCCGCTGCGCATGCGCGCGTGCTGCGTGTAGAAGTTGCCACGCGCCAGGACGTGCTGGGCGGAAAGAGCTTCGGCGATGCCGGCGCTTATGAGCGCATTACCGGCCGCGTCTATTTTTCGCTGGCCGTCGACAACCCGCACAACGAGCGGATCGTCGACTTGAAGAACGCGGTCAATCTGGAAGACGGTGCGGTCGAGTTCTCGGCAAACTTCCTTGCCATTCGGCCCAAGGATATGGGCAAGGGCAACGGTGCGATGCTGCTCGACGTGCCCAACCGCGGCCATAGCGGGATTGTGTCGCAGGTGGACGGCGGCGACTGGGACGTGGCCAACAACGCCGGCGACGGCTGGCTGCTGCGCCGCGGCTTCACCATTGTGAGCGTAGGCTGGCAGTGGGACGCGCCCGGCGCGAACGCGCTTCGCCTTTTTGCTCCCATTGCCAAAGACCACGGCCAGACCATTACCGGGCTGCTGCGCGGCGACTTCACGCCCGCGCGGGTCATGGCGGAGATTCCGCTCGGGCATCTGATCGTCGGCCACGTTGGCGGCACCGAATATCCCGTGTCCGCGCCCGGCGATTCGCGCAACGTGCTTACCGTGCGCGACACGCGCGACGGCCGCCGCACCGTGATTCCACGCAGCGACTGGCAGTTTGCGCACACGGTCGACGGCAGGCTGGCGCCGAGCGACCGCTTCATCCATCTGAACAGCGGCTTTCAGCCCGGCAAGCTCTACGAATATGTTTACGTGGTCGCCGATCCGGTGGTTGCCGGCGGAGGCTTCGCGGCACTCCGCGATTTTGCCTCCTACGCAAAACACGATCGCGATGCCATCACGCCGGTTGAGCGCGTGTATGGCGAAGGCATCTCGCAGGACGGCCGCGTTCTGCGCGACTTTCTCTATGAAGGCTTCAATGCGGACGAGCAGGGGCGCATTGTGCTCGACGGCGTGCTGGCGCACGTGGCCGGAGCGGGCCGGGGCAGCTTCAACTACCGGTTCGCGCAGCCCTCGCGCGATGCCGAGCCGATGTCATCCGTCTTTTTTCCCACCGACATTTTTCCCTTTACCGATCAGCCGGAGCGCGATCCGGTGACCGGCCAGACCGCCGGCCTGCTCGACAAGGCCAGGGACGAAGGTGTGCTGCCGAAGATCTTCTTCTCGAATACGTCGTTTGAGTACTGGGGCCGGGCCGCGTCGCTTATCCATACCACCGCCGACGGCAAACGTGACATGCGCATCGGCGGCAACGTGCGCATCTACCACTTCACCGGGTTGCAGCACTTCTCCGGCCCGTTTCCGTCCGCCGAAGGCAGCGGCGACCTGCATGGCCAGCAGGCTGAGTCGTTTCTGCCGGTTCGTTATTTCTGGCGCTCCATGATTGCCAACATGGACGCGTGGGTGCGCAGTGGCATCGCGCCGCCGCCCAGCAGCTATCCGAAAATTGCCGATGGAACGCTGGTGCCGCTGCGTGCGTACGCATTTCCGCATATTCCGGGCGTGCATCTGCCGCATGATGCCAACTGCGCCTACCGTCTGGACTTCGGGCCCGGCTGGCAGGATGGCATTCTGAGCCTGCAGCCGCCCAGAGTGGGCGCGGCCTTTCCCGTGCTTGTGCCGCAGGTGAATGCCGACGGCAACGAGCGCGACGGTGTAAGGCTGCCAGAGATTACGGTTCCGCTGGCCACTTACGCGGGCTGGAATCTGCGCGACCCCTCGATTGGCGCGCCCGATCAGCGCGTCTCGTTTGAAGCGTCGTACATTCCATTTCCCAGGACCGCGGCCGACCGTGCGGCAAGCGGCGATCCGCGCCGCTCCATTGCGGAGCGCTACGCGGGCCGTGCGGACTACCTGGAACGCTACGCGCAGGCAGTCGATGAGCTGGTGCGGCAGCGCTGGATTCTCGAAGAGGATCGCGCCGCCCTGCTCGCGCGCGGCGCGATGGAGTGGGATCAGGCCGTGAACTGAAGCGGGGCGCCACAGGTTTGGATTTTTTCAGGCTTGGCAAAGCACAACGACCAATTGCAACAAACAAATCCACACGGCAAGAGACCCGGTTGAGTCGGGCTGACGTTAACTCACCTCAAACGCTATACAAGCTCGATGCGAAGGCCGCGCCCGATGGCATGAGCCGCGCGGGAGAGCGTCTGCAATGTGACGGCTCCGGTTCCGGGGTCGAGTAGCCGATCCAGAGCTGCGCGGCTGGTGCGCATGCGCCGCGCCATCTCCACTTTGGTGATGTTGTTTTTCTTCATGGCCAGTTGCAACTGCCACGCGACCGCTTCCTTGATCGCGACGGCACGGGTCTCTTCGAGGACGCCTTCCTCTTTCAGAAAGTCGTCAAGCGTCGACCCCACATGCTTATTCTGTTTTTTCATCCCGTCACCTCCGCCAAACAGAATGTATCAAAATTGGTGCATAGTCAAGCGGCCGCTATCGATGCGCTGCTCCGGCAATGCAAACAGTCTCTACCTGCGGAAGTGGACCTTGCTGCGTCCACGCTCCATGATCACCTTGATCAGGTAGAGAAACACCATCACATTGATGATGAGCAGGCCCACGCGCGGCCAGGTGATGCGGTGGACGATTTCGATGATCTCCCAGGGCAGGAAAGACGCCGTGATGATCAGGGTCATCGCCTCGCCCCAGGTTTTTTCCAGATACAGTCCGATGCCCTCGGCGGTGCCCAGCCCGGCATAGCAGAAGGCGGCCAGGCCAATGCGGCGCAGCAGCGGATCGTTGATGAGCGAAGCCTTGTCGAGCAGGAAGTCGACGAAGCGCCACTCGGGATTGAAGTGCAGCCGGTCGGCCAGATTGTACAGCTCGTCGGCGATGTCTCTGTGCAGCAGGTGCAGCGCGCCCACTCCCACGGCGATGAACAGCAGCGCCTGCGCGAATTTGAACAGCGCGATCAGCAGGAGCCACTGATTATGGCTGCGGAGTCTGGAACTGGCTCGCGAAAGGGATTTGGGCATGATGGACGAGAAAAAACTCTAGTCTTCAGGGTAAATGATGCCACTGGGCCGCAGCGTGCGCGCGGCTGCCGGACGGAGTTACTTTTTGGCTTTGAGCAGCGCCTCGCGGTCGATCACATTGCCGTCGAGAATAAGCGTGGAGATGCGCCGCGCGTTCCATATATTCACCGTCGGATCGCCGTCGAGCACCAGGATATCCGCGCGCCGGCCGGGGCTGATCTGGCCCAGTTCCGTCCAGCCCAGTTGCAGCGCGTAGTTGCCGGTGGCCGCGGCCAGCGCCTCGCGGGCCGAAAGCCCCAGCCGTACCAGCATTTCCAGCTCGGTGTGCAGCGAGATGCCGGACATGGTGCCCAGCGCATCCGCGCCCGAGGCAGCCAGATAGTGCGGAAAGGCGGAGAAGATGGTCTGGTTGATGCGCCACAGCCGCATGGCCGACTGGTCGGCTTTCTTCTGCGCGTCGGCCTCCAGCCAGCGCTGCGCCGCGCCAGGTGTATGGCGCGACCAGGTGGGCAGCGGATAAAGCATCTCGCCGGTCTTCGGGTCGGTGGGGTGATACATGCGGCTGGGATTGAGCAGCGATGCTGCCGGCTCCTCCCACAGATTGCGATGCCCGGGCAGCTCCACATAGTAGAGGCTGAAGGTGGGCATGAGCGCGGCATGATGCGAGGCCAGAAACTTGGCGTAGCTGCGCAAATGCAGATCGGTGGGTGGAATGCGCTGCGAGTAGTCGTAGGCGGTGGCGGCCGGCGCGCCGTTGGGGTCTTCGACCAGCGGCTGCTGCAGCTCGTTGGGGATCACGCCCAGGTCGTAGCGATCCATGTGCAGCAGCACATCCACGCCGGCCTCAATGGCCACGCGATAGGGCGTGGAAACAAACTGGCCGTAGGTGGCCAGGTGCTGGTCGCGCGCGCGGGTAATGATCCACTGCGCATTGGCCGCGGTAATCTGCGGTCCCAGCAGTAGAACCCGCGTGCCCAGCCGCGCGGTGTCGGCAATCTGCCGCGCGGTGTCGTCGGGAGCCAGCTCCACCGGATGCACGCCTTCGCGCAGTTTGGCGGTCCAGTCGGGCTGGTGAGCCAGCAGGCTCCAGTTGTCGGTTACGCCGATGGAGTCAATGGGATAAATGTGCGGGCTGGGATTGGCGCCGAAGTCGATGAAGCCGCGCTCCTGATCGGCGCGCGCCACTACAGTGGTCACACCCATGTAGAGATTGGCGTTGGCCTCGGCCTGCGAGTTCATGCCGGCAAATCCGTCCACCAGGCCAGGGATGATGAACTTGCCGGTACAGTCGATGACCCGCGCATTTTTGGGCACCGCCAGCTCGGCGGGTGTGCCCACATCGGTAATGTGGCCGGCGCGAATGACCACGATGGCGTTGGGAATGTCCCGCGCCGACTCGCCCCAACTGCTCAGGTCGATGACCGTTCCTCCGCTCAGCACCAGCGGCGCAGGTTCGGGACTGGGCGCTGGTTGCGCCGGCGTCTGCTGGGAGGCGTGGAGAGCCAGGGAGGCGACGGCGAGCAGAGCAAAAAAGGCGGGATAACGAAGTCTCATAGACAGGCCGGCCTGATCTGGATTGTCGCACAGCCGGGCCGGAGGATCAGGTTGCGGATGCCGCAACGGACTGGAGAACCGCCGGTCCACTGGTTAACGGGCGACCAGCGTGTTGCTAACTGGCCACCAGCGTGGGCCGGCGCCGCGGCGTAAGCAAAGGCAGCACCTGCGCCAGGGCAGCCTCGGCGGTGAGTCCGTAGCGCGCGCGGAGCTGGTCTACCTTGCCGTGCTCGATGAATCGGTCAGGCCAGCCCACGCGGATGACCGGCACGCTGTTTCCGATTTCTTCAAGCGCCTCCGCGACCGCCGAACCGAACCCGCCCATCTTCACATGATCTTCAAAGGTGACGAACACGGCCGCGCGCGAGCCATAGCGCTCCAGCATCTCCTTGTCGATGGGCTTGATGAACCGCGGATTGATCACCGCGGCCGAGTAGCCATCGCGCTCCAGCAGCGCGGCCAGCTCGCGCGCCAGCGGCAGCATGGGCCCCAGGCCGAGAATGGCCACATCGGACCCGTCCTGAATCAGCTCGGCTTTGCCCACCGGCAGCGCCTGCGGCTCCGCCTTGCGCGCCACGCCCACCACTACCCCGCGCGGATAGCGAATGGCGCTGGGGCCGTCGATCGAGAGGGCGGTCTTCATCATGTCGGCCAGCTCGTCCTCATCCTTGGGAGACATCAGCACCATCTCGGGAATGGAGCGCAGATAGCCGATGTCGAACAGGCCGTGATGGGTGGGCCCGTCGTCGCCGGACAGGCCGGCACGGTCCATGCAGAAGACCACCGGCAGCTTTTGCAGGCACACATCGTGCACGATGGGATCGAAGGCGCGCTGCAGGAACGTGGAATAGATGGCGCACACCGGCCGGAAGCCGCGCGTGGCCATGCCCGCGGCAAAGATGACCGCATGCTCCTCGGCAATGCCCACGTCGAAGTAGCGCTTGGGATGATGCGGACGGAACAGATCCAGGCCGGTTCCGTTGGGCATGGCCGCGGTGATGGCCACGATGCGCTCGTCTTTTGTGGCCAGTTCGGCGAGTGTGTTGGCAAACACCTCGGAGTAGGTGGGCAGGCCCGCGGCCGCGGTCTTGCCGGTCTCCGGATCGTAGGGGCCGAGGCCGTGAAACTTCTTCTGGCCGTCGAGCGCCGGCTGAAAGCCGCGGCCCTTCTGCGTGAGCACATGCAGCAGTACCGGGTGGTCGGCCGACTTGAGAAAGTTGAAAGTCTCCACCAGCAGCGGAAGGTTGTGCCCGTCGATGGGCCCGAAGTATTCCAGGCCGAACTCCTCAAACAGAATCGACGGCCACAGCATGCTCTTGGCCGCTTCTTCGGCGCGCTTGACCACCTTGATGGCCGTCTTGCCCGCGAACCGCTCGATCAACCGCGAGGCCTTGTCGTGCAGGTGCTGGTAGTGCTCGTTGGTCACAATGCGGTGGAAGTAACGGGCCACGGCGCCCACGTTGCGGTCAATGGACCACTCATTGTCGTTGAGCACAACGATCATCCGTTTGGTCTGCTCGGCAATGTTGTTGAGCGCCTCAAAAGAGATTCCGTTGGTGAAGGCGGCGTCTCCGGCCACGGCCACAACATTTTCGCTGCCGCCAGCCAGGTCGCGCGCCACCGCCATGCCCAGCGCCGCCGACAGCGCCGTGCCCGCGTGGCCCGCTCCGTAGCAGTCGTGCTCGCTCTCGGTGCGCAGCATAAAGCCATTCAGCCCGCCCGGCTGGCGGATGGTCGCAAAGCGGTCCCAGCGGCCGGTGAGCAGCTTGTGCACATAAGCCTGGTGGCTCACGTCGAAGAGAATCTTGTCCTCTGGCGTGTTGAAGACCGCGTGCAGAGCAAGCGTGAGCTCGACGACGCCGAGATTGGGGCCCAGGTGTCCGCCGGTCTTGGAGAGCGTTTGAATGAGAAACTCGCGAATCTCCTCCGCCAGCGAGGCCATCTGCGCAGGGTTCAGGCCCTTCACGTCAGCGGGAGAGTGGATGGATTCCAGCAGCGTTCCCATGTATTTCCTTCTCCCGGCACAGCGCCCGGGCATCCAGGGAAAAAGCTTCCCCGGCGTCGAAAAAAGCCTCCCGGCAAACCCTCGGCGTAACCGCGGCCGCACAGCAAGTTCCAGGACGTAAAGCAGCTTTTAGTATACGCGCAGGCCGACTTGATCCAATGAAGGATTGGACGCCTTTTCCCGGCTCTAAGTTGCGCAATTTTCAGGCTGTTTCCTCGCCGGCGAGCCCGCGCAGAAGAGCCCTCGCGGCGCGGCGCAAAAATCTCTTCCCGGTTATATCCACTCGGCCGAATTCAGGGGATGACTTGCTTCAGGGGATGACTTGCGCGTGCGGGTATCGCTTCTGCCCGGAGTTGTACGATGAGCGCAGAAGCGTTGTTTGCGGGAGTGGAACACATGGGTACAGTATTCTGCCGTTTTGTTGTGCTTGCGGGATTGGTGTGCGCCGGTTCGGCCACGGCTTACGGGCAGTTGCAGTTTCCTTCTACCGGCAGCGCTTCGCAAACGCCGAATCCGCTGACCGACACAACCGTCAAGCCGGGCAAGATGATTCTGTTTGATCTCGAAGCGCGTTTCGCCAAAGATGTGGCCGCGCACGGTGGCGCCGGATTCGCAAAGTGGTTCGCGCCGGATGGGGTGCTGCTCGGCAACGGAGCCGCGCCGGTGACCGGACAGGTGGCCATTGCCAGGTCGGCAACATGGCTGCCGCAGAATTATCGGCTCACATGGACGCCGACCGACGCGGTGATGGGCCCCTCGGGAGATATCGGCTATACCTGGAGCCATTACGAAGGTCATAGCAAAGACGCCGCCGGAAACCCGGTTTTGACCAGCGGCCGGTTCATCACCATCTGGCGCAAGGAGCCGGACGGAAGCTGGAAAGTGGCGCTCGACGCCGGTGCGAATGAGCCTGCCGAAGCCGGCGACTGCTGCAGACTGCCGTCTCCTGGGTCGTCTGCCGAGCCGCCTCCTGAGCATTGATTGCATACGACTTCGCGGGCATTGGCCCAATGCGCCGGTCGGCCGCGCCGGAAGCAAAAGGACGGCTTGCCCGGTGCGCTTTGCGCGGGGTGCTGCCGGGGCCACGTGCTACGCACAAATCCTAAGTAATGGTTTTGCGTCATTACGGGGGTTGTAAGCGAAATGCGATGGATTGACCAGTTTGTGCGAGAGCCAAACCGGCAAGGTTAACGGATACTCATGCTGGGACCAAAAGCTGAGGTGCCCAGGGTTGCTCTCACCCGAGTGAGAGCCAGATACTCCAGTCGCGGTTGAACATCCAAATGTTTGACCGCGCGCCGGACCCTTACCAGCCAGCCAATCCTGTTCAAAATCATTCTTCCATTCTTCCATTCTTCCGTTCTGCCATTCCCCCATCTGCTAGAGTTGCTTGCTATGGAAAATGCAATCGCTCTTTGGGCAGCTCTTGGGGCCGCCGGAATCCGCGCCTCGCTGTGCGCCCTGCTGCTGGGCGCGGCTTCGCTGGCCGTTCAGGCGCAGACTGCTGCCGCGCCGCAGGTGCCGGACTGGGCGCTGCCCGGCTCGCCTACCCACACCCAGGTGCCGCCGCCGGCCGGCTTTCATCGGCCCAGCCGCAACTTCGATACGCCCATCGGCGTCTTCGACGGCCAGTCCGACATTGGCGGCGCGCTGGTTGCGGGCAGCGCGAGCTACGACGCTGCCACCGGCCAGTACACCATTCGCTCCGCCGGCTATAACATCTGGTACGGGCGCGACGAGTTCCGCTATCTGTGGAAGAAGATGAGCGGCGATGTTTCACTCGCGGCCGACGTCTCGTTTCCAGACGCCAACGGATACGGCGATCGCAAGGTGGTGCTGGTCATCCGCCAGAGCCTGGACGACGATGCGAAAGAGGCCATGCTGGGCGAACACGGCGCGGGCATGATCCATCTGGCTTTTCGCACCGACCCCGGCGTCTTTTTGAAAGACATGCAGTACCGCTTCGGCGGCCTGCTCAACGGAGTGCATGCCAGGCGCGTGGGCATTGAGAAACGCGGCGACTCGATTGCGATCTTCGTCAGCCTGCAGGGAGAACCGATGCACCAGCTGGGGCCGCCGATCACGCTGCACTTCGACGCGCCGTTTTATGTAGGCATCGGCTTCTGCTCGCACCTGGCAGCCACGCTGGATACGGCCGTGGTGTCGAACGTGGTGCTAGAGAACGCTGCCGGCAAAGTGCAGTAAGCGAGCAGCCGCCACGCCACTGCCTACTGTCCACTGTCCACTGTTCACTGATCACTGTCCACATGAGACAATGCCATCGAGCGGCCTTCCCCGTGCCCCTTGCGGCTGCCGCGCAACCCTCGCATGGCGATATCCACCGACCTTCTCAATCTGCTCTTTGGCCGGCCGCTGGCCACGAGCGAAGAGCGCGCCGAGCACATCGGCCCCATGGCCGGGATTCCCATCTTCGGCCTGGATGCGCTAAGCTCGGCAGCCTACGGCCCGGAGGCAGCGCTCACCCTGCTCATTCCGCTGGGCCTGGCCGGCGTGCATTACATCGTTCCCGTCAGCATGGCCATCGTGATCCTGCTGGCCATCGTGTACCTGAGCTACCGGCAGACCATCGAGGCCTATCCGCGCGGGGGCGGCTCATACACAGTGGCCAGCCGGAATCTGGGCGAGGGCGCGGGGTTGCTGGCCGCCGCCGCGCTCATGATCGACTATGTGCTTACGGCTGCGGTGGGCATCTCGGCCGGAGTGGGAGCGCTTATCTCCGCCGTGCCCAGCCTGCAGCCGCACACGCTCGCGCTCTGCCTCTTGGTGCTGGTGATGCTCACCATCGTGAACATGCGCGGCGTGCATGACACCGGCGTGGTGTTCATGATTCCCACCTATCTGTTTGCGGGAACAGTGCTCACGGTGATCGTGGTGGGCGGCATTCGTGTGCTGGCCAGCGGCGGCCATCCGCACCCCATCTCGGCTTTGCCCGCGCCGCCCGCGGCCGCGGCGGCGGTAAGCGCATGGCTGCTGCTCAAGGTGTTTTCATCCGGCTGCACGGCCATGACCGGCGTTGAAGCGGTGAGTAACGGCGTAATGGCCTTCCGCGACGACACGCGCCGCAATGCCAGGATTACCCTCACCATCATCATGGCGCTGCTGGCCGTTCTTCTCACCGGCATTGCGCTGTTGTGCCGCTCCTACACCATCACCGCCACTGACCCCACCAAACCCGGTTACGAGAGCGTGCTTTCCATGCTGACCCGCGCGGTGATGGGCCATGGATGGTTCTACTACCTCAGCAGCGGCTCGGTGCTGCTGGTGCTGGCGCTGTCGGCCAACACCGCCTTCGCCGATTTTCCGCGGCTCACGCGCGCCATCGCCGGCGACGATTATCTTCCCCGCGTTTTTCTGCTGCGCGGAAGGCGGCTGCTCTACTCCTGGGGCATTTATGTGCTGGTATTTCTGACGGCATTGCTGCTGATCATTTTTGGCGGCGTTACTGACCGGCTGATTCCTCTTTACGCCATCGGCGCGTTCATGGCGTTCACACTCTCGCAGGGCGGCATGGTGGTGCACTGGAAGCGGCAGGGCAAAGCTGTGCTGCGCATGATGGTGAGCGGGCTGGGCGCCTTCGCCACCGGCATTACCGCGCTGGTGGTGCTGGTGGCCAAGTTTGCCGAGGGCGCGTGGATCACGGCGCTGCTCATCGTGTTGATGATCGTGGTTATGCGTGTCGTCAAGCGGCATTACACGCGCGTCAACCGGGCCACTGAGCTTGATCGTCCGTTCGTTCCCGCGATGGTGACCGAGCCGGTCGTAGTGGTGCCGGTCGACCGCTGGAGCCGGATGACGGAGAAAGCGCTCTCCTTCGCGCTCTCGCTGTCCACCGACATTCGCTGTGTACATGTGCAGGTGGGCGACGAGCCCGACCCCATCAGCCGCGACTGGGACAAGGACGTTGTGCAGCCGCTCTGCGCTGTGGACAAATGCATCCCCAAACTCGTCGTGCTGCGCTCGCCCTATCGTTATGTCTTGATGCCGCTGGTCGACTACATCCTCAAGGTCGAAAAAGAGTTGAAGGACCGCCAGGTATGCGTGCTGGTGCCGGAGCTGGTGGTGCGCCACTGGTGGGAGAATCTACTGCACAACCGCCGCGGCGACCTGCTGAAGGTGCTTCTGCTGCTGCGCGGCAACCAGCGCGTGATCGTCATCAACATTCCGTGGTACCTGGACGCCAAACGGAACATGAAGACGCGGAAAATCCGCAAGTCCGCCAGCCACCACCACTCCGGCGACGACTGAGCAAGCCATCTGCAACTCAACAGCACTTTCCGAGCGCGGCTGCTTCCCACGGGCCGCCAACGGCAGTCAGAATGGAACGTGGACCCATTTTCCGGGCGTGTATCCATGCGGGCTGCCATTGTCGTGCTGTTGTGCTGTGCCACGGCGCTGCGCGCGTATGCGCAGGACGCTCCGGCCGCCGGGCCGGCACCGCAAGAGCCCGCAGCGCAGGGCCAGCCTCTGCAGAGTAACGACAGCGCCACCGCCGCGCTGCACGGCGTGGTGCGCAATGCCGTCACCGGCGCGGGCGTGCCTCGCGCGCTGGTGCGCATCGAAGGCGATGTGGAGACAGGCGCGCTTACCGACGGGGAGGGCCGCTTCGAGATCGACGGAGTGCCTCCCGGTCCGCTGGCCGTGGATGTTTCCCGGCCGGGATTTTTCAACCCCGCATTCGTCGGCAGCAGCGAAGCGCCTTCCGGCGTCACCGGGCCGCCGCACACTGTGCTGGTAGCCGCCGGCATGCCGGACGTAATCTTCACTCTCGCGCCCACCTGCGCCATCGAGGGCCGCATCGATCTTTCCACCGGCGATCCAGCCGAAGGCATTGAGGTGGGCCTGGTGCGCCGCGTCGTCGCCGATGGCCGCGCCGTGTGGCAGCCAGGCGGCTTTACCCGCACGCGCAGCGATGGCGCCTACCGCTTCGGCGGCCTTGCCGACGGGCAGTATGTCGTCTACACCATGCCCGCCTTCGATGGCGAGCCGTTCACCACGCTGGTGACCAGCGGCAAAGCTGCGGCTGCACAGCGCTGGGGCTATGCGAGCGTCTACTATCCTGACGCGCGCGGCCCCGCGGGGGCAACCGCCGTTCCGGTGTCGAACGGGTCCGACGCGCAGGCCAACTTCACGCTCACCCGCGAGCCCTTTCAGACCGTCTCCGTCGCCTTGCCGCAAGGTGCGGCGCGCAATCCGGCCCAGTACGCCGCCCAGTTGACCGACGGCGCCGGCCACTCTCTTCCCTATCCCGCGCAATACGATTCCAGCGCGCACACTTTTCAGGCCGCGCTGCCGGACGGCGCGTACACCCTGCAGGTCACAGCCATGCCGACTCAGACCTCGGATCAGCCCCGGCCAGACGGGCCAGACGGGCAAGGCAGGGCAGGCGGCCTTCTGGCCGGCGAGGCGGATTTCACCGTTGCCGGCCGTCCCATTGCCGGCCTGCGCGCGTCGCTGGCGCCGATCGCATCCAGCCCGGTGCAGGTGAGCGTCATCCACGGCGAAGCAGCGTCCGGCGCGGACGGCGACGCACGGGTGGTGGTGATGCTCAGTCCCGCAAGCGGCGCGCTGGGCGGCCCGGCCGGCGGCCAGCCTGGCGGCGCGATAGGCGGCGCGCTTATGGGCCAGTTCGCCACCGGCTCCGCGGACCGTCCGCTCCAGTCCAGCTACATGTCGCCCGGCCAGTACTGGGCGCATACCTTCATTGCCGGGCGCGGCCTGTGCGAGTCGTCCTTTACCGCCGGCGGAGCCAGCCTGGGCAGCGAACCGCTCACTGTCGGCCCTTCCGGGCAGACGGCTTCGCTGCAGCTCACCCTGCGCGACGATTGCGCGCAGCTTGCTCTCAGCCTGCCGGAAAATCTGATGGAAAGCGGCGCGGGCGAAGAAAAGTTCTACACCGTCTACGTGGTGCCGGACTTCGACTTTACCTGGGACGTGACGCCCTACGTGCTGCGGCCCTCCACAGGCGGACGCTTGACGGTCCCCGATCTCACCCCCGGCAGTTACCACGTGTATCTGTTTGCGGGCGAAGCCAACCTCGCCTATCACGATCCCGCTGCGCTGGCCGCGCTGCCCAACCCCGGCCAGGCGGTTACGCTTTCGCCCGGCGCAAACGCCAGCCTGGTGCTGGAGGCGCCCGCACAATGACGCGCCGCTTCTCAATCCAAAAGCGCGTTGGCCTATGCGCTGCTCTTGTTCTGGCTTCCGCCTGCGCTGCGGCCGGCGCCCAGACCGGTCCCTACCGGGTTGCCGGAACGGTTGTAAATGCGGTGACCGGCGAGCCGGTAAGCGGCGCCATGGTGGCGCTGCTCACAGTCCAGGACAGCAGCACCTTTGCCGCCGCCGAAAGCGGCGAAGACGGGCGTTTCGATCTGGAGAATCTGCCCGCGGCCAAGTTTCAGCTCACCGCTTCCAAGCGCGGCTACTGCACCGGTTTCTACAACCAGCACCAGGACTTCAACTCCGCCGTGGTGACCGGCGAGGGGCAGGACACCGGCAATCTGGTCTTCAGGCTCGCGCCGGAGGCGATACTGAGCGGCGTGGTCACTGGCGACAGCGGCGATCCCGTTGCGGGCGCCACTGTGCTGCTGTTTGAAAAGCCGCTCGGCCATGATCCCGGCGCAAGGATCGAGCAGGCCAACGCCGCCGACGATACCGGCGCTTATGAGTTTGCCGACCTCACGGCGGGCCAGTACCTGCTGGCGGTGCGCGCTCAGCCGTGGTATGCCATGAGCCAGTTCTCCACCAGCCTGGGCCGTCAGCCGGAGAGCGAGCAGCAGGCCGCGCTCGATGTGGCCTATCCGCTAACCTTCTTCGACTCCACCACGGACGAAAGCTCGGCCACGCCCATCGTGCTCGCCGAGGGCAGCCGCCAGCAGGCCAACGTCAGCCTGCACGCGGTGCCGGCGCTGCACATCCAGGTGCGGATGCCGCGCCCCTCCGACGGCTCGCCCGATAGCCCCGTTACCCAGCCCGATCTGCGCCAGACCATCTTTGGCCTCGACGTGGCGGGCGGCGACGCGCCGCTCAGCCGTGGACGCGATGGCAGCGTGGAGTTCGCGGGCATTGCGCCGGGTCAGTACGAGCTCACCCAGGGCGATCCGCCGCGCATTGTGGATTTGAACGCGAGCCAGAGCCAGCAAGTGGACCCCGGCGCCGGCACACCCACCTTTACCCTGACCGGCACGCTCTCTCCGGTGCCCGGCACCACGCTGGACGGCACAACGATCGTTACCCTGGAGCCTATTCAGGAACCGGGCGCCGCAGATGCGGTTCCCGAACCGCAGCCCGCATTCGCCAGTCAGCGCTCCTTTACCCTCAGTGCCGTAACCCCCGGCGCGTGGAGAATGCGCCTCTCGAACGGGCTCGACGTTGTCTCCATCAGTGCCGACGGCCGCACCCGGCCGGGCAACCTGCTTACCGTGCAGGATCATGCGCTCCACGTGACGGTGGCTGTTTCAGCCGGCCGCAGCGTGCGCATCGAAGGCGTGGCGCAGAGATTTGAGGCGTCGAAACCCGCTGCCTCTGCGGAGCCGCCTTCGTCCGCGGGCGAGAAATTCGAAACCGGGAAAATCCAGACCCCGAAACTCGCGACATCGACGGGCGGCAAAGCCTTTGCCGGCGCCATGGTGGTGCTGGTGCCCAAAGACCTTAAAGACATCGCCGAGCTGGCCCGCCGCGACCAGTCCGACTCCGACGGCAGCTTTGCCCTCCTCAATGTGGAGCCCGGCGAATACACCGTGGTGGCTATCGCCGGCGGCTGGGATCTGGATTGGGGCAATCCGGCGGTGATTGCGCGCTATCTTCCGGGGGGCGAGACCGTCACAGTGATAGACAGTCCTGAAAGCAGACCTGGCCGGCGCATGACACTCGCCGCGCCGGTCGCCGTTCAGCCACGGTAATCCTCGGCTTCGTCTTCCGGCTGGCCCGCGGGGGCTTCTTGGAAGCAGGTGGTAGAGGATAATCTATAGATGTACAGAAATTTTTCAGTGATGAGGCCCGCCACGGTGAGCCACCGTGGCAGCATGGCAATGAGGAGAAGTTCGACTTGAAGAGTATGTTTCTGCGTTCGATTCTGGCCGCAATTCCGGCCGTTCTTTTACCCCTGTGCGCCGCAGGCCAGGTTGCTCCCGATTCCGGGCAAGCTCCGGCCGCCAAGGCGCAACCCGCTTACAAGTACGAGGCCTACGCGGGCTTCGGATACACCAGCCTCAACCAGGTCAACCTGTCGCGCTACGGGCTGTTCGGCGTGGACCTTTCCCTCACCCGCGACTGGGGCCGTTACTTCGGCATCACCGGCCTGGGGAATTACTACAAGCCCACTCTGCGCACCAGCAGCAGCAACGGCAATCCCGGCAACCCCTCGGTTTATGAAGTGCTGGCCGGCCCCGAGCTGCGTGCGCCTCTCTACGGCGGCCTGAGCGGATTTCTGCGCGGCGATATCGGCATTGCGCATACCGGCGGCGAAGGCATGTCACCGAGCCTCTCGTTTGCGGGCGGCATTGGCGGCGGCATGACCTACGATCTCACTCCGCGGCTTGCCATTCGCCTCGCCGGAGACAAGATTGGCGCATCGTTCCCGGTGCGCGACACCCCGCCCGGCTACTCGCCGCACCGCACCTGGAACTCCAGCGGCACCATCGGCGTGGTCTACCGTTTCTAGAGAAAAACCAGATTGAATATTGAATAGGCGGATCGCGAAAATCGCAGGGCGCCGTTTTCTTCAAGGAAACGGCGCCTTGCAGCATCCACTCGCTTTTCACCCGCTCTGATTGGGCTCGAAGCGCTCAGATCGCGACGAATACAATGACCGCCACCGCCGCGCCGATCAGCAGGCTCATCTGGTCGGTGAGGGCAAAGACCATCGGGTCTTCGCTCAGGTTGCCGCGCGAGGCGAGCAGCCACACGCGGCACAGCCACAGAATCATGAGCGGCATGATCAGCCACAGCCTCTCGGGATGCCGATAGAGGATGGTCACGTCGGTGCTGTTGATGTAAATGGCAAACACCACCACGGCTGCGAAGGCGCTGGAGGTGCCAAAGCTGCGCAACTGGTCGATGTCGGCCACCAGGTAGCCGCGTCCGTTGCGCGGCGGTGAGGCGCTGCTGCGCAGGTTTTCCAGCTCAGCAAACCGCTTGACGATCGCCAGCGAGAAAAACAGGAATACCGAAAAGCCCGCCAGCCAGGCGGAGATGTGCGAGCCGGTTGCCCCGCTGCCGGCCAGCAGCCGCAGCGTGTACAGGCCCGAGAGCACCACCACGTCCACCAGCGCCACGCGCTTGAGAACCATCGAATAGGCCAGCGCGGTGGCCAGATAAGCCAGCAGCCAGCCAAGAAAAGCCGACGGCAGCAGCAGCCGCGCGCCGAGCAGCGCCAGCAGCAGAAATGCCACGGCAATGACCAGTCCGGTAGAGGCCGGAAGATCGCCGCAGGCGAAAGGGCGAAAGCGCTTGCCGGCATGGCGGCGGTCGGCTTCAATGTCGAGCAGGTCGTTGACGATGTAAGTAGCCGATGCCGCCAGGCAGAAGCAGCCGAAGGCCAGCAATGCCGCCCGCAGCCGCGCCGGCTCAATTACGTGCGCCAGCAGCAGAGGCAGAAAAATGAGCAGGTTTTTGGCCCACTGGTGCGGCCGCAGCGCCTTGAGCACGGATGGCAGCAGGCGGCCGCGCTCTTCAAACGTATGCGTGGGGCGAATACCGCGCGCGCGCAGCATTCTTTTCAGGCGCGGGCTGGGATTGGCCACCTGCGGCTCGGCGGCCCGCGCCAGAAGCGGTAGGTCGGGCGTGTCGTTTCCAATGTAGTCGAACTCGCAGGAGCCCAGGCGGCTGCGCAGGCTGTCGAGCTTGCGGTTGCCGGTAAGGTTGGTGACGCCGTCTGAGCCGAGCAC
This sequence comes from Occallatibacter sp., assembly GCA_036267475.1. Taxonomy (GTDB): domain Bacteria; phylum Acidobacteriota; class Terriglobia; order Terriglobales; family Acidobacteriaceae; genus Telmatobacter. Next base: position 63,903 of record DATAVZ010000080.1, read on the forward strand.
GCCGCTGAAGAGGCCGAGATGCTCGGCGACCCGCTGCGCCAGCCGCTCGTCGGCCCCGGTGGCGAGATAAATCGGACGGCCGCTCATGCGCTCCTGCTGCAAAAAGTGCAGCAGCTTGCGGTTGTAAGGCAGATGAGCCACATCCAGCGCGACATGGCCGGTGACGTAGGCCTTGAAGGCCGCTTTGCCGCGAACCACCTGCGCGGGAAGGCCGAGTGCGATCAGCGGCCGGGTGCGCGCCAGCACCAGCAGCGAATCGATCAGGGTGTCGGACTTGACCAGCGTTCCATCCAGATCGACGCAGAGCGGGCGGAGCTCCGTGGCGGTTGATTCCGGAGGAGAGATCGTCTGCGGCACCTGTTTCCCTCAATCGCTGCGGGCATGTGCGAACCCATGCCTGATTGTCTCTATCGATTGAGGATAGGCGATGCGCGGAATAAAAGCGATGGGAATCAAAGTGAAGCAGCGTCTTGATTTGCTTCTGCTTTGAAGGGGCATGGCTTCAGCCGTGCCGCAAACTGTGGCGTTGGCCTCTGGGGGAATGCCTGGGTGAAATCAGGACACTACCCGATTTTGCTGCTGCTGGAGTTTGGTTGGGAATTGGTGGAGCTGAGCGGGATCGAACCGCTGGCCTCCTCGTTGCGAACGAGGCGCTCTCCCAGCTGAGCTACAGCCCCACGACTTGTTTATTTTAGCAGCGATTGCCGATTCAGGGGAAGTGCGCGCTGGGAGCCGCCGCGGCTCACGTTGCCCTAACGCACGTATGTATATGTTCCGCACAGGCGGCCCGTGTGCGAGATGGCGTCGAAGGTGAACACCGGAGTTTCGTCGCCGGAAAAGAAGGCCACCTGCAGTGTCTTGGGATCGGACAGGTAGGTGGCCATCCACTGCGTGTCGTCGGATCCGCAGAGCGTGTTGTGATGCAGAATCCGCAGCGAGCCCGGCACGTTCAGCCGGTATAGCGCGCCCTGGTGCGCGGTGTTCACGTCCACGTCGAAGACCGAGGCGACCTCGGCGGGTTTCAGGTCGCGGATTGATGCCAGCGGAAAGGCTTTGAAGTTGATGGTCAGCTTGGCGTAGGAAAGAGTGATGTCGCCGGTGATGCTGGCGGCATTGTTGCTGGCCGCGCGCCAGTAGCCCCGGTCCTGCTCTTGCGCGGCGCAGTGAAGGGCGCCGGACGAGATGAAAATGGCGGCTGCAATGGCGCCCGATGCAATCGAAAATCTTCCCATGCTTCTATCCAATCGTCCAATCGAGCCAAAGCCGGGGACGAGCCCCGGCTTTGGTGTATTTCCGCCTGCAACTTACAACTGATTCATGTTCTGCAGGAACTCGGCATTGTTGCGCACCTTTTCAAGGCGGCTGATGAGCAGTTCCATGGCCTCGACGGGCGACAGCGGATTGAGCACCTTGCGCAGCACCCAGATTCGCGAAAGATCGTCCTTGGGAATGAGCAGCTCTTCCTTGCGGGTGCCGGAGCGCTGGATGTCGATGGCCGGAAAGACGCGCTTGTCAACGAGCTTGCGGTCGAGGATGATTTCCATGTTGCCGGTACCCTTGAACTCTTCGAAGATGACCTCGTCCATGCGCGAGCCGGTGTCAACGAGCGCCGTCGCAATAATGGTCAAGGACCCGCCTTCTTCAATGTTGCGGGCCGCGCCGAAGAAGCGCTTGGGCCGCTGCAGGGCGTTCGAGTCGACGCCGCCCGAGAGCACCTTGCCCGAAGGCGGAACGATGGTGTTGTAGGCGCGGGCCAGGCGGGTGATGGAGTCGAGCAGGATGACCACATCGCGCTTGTGCTCCACCAGGCGCTTGGCCTTTTCAATCACCATTTCGGCTACCTGGACGTGGCGCGCGGCCGGCTCGTCGAAGGTAGAGCTGATGACTTCGCCCTTGACCGAGCGCTGCATGTCGGTTACTTCTTCGGGGCGCTCGTCGATGAGCAGCACGATGAGCACCACTTCGGGATGATTGGAGGTAACGGAGTTGGCAATGGACTGGAGCAACATGGTCTTGCCGGTGCGCGGCGGGGCGACGATGAGTCCGCGCTGGCCCTTGCCGACCGGCGTAAGCAGATCCATGACGCGGCCGCTGACGGCCTCGCGCACGGTCTCCATCTTGATGCGTTCCTGCGGATAGAGCGGGGTCAGATTGTCGAAGAGAATCTTGTTGCGCGTCTCCTCGGGAGACTCGAAGTTGATGGCCTCGATCTTGACCAGCGCGAAGTATTTCTCGCCTTCGTGTGGCGGGCGGACGTTGCCGCTGATCGAGTCGCCGGTTTTGAGGTCGAACTTGCGAATCTGCGAGGGCGAGACGTAGATGTCGTCAGGACCGGGAAGATAGTTGTAATCGGGCGAACGCAGAAAGCCATAGCCGTCGGGGAGAATTTCCAGCACTCCCTCGGCGAAGATGTGTCCTTCCTTTTCGCTCTGCGCCTGAAGAATTTTGAAGATCAGGTCCTGTTTGCGCAGACCGCTGGTTCCGGGGATTTCCAGTGTGCGTGCGATGCGGCTTAGTTCTGTGATGTTTTTTTCTTTTAGTTCTGCGATGGTCATGGTCACCTGCGGAGGGCGGGATTGGGAGTGCGGGGTTTACGGGGAGGGAGAAAAGCTCCAGGAATTTACCAGGCGGGCATTCAGTAGAACGTCTGACACAAACCGTGCTTCGAGCATTACCCGAACTCATTAGGGATATCGAATGCCGGGGAAATAAGAGATGACTGGGATGGGAGAGAACCTTGAACCGATTAACGGACAAACCATTTGCTTGCCTGACTCGATAGATGCCGGAAAAAGGCGCCGCTGTTACGCGGCGCGGCGCCTCTCAACGGTTTTGGGTGCCGGCATGTCGCGCGAGATTCCTACCCCCGGGGGGTTGAAATGAAAGCGATGCAGAACATCGTTGGTCGTATCCTGAAGCCGGGTGGTGGGCTTATGCAGCATACGGGTTGCCTTGCTTGCCAGTTGGCAGAGTTGGTAGCGATTGGACACATGCGAGAGTGCCCCGAATACCAAATCAGAACGCATTTCAAAGTCTCCTTCTTCAGTAACCTGCCCGGCTGGAACTACTTGGCGCCGCCGGTGCGGAATGGAAGCGGTGCGGAAACGCGCTTCCACAAATTTTGGTACTTCACCTTAGACGCATAATTGCCGTCTGTAGTTCAAAATGTTGATGCAAAGTCGCACGTTGTGGAACAGACACATCCTGCAAAAGGGCCGCTAGTTTTCTGCACGGGAATCAAAGCAGCTCAAGTTCCCATTTCCGGCGGAGTTTAGAACCCTCGGATATCGCTATCTGAGCCCCTTGCTCAAATTGGATGCGGGAAATAGCTGAATGGCGCGCAAAATCGCACAGCACAGCCTGCCTATATGGATGGCACTCATCAATGTATATGGTCTTTGCAGCGCGGTCAACAGATTTTTCGCCGCCGGAGCACTTTCGTACCCTCCGGGCCGTGACGCCAGTTCGCAACTAAGATGCTTTTTATCATAAAGATGCGATGGAATGGCTCCCAAATACCCCTCAACTTTTCTCGCGACGGACATCTGGAAATCCCAGGCGAAGCAGCAAATTGCCGCGAATGCCGGACAAGGAATGCCTAATAAGGATCACGCGTCGCTCGGGGCGGAGAACTATGCCCAGTAACTGCGGTCGAGCGTGCGGTATTGGATGGCTTCGGCCAGGTGCGGCACAGCCAGATGCTCGGCTCCATCGAGGTCGGCGATGGTGCGTGCGACCTTCAGGATGCGGTCGTGGGCGCGCGCGGTCAGTCCCTGCTGCTGCATGGCGCGCTCCAGCAGGCGCTCGGAGTCCGGACCCAACTCGCAGTGCGCGCGAATCTGGCGCGTGCTCATCTGCGCATTCGAGTAGATCGTTTCTTTGGCTTTGGCGAAGCGTTTTTGCTGAAGCGCGCGCGCGGCCATCACCCTGGCGCGAATCTGCGCCGAGCCTTCGGCGGCCGCTCCGCCGCGCAGTTCCTTGTATTGAACGGCCGGCACCTCGATATGAATATCGATGCGATCCAGCAGCGGCCCGGAGATCTTGGCCACGTAGCGCTGGATCATGGGCGGCGTACACAGGCACTCGCGCGACTTGTCGTTGAAATAGCCGCAGGGGCAGGGATTCATGGCGGCGGCCAGCATGAACCGCGCCGGGAAGCTGAGCGACATGGAGGCGCGCGCGATGGTGACAGTGTGATCTTCGAGCGGCTGGCGCATGACTTCGAGAACGTTGCGCGGAAACTCCGGCAGCTCGTCGAGAAAGAGCAGTCCGTTGTGGGCCAGCGAAACCTCGCCGGGCCGCGGCACAATGCCCCCGCCGATTAGTCCGGCGTCGGAGATGGTGTGATGCGGCGAACGGAACGGCCGCTGGGTCACCAGTCCGGCGCCCGCGTCGAGCACGCCGGCTACGGAGTGAATCTTGGTGGTCTCCAGCGCTTCGTCAAATGTGAGCGGCGCAAGGATCGACGGCAGCCGCTTGGCGAGCATGGTTTTGCCGGAGCCGGGCGGCCCAATCATAAGAATATTGTGGCTGCCGGCGGCGGCCACCTCCAGCGCGCGCTTGGCCGTCTGCTGGCCGCGCACATCGCAGAAGTCGATCGAGAAGTGCTGCAGCTCGCCGAGCAACTGCTCCGTCGCCACGCGGAAGGGCTCGCGCTGCGGAACGCCCAGGATGGCGCCGTTGAGCAGATCGATCACATCGAGCAGCGAGGCAACCGGATAGACGCTCACGCCTTCCACCACTGCCGCTTCGGCGGCGTTGCCAGCGGGCAGAATAAGATTCGCAATGCCTTTATCGCGCGCGAGAATTGCCACCGGCAGCATGCCGGCGATGGGCCGCACGCTGCCATCGAGACCCAGCTCGCCCACCAGCAGAAAACGGCTGAGGTTGTCGATCTTCAACGCGCCGTATGCGCCCAGTATGCCGATGGCGATGGGCAGGTCGAAGCCCGAGCCTTCTTTCTTGATATCGGCGGGGGCCAGGTTGATGGTGATGTGCGTGGGCGGAATCAGGTAGCCGGAGTTCTTGATGGCCGCGCGCACGCGGTCGCGGCTCTCGCGCACTGCCGCGTCGGGCAGGCCGACGGTGTGGAAGTGATCCTGGTCGCTGACCACGCCGCTGTAGTCCACCTCGACGTCAATGAGGCTGGCGTCGATTCCGTAGACCGCGGCGCTGAGAGCTTTGAAGAGCATGTCGAGTGGATCGGATGCGAGTGTAACAGATGCGGCGACGTGAAGCGTAAGCAACAACGGAAGCTCGCCAGCGGGATTTGCTTCGGACGGAGTCGGACTGCGATAAAAAAGAGAGATCGAATTGAGGCATGTCGCGTATGGATGACAGAAGAAAGATACTCCGCCATTTTCTGGCCGCGCTGGCTTACAGAACGCAAAAGGCGCTCCGCGATGCGCCGCCGGAGTTCGCGGTGTTTCGTGCCGCGCGCATGGTACGCACTCCGCACGAACTCATTCGCCACATGGACAGTGTGCTGGGATATGCGCGCACTTATTTTGTGGGCGGCAGCTATCGTCCTCCCGACTTCGCGGACTTCCACCATGCAGTCGCGCACTTTCACGGAGTGGTGCAGGATTTGGCGCGGCATCTGGAAGAGGGAACGGAGTTGCGCCGGATTACTCCCGAGATTTTGCTCCAGGGTCCGTTTTCCGACGCCATGACCACATGCCGGACAACTGGCCATGCTGCGCAGGCTTGCTGGCAGTCCGGTGCCGCCGGAGAATTTTATCGATGCCGCAATTAGCGTGGAGAACCTTGGACCGGATCAGCCGCTTCCCGCGAGTCCGGACAAGGAATGGCCGGAGAGGCCGTAACGCTGACAGCGCGGAGCAGAGCGGCGGTTTTTGATCCCGGCTACAATCGGATGCGTGACGGCGAGTTTTTTCGAGCTGTATAAAGTCGGCGTTGGCCCATCGAGTTCTCATACCATGGGGCCCATGCGCGCCGCGTGGCGGTTTGCGCGGGAGCTTGCGGTGCGTGTGCCGCTGCGCCAGGTGGCTCGCGTGCAGGCGGAGCTTTACGGGTCGCTTGCGCTCACCGGTCTTGGCCACGCGACCGACCGCGCCGTTCTTCTGGGACTGGCCGGCAACGAGCCCGCCACTATCGATCCGGCAGGAATCGAGTCCACCGTGGCATCGATTCGCGCCGCACGCCGGATCGTCCTTGCCGGAGAACATGCTATTCCGTTTGAAGAACCGCGCGACCTCATCTTCCATCGCGACCAGCTCACTCCTCCGGGCGCGCACACCCGGCATCCCAACGGACTGCGGCTCACCGCCTTCGACGCGGCCGGCGCCACGCTCGACGCGCGCACGTTCTTTTCCATCGGCGGCGGCTTCGTTGTGGAAGACTGTCCTGAGCCGCAAACGCTTGCCCAAAGCCAGGGAAAAATTCCATTTCCATTTCACAGCGCGGCGGAGCTGCTGGAGCTGGCGCAGCGTCACGGGCTCTCCATCAGCCAGTTGATGCTGGACAATGAGTGCGCTCTCATCGAAAGCGGCCAACGGGAAAGCGACGGCCGCGCGCCGGCTGAAGTGGTGCGTGAAGGCATCGACCGCATCTGGGCCACCATGCGCGCCTGCATGGACCGCGGCATGGACACCGAAGGCGTGCTGCCCGGCGGACTGAATGTAAGGCGGCGCGCGCATCGGCTGGCGCAGCGGCTTCGCGAAAAAGAAGTGGATGGCGAAAAAGAAGCGGATGGAAAAATGGGCGATCCCCTCGCTCCGCTCGACTGGGTGACTGTCTATGCGATGGCGGTGAACGAAGAGAATGCCGCCGGCGGCCGCGTGGTGACCGCTCCAACCAACGGCGCGGCGGGCGTGGTGCCGGCCGTGGCCCGCTACTACGAGCGCTTTATTCCCGATGCCGATCGCGAGGGGCTTCTGCGCTTCTTTCTTACCTCGGCCGCGGTGGGCAGCCTGTACAAGGAGAATGCTTCGATCAGCGGCGCGGAGGTGGGATGCCAGGGAGAAGTCGGAGTGGCCTGCTCGATGGCCGCCGCCGGACTTGCGGCCGCGCTGGGCGGAACAAATGGACAGATCGAGCACGCCGCGGAGATTGCAATGGAGCACAACCTGGGCATGACCTGCGACCCCATCGGCGGACTTGTCCAGATTCCGTGCATTGAGCGCAACGCGATGGGCGCGGTGAAGGCCGTGCATGCGGCGCGCATCGCCATGAACGAGCTGGAGGCGCATAAAGTTTCGCTCGATCAGGTCATCCGCACCATGTATCTGACCGGTCTCGATATGCAGTCGCGTTACAAAGAGACAAGCCTGGCGGGCCTTGCGCTGAATGTAATCGAATGTTGAACGACGGAAAGCGAAGTGCATTGCGCCGCCGATGAGCAAGGTTGCTTTGCTCCTTCGCTGTGCATAAACCGCAATGCAAACTCGTCCGCAATTCGTTTCGCGCGTCGATTCCATTCCACTGCGAAAAAATTGTTGCTCTTTTTTCCACTCTTGCTACGTTTTTTTCTTGACATCGATGCCGCGCGATTCTATACATTCTTCAACTGCAATCTACGGATTGCAGAATCGATGCAACTCATCGAAAAGGGAGAATAGGCAAATGGCAACCAAGAAAGCAGCCAAGAAGGCAGCGAAAAAGGCACCCGCTAAGAAGGCGGCAAAGAAAGCCGCAAAGAAGAAGTAGCGGACCAGACCAACCAAAAGGCAACACTTCAGGGGAACGCTTCAAAGCGTTCCCCTTAGTGTTTATGCGGTGATTTACACTGCAAGCGAAACGCAAGGGAGATAAAAGCTGATGACGCGCCGCCGCTGGATCGCCGAACACTGGGATGAAGCCACTGCCACTTTGGTGGGACAACAGGCCGACCACATGGCTCGCGTGCTGCGCGCTCAGCAGGGCATGGAGGTGGACGTGGTGGCCGGCGGCCATGTGTTCCACGCCGAGGTCGCGGCGGTTTCAGCGGCGGGCGAGCCGGGCGAGGTGCGCTTGAATCTCATTGCCGAAATCGAGGCCGATCCGGCGCTGCCGGTCACGCTCTCGATCGCCATCTACAAGTTCGATCACATGGAATGGGCCATTGAGAAGGCAACCGAGCTGGGCGTTGCCGGCATTGCGCCGATGATTGCGCAGCGGACAGACAAGCACCTGGCGCAGGCCGCGGAAAAGCGCGTGGAGCGCTGGCGGCGGATTGCGCACGAAGCGGCCAAGCAGTCGCGCCGCTCCGATGTGCCCACCATCTACGATCCGGTGCAGTTGCCGGCGCGCGCGCAGGCGGCTGCGGAAGCTACGCGCATTGTGCTGGCCGAGCAGGAGCGCACCACTACGCTGCGCGCGGCTCTCGAAGAAGCGCAAACCGCGGCCGGCAACAGGATGCCGGTCTTTGAACTCGCCATCGGTCCCGAGGGTGGATGGGCTCCGGCCGAAGAAGCGCTGTTTGATACCAACGGCTGGCGCGCCGTTTCGCTGGGCCCGCGAATTCTGCGCGCGGAGACGGCGGCGATTGCCGCGCTGTCGCTGGTGGCTTCGTATCTGGAATAAACCGGAGCGGAGGCGCTTTTTTAATTCGCTACAGTGAGACGCCGCGCTTCCAGGGAATGAAGTCCACCTGGCCGCGCTGTTCGGCTTTGGTCCGCTGCGTGCCGCTTGCCACTTCGATCGAAAGCTCGAGAAGCTTCCCGGCGCACTCGGCAATGGTGGTCTCTCCGGTCACAATTCCGCCCGCATTGAAGTCGATGATGTCGCCCATGCGCTCGGCGAGACGGGAGTTGGTCGCGATCTTGACGACCGGCGCAATGGGATTGCCGGTGGGTGTGCCCAGTCCGCTGGTGAACAGCACCAGCGAGCAGCCCGCGCCCACCTGCGCCGTCACGCTCTCCACGTCGTTGCCGGGCGTGCATTGCAGCGTGAGCCCCGGCGTGCGCACGTACTCGGGATAATCGATGACGTCGCTGACCGGCGACACTCCGCCCTTGCGCGCCGCGCCCGCCGACTTGATGGCGTCGGTGATCAGTCCGTCGCGGATGTTGCCCGGCGAAGGGTTGAAGGCGAAGTCGGAATGCACGGCCCGCGCCCGCTCAGCGTAGGTCTGCATCAGGTGCGAGAAGCGCTGCGCCAGCTCGTCCGTGGCGCAGCGGTTGATGAGCTCCTGCTCCACGCCATGCAGCTCGGGAAATTCCGAGAGCATGGTTTTGCCGCCCAGTCCCACCAGCAGATCGGAAAGATAGCCCACCGCGGGATTCGCCGAGATGCCGCTGAATCCATCCGAGCCGCCGCACTGCAGGCCGACGTTGAGCGCGGAGAGCGGAGCCGGCGCGCGCTCGGCGCGATTGGCTTCAGGCAGGGCGGCAAAGGTTTCATCCAGCGCCTGCTGGATGAGCGCGGATTCGTGGCCGGATTTCTGCTGCTCGAAGAGCAGCACCGGCTTGCGCAATTCAGGATCGCGCGCGCGCAGCTCTTCCATCAGGATGCTGGACTGCGCGTTCTGGCAGCCTAGGCTCAGCACCGTTGCGCCGGCCACGTTGGGGTGATGGATGTAGCCGGCCAGCAGGCCGCAGAGCGCCTGCGCGTCCTGGCGCGTGCCGCCGCAGCCTAGTTGATGGGTGAGAAAGCGCACGCCATCGAGATTGGGAAAGATCCGCTCGGAACGCGGCTGGCTGTCTGGCTCCACGCATGCGTGTCCGCTGGACTGCGCGCGGATGAGGTTGCGCACATGCTGCCGGTAGCCGGAGTTGGCGCGGCCATAGCCGAGCTCTTCTTCGAGCGCCTCGCGCATCTGCTCCACGTTGCGATTTTCACAAAACACCAGCGGCAACACGATCCAGTAGTTGCGCGTGCCCACCTGGCCGTCGGCGCGGTGAAAGCCGCTGAAGGCGCGTTCCCGCCAGGATGAAGGGGTTGGCAGCACGGCGGCCGCGGGATGGCGCTCAGCGGAATAGTCGCCGGCGCGATGGCGGATGTTGCGCGTAGTGAGCAGGCCTCCGCGTGCAATGGCCTCGACGGCTTCGCCCACCACCATGCCGTACATCAGGATCACGTCGCCGGGCTTCAGGTCGGCCAGCGCCATCTTCTGCTTGGCCGGGATGATTTCCACCGCGACGCATGGAGCGGCCCCGTCCAGCGCGACGGCCGTGCCGGGCTGCAACTCGGCGAGCGCGACGACGACGTTGTCGCGCGGGTCGAGCCTGAGTGCTTCGAGCCTGAGCGTCACATCCTTGAGAGAGGTGTTTTTAAGAGCCGCATCCGGCATGAGAAATCCTTTCCAACTCCGTGAGCGCTGCTCACTCCATGATGGCTAGAGGTGCGCGTAATGCAGCAGCAGTCCGGCCAGCGCGCCTCCGCCAAGGTCTCCCACAAGAGGAATGATGGCGTAGCCCCAATTGGAGCTGCCCTTGCCGGGAATGGGCAGCAGTGAGTGCGCGAGCCGCGGACCAAGATCGCGCGCAGGGTTGATGGCATAGCCCGTGGTGCCGCCGAGAGAAAGACCGATGCCCCAGACCAGGCTTCCCACCAGCCACGGACCAAAGCCGGCAGCGGGTCCGGTCGCCGATACGCCATGAGAGACGATTGCGCCGGCGACGATCACCAGCACCATGGTGCCGATTGCCTCGCTGGCGACGTTTGCCAGCGGATTGCTGATCGCGGGGCTGGTGCAGAAGACTCCCAGCTTGGCCGCCGGATCGGGTGTAAGGCTCCAGTGCGGCGCGTAATGCAGCGTCATGATGGATGCGCCGCAGATGGCGCCAAGGAATTGTGCCGACCAGTAGACGAGCAGTTGCGAGTAGTCTCCGCTGATGACGGCCGCGGCCAGCGTGACGGCGGGATTGATGTTGGCGCCGGTGCTGCCGAAGGCCTGCGCGACCAGCACGCCGCAGAGCACGGCCAGCGCCCAGCCGGTGGCGATGACCAGCCAGCCCGAGTCCGCCGCATAGGATTTGCGCAATGTTACACCGGCGTTGACGCCGGTGCCCAGCAGCACCAGGACGAGGGTGCCCATAAATTCGCCGAGCCAGACAGAGTGCATGTCGTCTTTCTTGAAGCCTGTTGAAGGTATGTCGATGAGACGCTCCATTGTATCGAAGTCAGAAGCCGGCCATCTTGTTCGATTGCCGGTTCGTTCGATTGCCAGTCCGTTCGATTGCAGGTCAGCTTTCACGCGGTGCGCGCAGACATGGAGCGGGAGCCGGGCAGCCCCTGGGCCGAAATTCATCCCCTAGACTTCATCCCAGCGACTTCATCCCATCGACAGCAGAATGGCCGGCGCGGTTAACTTGCGCGCGCAATCCAGCATCAGACTCTAGGTAAGCGGAGACCGGAGCAGGCAGCCGACATGCTGCTTGAACTGGAATTCGGAAGGAGATAACAACATGAAAAAGCAGGCCGATTTTCACTCACCCAACCCCAAGGAAAACGAAGCCGTCATCACCAATATTCCTTCTCCCGCATTGCCGGAGAGCAAGCCCAAGGGCGTTCATGACTATGCGCATCCAACTCACATCACCCGCGGAGCCGCCGAATCGCACACCGATCCGGTCGAAGATAAGCCGCTGGTTTCCGGCGCCGGGAATCGCAAGTAAGTCCGGGTCGTGCTGACTTTCATTCAAAGTTGTCGTTGATTAAAACAGAGCGCGCCATCACGCCATCGATGAGCGCGGAGTTATCTAGAGTGCGTTGCGAGAAATCCGGCCCGCGGCAGACCCTGCCGGGCCAAGTAAAAGGCCATCCCTTCCGGGATGGCCTTTTTTGCCTGCTGCGCTTGAAGAACCGTTATTGCGGAGTTGTGGCCGAGCCGCCGTTGCGCGCTAGGGCCTTTTGCTCGTCGATCTTGTGCGCGCGCTGTTCGAGAGCCAGCGCTTCCGGCATGTAGGTCAGCGCTTTCTGGATCATCGGATCCCAGTCGGCCGTCACGCGCAGTCCCTGCAACTGGCCAAACTCGATAGTGACGATTTCTTTCTTGATGTTGGCCTTCAACCAGTCGGAGACTCCGTTGATGTCGGCGTCGGTAAAGTTGATGTTCTGGCTGGTGAGAAACTTCTTGAAGTCGGCCATCACCGCGTCGTCCACCTGGAAGTTCTTATCCACCGTGTGATCGGATACGTATTGCGGCCCGAAATGGAAGAAGACGTCCTTATAGGCCAGCTCGTCCTGGAAGTGATTGCTCTTGGTCGGCACGATTTTTTCGTCGGGTGTAATGCCGCCGCCGCCATACACCGTGCGGCCGGAGTCAGTCAGGTCGACCTCGCGGTTGCTGGAATTGGCGGGCAGCGCGCCGGCGTGGTTGTAGTAGTCGTAGAGCGACATGCCGGCGTAGTTGCGCTGGATCAGCCGTCCCGACGGCGTGTAGTAGTGATACGTGGTCAGCGCCAGCCCGGAGTTTTCGCTCAGGTTATAGACTGTCTGCACCAGCCCCTTGCCAAAGGTGGTTTCGCCTACGATGAGCGCACGGTCGTGGTCCTGCAGCGCGCCGGAGACGATTTCCGCCGCAGAGGCCGTGTCGCGGTTCACCAGAACCACAATCGGAAACGTCCTACCGTCGTTGCCGTGGGTCGCCACATAATTCTGATCGGGATAGGCGCGCCCGCGCTGTGAAACGATGGTCTGCCCCTTGGTCAGCAGATGATCGCACACATCCACCGCCTGGCTCAGCAGGCCGCCGGGGTTCTCGCGCAGGTCAATCAACAGACCCTTCAGGTTGCCAAAGCCGTTGATGGCGTCGCGCATCTCCTGGCCGGTGGTCTCCTGGAACTCGGTCAGGTGGATGTAGCCGATGCCGGGCCGAATTTCATATTTCAAATCGATCGACGGGTGAGGAATCTCGTCGCGCACCAGATCGAAGACCAGTGGTTTGGGCTGGCCATAACGAATTGTGGTCACCTGAACATGAGTGCCCTTGGGGCCTTTGAGCGCCTTGGCCACCTGGTCCGATGTCCACCCGTCCGCGCTTTTGCCGTCCACCGCGGAGATAATGTCGCCCGAACGAATGCCGGCGCGATACGAAGGTGTGCCCTCGTAGGGCGTTCTAACATACACCTTGTTGTCCTGCTGCTGGATGACCATGCCGACGCCATAATAATGACCGCTCTGGTTTTCGCGCATGAGCGCGTAGGCCTTGGGGTCATAAAAGTGCGAGTGCGGGTCAAGCACCTGCAGCATGGAGGGAATGGCGCCGTCGTAGATGGCCAGATCGGCTTTGTCGCCGGAGATGGGCTCGGCGTAGTTCCGCTCCACCAGCGCGTAGACGTTGGTAAAGGACTTGAGGCTGTCGCGCAATTGGCTTTCGTCCTCAGACGACTGCGCGCCCACCTTGCGCTGCAACACAGTGCCCACGACGGCGCAGATGGAAAAAAAGACAAGAATGGAGAAAACTGCGCGGCGCGCGCGAGGAGTCATAACCAGACCTAACCTCCAGATGGCGTGACCTCTGCCTGGTGCTCGAAATCCCCACATCTCACGCTCTTGCACGCCGGCGCATTGCCGATCGATAAAAAGCTCGATACAAAATCGACCTTGCCCGATTGCGGCAAGGCCCGAGATATCCCAGGACATTCCAAGACATCCTGCGACATGTGGAAAAACCGCTCAACACAGCGCGAGCAGAGCCATCTTTAGTCCAAAGTATAGCACTTGAACAATTGGACGCCGGCCCGCTGGAGTGGATAGCTGCCCTGGCTCCGGAGGTTTGCCCGGCGGACGGCAAATCGGGGCGCGGCATCGCGCTTTCGCTATCCAGGCATTTACAATGGCGTCTATGGATCAGGCGGTGATTTTGCGCCTGTTCAGGTTCCACCCCAAAGGATGCGCAGATTCCCGGTTGCGCAGATTGATGTGTTGACTCTTATGACCCTTAGATTTCTCCGCTCTACCGCGGCGTTTGCCTTTGGCTCGGTGCTGCTAGCCGGCGCCGCTGCCGTGTACTGCCAGTCCGGCTCGCCGGCCAGCCCCTACGGCGGCACCGTGGTGGAAGACATTATCGCCCACGTCAATGACCGGATCATCACCCAGTCAGACTACGACCGCGCCCTCAAGGAGATGGACTCCGAGGCGCGCCAGCACGGCGACTCCATGCAGCAGACATCCGCCGAGCACAAGGACCTGCTGCGCAGCCTCATCGACCAGCAGTTGTGGCTGTCCAAGGGCAAGGAACTGGACATCACCGGCGAAACTGAGCTGGTGAAGCGGCTGGACCAGTATCGCAAGCAATACAACCTGGGTTCGATTGAGGATCTGGCCAAGGCGGCGGAGCAGCAGGGCATCTCCTTTGAAGATTTCAAGCAGAACATCCGCAACCAGATCATTACCCAGGAAGTGATGCGCCAGGAGGTGGGCCAGCACATCCAGTTCACTCCGGGCGAGGCCATGCGCTACTACGAGCTGCATCAGAAGGATTACATTCAGCCGGAGAGCGAGCGTCTCAGCGAAATTCTGATTCCCGCCGACTCCGACGATGCGGCCAAGCTGGCCGCGGCCAGGTCCAAGGCCGACGATGTGGAGGCCCGCCTGCACGCCGGCGGCGACTTTGGCCAGTTAGCGCGCAGCTTCAGCGGCGGTCCCACGGCCAGCTCCGGCGGCGACCTGGGCCAGTACAAGCCGGGCCAGTTGCCCAAGCTGCTTGAAGACAAGACCTTCTCGCTTGCGACCGGCCAGTACACCGACCCCATCCTCACGCGCCAGGGCTACATCATCCTCAAGGTGACGCAGCACACCGCCGGTGGTCCGGCTCCCTACAAGGCCGTGGAAGAGCAGGTGGAAGAGTCGCTCTACGAGAGCCGCATGGAGCCCGCGATTCGCGCCTATCTGACCAAAATGCGCGAAGAAGCTTCCATCAATATCAAGGCGGGCTATGTGGACACCGGTGCCAGCCCCAACGAGACCGAGCCCGTCTACAGCGCCTACGTGCCCCCTTCGCCCAAGAAAAAAAGAAAGGTAGAGCGCACCCGATTCCGCGAAAGCACGCACACCTTCCGGCAAAAGTCTTCTCCGCCGCCTGACACCGAGCAGCAGGCTGCCGCCACCCCACCGAAGCACGCGGCCAAGCTCACCCGCAAGGAAAAGAAGAAGGCGGTCGAGGAGGCCAGCGAGAAGCCGGGCAAAAAAGAGAAGATTCGTTTTGGGCAGGCTCCGCGCGAAACTTTGCCTGTAGCCCGGAACAATTCCGAGACGGTGGACGCAGGGGCGCTGCCTGAGTCGGCCGACAATGCAAATCAGCCGGTGAATCCGCTGGATGCCGCCGCGCCAACCCAAAAGACACGCTTCAGTGACTTGGCGAAGGAATCCAGAAAGAAGAAGAAGTCAAAGTCCCGGGCATCGTCCAACGCGCAGGCGCCTTCGGCTCCGGACGCGGCCGAGGTTGCCGACCAGCAGACGCAATCGGCTCCGCTGGGCCTGAACGGCGACACCAGCAAAAAGAAAAAGAAAGCCTCGGCAACCGACGGCGAAAAGACGCGCTTCGCAAATGAAAAGAAGAAGCCGGAAAGCGATACGCCTCCGCCGCAGCCCACGCCCATTGCTCCGGTTGCGGGGGCTCCGGCTCCGGCAGGAGCGCCACAGCAGTAAAAATCAGCCGCTAATCTGCAATCACCGGGCCCTGGGAACGCCATTCCAGGGCCCGCTGCATTTTGGGATATCCGCGGCCAATGCGTTAAGCTTCTCGGCAGAATGAAAGAAATCTACATCGCCGATCTGGCTGCATTCGAAGAAGGAAAACTCTTCGACGCATTCTTTCTGGTGCTGGCCAAGCAGCAGCGCACCACCAAAACCAACAAGCCCTATCTCAACCTGATGCTGGGCGACAAGACCGGCCAGATGGAAGCGCGCGTGTGGGAGCCCGGCGATGCCCGCATTGCCAAGGAGTTTGAGCGCGGCGACGTGGTGAAAGTGCGCGGCTGCGCCTCGCGTTTCGACGACCGCCTGCAGATGAAGATCGATCAGCTTCGCGTGGCGCTGCCGTTTGAAATCGACCGCACCGATCTGCTGCCGGCCACCACCTACAGCATCGACGCGCTGTGGGACCGGCTGCAGCAAACCATTGCCGGCTTTACCAATCCACACCTCAGGCAGTTGATTGACGCGGTTCTGGCTGATCCGGTCATCGCCGCCGCCTTTCGTGAAGCGCCCGCCGCGCGCCAGCTTCATCACGCCTGGCTGGGCGGCCTGCTGGAACACGTGGTGAGCCTGCTGGGGCTGGCCGAGCGCGTGGCCGAGCACTATCCGCTGCTCGACCGCGACCTGCTGCTGAGCGGCGTGATCCTGCACGATATTGGCAAGACCCGCGAGCTGAGCTGGGCTATCGGATTCGATTACACGGTCGAAGGCATTCTGCTCGGGCACATCCAGATGGGCGTTGAAATGGTGGAGAAGACCATGGCCACGCTGCCGGACTTTCCCCCGCGCCTGAAGACGCTGGTGGTGCACATGATTCTGTCGCACCACGGCAAGCTCGAGTTCGGCTCGCCCAAACTGCCCATGATTCCCGAAGCCCTGGCGCTGAACTTCGTCGACGACTTCGACGCCAAGATGCAGGCCGTGGCCAGCGAGTTTGAAAAGTCCCGCCGCGAAGGCAAAGGCCCCGACGAGCTGACCGGCAAAGTGTGGTCGCTGGATAATCGCCAGTTGCTGAACACGAAACGCTGGCTGGGCGAAGACGAAACCGAATCCGAAACTGAATCGTAGATTTGTTTCCAGCGCCTCGGCATCCGTCCGCATCGGAAGACCAGACAACCGGGAGCCCTTATTCGCGCCGCCGCACTCTGCGTTCGTAGGCTTCCGCGGTTTCGATGGAAAAGAGTGCGCGTCCAGCCAGCACCAGCAAGTCCTCATCGCCGGTCACAAGCAGATCGGCTTTGCCGGCGTGCGCGAGATCGAGGAAGAGTTGATCGTGCGGGTCGCGGCAAGTCACGGAAGATCTCTCTTCGGATTCGACCGTCTCGCAACAGGGAAGATAGTCGCCAAGCAATTCGAGGCGATCCTCGGCGGAGAGCTTGAATTTGGGATAGGTGAGCACCCTGGTCAGCTCTGCGGCGGTCGCGCGAGCAATCAGCGGCACACAACCGCCCTCGCGCCAGTGCGCGCGCAGCCATGCCAGCCGGCCATGCGCAAACAGCAGTGCGGAGACCACAGTGTTGGTGTCGAAGACCACCCGCAGGACAGACCTGGATCTCACCGGGATTCGCGCGCCCACGACATGGCCGCGCCGATGTCCTGCTCGTCGATGCCGAGCTGGGCCAGTTGCTCGCGCACCTCATCCGCGCGGCTTGGCTGAAGCGGCCGAAGTGTGATGCTGCTTCCGTCGGTGCTGACGTCGAAGTACTCAACGCCGGCGAACCGGCCGGCGACCGCCTTCGGAAGGGTGAGCTGATTCTTGACTGTGAGTTTGGCTAACATGGGCAATCCCTGCAAGGAAACAAGGAAATCTTACCACATTTCCAGCCCTTTATGCCACAAACCACTCCCACTGCTCGGCGGTGAGCGGCACCACCGAGAGCCGGCCGATGAGCACCAGTGGCGAGCTGGCGAAGAGCTTTTCAGCCTTGATGGCCGGCAGCGGCTTGGGATGCTTGAGCCGCGCGCCGGCTTTCACCTTCACAATCGGCACTTTGGGATCGGCGGGGTCCACGCTGACCACGGTGCCGGTGCCGACGGCGGTTTTCTCGTCGCCGGTGTGATAAAAAATCCACTTCGCTCCCGCCTTCATTTCGCGCAGATGCTTGACGGCGGTGGGATTGGTCACGCCGTCCCAGATGGTTTCCTTATCGCGCAGAAGATCGTCGAAGGAGTAAACGTCGGGCTCGCTTTTGAACAGGAAGTAGGCCATGGACGAAATGGTATGCGAGTGGACGGCGATTAGGGAACCGCAATAAGGACCTCAGGCGCAACCAGAGCCGTAGTATGGGCAGCCTCCGGATACAAACACAGACTTCTCGTGATCCCTGATCCCTGATCCCTGATCCCTGATCCCGGCAATCCACATTACAATGGAATCAATATGATCCGTTTTTCCACCGCCGGCGAGTCTCACGGCGAGGCCCTGGTTGCGTTGATCTCCGGGCTTCCGGCCGGAGTCCCAGTCGATCTTGAATTCATCAACCGCGAGCTATGGCGTCGCCAGCAGGGCTACGGCCGCGGCGGTCGAATGAAGATTGAAACCGACAAGGCGCACATCCTTTCCGGCGTGCGCCATGGCAAATCCATCGGCTCGCCCATCGCCATCGAGATTGTGAACCGCGACTGGAAGAACTGGGAGGAAAAACTGCCAGTGGAAGCCGGCGATCCGGCCAAGCACCAGGCGGTTGCCTCGCCGCGGCCCGGTCATGCCGATCTGGCCGGCGCGCTCAAGTACAACTTTGCCGACGCGCGTTACGTGCTGGAGCGGGCATCGGCTCGCGAGTCTACCTCGCGTGTGGCCGCCGGCGCTTTTGCCAAGCTGTTCCTGCGCACGCTGGGCATCGAGGTGCTCAGCCATGTGATCCGCGTGGGCCGCGCCGAGCTTGACCGTCCGGCAGCCTGGGAGGAGATTGCCGCGCTCGCCGACCGGGACGAAGTCATGCTGGGCTGCGTGGACTCCGCCTCGGAAGGGCGCATGAAAGAAGAGGTGGAAGAGGCCGCGCGTACCGGCGATACGGTGAACGGCGTCTTTGAAGTGGTGGCGCACAATGTTCCGGCCGGCCTGGGCACCTATGCCAACTGGGACGAGCGCCTGGACGGCCTGCTTGCCTGGTCGGTCATGAGCCTGCAGGCGGTGAAGGCGGTCGAGATTGGCCGCGGTGTTACGGCTGCCGAATCGTTCGGCTCGCGGGTACACGATCCCATTCACTACGCCACGGAAGATAACGGCCGGCCCACGCGGTTTACCCGTCCGCACAACAACGCCGGCGGCATTGAAGGCGGCGTCTCCAACGGCGAAGACATCGTGGTGCGAGGCTATCTGAAGCCCATCTCCACGCTGCGCCGTCCGCTCGAGTCGGTGCGCTTTGATACCCGCGAGGCCACCAGCGCCAGCTACGAGCGTAGCGACATCTGCGTGGTGCCGGCTGCGGGCGTGGCCGCCGAGGCAATGGTCGCGGTTACACTGGCCGGCGTGGCCCAGCAGAAGTTCGGCGGCGACTCCGTGCTTGAGATGAAACGCAACTTCGACAGCTACATCGAACAGATTCACAAATTCTAGCGGGCGAGCGATGATCCTGAAGATTGTCAAATATCCGGAACCGGTGCTCTCGCAGCCCGGCGAACCGGTTACCGAGTTCAACGACGAGTTGCGCCAGTTGGTGGCCGACCTGTTTGAGACCATGTACGCGGCGCAGGGCATCGGGCTGGCTGCGCCGCAGGTGGGCGTCTCCAAGCGGGTGACGGTGGTCGACCTGACCATGGGCAAGGAGCCGAAAGACAAGCTGGTGCTCATCAATCCCGAGGTCATCTCCGGCGAAGGCAGGCTTTACGATGAAGAGGGATGCCTCAGCTTTCCCGAGATTCGCGAGAAGGTGGTGCGTTCCGCCAGGGTCCGCATCCGCGCGCAGGACGTGAACGGCAAGTGGTTTGAGATGGACGGCGAGGATCTGCTTTCACGCGCCTTTCAACACGAGATCGACCATCTCGACGGAATTCTGTTCATCTTCCGCATGAGCCCGCTCAAGCGCAACTTGAACTTGCGCAAGATTCGCAAGATGCAGAGCGAAGGCGCCTGGTGAACCAGGCATGACAGGCCCGCCGCAGCCACTCAAGCTGGTCTTCTGCGGAACGCCGCAGTTCGCCGTTCCCGCGCTGGAAGCGCTGCTGGCCGCGGGGCACCGGATCGCTCTGGTGGTCTCGCAGCCCGACCGTCCCGTGGGCCGCGCGCAGCAGCTTACCGCGCCACCGGTAAAGCAGACCGCCGTGGCCGCGGGCCTGCCCGTGACTCAGCCGGAAAAGATTCGCAACAACGCGGAATTTCGCGCGCAGCTTGAGTCCATCGCGCCCGACGCAATCGTGGTGGTGGCTTACGGACGCATCATTCCGCCCTGGATGCTGGCGCTGCCGCGCCTGGGCTGCATCAATCTGCACGCATCGCTGCTGCCTAAGTATCGCGGCGCTGCGCCTATTCAATGGTCGGTGGCCATGGGAGACGCATTTACCGGCAACACCACCATGCTGCTTGAAGAAGGGCTCGATACCGGCCCCATCCTGCTGCAGCAGACGCATGAGATCGGGCCCGACCAGACGGCGATCGACCTGTTCGAAATTCTGGCCCGCGCCGGCGCGCCCTTGTTGGCGCAGACTCTCGATGGGCTTGCCGCTGGAACCATCGCGCCTCAGCCGCAGAATCACAGCTTCGCCAGCTTTGCGCCCGTGCTCAACCGCGACGACGGCCGCATGGACTTTGCCGCGCGCGCCGCACAGGAGCTGTACAACCGCTGGCGCGGCTTTCAGCCATGGCCCGGCGCATTCACTCAACTCAGCGGCAAAAAACTCATTGTGCATCGCATGGCTGCGGCAGTGGAGCCGGTGGCTGCGGCGTCCATGGCAATCGAGCCGGGACGGGTAGCGATCGAGGCCGGTCGCTTGTACACCGCGTGCGCGCAGAATACATGGCTTGAACTGCTCGAGGTTCAGCTCGAAGGCAAAAAGCGGCTCACCGCCGCGGAGTTTTTGCGCGGCAATCCGCTCGATGCGGAAGCGCGCCTGGGTTGACGCGCGTGCCTGCCATTTCTCCCGCGCGCAGACAGGCATTCCGCATCCTGCTGGACGTGGAGCGCGGGCAATCGCACTCCGACGCGCTGCTGCGCGGGAAAGCGGTTGACGCACTCGCCGTGGCCGACCGCAATCTGGCTACCACGCTGGTGCTCGGCGTGCTGCGCTGGCAGATCGTTCTCGATCGCGCCTTTCGTCCGCTTCTCAAGCGCCCCGGTGCTAAGCTGGATGCGGAGATCCTGATTGCGCTGCGCCTGGGCGCGTTTCAGCTTTTGTTTCTCGATCGCATTCCGGCGCACGCCGCCATCGGCGAGAGCGTGGAGCTGGCCAAGCAGGCCGGTCAGCGGTTCTCCGCCGGAATGGTGAATGCGGTGCTGCGCAAGGTGGCAATCGGCGTACCGGGCTTCAATGGTGCGGATGAATTTTTGCTCGATGCTGCTTCCATCGAAGCGCATCCGGCGTGGATGGTTGAGCGATGGACCGCGCACTACGGCGCCGAATCTGCGCGCGACCTCTGCCGCCGCGGGCAGGCGCAGCCCACGCTTGCCGTGCGCCTGGCAGCGCCCGATGCGGAAGGCGAACTTGCGCAGTCGGGCGTCGTGCTCACTCCCGGCAATTGGCTCATCTGCGCCCGCACGGTGGTCTCCGGCGACGCCACGGCCGCCGACGCATTCCGCGCGGGCCGGATTCGGATTCAGGATGAGGGATCGCAGCTCATCGCCGAAATTGCTGCCACGGCTGTCAACCGGAACCAGCCGCACATTCTCGATGCGTGCGCGGCTCCCGGCGGCAAGACGCTGATTCTGGCAGAGCGCAATCCTCAGGCGCGCATCGTTGCCTGCGAGTCCAGCGCTCCGCGGCTGGATCAGTTGCGCCAGCGGCTCGCGATGCATGCCGCGCGCGTGGAATTCCGGCTTGCGGATGCGGCCGCGCTTGAAGAAGATGCGGTCTTCGATCTCGTGCTTGCCGATGTGCCATGCAGCGGCACCGGAACTCTGGGCCGCAATCCGGAGATTCGTCACCGGCTGCGCGCCGAAGACTTGGTGCGCCATGCCGAGCGCCAGCGCGCCATTGTTCGCGCCGCGCTGCGCGCCGTGCGCCCCGGTGGACATGTTCTCTATTCCACCTGCTCGCTTGAGCCCGAAGAAAATGAGCAGGTAGTCGCCGCGGTTCTGGCTGAAGTGGCCGATGCGCGTCTGCTGTCGCTTGCCGGCCGGATTGAAGCCATGCGCGACGCGGGCATCCTTGCCGACGCGGGCGCCGGGCAACTTCGCCAGGCACTCACTGAAGAGGGCACACTTCGTCTGTTGCCGGGCCAGTGGCATACGGATGGATTTTTTCTTGCCTGGATTGAGCGCGCCGGGTGAATATTCTCGCGCTCAACGCAAGCATTGAGATTGCGACTACTGACGAGATCAATGACCGGGTGAAAAAGGTGAACAAAGGCCAGGAGTCAATGGCCGCGGCGGCGTAATCTTCACTCGAGCGGCAGCTTCAATGCCGCGTAATCCCGGCCCAGCAGCGCGCACAGCGCTTCAACCACCAACTCATGGTCGGCGCGCTGCGGCAGGCCGGAGACAGTGACGCAGCCCACGATTCCGGCACCCTCCACATGCAGCGGAAATGCGCCGCCGTGCGCGGCAAAATCGGCAATCGCGTGGCCGCGATCTTCAAGCGCCTGCCCCTTCGTCTTCAGATTCAGACCCATGCCGTAGGAGCTGCAATGATAGCGCGCCACCACGTTGCTCTTGCGGCGCACCCATTCGGGATTGTCCGGCGTGGTGGCTTCGAGCGCGGAGTAAAAGAGCGGCTGCCCAAAGCGGCGCACGTCGATCACGATGCCCAGGCCGCGTTCCACGGCCATCGCTCTGAGCCGCGTGCCCAGCTCCCACGCCACCTGCGCGTCCAGCCGCGGCAGGCGCAGTTCGCGCTCCTGCAGCGCAACGCGTTCCACATCTTCCATCAATCCCATGTTCCTGCTCTCCTTCGAGATTTACTTTGCCGCGGTCAGCTCCACCTGTGTGGTCTGATCCACGCGCGCACCGGCCGCCGGCGTCTGTGCTATGACCGAACCGGGCACGACGGCTCCCCCCGCCGGAACGGGTACTTCGGCGTAGTTCGGTGTTGCGGTCTTGATGCCGGCTTTTTGCAACTGCATCTGCGCGGTCACGATGGGCAGCCCGGCCAGGTCCGGCATCACGTATCCGTCCGGCGGCTCATTGTCGGGCGCGGCCACCAGGAGACTCACGCTGGGCTGCTCGATGTCCTGTGCGTGCGCGGGCGGATCCTGCGCCAGCACGGCATTTTCCGGCGCGCCGGCGTCGGGCAGATGGACGGTGTTTCCCAGATCGAGTCCGGCGCGCTGCAGCTCCAGGGCTGCCATTCTGTCCTGCGTGCCCACGGTGTCCGGCACCTCAACCCGCTGCGGGCCAAGACTCTCGGCCACGCGGACCCGCCACTCGCGGCGCACCACTGTGCCGGACGCGGGCGACTGGGTGAGAATGTGTCCCGCGGCCACATCGCCGGAGTAGTAGCGATTATCCACATCCAGGTTGAGGCCCAGGCCGGCGGTCTCCCGTCGCGCGTCCGCAACCGTCATTCCCTTGAGCGCGGGCACCTGCACTTCGGCGCCGTGAATGGCAAAGTGCATGGTGGTGATGGCCGCCAGCAGAGCCACGGCCACCAGCAGCAGAAGCAGCGAGGCAACCTGGAAAAAATTGAGAATGGGCCGGCTTCTCATGGCTGCTGGTTCCTCGGGATGAACGCCGTCTGCCGCACTATCGACTATTATCCGTCACTGGTTCGGGATGAATGGTGACCCGGTAGACCTCCGGGCACTCCAGTTTGAAGCGGTCTTCAAGCGCGGTAATGATCTCATGCACCCGGCGCATCGGCAACTCGTCGGGCAGCGTGCAGTGGCAGGTTACTGAAACGTGTTCGCCCATGCGGCTTACGGAGATGGCGTGTACGTCGACAATGTCAGGAAAGTCGGCGGCGGCGGCGCGCAATGCCGTCTCCGCGCGGCGATCTTCAAAGATAACAGCGGCGGGCTGTTCAATGGTGGCCGGCTCGCTTTCGATGTGCGTTAGCACCGCATCGATCTCCGGCACCTCGCGCAGAATCTCCGCTTCCAGGCCGCTCACAAAGCCATGCGCATCGCACAGCCGCACGTTCTCTTCGATTTCAACGTGCAGTTCCACACGCAGCCGCGCGTTGTGCGACTGGATGCTTAGCTCGTGCACGGAGACGTTGTTGCGGGCAGCCACGTCGCGCACCCGGTCAAAGATGCTTTCGGCCCGGGTCTGGCGCGGCACGGTGTGGATGACGACGTCGGCGGTGGGCAGCACGCGATGCGCGGCGGCCGTTGCGGCGTGCACCAGCTCCTCGGTATGCTCGAAGGTGGAGCGGCGCGGCAAGGCGAGCGTGAGATCGGCAAAGTAGTCGGCCCCGGCGCGGCGCACGCGCGCCTGTTCCACGGTCAGCACGCCCTCCACCCGTTCCACTTCGCGCACCAGCCTGCGCCGCGTCTCGGCGGGAATCTCATCCATCAGCGCGCCCGCTGCTTCCTGCCCCAGGCGCACCGTCATGCGCAGAATCATGAGCGAAACCACGATGGCCGCGAGCGGATCGGCATAGCCCAGCCAGCCCACGTGAAAACGCTCGCCCAGCCACGCTGCAATCAGGCCGACAAGCACTGCCACCGAGGACCAGATGTCAGAGGAAAAATGGAAGGCGTCGGTGGCCAGCGCGGGCGAGCCGGTGCGGCTCGCAACGGCGCGCAGGCGGCGTGAGCGCCAGTAGTCCACGGCGATCGAAGTCAGCAGCACCAGCACCGGCCACAGGGAGTGATGCAATTCCACGGGGCGGAAGAAAATGCGGCTGACGGCTTCCCAGACGATCCACGCGCAGGAGACGGCCATCAGCCCGGCCTCTGTAAACGCGGACAGGTTCTCGATTTTGCCGTGGCCGTACGGATGGTCCTCGTCGGCCGGCTTGTCGCTCACGTTGACCGAGAAATAAGTGAGCGCGGAGGCAATGAGATCGAGACCCGAGTGCGCCGCGTCAGACAGCACGCCGAGCGATCCGGAGAGCAGCCCGGCCGCAAGCTTGAGCAGCGTCATCACGGTTGCGGCCAGCATCGACACGCGCGCCACCCGGCGCTTTTCAGCCGCGATGTCCGCGCTGCGGAACGTCGGCGCACCTGGGCTGCGTTCGCCAGGCTGCTTGCCGGATGTTGGCGCGCTGGGAGCGGCTGAAGTCATGGCCTTTAGCTTACCGTTGCCCGCGTGGCCGTGTACAACCCGGCGATGCCGAACGTGTAGGGCTGCCACGCCGGGTCCAGATAGCCGCAGCCGCGCATCAGGTTGAGCATGTCAGCGGGCGGTGGAAAGCTGCCGACCGAGGCGGGCAGGTAGTTGTAGGGTCCGGCCACTTCGCCCCGGACGCGACCGCACACCATGCGGCCGATTGCCGGAACTACGCGGCGAAAATAAAGCGCATAGGCCTTGCCCATCAGTCCGCCGGGCTCGCTGAATTCCAGAATGCCCAGTTGGCCGCCCGGCTTGAGCACGCGATGAAACTCGCGCAGGCCGGCCTCGTAGTTGGCCAGGTTGCGAAAGCCGAATGCGGTCACAATGAGATCGAGCGAGGCATCGCGCATCGGCAGGCGCAGCGCGTCGGCCTCAAGAACGGTAACGTTGCTGCGCGCAAACTTGTGCTCGCCGCGCGCCAGCATGCCGCGCGAAAAATCCGCTGCGATAATGGGCCGCGCCGCACGCGGACGGTGCTTCAAAAGCGCCATGGTCATGTCGCCCGTGCCGCAGCAGATGTCGAGGATGGATGCGTCGGGCTGCGCCAGCACAGCACGGAACCGTCGCGCGGCCCTGCGCCACCACAGCCGGTCCACATTGGCCGAGAGCAGGTGATTCAGCAGGTCATAACGTGGCGCAATCGAGTCGAACATCTGCTGCACAGCCCTGGCCGCGCTGGCTTCGTCGGTGGTGTCGATCGGTTTGGCGCCGGTTGCGGGCATGATGGAATTGATGTCTCGAATGGCTGACTACTGCAGCAGCGTCCCCTGCTCTTCCTCTTTTCCGTTGACCTCATCGGGCGGGATGATCACCGCGGCGGCTACCTTATCTTCCGACTCGAGGTTCAGCAGGCGAACTCCCTGGGTGGCGCGGCCGGCGGCGCGCACCTGCTTGGTGTCAATGCGAATGATCTTTCCGAACTGGCTGATCACCATCAGCTCGGACGTTTCGTTGACCAGCAGGATGGATGAGGACTTGCCCACCTTGGGCGTGGCCTTCAGGTTGTTCACGCCCTGTGCGCCGCGAGCGGTCAGGCGATACTCGTCCACATCGGTGCGTTTGCCAAAGCCGTTCTCGGTGATGGTGAGAATGAGCGATCGCGTCACGCAGAGCTTCTGGTCCAGCTCCGTGAGCGCCTTGTCGGCATCCTCCAGGGCTTTTTCCGCGCTCTTATCCTTGGCCTTGAGCTTCTCGTCGTCGGGCGCGCCGTTGCGGCGGTCTTCGCGTGCTTTCTGCAGAGCATCCTTGGCGGCAGTGTAGCTGTTGCGCAGCGCGGCGAGCTTGCCGGCCAGGCCGCGGGTCTTGGCGCACTCGTCGCGCTCGGCATCGCGGGTCTCGTCGGAGTCGGTGATGGCTGCGCCGATGACATAGTCGCCCTTCTTGAGCGAAATGCCCTTGTTGCCGGCTGCATTGCGGCCCATGGGGCGCAGGCCCATGCCGCTGCGCTCGGGATCGTACTCCTCCTGGAAGCGGATCGCCATGCCTTCGCGCGTGGCAAGGAAGATGTACTGCCTGCCGTTGGTCAGGTCGGCGGTGACAAGGTCGTCTTCCTTATCCAGCACGATGGCGATAATGCCTCGGGCCATCACATTGGAAAAGTCTTTGAGAGGCGTCTTCTTCACGATTCCGTTGCGCGTGGCAAAGAAAATGTACTTGCCTTCTTCTTCCAGATGGCGGACGGGGAGAATGGCGCGCACGTTTTCGCCCGGCTGCAGATCGAGCAGGCTCTGCATGGACTTGCCCTTGCCCGCGGCGCTCACGTCGGGAATCTCATACACCTTGAGCCAGTAGACGCGCCCGGTATTGGTGAAGCAGAGCAGATAGGCATGGGTCGAGTCCACGATCAACTGCGAGACGAAATCTTCTTCGCGGGTCTTCATGCCGGTGCGGCCGGTGCCGCCGCGGCGCTGCTGGCGATAGATGGAGATGGGCGTGCGCTTCAGGTAGCCCTGGTGGCTCACCGTTACCGCAACCTGCTCGTCGGCGATCAGGTCTTCCAGTTGCAGCTCGGCGCTCTCGTCTATGATCTCGGTGCGGCGCTTGTCGCCGTAGCGGTCGCGAACATCTTCGAGCTCCTTGATGATCACGCCGCGCAGTCTCTTGTCGCTGGCCAGAATTTCTTCGAGATCGGCAATCCTGAGCCGGATCTCGCCCAACTCGCGGAGAATCTCGTCCACCGACAACTGGGTCAGGCGGTAGAGTTGCAGTTCCAGAATGGCGTCCACCTGGCGGAGCGAAAGGCCGCGTTCTTCGGAGGCCAGCCGCTCGCGGTCAAGGGTGATGACGATCTCGGTTCCTTTTCCCCAGGCATACAGATTTTCCCGCGCCTCTGCCCGCGAACCCGATCCGCGAATAATACGGATGACGGTATCGAGATTGTCGAGCGCAATCTTGTAGCCTTCCAGGATGTGCTCGCGCTCGCGCGCCTTGCGCAGCAGATAGACGGTGCGCCGCTGCACCACGTCGATGCGGTGATCGATGAAGACGCGGAGGGCGGCGTCCATGCCCAGTTCACGCGGCTGGCCGTTGACCACGGCCAGAAAAATCATCGAGAAGCTCTCCTGCATCTGGGTGTGCTTATAGAGCTGGTTGAGCACGATCTCCGGCTGCGCGGCGCGCTTGAGCTCGATGACGATGCGCATTCCGTCGCGGTCGCTCTCGTCGCGCACGTCGCTGATTTCGTCGATGATCTTCTCATTCACCAGGTCGGCGATGCGCTCGATGAGCCTGGACTTGTTCACCTGGTAGGGAATCTCGGTGACGATGATGGCCTGTTTTTCCTTGGTCAGGTTCTCCGTGGCCACGCGCGCCCGCATCATAAAGCGGCCGCGGCCGGTCTGGTAGGCGTTGGGAATGCCGGCTTTGCCGTAGAGGAATCCGCCGGTGGGAAAGTCCGGCCCCTGCACGTGCTTCAACACCTCGGCCAGGCCGGCGCCGGGATTGTTGACCAGCGCAATGGCCGCGTTGACCACTTCGGTGAGATTGTGCGGCGGAATGTTGGTGGCCATGCCCACCGCAATGCCGCTCGACCCGTTGACGATGAGATTGGGAATGCGCGTCGGAAGAACCGACGGCTCGAGTGTGGACTCGTCGTAGTTGGGCACAAAGTCCACGGTCTCCATGTCGATATCGGCCAGCAGCTCGCCGGCGATACGCTCCATGCGGCACTCGGTGTAGCGCATGGCCGCCGGCGGGTCGCCATCCACCGAGCCAAAGTTGCCCTGGCCGTCCACCAGCGGGTAACGCAGCGAGAATGGCTGCGCCATGCGCACCAGCGTGTCATAAATGGCCGAGTCGCCGTGGGGATGGTAAACACCCATGGCCTGGCCCACCACCTTGGCGCACTTGGTGTACTTCTTGTTGTGCTGCAGGCCCATCTCGTTCATGGCGTACAGCACCCGCCGATGCACCGGCTTAAGGCCATCGCGCGCATCGGGCAGCGCCCGCCCGATGATCACGCTCATCGAGTAGTCGAGATAGGAGCGGCGCATCTCCTCTTCGATGTTGATGGGAATCAGGTTCGTGCCGCTGCCGGGGGGAACGCCGCCATCGAGGGGAAGCTGTGGGTTCTGATCGTCTGCCATAAGGTTTTTTCAGGCTGCGGGAAGGCGGCAAGAGTCCGGAAAATGCAGGGCCGGAGTCCGCAGGCTTATGACTCTGATTTTACCCTTCCGGAGCCTACTTTAGCAAGACAGGGGCTGGCGAATAAGTCTTTAGTTTGCTTTATTTTATGAGAGATCGATTCACGCTCCCGGCGCACTCGGAAATTCCCGGTCGCCGGCCTTAGATCATACCCCGCAGGCTCAGCACGCAGAACACCGCCTGCAACCCCACCAGAACCCCCGCCGCGGCCAGCGCCAGCCGCTCCCGCGGGCTCTCGTACATGTCGGCAAACACCCCGCCCGCAAAGGTCGCCAGAAAGGGAATCGACCACACCCTGGGACTGCCCGGAGCGCCGGTCATGATCAGCGTGAGGCAGACCAGTGCGCAGAACAGCGGAGTGGTGTTGCCAAAGTAGCGCGCCTTGCGCTGCGCCACGTAGATCACCAGCGCGGCGCACACGGCAATCGTGATGCCCGCATTGGCGAGCGTGGAAAAGAATCGTTCGCCCGGCGCGAGCGAGAACCACAGAAATCCAGAGGCCGAGCGGAACACGTAGCTGTAGGCGTCGGGCGAAAACCCGTAGCAGGCGAACAGCAGCGCCAGCGCGCCCGCCGAGGCGGCCATCACCACCGGCAGCGCCTGGCTGCGGTGGCCTTCGGCGATCCACACTATCAGCACCAGCCCCAGCAGGGCCGCCACCGGCAGAGCCGCAATGTGCGCGGCCGCGGCCAGGCCGAAGAGCAGGGTGAGCAGCACCAGGCGCGGCCGCCACTTGCGCCGCGGCCCCTGCATGGCATGCGCCACGCCGATGCACGTGTACACGCCGCCATAGACGCCCAGCGCCGCCAGCACCTCGGTGTCGGGCGAAAGACAGGCCCGCAGCACCGGCGGAGAAAAGCAGTAGAGCGCCAGCGCCGTGTAGCCGCCCAGGTTGCCATAGAGCCGCCTCGTCACCCACCACACGCATCCGCCCAGCGCGCAGCCCGCCAGCAGAAACGGCAACCGCAGCAGCAGCAGGATGTGGGTCATCTGGTGGCGCAGTTCCCAGGTGCTTACTTCGCCGCCGGTCTGCACCACCCGGTCCTCGGGCTTGCGGAACTGGTCCAGCCCGCGCTCGGCCAGCACGTTCAGCGTAAGCGGCAGGCCGGCCAGCCGATAGGCAAGAATGCCGTCGTGAATGTTGCCGCAGGTGGTGTAGTAGCCGGCCAGCGCCGAGGGCCGTTCCCAGGTCTCGCGTCCGCAGCGCGCATACTGGTAATCGCGATCGGTCAGCGTCTGGTGCGACGCGACCCACAGGCCCTGCATGAGAAAAAGTGCGAGAAGGCCGGCAGCGATGCGCTGCGGCAGATTGAAGCGGAAGCGGCGAAGGATTCCAAACCTGTGGGTCATTACGCTCAGACGGACTTTACCAGTCTAAACGCTGGCTACTCATGTCCATGCCAAAGTTGCCCGTAAACCGGCTGGCCTTTAGTGCGGGCACCATTCCGCCGGAAGCCCGCCTTATTTGCGCCTTCATTCTCACTCCAACGCAGGAAAGCCGCCCCCAAGAACGGCATTCCTGCTGTCTGAAAATGGAGGGAAGAAGTGTTTTGCCCGGTTTTACGCGCCTGGTTCTACGGAGCTACCGTCAGTACCTTGGTGCCCATCGCCATGCCACCGTCGGCGTTGGTGTAAATGGCAGTGATCGTTGTCTTGCCGGCGCCGATCATCTTGATGGTTCCGGTATTTTCGTCAATCGTAGCGGTCTGCGGGTTGCTCGACAACCAGGTCAAGTGATCCGTCACACTCGTCGTGCTCCCGTCCGCAGTCTTTCCCATCGCCGCAAATGGAGCTTCTTGATTCTGCGAAGGAACGATTGAGAGTTTCGTCACACGGCCAGCGGTGGTTGTCGTCGGCAATTGAACAGTGAACGTCGAAGCGTTGCTGACAATTAAGCCGTGAAACCCCTGCGCACTTGCTGTGATCTGCGAGGTTCCCGTCGCCAGGCCGGTGGGCGTGGCAACTCCGGCATTGCTTATGGTGACCATGATGGGAGCCAGTGAGGTCCAGGTGACCTGGTCGGTAATATCCTCCGTTCTGGCAATATGGTCGGGATGCGTATAGTACCCGGTAGCCTCATAGCTCCAATAGCCGCCGTATCCATTCGAAGCCAGCGTGATCGTATACGTACTGGGAGTGATCACAATCGAAGTCAAGGACGGGGAGTTGATGCAGCTGCTAAGCGGCAACATGATGAGGCAGAGAGCTGATAGGCCCAGTAGAGCACGACGACGCATAGAAGTCTCCTGGCGAATCCGCCCGGCGGGTCGGTCTGGAATTCTCTCGCGGCCCAGCCGTAAATCAATGGGCTCGGCCCCACTCAGCGGGATCGCTCCACAATCGCGATCTCGTGAATTCCTGTGCCGCGCGCAAAATTGGCCCTTCTCGATGTGCGAGAACGATGCCTGCGCCTGAGCACTGAAACCTGCTTTCGGTCAGCCGAGTCGCTTCAATCCAATCCATACCGCATCGAATTTAGCGTCATGCTACTGGAAGCAAAATGGTGAGTCAATGACCATTTTGCGTCACCCAACGCGCGGGAACCTGGATGGTCAAAAACAGGAATGCGGGCAAAGAGCAGCGGCGCAAGCATCACATTTATGCGTTTCTTTGCCCCTGCGCGCCTGACCCGCTACACTTCTGGTGAGCATGGCCATTGCCCGCGACAACTCTCCGGAACGCCTGGTCAGCGCCGCGCGCGCTGACGAAGAGCAGAACTTCGAGCTCAAGCTGCGCCCCAGTTGGCTGCGGGAGTTCATCGGCCAGTCCAAAGCGAAGGAGCAGCTTGCCATCGCGCTCGAAGCCGCCAAATCCCGCGGCGACGCGCTCGATCATGTGCTGCTCTTCGGCCCCCCCGGATTGGGAAAAACCACCCTGGCGACCATCGTCGCCAACGAGCTCAACGTGGCATTCCAGCAGACGTCCGGCCCGGCGCTGCAGATCCAGGGCGACCTGACGGCGATTCTCACCAATCTGCGCGAGCGCCAGGTGCTCTTTCTCGACGAGATTCACCGCATGCAGCCGGTGCTTGAGGAAAAACTCTACACCGCGCTTGAAGACTACAAGCTCGATATCATCATCGGCCAGGGTCCGGCGGCGCGCACTCATGTCATGGACATTCGTCCCTTTACCTTCATCGGCGCCACCACCCGTCCCGGCCTGCTGAGCTCGCCGCTTCGCTCGCGCTTTGGAATCCTGCTGCGGCTCGAGTTTTACACCGAAGAGGAACTGCGCATCATTGTCGAGCGCTCCGCCGAGGTGATGCAGATTCCGATCGACCGCGACGGCGCGGCGGAGATCGCCCTGCGCTCCCGCGGCACGCCGCGCATCGCCAATCGCCTGCTGCGGCGGGTGCGCGACTACGCGCAGGTGCGCGGCACCGGCACCATCGACCGTCCCACGGCAAACGCGGCGCTCACCATGCTCGAGGTTGACGCGCATGGCTTCGACGAGATCGATCGCCGACTGCTGCTGACCATTATTCATAAGTACGACGGCGGCCCCGTCGGCCTGGGCACTCTGGCCGCAACCCTGGCCGAGGAGGAAGACGCGCTTGAAGAAGTCTACGAGCCGTTCCTCATCCAGATTGGATTTCTGGACCGCACCCCCCGCGGTCGCGTGGCCACGCGCCTGGCATATGAGCACTTCGGCATCGCCGTTCCCGGCCGCCAGCCTGGATTGTTTTAGCAACCCGCGTCGCGCTGCGTCCTTATAGCGTTTTTGAACGAAGGGGCAGCCGTAAACCTCAAACCTTCCATCCCTCAGGAGACATCGCCATGTCACTCACCGAATCCACCATGCTTGAGCTTGGCACCATCGCGCCGGACTTCGCGCTCACCGATGCAATCACCGGCAAGACCTTTCGCCGCGACGACTTCAAAGGCAAAGACGCGCTGCTGGTGATGTTCATCTGCGCGCATTGCCCGTATGTGAAGCACATTGAAAAAACGCTGGGCGCGCTCGGCGCCGACTACGCATCCAAACCGCTGGCCATCGTCGCCATCAGCGCGAACGATGTGGCCACCCACCCCGCCGACGGCCCTGAAGGACTGAAAGCCCAGGCGCATGCCAACGGATTCGCTTTTCCTTATCTCTATGACGAGTCGCAGGCCGCGGCCCACGCCTACATGGCCGCATGCACGCCCGACTTTTTCCTCTTCGACAGAAATTTTCGCCTCGTCTATCGCGGCCAGTACGACGCCAGCCGCCCCGGCAACGGCATTCCCGTAACCGGCGAAGAACTGCGCAAGGCGATCGACACGGTGCTGGTCGGCAAGCCCGTTCCCACAGATCAGCGCCCCTCGATCGGCTGCAACATCAAGTGGAAGGGGTGAAGGCGGTGATAAGCCGCTGAGTTAGCGGAGTTAGCGCAGTTAGCGGTGTTAGTTTTCGTGCTCACTTATCCGGCACCTTAACTCCGCTAACTCTACTAGTGGTATCCGCCGTAAATAGCATCTGCTATTTGCGAGCCAAAATTGCGCATGGTGCAAGCGGCATTCCCTCAGGGGCTAAAGCCCACACTCATTCTGCGGCGTTTACGGGACGGCTAAAGCCGTGCCCTTTCAAAGAGCTTAAATGACCATCTGTTTGGCGGACTACACTAGCTCCGCTGACTCCGCTGACTCCGCTGACTCCGCTGACTCCGCTAACTCCGCTAACTCCGCTAACCCCGCTAACCCCGCTAACCCCGCTAACTCCGCTTTAGAGCCCCAGCCCCTTCAAGTACGCGCGGAACTTTTCGCCAAGCTCCGGCCGTTTGAGCGCAAACTCCACCGTCGCCTGCAGCATGCCGAACTTGTCGCCCGCATCGAAACGCTTGCCGGCGAAGTTATAGCCGTACACCTTTTCTTCCTTGAGCAGCGTCTTGATGCCGTCGGTAAGCTGAATCTCGCCTCCCGCGCCGGGCTGAGTGGTCTCAAGCAGCTCGAAGACGCGCGGCGTCAGCACGTAGCGGCCAATGATCGCCTGGGTCGACGGAGCCTCTTCGAACTTCGGCTTCTCCACCATGCCGGCGCAGTTGTAAATGCGCGGGCTTGACGCGTCGGCCGAGCCGTCCAGCACGCCATACGCGCTGATGCCCGCTCCCTCAATCGTCATGGTGGCCAGCACCGATCCGCCCTTTTCTTCGAAGACATCGATCATCTGCTTCAGGCACGGAGGCTCGGCGTCGATCACATCGTCGGGCAGAATCACGGCGAAGGGCTCGTCGCCCACCAGCTCTTTGGCGCAGAGCACCGCATGGCCCAGCCCCAGCGGTTCTTTTTGCCGCACGTAGCTGATGCGCGCCATCGATGCGATACCGCGCGACAGCGCAAGTAGATCCTTCTTGCCCTTGCGCTCCAGCGTTGCATCGAGCTCGAAGCTAATGTCGAAGTGGTCTTCCATCGCGCCTTTGCCGCGGCCGGTTACCACAATGATGTGCTCAATGCCCGAAGCGATGGCTTCTTCCACGCCGTATTGCAGAATGGGTTTGTCCACCAGCGCCAGCATCTCTTTGGGGATGACTTTTGTAGCGGGCAAAAAACGCGTGCCCAGTCCGCCTGCTGGAAAAACAGCTTTGCGCACCTTCCTGCTCATCGCATCTCCTCGGTCCGTTTCTACAGCGTCGGCGAATTGTCGCCGAGCATGGCTTCGCGCACGATCTTGATCGGCGGAAAACCCTGTTTCAGAAAATCGTCGTGAAATTTTTCGAGTGAGAAGGCCGCGCCTTCTTTCTTCTTCATATCCGCGCGCAGCTTCATGATTTCGAGCTTGCCCAGCGTGTAATAAAGATAGGTTGGGTCGCCCGCGCCGCGTTTGGTTTCCACCTCGGCCGTCTCCTTGGACTGGTAGCCTTCCTTCTGGAAGAACTCCTCAGCCTGTTGGATGCTCATCTTGCCGGTGTGCATCTCGATGCCGACAATAAATCGCGCATCGCGCAGCAGCGCATCCTGCAGTTGCCCAAGCCGCAACATCTTTGACTCGCGCTCGTCCTTTGCGCCGGCCCCCGGCTGGCCATAGCCCTCGTCGAGCATCATCTGCTCGCAGTAGTGCGCCCAGCCTTCCACGTTG
Source organism: Occallatibacter sp. (assembly GCA_036267475.1). Classification (GTDB taxonomy): domain Bacteria; phylum Acidobacteriota; class Terriglobia; order Terriglobales; family Acidobacteriaceae; genus Telmatobacter. Next base: position 98,546 of record DATAVZ010000080.1, read on the forward strand.
GTGTTCGCGCCCAGAATCTTGCGCACCTTGCTCGGCGCCTGCGGCAGCCACAAAAACTGCACGTAGTGGCCCGGATACGCCTCGTGTACGGCGGTTGAGATCACGGTGCCGATGTTGAACGAGTGCATGTAGCCTTCGACCTCGGATGGCGTCATCTTCGGATCAGGCAGTGTCACGTTGAAATACGCTTCGGTGGCGTTTTCTTCATACGGGCCGGGCGTATCCATGCTGGCAAAGGTGGTCGCGCGCATGAAGGGCGGCGTCTCTTCCACAATCGGCTGAGCGTCAGACGGAATGGTGACGATGTGATGCGCGCGGATGAAGGCGACCAGGCTATTGAAGGTAGCGCGGAAGGAGTTGAGCAGTTGATCGGGCGCGGGATGGTCCGCTCCCAGCTCTTCAAGCACCGCGTGCGGGTCCTTGCCCGGCTCGAGCTGGTGCGCCACTTCCTTGAAGTGTTCCTGATTCCTGCGCAGGTCGGCCCAGCCAATTTCGAGTAGCCTGTTCAGCGGCAGATCGACCATCTCGTCATATTCGAGCTTCTTGTGAAATGTCTCGGCGCCAATGCGGAAGTCGCCGTTCGAGCGGGGCAGCAGATCGGTTTTGAGCCAGCTTAAATAATCGTTGAGCGCGGTGATGACCGCTGCGTTGGTACGGGCAAACTCCGTCTTCAGCGCCGGGTTCTGCGCGTCGGGAAAGGCCTCGGGCACGTCATGCTCAAAGAAGCTTACGATGTCCGGCAACTGCTCGATGGCAATCTCGGTAAAAATGCGCGGTGGATTCCGGAGATTGGTGCGAGCCGCGGCCAACAGCGCGGGCATCTGCTTCTCGCGCGCCACCAGTGAGCGCAGCCGCTCGTCGGGCGGCGCAAATTTGCGCTCCATCAGCACAAAGGCCGCGTTGGCGCAGGTGCTGGAGTAATTGTCCGCGTTTTGCGCCCAGGGGCGGATGGTCTCAAGCGTGAGCAGTTGTGAGCGGATATTGGCCAGCACCATCTCGCGGTCGGTTCGGGGCACAAAATCCGCGGCGGAACTATCGGGTTGAATGGCCTCGATCCGCTTTTCAAAGCTGTGCAGCGCGGCGATCTCTGCATCGACGGCCGGCCGCGAAAAGTCCTCGAGCTGCGCGTCGTACTGGTGAAAGCCGATCGAGGTTGCGGTGGACGGCGCATAGCGGAAGTAGACCTGATCGAAGTATTCGTCGGAGATTTTCTGGAACTGCTGCTTCCAGTTCCGCTGCTCAGCGTGTGCTGCAAGGGCGCTAGACATTGTGGCTCCAATCGTGAACAGGGCGAGAGCTGCTTTCATCGGTTGTCTCCTCATGCGTTCACCGTAACCGGCGCAAGGTTGGCCAGCACCTCGTGGATCTCAAGCAGAACCTCATCGGGGCGCGAAGCCGCAAGCGGATACTTGAGCACGCCCTGCGGCGTAAACTGCGCGCCGCGCTTGGCATTGCGCGCCACCAGCCGCATGAGCTGCTGTGGATCTACGCCCGCATTTTCCGTAAAGCGAATCTGCAACTCGGCGCGCCTGCGATCGATCTGCGCCACGCCGATCCGTTCGCACTCCAGGCGCAGCATGGCGGCTTCCAGCAAATAAACGGTTGCGTCGGGCAGCGCGCCGTAGCGATCTTCCATCTCGGCGCGAATCTCGCTCACAGCGGCCGGGCTCACGGCCCCTGCCACCTTCTTGTAGAGGCGCAGCCGCTGATTCTCTTCCGGCACGTAGCTCTCGTCGATGCGCAGCGCAATGCCCAGGTTGAGCTGCGTGGTCACGTGGTCTTCGCTCTGCTCGCCCTTCATCTCCTTCACGGCGGCTTCGAGCATGGACGTATAAAGCTCGAAGCCCACGGCCTCAATGTGGCCGCTCTGCTCGCCGCCCAGCATGTTGCCCGCGCCGCGCAGCTCCAGATCGAGCGCGGCAATCTTGAAGCCCGCGCCCAGGTCGCTGAACTCCTTCAATGCGGCCAGCCGCCGGCGAGCAATCTCGTTCAGCTCGCCCTCCGACGGAATGAGCAGATACGCATAAGCGCGGCGGTTCGAGCGGCCCACGCGCCCGCGCAGTTGATAAAGCTCGCTCAGCCCGTGGCGGTCCGCGCGATTGATGAGAATCGTGTTGGCCAGAGGAATATCGAGCCCGTTTTCAATGATCGTGGTGGCCACCAGAACGTCATACTCGTGATGCATGAAGGCCAGCATCACTCTTTCGAGTTCGCCCTCGCTCATCTGCCCATGCCCCACGGCTACGCGCGCCGCGGGAACCAGCTCCTGGATGCGCGCCGCGATTTCGTAGATGGACTCCACGCGATTGTGCACAAAATAAATCTGCCCGCCGCGCTCCAGCTCCACCTCAATTGCAGAGCGCACAATCTTCTCGTCGTACTTGGCAACCACGGTCTGAATCGCCATGCGGTCTTTGGGCGGCGTCTCGATCACGCTCATATCGCGCAGGCCGACCAGCGACATGTGCAGCGTGCGGGGAATGGGCGTGGCCGACATGGCCAGCACGTCGATCTCCTTGCGCAACTGCTTCAGCCGCTCCTTGTGGCGCACGCCAAAGCGCTGCTCCTCGTCCACGACCAGCAGGCCCAGATCCTGGAAGCGGATGTCTTTGGAAAGCAGCCGATGCGTGCCGATGAGAATATCGACCTTGCCCGTTTCCACCCGCTCCACAATGTCCTTCTGCTCTTTGGCGGTGCGGAACCGCGAGATCATCTCCACGTGGATCGGGAACTGCGAAAATCGCTTTTTGAAGGTCTCGAAGTGTTGAAAGCTGAGCACCGTTGTGGGCGTAAGCACCGCTACCTGCTTGCCGTCCTGCACGGCTTTGAAGGCGGCGCGCATGGCCACTTCCGTTTTTCCGTAGCCCACGTCGCCGCACAGCAGCCGGTCCATCGGCGTTGGCGATTCCATGTCGTACTTGATGGCGCGGATGGCGGAGAGTTGATCGTCGGTTTCGTTGTAGTCGAAGGCATCTTCAAACTCGCGCTGGAACTCGTTGTCTTTAGCGAAGGCGGTGCCCTGCGCGGTGTGCCGCTGCGCGTAAAGTTTGAGCAGCTCCGCGGTCATGTCCTGCATGGCCTTGCGCACGCGCGCCTTGGTCTTGGCCCACTGCTGCGAGCCGAGCTTGTTGAGCACCGGCGCGGGGCCCGCGTCTGTGGAGCGATACTTCTGGATCAGGTCAAGCCGGGTGAGCGGCACGTAGAGCTTGGCCGACTCGGCGAACTCGAGGATCATGAACTCGACCGAGAGCCCGTCCTGCACAATCTCCCTCAGACCCTGGTACTGCGCAATGCCGTGTTCCACGTGCACAACGTAGTCGCCAATGGTCAGATCGCGAAAGTCGGAGACGAAGGCCGCCGTCTTCGATCGCCTGGGTTCGGCGCGCGCGGTCACATCGGCGTCGTCGGAAAGATCGTTGACGCCAAACAGAACCAGGTTGGCATCGGTAAAGCTTACGCCCGCGGCCAGCGGCGTGCGCACAATCACCGGCACGCGCAGGTCGCCGGCCATGTAGCTGGCTTCTTCCAGCAGCGTTTCGCCGGCGTGGGCCAGGCGGCTGCCCAGCCGATAGGGAATCTGATATTCGCGCAGCACGGTCGCAAGCCGCTCCACATCGCCATGGTTGGGCGCGGCCAGCACAATGCGCGACTCCGACTTCATCAGATTCTTCAACTGCTCGGTGAGCGCGGGAACGGATCCGTGAAAGCGCAGCGTGGGGCGCGTGTTGAACTCCACTTCGCCCAGCGTCGCGTCTTCTTCCAGCACATCCACCGCGCCCAACTGGTCGAGATCGAGCCCCATGTGCGCGCCCAGCGCGGCCTGCAGCAGCTCGGGGCGCAGATAAATATCCTCCGGCCGGATGAGCGAGCCGATGCCGGAGCGTTCGTGCCGCTGCTCCACCTTGTTCCACCACCGGTCAATCTGGTTGCGCACCATGCCCGGTTCGTCGACAAACAGCGCGCAGCGCGGAGCCAGCGAGAGCAGCGATTTATTTGCGCCGGCAACCGCGGCAAAAAACTCCCAGCCGGAAAACACACTAACGCCGCCCGCCGCGGCGGCTTCGGCGGCCAATTCCTCGTCTTCAGCTTCCACGCGCTCCCGGCTTAAGCGCGCATTCACCGCGGCCAGCAGGCGCTCAGTCACCGGCGTTTCTGTCAGCGGCAGCAGCTCCACCTCGTCCAGCCCGCTCTGCGAGCGCTGCGTCTCGGGATCGAACTTGCGAATGGTCTCGATCTCGTCGCCGAAGAACTCGATGCGCACCGGCCGGTCGGTTTCCGGCGAATATACATCCAGGATTCCGCCGCGCCGCGTGAACTGCCCCGGCATCTCCACCAGGTCCATGCGCGTGTAGCCCACGCCGGCCAGGTGCGCGGTCAGCACTTCGAGATCCACCTCTTCGCCGCGCCGCAATGACACCGCGAGGCCGGCGTAATACTCGCGGTCAAAGAGCTTTAGCGCCGCCGCTTCCACCGGAGCAATCAGCACGTCGACGGCGCCGGTTGAAAGCTTCCACAGCGCGGAGGCGCGCTGCTCCTGCACATCGGGATGCGGCGAAAGATTTTCAAACGGCAGCACATCGTGCGCGGGCAAACGCACCACCCGCGCCGGGTCAATGGCGCCGGTCAGCTCGCATCCGGCCTTGAGCATGATTTCAAGCGATTCGGCGGCCTTGTTGTCGGCCACCACCACGATCACCGGCTGCCGGGCAGCCCGCGCCAGCAGCGGAAGGTACAAGGCGCGAGCAGTCGAAGTCAGTCCGGACACACGCCTACGCCCCGCACCGAGGCTCAAGTGCCTCCGAACGCGCTCAAATCCGGAACAGTGCTCCAGCTCCGCAAAAATTTCGCGGACGAACGGGAGAATCATCAGGTTCAAGTTTAACAGCGGGGCCTGCGCGGCTCAGCGCCGGCAACGAGGCTACACGTAGTTCGCCGGCATCATACGCTGATGCAGCACGCGCACCACCAGAATTCCATCTGTGCGGATCAGGTAAAAGATCACGTGGCGGCCTGTCTCGAATCGACGCAAACCGGCGCGGATCGATTCGCAGGCGCGGCCAATCGAAGGATTGCTCGCCAGAAGGTCAATGCCGTCTTCAATCTTTGCGAGATACAGATCTACCTGCCGCCATCCCCACTTGGCCATTGAGTAAGCCGCAATCTCATCGATGTCTCGCTCAGCCGCGGCGGAGATGCGGACCTTGGCCACGGCTATGCCTCTCGCTGCGGCAAGGCGTATTTCCTGCGCACACGAGCGAACACACCCGGTTTGGCAACCCCGCTGGCAACCCCTTTGTCGATCGCCGCGCGCAGCACCGCCAGTTTGCCTTCCTGTTCCCGCTCATCTCTTTCGAGCAGCCGCAGAGCCGCGCGCATCACCTCGCTCGCGTTGGCGTAGAGACCCGCATCCACTTTCGTCGCGATAAAACCATCCAGTTCCGGAGTCAGGTTGACGTTGCGCGTCGGCATAAATGACCTCTATTTGTCAGGATAGCCAAAGTTGGCCAACTTTGCCAATCATGCCAATCGGACCGGTACGCCGAACCGCAAGCTTCACGCCTCCCAACGCTTTCGCAAACGAGTAGAAGAAATCCAGCGTCGTTCCATGACTCGGTAGCTCTACCAGTTGGTGATCGATCCGTCCGGCCGGAAGTAGGTTTGCGCGCGCGCCGTCACCGGCTCGGTGATCTCGGCGATTTGCGTGAGCTGCTTGTAGTCCAGTTCCACGCCCAGGCCGGGGCGTTCGTTGGGATAGAGCTTGCCGTTCTTGAAGTCCAGGCATACCGGCAGATGCGGCAGCGTGCGGCCCTGGTAGTTGTACTCCATCATGACGGGGCCGGAGAAGGTGCCCAGGCAGTTGACCAGCGCGGCCGTGGCAATGGGCCCGGTAAAGTGCGGCACCATGCCGACGAAGTGCGTCCCGCAGATGGCTGCAATCTTCATCATCTCGGTGATGCCGCCCACGTTGGGCAGCGTGGCGCGCACGTAGTCGATGTTGTGGCGCTCGACCAGCGTGTTGAAGTCCCAGCGATTGCCCCACTCCTCGCCAGCGGCCAGCGGGACGTTCACTTTCTCGCGCAAAATCGGCAGGTCCTGCTGAAAGGCTTCGGCGCGCACCGGGTCTTCCACAAAATAAGGAGCGAACTCCTCAATCTCGTTGCAGCCGCGAATCGCGTCCGACAGGTCGAAGCGCTGGTGAAAATCGACAACCCAATCGCCGTCTTTGCCCACGCCCTGGCGCGCGGCGGCGCACTCCTGGCGCAGATAGTTGATGCGCTCATGGGTGTTGAAGGTGGTGTTGGCGGGCAGGTCCGCGGCGCCAAAGCGGAAGGCGCGATAGCCGGCCTCCATGGTGGCATGGGCGCGCTCCTCGAGCGTGGATTTAGGCCCGATGCCGGGAATGATGCCGGCCGTGTTGTAGCACTCGCAGTAGTTGCGCACCATGCCGCCGAGCACTTCATGCACCGGCAGGCTGAGCGCCTTGCCGCGAATGTCCCACAGCGCCAGGTCGAGTGCGCCGATGGCGTCTTCCTTCTCGCGTCCGGCGGGATAAAAGAAGGCGCGGTTCATGTCCTGCCACAGGTGTTCGATGAACTGCGGATCGCGGCCGATCAACCTGCCCGCGGACTGCGCCAGCGTGTCGTGCGAGCCGCCTTCGCCAATGCCGGTAATGCCCGCATCGGTTTCGATGGTCACCACCGTGTCGCTCTGGTTGAAGAGCGGATCGGGATTGGGCGGCAGATAAGCGCGCACCCGCGTGATCTTCATCTTGGGCAGTGCGGCAAAGGCGGGATGTGTGCCGGTGGCGGCTACGGCCGCGGCCGCGGACAGGGAGCGGAGAAAGGCTCGGCGATGCATGGGTACTCCTGTGCTGGATGAGGTGGCATGCGTTCCCGGTTTTTCAGCGGCCGGAACGCGGGTGCTCAAAGCATGCAGGCATTGTAAGTCGTCTATGCGGCTAGCCGGTTTGGCGCCGCTGCTTCGATACCTGGCGGAAACGCTTTTCGACGGGAAAATTTTCGACGGGAAAATTCGCGACGGGAGAAATATCGAGGGGAAAGATTTTTCGCGGGAAAGCTCAGTGCGGCCGGCCCGGAAGCACGAAATGCTCCGCGCAGCGCGGCTCGTAAGAGTCGCCCGGCATCTTGATGGCGCTGTCATAGGGCGCCGGTTTGCCTTCGATCAGCCGCTGCGAATAGAGTGCGCGCTGGCCGCAGGAGCAGTAGGCCATGCACTCGGTGATGCTGCCGCCGTAGGCGTTCACCAGCCAGGTCAGGTTGAGCACTTCGCCAAAGGGCATGGCGCGAAAGTCCAGATCGAGACCGGCCACCAACACGTCATGTCCGGCCTCCAGCAGGTGTTTGACAAACAGAAACAGCTCGCTGACAAACTGCCCTTCGTCAAGGGCGACGCACTCCACGCGCTTGCCGATCCGCTGCTCCAGTTCCGCAATCACGTCGAGCACTTCCCATGGATTGGCGGAGTTGAACTCGTGGGCGTGCATCTTGGCGTGGCCGTTGGGATTGCGGCTTTCCACCATGCCGGGGCCACCCTTGGTGTCGTCGCTCGGCTTCAGCATCATCACGTGCTGCCTGGCATACTGGCGGCGCATCTCCGCGCGCCGCAACAGCTCCGCGGTCTTGTTACTCCGCATCGGTCCCAGCATCAGTTCCAGCTTGCCCTGCACGCCCGCGCCCCCCTGGCACTCCGAGAATTTTCAGTAAATTCTTGTGGAAATTGTTCGCTTCCGGCCTTTCATCATAACGCGACCCAGCAAGACCGAGACTGTGGGAGCCTTATGATGAAAGCCCGGTGCGATCAGCGCGTGTGCACGGCGCGCATGGCCGCGTCTACCGCGGCTTTCATCACGCCGCAGTTCTGGAAGAACTGAACCAGATCGCCGGAGAGCGGCCGCCATTGGCTCGCCGATTGCGCCGGGGACTTTGCGGGCCGGTTCAGCGAAACGGTGCGGAGAGCGGCGCCGTCCGCCCGCGCCATGCGCATCTCGCCGGTGCCCTGTGCATCCAGAATCATTGCCGTCAGCTTGCGGGCCAGCGGCAGCGGAAAGCTTTCGGCCACAAACACCAGCTTGCCCCGCGTGGTAATCACTACCGGCCCTTCGTTGGTGGTGTAGACCGTCTCCTGTTCGCCCTCGTCGGTGGGAGCCGAGCCGGCGGCCGCATCGTCCGGCTTGACGCTCGAGTATTTGCGGCCAAGGCTATCCACATAAAGCTTGGTAAAAGCCTGCGCCGAGGCGTCATTCTTCCATACCGACAGATAAAACAGCGCCAGCGACGCGGTATCGCTCTGTTCGGCCGGCGTGGTGGCGCTGCGCAACTGGCCGGCCCAGTAAAGGCCGCCATTCCAGGCCGGAGTCAGGTCGCGGGCTGCGTCGTCGCCGCCAAACAGTTTGGCCATGATGTGCAGATCGAGCTGGCCCACCTGTCCAATGTCGTAAGGCTGATAGAGCTTGTCTACCAGTGGATGAATGTCGGGCAGCAGCGGTATGGCGGGGATGGCCCGCTTCTCATACTGGCGCGGATTGATAATCTCCCAGCTCGAAGTGGGCGGATGATCGAGCGCGCCGGCAAAGGCCGCCGTCTGTCCCTGATCCATCCAGATGTCCTGCTCGAAGCTCAGCCCCTCGCGATAGGGAAACAGCATGGACTCGGAGAGCAGCAGCGGGGCCCGCGCCATGACCGGCGAATCCTGCGAGGCAGACATCTGGTTCCTCACAAAATCCATCACCTCGGGGTCTTTTACGATGCTTTTGCCCGCCGGCTTCAGCATGTAGTCCATCATGACCGCCGTGGCCTGGCCTTCGGCTACCGCATCGCGGGCGGTATCCATCTCATCTTTGGCCAGGTGATCCTGGTCGCCGGCCGCGTCGGTTGAAACGTCGTCGGGCGTCTGGTCGTCCCATTTTTCCAGATTGCTGTGCTGGTCCTGCAGCGCGTGGGTCAACTCGTGCGCCAGCACCGGCTTCTGCTCGTCGGCGTCCACCCAGTCCAGCAGGTTCACGGTCTTGGTCTTCGAGTCGTAATAGGCCTCGATCTGGTCCTTCAACAGCACCAGCAGAAAGGGCTTGAGTTCAAAGTCGTGGTCCAGCAGGCCGAATTTCCTGAGCACGATTTCGTCGCGCTCCAGCCGTTTGGAACCCTGGTCCTCATTGAACTTTTCCTCGAGATAGCTCTCCACCGCAGCGCGGGTCGTCAATTGCCGCTTGACCGTGTCCTTGATCGGCAGCCCGCTCTCGTCGGAGGAGAACTTCATCAGCACATCCACCAGCGCAAACAACTGCTTGGCCTGCTCGGGAGTAATGTGAGTAGCGCCGGAACTGTCCGAGTTGCCAGCAGTTGGCGGTTTGGACGGCGCGGATTGCGCCGTGCCGGCAGGCGGGGTTCCAGTCTGACGGCTGGGCGGGGCGGCCTGCGGCTGCAGTGCGGAAGCGGCCAGGCAAACCGCCGCCATCGGGACGAGAAACCAGCCGGTCCGCATTGCCCATCGCATCCTGTTTCGCTGCGCGCTCATCATCCTCCTAAGGGTGACTCATGGTACCAAAGCCGCGATTCCCGCACCCTGGCCGCCGCTCCCGGCATCTGCCTCCAAGGCTATAATCAGGATGCAGTCCGGCGCCAGGTTTCCACTGGACAATCCGCGCCGGACGAGGGAACTTTCTCCCATGACCGAGACCGATCTCATCGCCAATCCGCAGGCCACCGCCCTGGCCGCCACCTTTGAACCAACCCGCGCCGCAAGCGAGCTGGCTGCCTGCCACGGGGTTCTCACTCCACGGGAGTTGGACGCGCCGGAGCTGGAAACAGCGGCGCTCGTCTCTGGAGCGGCTCTGCATGACCTGGGCTGGATGAAGCGCGTGGATGTGCGCGGCCCCGACCGGTTCCGCTGGCTCAGCGGCATGGTGACCAACAGCGTCAACGATCTGTTTCCAGGCTCCGGAGCCTGGAACCTGGTGCTCAACCCGCAGGGCCGCATCCAGGGCGACCTGACGGTGTGGCGCGGCGACGAGGAGCAATCCCCGCAGCGCCGCAACCCGGACCTCGCGGCCGCCAGGTCCGGCGACAAGCTGACCGGCACTCCCTTTGCGGGTGAATCCACGCTGGAGCTGGAAATTGCCGCCGACCAGTACGAACGCCTGATGGCCCACCTAAACGGCTACATCATCATGGATGACGTGGAGCTGATTCCGCTGGGAGAAGAGCAGGTGGGCGAGGCCGGCTCGGAGACGGCGCTGGGCCTTACCGGCCCGCAGGCCGACGAGGTGCTGGAGCGCATCGGTCTGCCGGTGCTGCTGCACCCCATGTCGTCGGTGCGCGTGGAATGGAACGGTTTTGACCTCGTCATACGCCGCGGTTATGGCGTGCTGGCCGCGCACTACGAATTCCGGCTCCCCTCGGCGGGCGTGGCCAAGCTGTGGCCCTGCCTGCGCACCGGCGGCGCCACTCCGGTTGGCTGCGCCTCGCTCGATGCCTTCCGCATCGCCGAAGGCATTCCCGCCTACGGCGTCGACATTGCCGAGCGCGATCTGCCCCAGGAGACATCGCAGATGCGCGCCCTCCACTTCAACAAGGGTTGTTATCTCGGCCAGGAAATCGTCGAGCGCATCCGTTCCCGCGGCAATGTTCATCGTCACCTGCGTCCGCTGGAGCTTACCGGCCCGCTGCCGGCGCCCGGAACCGCGCTCGCGCTGGCCGACGGCAAGCCCGCCGGCCACATCACCAGCGCCGCGGAACTGCCGCTGGCCGCCGGCTGCCGCGCCTTCGCGCTGGCCATGATCGGCACTCAGGCAGAAACCGCCGATGCCGAAACCGCCGGTGCCCAAACCAGGAATCAGCCATTGCACTATACTTCCGGATCGGTTGCGGGCACCGGCCGCATTCTGGCCGCGCCGCCGGTGCTTCACCACCCGGCCGGCAAGTGAGCGAACCGCCCGACCCAGTGATAAATCGAACAGACACGCCAGGGGAAAACGAACAGACATGACTGATACGCCCAAATTTGAAGTAATCGATCGCCGCAAGATGAAGGCGGAAGAAGAACACGAGCATCCACACGCAGCCGAGCCGGAAACCCCGGTCGAAGCTGCGCCGGCCGCACCGGCAGCCCCCAGCGCGGGCCCCCGCCTGGTGGTCAATGAAGGCCGCCGCGAGCCCGCCGCACCGGTCGCTGAGACGGATGCCGGGCCACTCGCAGCCGAGCCTGCGGATGCGGAAGCGGAGGGCGATCTGCCGCCCGCGCCTACGGTCGAGGAAAGCAGCCAGCAAAAGGCCGCGTACGATGCCTCCGCCGAGCGCCTGGAGGACCTGATCCGCGCGCAGAACCCCGGCGTAGGCAAGCAGCCGCCGGTCGGCTTCGAAAACCTCGTCCAGCAGCTCTATGTCTCGGCCATGATCCAGATGGGCGCGGGCACGCAGGAGGGCCAGCGTCCGCGGGTCGACATTCTGGGCGCGCGCACCACCATCGACCTGATTGGCGTTCTGGCCGATAAAACCCGCGGCAACATTACCGAAGCCGAAGACCGCACGCTGCAGTCGGTGCTGTTTGAAGTCCGCATGGCCTTCCTGGAGCTGACCAGCATGATCAGCATGCAGGGTGTGCAGCCTCCGCCTCCGCCACCCGGCGGCGGCAAGCGCTGAAGCAGGCATGGAAGGCAGCCTGACATTTCTGGGCACGGGAACTTCCATGGGAGTTCCCTCGCTCGGCTGCGCATGTGCCGTCTGCACTTCCACCGATCCAGAGGACAAGCGCCTGCGGCCGTCGCTGCTGCTGCGCTGGCCACAGACGGCATCGAGCGGGTTGACCGAGGGCGATGCCGCAGCGAGCATTCAGCGCTCCGTGGTCATCGATACCGGCCCCGACTTTCGCGAGCAGGCCCTCCGCGCCGGGCTCAGGCGCGTCGACGCTGTGCTCTACACCCACGGCCATGCCGACCACATCCTGGGCATGGACGACCTGCGCCCGCTGAGCTTCGCCGCCGCGCGCGAGTCCGGCCGTCCCATTCCGCTTTACGCCGCGGCCGACACCGCCGCCGTTCTCGAAAAGATCTTCGACTACACCCTGGGGCCCGACGCCACCTACATCAACCGCGCCCGCGTGGCCCTGGAGCCGCTGGCCACGCACACCCTCATCCACGGCGTGGATTTTGAGGCCATTCCAGTGATGCACGGGCAGCAGCCCATCCGCGGATTTCGCTTTGGCAGCGCGGCCTACCTCACCGACGTCAGCGCGATTCCCGAGTCCAGCTTCGCGCTGCTGGAAGGCGTGGAGGTGCTGGTGCTGAACGCATTGCGCCACACTCCGCATCCCAGCCACGCCACCCTGGAGCAGGCCGTTGCCTGGGCCACGCGCATTGGCGCGCGGCAGACCTGGTTTACCCATATCTCCCACGATCTCGGCCACCGGGAAACCAACCGCACGCTGCCCGCGAACATGAGGCTGGCGCACGACGGGCTCACCATTCCCGTAAGCCTATGAGCACAGCACCACCTGCGGCGCACGTCCCGGTCTTCTGCTCGCTCGCGGAGATTCCGGCCTGTTTCGGTCCGTCCGTGGCCACCATCGGCAACTTCGACGGCGTACACCTTGGCCATCGCGAAATTCTCTCCGCCGTGGTTGCTGAAGCGCGCGCGCGCGGCGCGCAGGCCGTCGCCATCACCTTCGATCCGCATCCCGAACAGCTTCTGCGTCCCGCGCAGGCCCCGCTGCTGCTCACCCCGCTCGCCGAGCGGGTGCGGCTGCTGTCTGAAACCGGAGTCGACGCCATTCTGGTGCTTCCGTTTGACCGCGCGCTGGCCGGGCTGACCGCCCGCGAATTTGTCGAGCAGATTCTGGTCCGCGCGCTGGGCATTTGCGGCATCCACGAAGGTCACAACTTCCGCTTTGGCCGCGGCGCCGCGGCGGGTGTGCGCGAACTGGCCGGCTTCGGAGCCGAGTTCGGCTTTTCCGTGCGCGTGCATTCGGCGCTCAGCGTCCGCGGTCTAGAAGTCTCAAGCTCCGCCATCCGCGCGCTCATTGCCGCTGGCGACATGCGCCGCGCGCGCTGGATGCTGGGCCGGCCCTTCGCCGTGCTCTCCACGCCCGCGCGCGGCCGCGGCATCGGCACGCGCCTGCTGGTGCCTACCATCAACCTTGCGCCCTATGACGGCCAGCTTCCGGCCTTCGGCGTCTACGTTACGCGGATTCGAATTGGCAGCCGCACGTTCCAGTCGGTGACCAACGTCGGCGTCCGCCCCACCTTCGGCGAGCCATCGTTTGCCGTCGAGTCGCACATCCTCAACTTCGAGCCTGCCAGCTTTGAGCCTGTCGGTATCGAGCCCGTCGAGCTGGACGAAAATACGCCGCTCGAGCTGGAGTTTTTGTTCAGGCTGCGCGGCGAGATCAAGTTCCCGTCGCCTGAAGCGCTCAAGGCGCAGATCATGAGCGATGTAGCGCGGGCAAAGCGGCACTTTCGGCTGCTGCCATCTCACTCCTGAATCCCGGTGCAATGTCACCCTTGAATTTCGGAACGCCGCGAGCATGCGAGGCCGGCAATTCTACCGCTGGACGGAACGGTTCCACGCAGGCCGGGGCGGAGCTATGTGAAGCTCAGCGAGCTGTGGTTCGTGCCCTCGCACCCTCGCGCCGGCAATAGCGCGCCCGGCAAGAACGGGTGTCGATGCGGCACGGTCCGGCAGCGCGTGTGTTGTAGCCGCCTGTGCCCCTGACGACTCATGTGCGTGGCTCTGCTCGGCCGACGCGGAGTTTGCGGTGATCTTCGCCGGCGCGGCGGCTGGCGGGTCGCCGGGGAACTGCTCGCCGTCCTTGCCCACGATGGCCGCTTTCATGAACGTGATCCAGATGGGCAACGCGGCCGCGGCGCCGGTCTCCTTTTCGCCCAGCGACTGGCGGTTGTCATAGCCCACCCACACGCCGCAGGTTACCGAAGGAGAAAAGCCCAGAAACCATGCGTCGGTAAAGTCGCTGGTGGTGCCCGTCTTGCCGCCCAGCGCATGATTCAGCTTGGCGGCCGTCCCGCCGGTGCCGTGCGCGGTCACGTCCTTGAGCAGGATCATCATGGTTCGCGCCGTCTGCTGGTTGATCACCTGGGTCACCTCCGGCCGGGCTTCCCACAGCGTGATGCCGTCCGCATTCTCCACCTTGCGGATCAGGTGCGGCGCAATGCGGATGCCGTCGTTGGGAAACACCGAGTACGAGGCCATCTGCTCTTCGAGCGTGATCTCCACCGCGCCCAGCGCAATGGGCAGATACGGCGGCATGTAGGAGGTGACGCCGAACTTGTGCGCCATATTGATCACCGTGTGAATGCCCACCCGCGCGGCCAGCCGGAGCGCGGGAATGTTGCGCGATTCGGCGAAGGCGTTGGCCACCGTCATGGCGCCCTTGAAGTTGTTCTCGTAGTCGTGCGGCCGGTAGCTGCCGAAGCTCACCGGCGTGTCCATCACAATGTCGGTCGGCTTCACGCCGTCTTCAATCGCGGCGGTGTACACATACGGCTTGAAGCTCGATCCCACCTGCCGCTCGGCCTGCGTAGCGCGGTTAAAGACTGAAAGCGCATAGTCGCGCCCGCCCACCATGGCCAGCACGTCGCCCGCGGTGTTGTCCATGGCCATCAGCGCGCCCTGCGCGCCGGAATCCTGCTCGAGCGCAGCGCGGCGCGCGCCGTCTTCGGTCGCATCCGCAAGATGCACGTAGATAATGTCGCCCGGCTTCACCAGCGCATCCGCGTAGCGCTGCCCGGTCCACTGCCAATCTGCCGGAAGCAGCAGAATCTCGTTCTTGCCCACCCGCGCATGAATTTCAAGCGGAAGCACGCGCGTCACCAGCGCATGCACGTAGTCGCCGGGCTTGTAGGCGTAAACCCAGTCGGGATGCCTGTACGCATCGAGCGCCACCCCGGCTTCAAGAACGTTCTCCAGATGTCCCTTCCACCCGCGCCCCCGCTCGTAGGCTGCAAGTCCGTCGTCCACGGCTCGGTTGGCCGTCTCCTGCAGATTTATATCGAGCGTGGTCACCACCCGCAGTCCGGCCTCGTGCACCTCGTCGGAGCCGAAGCGATTGTCGAGTTCGCGCCGCACCTCTTCCTGAAACCACGGCGCCACGGAGCTGTCCGGCTGCGTAATGTGCAGGCCCAGGGGCAGGGTGCGCGCCGCCTCGGCCTGCGCGCGGGTAATCACCTTGTCGGACTCCATCTCGCTCAGCACCAGATTGCGCCGCCGCAGCGCCCGGTCCGGGTTGAGAAGGGGCGAAAAAGCCGCCGGCCCCTTGGGCAGCCCGGCCAGCAACGCGGCCTCACTCAGGGTCAGGTCCCGGGCGTGCTTTGAAAAGTAAAACTCCGACGCGGCTTCAAATCCATACATCCCGCTGCCCAGGTAAATCTGGTTGCCGTAGAGCGTAAAGATCTGCTGCTTGGTAAACGCCCGCTCGATCTGAATGGCGAGATACGCTTCCTGAATCTTGCGGGTCGCGGTGCGTTCGTCGGTAAGGAACAGGTTGCGCGCCAGTTGCATGGTGAGCGTGGAGGCGCCCTGCGCCCGTCCATGGCTGCGAATGTCGTGCCAGGCAGCGCCGGCCACGCGAAATACGTTGATGCCCCAGTGCGACTCGAAGTTCTTGTCTTCGATGGAAATGACCGCCTCGCGCAGAATCGGCGCAAAGTCGTTGTAGCCCACCACGATGCGCCGCTGCAGGGCGAACGAGCCGATCAACTGGCCGTTGCGGTCGTAAAGATCCGTAGTCGTGGACGGACGGTAGCTCTCGAGATCGTTGATCTGCGGCAGGTCGACGGAGTAGACCAGCGTAAGTCCTGCCAGCGAGCCGGTAACCGCGGCCAGAAACAGCAGCACCACCAGCACCGACCGTCCGGCCACCCGGTTGCGGCGCGGCGGAAGCGATTTCAGGTCCGCGCTGCGGTGTCCTCGCTTAGGGTCGCGCCCAGGGTCAAATGACCGTGGACCCCGCAGAATGGGGCCGCGCGGTTCCACAGGCTGATGGGGGGGGGCAGCCAAGTAAGCCTCTCGGGCGTCCCTCGGGGTGGGTCGAGCCAGCCAGCCCAGAGCAACGCTTCAGTTCGATACTGCATTTTCGATACTACTTTTTAAGGATATCTCGTATACGATCGGCGCGGCTGCCGTCTCGCCGAAAGTAGTACCAGCGAATGCAAGACCGGAACTGCGTCCGGAACCCGTCCCAGGTCTGCGCTGCCTGCGTTTTCGCTAAGCCGAAACCAAAGAACGCATTCCGGCCTGTGCCCCGCTCGAACCAACGCGCATCGGAACCTGCCTGGAAAAGGCGGTTCCGTCGTCAGGCGTTCTTGGCCTTCAGCAGGTCCAGCGCCTTGTTCAGCATTTCATCGCCGTTGGGCGGCGCCGCTCCCTCATCTTCCAGGTCCAGCGGAGAGGTGACCTGCACATTAGGAACCACGGTTTCATTCTGGATTTTTTTGCCGCTCGGGCTGGCGTACTTGGCCACCGTCAGCATGATGGCCGCGCCGTCGGGCAGCTCGATCGTCTTCTGCACCGAGCCTTCGCCAAAGGTGCGCTCGCCCACCACGTCGCCGCGCTTCAGGTCTTCAATGGCTGCGGCGGCCAGCTCGCCCGCGCCATAGGTGCCGCGGTTCACGATGATCGACATGGGAGCATCGGTCAAAAACTTCGCCGGATCAGCGGCAAACGTCTGCTGTGCAACCTGCTGCCCCTGCAGAGTGGCCAGCGTGCCCTGCTTGATGAAGAAGTTGGCCAGGCGCACGCCCTGCAACGGATCGTCGCCCGTGCAGTCGCGCAGATCGAGCAGAATCTTGCGGCCCTTGCCGGCGGACTTGATGGCGCTGCCGATGGCATCCACGCGCGCTGCGGTCAGCACGCCGGGCTTGATGTAGAGAATCGTCGAGTTGTCATACTGCTGCTGGCTGAGCACCGGCACGGTCACCACCGCGCGGGTCAGCGTAATCTTTTCCGGATCGGGCGTGGTGGGCCGGATGACAGTCACCTCCACGGTCGATCCGGGCTTGCCTTCCAGCATCATGCGGATCACGGCCAGGGCCAGGTCGTGCGTCGGCTTGCCGCCAATGGCCTCAATCACGTTGCCATCGCTCAAATGCGCCTGATCGGCCGGAGACCCCGGCACCACGTTCACTACCGTGGCATAGCCGAAGCGGCGCGAGATGGTCATGCCTTCCTGACCCTCGGCCGTGGCGGGCCGCTCTTTGTAAATCTTGTACTCGGCCGGCGTCAGGTAGCTCGAATCGGCGTCGAGCGACTCCAGCAGCCCGTGCAGCGCGCCCGTGGTCACGTCGTTCATGTTCGGGTCGGTCACATAGTCGCTCTGGATCTTCTGCAGCACCTCGGCATAAACCCGCATTTCGCGGTAGGCGCCGTCCTGATCGTCGCCGGCATGCACGCCGAACCATCCGAACTGGCCCAAGGCAAATCCCAGGCCAAGGGTGACAAAAATCGCTACGGAAAGCACGAAGACAAAACGCTGGAAGAATCGCGACACGCACACCACCGGGAGCAGGCCTCAGCGCTGTGCCAGCCGCTCACAATCTATAGACGCAATGATAGCGCAACTTGTATGGATAAAACCTGCACCCAGAGTCGGCGCAACTCCGGTTTATTGATTCTAAAAGAGATGTTGCAGCGCGTCCCCCTCCACCCGGCCGGGGTCGCGCTCATGTGTGCCTTCGGTCGTGGTGCTAAGGTGCGCTTTTGGTCGTGGTGTTGGTTATCGAGATTTTTGTCTTCCCTCCGGCTTGCGCAGGCGATATGCCCACCAGGACGGACTCCTGCGCGCTGGGACTGATGGAAACCACAACTCCATCGCCGCTTGCAAAGATGGATGTGTAGCCGACCATGCGGGCCTTGTAGAACTCGATCACTTTTTCCGTCGGGTCGTCGGAAATGAAGGTCGCTGAAACCATCGAGCTATCCGCTGAGTTGCTGCGGTCCGCAGCGGACAATTCCCGGGCTCCGGGATAGATGTCCACACCGAGCTCAGCGGTGTTGACATCGCCCGAAGACGCAGCCGCGCTTGGACTCTGGGGCGTGTTGATGGAGGACTGGTTTCCGTTTCCGAAGGTTTGGGAGAAAAAACGGAGCCCCACGCCTATGAACACGATGAAACCAACCACGATCAGGGTGCCTGCGACCGGAGCAACAATGAAGGGCCTGCGCTTCTTCTTCACTTCAATCTTCGCGGAATCATCTTTTTGCGTAAGAGGCAATGCCAGGCTCAAGAGCCGAGAGTCGGCCAGTTGATCCCGTGCCGCCTCTTCGCGCGGCGTCGCGGCCGGCTCCATCTGGGCCACGGAGGGTTCAACATACGCCACCGGCGCACCGCAGAACTGGCAGCTCCGCATTCCAGGAACTACTGCAGCGCCGCATTTTGGGCAGGAAGCGTCCACAGCGTACTCCCATCGATTCCAGATTACAGAGCGTCTTCGTGAACCTGCAGCCAATATAACGCAGCGAATCGCAACTCGCACGCCAACGGCATGGAGTTCGAGGGAGCGCGATTTCTGCAATTTCCTGCGGTTGAAAGGTCTGGTGGCGGAGGACGGGATCGAACCGTCGACCTCGGGGTTATGAATCCCGCGCTCTAACCATCTGAGCTACTCCGCCGGAAGCAAGACTACGGGGCTGAAAGGGCAGCGCGGAGCACAAATCTGCGCACGATCCCTCCATTCGATGATACGGGCGAGGGAATGGAAGGTCAAACGCCAGTCTCTTCAAATAAAAGCCGGCCTGCCGACCTTGCGTTGGCTGCACCGGTTCGGATTGCGCGCGCTGTGCTGCCAGTGAATGAAACGGCCCCTGCGGCTCCTGTAAACTCGGCTGCATGAGTTCGTTGCGCATCGCTGGCGTCATTCCGGCACGTCTTGGGTCCACCCGGCTCAGCCGCAAGGTGCTGCGGCCCATCGCTGGCCGTCCCATGGTGGAGTGGGTGTGGCGCGCCGCGCAATCCAGCGGACTGATGGACCCGGTGATCGTGGCCACCGACTCCGAGGAAGTTGCCGAAGTCTGCCGCATGCACGGCGTTCCATTCGAGATGACTTCGCCGGACTGTCCCAGCGGGTCGGATCGGGTGAGGGAAGTGGCCACTCGCATCGACGCCGATATTTACGTCAACATCCAGGGCGACGAGCCGACCCTGACGCCGGATTTTTTCCTGCCGCTGCTCGATCTGTTCGAGCGGCCCTGGGTCGAGGTGTCCACGCTGGCCGTTGGCTGCGTGCCGCAGGAGTTCGCCAATCCCAATGCCGTAAAAGTGGTTACCGCGCTCGACGGCCGCGCGCTCTACTTTTCCCGCGCCACCATCCCTTTTGACCGTGACGCAATCGGCTTTACCGGCTACCGCAAACACCTGGGCATCTATGCCTATCGCAAGGCGGCGCTGGAGCGCTTTGCGGCGCTGCCTCCGTCGCCGCTGGAAAAGCTGGAACGCCTCGAACAGTTGCGGCTGCTTGAAAACGGCATCGCGATTTACGTGGCCGACGCGCCGCGCGACACCATCGGCGTGGATACGGAAGAAGACCTGGCCCGGGCCGAAGCCGTGCTGCGTCAGGCCGCGCCGGAACGCTGATCGCGAGCCGGCAGAGTCGTGCTACTGCTATACTTTTCGCGTCGAGAGAAGCGAGGTGTGCGATGCGAACCGGTGTTCTCGTTCTGCTGCTATGCATTCCCTGCGCAGCGGTGTGTCAATCCATCTCGTCCATTCCCGCAGATGCAAACCAGCAACAGAAGAGCTGCAGTTTCTTGTCTCGTTCGTCTGCCGTCCAATGCCTGGCGCAAAAATTGAACGGGAAGAACTCAGCTTCGACGCGAAAGTGGCAATGGGACAAGGCGCAAGCCGATCCAAACCAGCTTCTGCATCGGACTTTTCCGGATTCCTGGCCGCTACAGCAATATGCGCTCCTTGCGCAAAATGGACCGGCGGTCGTCGATCCGTTCTCATCTCCGCGAGCATCCCATGGGAAACTCGAGCCTATTCCAACCCAATGGCCGGAAGCGAAGTTTGAGCAGATTCCCACGCGCTGGCCTCATGCCACCATCACTTCGATCGACGCGCAGCCGGCTGTAGCCGGCGGATTGCAGGCCACGCAAAAGTAGGCCGGATTTTGGCCGGAATTCCGGATCTGGACGCATCTGAAAAATTCCGAATTGCGCGCAAGATCCGGATAGCGCACCGCCGCACGCATCGGCGACGATGGGTTCATGAAGCAGGGCAAGCCGCAATCCGCCGCTCCGTCCAGGACCGGGCAAAAACTCAATGCCGAAGCCGCCTGGCAACAGATACTGGTCCGTGACCCGAACGCGGATTTCTTCTATGCGGTCACAACGACCGGCGTCTTCTGCCGCCCCGGCTGCGCCAGCAGGCGTCCGCTGCGCACGAACGTGCGGTTCTTTCGCACCGCAGATGAAGCTCGTTCGGCTGGATTCCGTCCCTGCCAGCGCTGCGCTCCCGCCAAAGACCGATCGCCGGACAAAAGCGGCGCGGCTCTCGAACGTGTCCGCGCCCATATTGAAGCCCATGCGCAGCGCCCTGTTCCGCTTGCCGAGCTTGGCAAACTCGCGGCCATGAGCCCATTCACCGTGCAGCGGCTGTTCAAGCGCCAGATGGGCGTGAGCCCGCTGCAATATCAGCGCGCCCTGCGGGCAGGCAGCCTGCGCGGCGCGCTCAAAAAAGGAGAGACCGTGACCAACGCCATCTACGAAGCAGGATTCAGCTCATCAAGCCGCGTCTATGAAGGCGCTCAACTGGGCATGACGCCGGCGCGCTTTGCCCAGGGAGGCCGCGGCGAGCAGATCGGCTTTACCACCGCGCGCACCCCCTTTGGCTGGATCGTGGTGGGAGCCACCGGGCGCGGGCTTTGCTGGCTGGCGCTTGCCGACAGCTCGTCCGCGGCCGAGGCCACCGTGCGCGAGGAGTTTCCTGCCGCCACGCTGCGCCGCGACCCGTCGCTGGCACTGTTTGTGGATGCGGCGCTGGCCGCCGTAGCCGGAGACGCGAAGCAGGCCGCGGCCGGGACCTTGCCGCCCGCGGATCTCGACCTGCGCGGCACCGCTTTTCAGCTCAAGGTGTGGCAGGCGCTGCGGCAGATTCCGCGCGGGGAAACCCGCACCTACAGCCAGTTGGCGCGCGAACTGGGCAACGCCAACGCGACCCGCGCCGTGGCCCGCGCCTGCGCGCTCAATCGGGTGTCGCTGATGGTGCCCTGCCATCGCGTGGTGGGCGCCAGCGGCTCGCTCACCGGATACCGGTGGGGCGTGGACCGCAAGCGCCAGTTGCTCGAAGCCGAGCGTGGGAATGCCGAACGTGGGAATAGATAGAACCGCCCCCGCCTGCGCAAGGGGCGGCTGCAAGGGGATTCAGCGGGTAAAGCCGCCCGCCGCGTAGATGGTTTGTCCACTCACCCAGCCGGAATCGTCCGAGGCCAGAAAGGCCGCGGTGGTGGCCACATCCCTGGGATTGCCCACGCGTCCCAGCGGCGTTTCCGCCACGGTGGTGGTTTCAAAGTCGCTGCCTGCAATGCCCGCTTCATGCGTGCCTTCGGTCAAGATCAGGCCAGGGTTGAGCGCGTTCACGCGGATGCCGCGGGCGCCCAGTTCCTTGGAGAGCGAAACCGTCACCGAGTCCACCGCTCCCTTGGTTGCGCTGTAGACGGCCGCATTCGGAAACGCCATGCGTCCCACCACCGAGCCGATGTTGATAATGCTGCCGCCTTTTTTGTTGAACTCCGCCACCGCCGCCTGGGTCACCAGCAGCAGGCCAAGCACGTTCAGGTTGAACATCTTGTGGAAGTGCTCCGGCGTGATCTGTTCGAGCTGCCCAAACTCGTAGACGCCGGCGTTGTTGACCAGCACGTCGATGGGGCCCAGCTTTTCGGCCACCGTCTTCACCAGCGGCCCAATCGAGTCGGGGTTGGACAGGTTGGCCTGCACCGCGATCGCCTTGCCGCCCGCCGCCTCGATATCCGCCACAACCTTCTCCGCTGCCGCTTTGCTGCCGGAATAGTTCACCGCAACTGCCGCGCCGCGCGCTGCCAGCTCCTGCGCAATCGCTGCTCCAATTCCCTTTGAAGCTCCCGTAACCAATGCCACTTTGCCCTGAAGATTCTTCATGATCGCTCCTTTTATCGAATCGTCATCATTTCGACATTTCGACAACCGTCTAAATGATTAGCCGGAGCTGGAAATGGATTCAGCAAGGTTGTGGAAAATTTTCGGTTGTGGAATTTTTCCGGGCTCCGGGGTCAGCGCGTCGGGCAGGCCGGATCTTCCAGCGCGGCCAGTCCGGCGGCCAGCGACTGCAGTACGCCCGACCGGAGCGAGAGAAAGTGGAATTTGCCCTCGCGGCGCACTTCGATCAGCCCGGCGGCTTCAAGCTCCTTGATGTGGTGCGACAGCGTGGCCGCGGAGATGGGCAGCGCCGCCAGCGCCTGTGCACAGCCCAGGGGGCAGCGCGCCTCGGCAATCTGTTCCAGCAGCTCAAACCGGCGCGGATCGGCCAGCGCCTTCAGGATGGCGATGCGCCGCGCGCGCGTCAGCCGCGCCGATCCGGCGTTCTCCGGCAATGTCTTTTTCGTCTGCTCCGGATTCGATTTCATCGGCCGCTCTCCATAACCCCCGCCTTCGGTCTCCGGCTTCGGTTTCCGGCTTCGCTAATTTGGATGCAATGGTATCGCAGCCGGCATCTGCGCCGACGCCAGTCCGCCAGACGTCGCGCCCAGGTTTTCATGCATACCGGGCTGCGGATGGTCTGGGCTGGCGAGTGATTCGCGTCACTGCGCGGATGCAACTAATGTGCCATTCTGTCCGCGGGCCATAGGAATTTCAATGAATATGCCGTCCCATTTGGATACACTTGCAGGCCGCCGGGGGTAGGCGCCGATAGGGCAATCATCCTCGCACCTGTGCAGGCGGGCTGGCCGTAGGGAAGGGGCTGGCGTGGAGCCGCCATGAGACGATGCGGCGTTCAGGGCCGCGCTCAGAGGATTGGTTCAATGAAAAGAGCAATCGCATGGCTGGGGATGTTGTGTTTGTGGGCAGCGCCCACCCTTGCGATCGCTGAACCTCCGCTTGCCGCAGCGCCACTCGCTGCACCGCCGCTCGCCGCACCGCCGCTCGCCGCTTTGCGATCCATTCACATGCTCACCCACGAGCATGCCGCTCAGGCCGTGCCCGTCGAATTTCAGGCCACCGTCACCTATTTTGAGCCCGCGCTCATGGGCCTGTGGGTCCAGGATCAGGGTCTGGCCATCTATGTTGAAACCGGAGGCGCAACGCCACTGCTACAGGGCGACCGGGTTCTGATCCGCGGCGTCACCCAGGACAGCTACCGGCCCATTATCATCGCCAACCGGGTGACCGTGCTTGCGCACGGCGCTCTGCCCGCGCCGGTCCCGGTTTCCTTTGCCGACCTTATCAGCGGCCGTCACGACTGTCTCCGGGTGACGGTGCGGGCCATCGTGCGGGCGGCGGACGTGGTCCGGTACGCGAGCACTCCCACGATCGATATGCAGTTGCTCATGGATGGCGGCTATGTCGATGTGCTGATTCCCAACGCGACCTCGGTGCCGGCGCATCTGCTCGACGCCCAGATTGAAGTGACCGGCGTTGCCGCCGCCAGAATGGACGGCAAAAAGCAGCTCACCGGCGCCGCGCTCTATGTGGAGTCGCTAAGCGACGTCCGCGTTCTGGCTCAGCCCGCCGAGGCTCCGCGCTCTCTGCCCATCACGCCGATAGACCAGATCCTTGCCGGATACAGCGTTCAGGACCGCACCCGGCGCGTGCGCGTGCGGGGAACCATCACCTACTATCTGCCCGGCTCCTCGGCGGTGCTGCAAAACGGCGCCCGGAGCCTGCTGCTGCTGACCCAGACCGAGCAGTCGCTGCGCATGGGAGACCTGGCCGATGCCTCCGGCTTTCCCAACGCCCGCGCCGGCTATCTCACCCTCACCCACAGCGAGATTCAGGACACAAGACGGCCGGCTCCGGTTACGCCGCGTAAGGTGGCGCTCTCTGACCTGCGTTCCGGCGGCTACGCCTTCGATCTTGTCTCCACCGAAGGCCAGTTGATCATGGCTGTTCGCGAGGCCAGCCAGGACGAGTATGTTCTGGTCGCCGATGGGCATCTGTTTACCGCCATCTACCGTCACCCCGCCGATGCTCTTCAGGGCCAGCTTGCGCCCATGCGCCACATCGCTCTGGGTTCAATGGTGCGCATCACTGGAATCTGCATGCTCTACGGCTCCGATCCGTTCAACGGGTCCAAGGATGTGGACATGCTGCTTCGTTCCACGTCGGATGTCGAGGTAACGGCGCCGCCCACCATGCTGAATGTCACCAGCTTGGTTGCGCTGGTGGGAGTGCTGCTGGTGATCGTGATCGTGGCCTGCCTGTGGGGCTGGGCGCTCTCCCGCAAGGTCAGTCGGCAGATGAAGGCCATGGCCGGCCGGGTGGAGGCCGAGGCCGCTCTTGAGAAAAAACGCGGCCGCATTCTGGAAGACATCAACGGCACCCAGCCGCTGCAGGAAATCATCGGGCAGATCACCGAACTGGTCTCGTTCAAGCTCGTGGATGCGATCTGCTGGTGCGAGCTGGGAGCCAGCGTCCGGCTGGGATGCGTCCAGCCCATTCCGCGCGACTGGCAGGTTTACTCGCAGGAGATTGCCGCGCGCTCCGGCCCGGCGCATGGAAATCTCTTCGCTGCGCTCGATCCACACTCCTCGGCCAACTCCCATGCCATGGAGGCCCTGTCGATGGGCGCGTGGCTGGCCACCGTGGCCATCGAGACACGCGGCCTTTACATCGACCTGGTCCACCGCTCGGAGTATGACCAGTTGACCAGCGTCTACAACCGTTTTTCGCTCGAAAGACAGCTCCAGGAGCTGCTGGTCAAGGCCGCTGCCGAGGAAAGGCTGCTGGGGCTCATCTATATCGACTTGAATGACTTCAAGCAAGTCAACGACGAGTATGGTCACCAGGTCGGCGACCTGTACCTGCAGCAGAGTGCCCTGCGCATGAAGCACCAGCTTCGCCCCGGCGACCTGCTGGCCCGCATCGGCGGCGATGAATTTGCTGTCCTGATTCCGAACATCCACACCCGCTCCGACGTGGAGGAGATTGCCAGCCGCCTGGAGCGGTGCTTTGAAGCGCCCTTCGATGTGCACCAGTGCATGCTGCTTGGCTCGGCCAGCATCGGTCTGGCGCTCTATCCGCAGGATGCAACCACGGTCGACGCTTTGCTCAGCGCGGCCGATATGGCAATGTACGCGGTCAAAAATGCCGGCAAAGGCCGGGGCTCGAACCCCGGCTCCGTCGCCGCCGCCCCGCGTTCCTGAGGCCGGCCGCCGCGCGCCGATGCTTGCCGGCATTGCCCGGATTCCGCCCGGATCATTTGAGCCTTCTTATTTCTACAGAAAACCAATGAAGTTGCGCCGTTGCGCGCCGATTTAACCAATAAGGCGCAATGTCCCTTGAGTGTGCGTGGACGGAGTTTCGTCCCCGCTCCAGAGCCGGACTGTGCGCCTGAGAGGGCTCACGATGAACGACCGCACAGAATTGCTGGAGTCCGCGCTGGACAGCTTTCCCGATGGCGTCGCGATCTTTGGCGGCCGCAATGAGGTCGTGTGGTGGAATCAGGCCGCAGCGGACCTGACCGGCTATACCGCGATCGAGCTCCGCGAGCGGCCGCTCCCCGAGACGCTTGAGCCGCTGCTGCAGAATGGGCCACGGCCCATCGAGATTGTGCACCCCGCCGGCCGCGGAGCTCTTCTGCGCCTGCGCCACAGGCTTGGCCACGACCTGCCGGTGATGGCCCGCGCGCTGGTGCTGCGCGGCGGCCTGGGCGCGCGCATCGGTATCGCCGCGGTGTTTCATCCCGCCGAAAGTCTGGATGCGCTTCCACACGGCGAGAGCGGAGAAGACGCGGATGTGGCCGCCAGCCAGGCCGATCTCGAAGATCGGCTGGAAGCCGAGTTTGAAGATTTTCAGCAGGGCGGCCAGCCCTTTGGCGTTCTGTGGATCGGCGTGGACCAGGCGCACGAGTTGCGCCGCACCCATGGCGCGGCCGCCTGCTACGCCATGCTGGACAAGGTGCGCCGCGCCCTGGCAGCCGGCCTGCGTCCATCCGAGCTGATCGGTCGCTGGGGCGAGGACGAGTTTCTGGTGATTGCGCACGAGCGCACCCACGACATGCTCGCCGCGCACGTGCAGCGGCTGGCCGGGCTGGCCAGAACGGCGGACTTTCGCTGGTGGGGCGACCGCGTCTCGCTCACCGTAAGCATTGGCGCCGCGCAGGCAGACAGCAGCCGGGACCAAACCCTGGCCCTGCTGCTGGAGCGGGCGCAAAACGCAATGATGTCCAGCACACGCGAGGGCGGAAATCGCGCCACCCTGGCGCCGGGGGATAAAGCATGTTCGCCATCGTAGGCATTCTGGTTGTGTTTGCAGCCGTCATTGGCGGCTTTTTGATGGAAAAGGGCCACCTTGCGGTGCTGGTTCAGCCCGCCGAGCTGGTGATCCTGGCCGGAGCCGCTCTGGGCACGCTGCTGGTGGCCAATCCCATGCGCATCATCAAGGGCGTCATCGGCGGCCTGTTGGGCACGCTCAAGGGTTCGCACTTCTCCAAGACCCGCTATCTCAGCACCCTCAAAATGATGTACGAGTTTCTCAACAAGGTGCGCAAAGAGGGCCTGCTCGCCGTGGAAGGCGACGTGGAAAAGCCCAAAGAGAGCGTGATCTTCAAGAACTATCCGCAGTTCCTCGGCGATCATCACGCCATGCACTTTGTGTGCGACACCCTGCGCATGGCCATCACCGGCGGTGTGGAGCCCTTTGACATGGACCAGATGATGGAGCTGGACATGGAGGTCCATCATCATGAGGCCGTGGAGCCGGTGGACGCGCTCACCACCGTGGCCGACTCGCTGCCCGGCCTGGGCATTGTGGCCGCGGTGCTCGGCGTTGTCATCACCATGGGCGCTCTGGGCGGCCCGCCGGAGGAGATCGGCGCGCACGTAGCCGCCGCGCTGGTGGGCACCTTTCTCGGCATCCTGCTGTGCTACGGCATCGTGGGTCCGCTCAGCTCCAGCATGCGCAAGGCCGCCGACGAGCACAACGAGTATCTGCACGTACTGCGCGTGCTACTGCTGGCTTTTTTGAAAGGCGCCGCGCCCATGATCGCCATCGAGATGGGCCGCCGCGCGATTCCCGGCCACTCGCGCCCCACCTTCGACGAGATGGAAAAGAACTGCAAGGGCCATGGCGGCGCGGTCGAGGCGGCCGCGGCGTAACCTTCACGCAAATTCTGGCACGCAAATTCCGGCACGCAATTTTTGTGGAGATTACCGAATCATGGCAGCAAAGGCGCAACCGATCATCGTGATCAAAAAGAAGGGCGGCCACGGCGGACACCACGGCGGCGCGTGGAAGGTTGCCTATGCCGACTTTGTCACGGCCATGATGGCGCTGTTCATTGTGCTCTGGCTCATGAGCTCGAGCACCAAGGTAAAAGAAGCGGTGGCCGGTTACTTCAATGATCCCAAGGGGACGGCCACGCTGCTGGGCACCACCCTGTCCGGCGCCGCCGCGGAAACCATTCCGGAAGTCACCAGTCTGCAGCGCCTGAAAGAGAGGCTCGAAGCCGAGATCAATGCCAAGAAAGAGCTGCAGAAGCTGTCCAAGCAGATTGAGATCACCATCACGCCCGAGGGATTGCGTATCGAGCTGATCGAAGGCAGGAACGGCACGTTTTACGAGAGCGGCAGCGCCCAGTTGAGCCACAACGGGCAGGAACTGCTGGCCCTGCTTGCCGGCGAGCTCAAAACCCTGCCCAACAGCCTGCTCATCGAAGGTCATACCGATGCGGCGAAGTACACCACCAATACCAATTACGGCAACTGGGAGCTTTCAGCCGACCGCGCCAACTCCGCGCGGCGGCTGCTGCAGGCCGATGGCGTACGCGACGATCAGGTGACGCAGGTGCGCGGCTATGCGGACCAGATGCTGCGCGTCAAAAACAATCCCTACGATCCTTCCAACCGCCGCATCTCGATCATCGTGAAGAATATGACCGGCGCTCCGCCACCCCTGCAGCTCGCCGCGGCCAAAGCGGTAGGCGCAACCGGTGCGCCCGCGCCTGCATCGGGACTCAAACCCGAATCCAAATCGAAATCCGCCGCTGCGCCGGCCTCCACGGCCGAGACTGCCAGCGCAACCGCACCCGCCGCGCACCCGGCCGGGGCCGCATTCTCCAGGGCCAACCTGATGAGCAAGATCGCCGGCCTGCTTCCGCATCGCAAGTAGCCTGCGCGCGACTGGCCGCCGGTCAATGATGTAGTCTTGGTCTGCGTATCAGAAAGCGCTTACCCGAGGTGCGCCTTCCATGGCTATTGTTGCCGGTGTTGACTTTGGAACACTGAGCGTGCGCGTCACCCTGGTGGACAGCGTGACGGGGCCCATCGGCACCGCTTCGGCTTCGTATCCGCTGCACCGGCGGCGCGAAGATCCGAATTATGCAACCCAGTCGCACGCCGACCAGATGGCCGCGCTCGCCGCAGCCACCCGCGACGTGCTCAGCGCCACCGGCGTGCGCGGCGATGCGGTCGAGGCGCTCGCGCTCGACACCACCGGATCGAGCGTGATTCCGGTTGGCGAAGGGCTGCAGCCGCTCGACGAATATTATCTCTGGTGCGATCATCGCGCCTTTGCCGAGGCCGAGGAGATTACGCGCAAGGCCCATGAGCTGGGCTTTGAAGGCATTGACTGGTGCGGCGGCGTTTATTCCCACGAGTGGGGATTCGCCAAGCTGCTGCACTGGCTGCGCCACAACCCTGAAAAGCGCGCCCAGTTTGTTACCGCGCTCGAGCACTGCGATATGGTGGCGGCCACGCTCAGCGGCGTTACCACCGTGGACGCACTCAAGCGCAGCGTCTGCGCCATGGGCCACAAGTGGATGTGGAACCCCAGGTGGGGCGGTTTGCCGCCGGAAGACTTTCTCGTCGCCGTCGATCCACTGTTGAAGGGCGTGCGCGCCAAAATAGGCGGTGAATTTCTCACCAGCGACCGCGTGGCCGGCCATCTGTCTGCAAAGTGGGCCGCGGAGCTGGGCCTGCGCGCCGGCATTCCCATTCCCGTGGGCGCCTTCGACGCGCACTGGGACGCGGTCGGCTCCAACATCCGCGAGGGCGACGCGGTGAACGTGGTAGGCACCTCCACATGCATCATCGCCATGGCGCGCCAGAGCCAGCTGGTGCCCGGCGTCTGCGGCGTGGTGCCCGGCAGCGTGCATCCCGGCTATACGGGAATCGAAGCCGGCCTCTCGGCCACCGGCGACATCTTTGACGCCATCGCCAGGCGCGCCAACACCACCGTGGCCGCGCTCTCTGACGGCCTGGACGCCTACAAGGCCGGGCAGACCGGCCTGCTGCGGCTGAGCTGGGACAACGGCGACCGCACGGTGCTCGTCAATCCCGAGCTGGGCGGCGTTACCCTTGGCTGGAACCTGGTGCACACCGCGCAGGACGAACTCTTCGCGGCCATCGAAGGCACCGCCTTTCACACCCGCATCATTCTCGAGCGCATGGCCGAGCGCGGCGTGCGCATTGACCGCGTGATCAACGCCGGCGGCATTCCGCAGAAGAGCGAAGTGCTCAACCGCGTCTACGCCAACGTGCTCAACAAGCCGGTGCTGGTGCCGGCCGGCATTCCCACCAGCCTGGGCTCGGGAATCTTCGCACTGCTCGCCGCCGGAACTTATAAAACGGTGGAAGAGGCGCAGGCCGCGGTGTGTCTGCCGCTCCGCACCGTCGAGCCCGAGGCGCAGTCGGCCGCCGTCTACGAGCGCCTCTATCGCCACTACCGCGATGTGTATTTCGCTCTGGGCACGCGCGACGCCGCGCCGATAGCGCTGGGCAAAGTGCTGCCCGACCTACGCAGGATAGCCGCCGAAGCGATGCGGGCAAGTTAGCGAGCAGGCAAGTCAGCGACCGGCCCAAAAGTTTTATCGTTCCCCCGATCCCTGACCCCTGTTCCCTGTCTTACTGCTGCTGCTGCATCTGCTGCAGATCCAGGAACGGGATCTCCGGCGCCGGCGCCTGTTGCGCGCGTTCCACCAGCACGCTCCAATCTGCCGGGATAGGCAACTGGCGATCGAGCGCGGGCGCCCGCTCGCTGGCGTCCACCTGCACAGCCACATAAAGCTCGCTTTCGGTTTTGCCGCGGAAGATGCCATGGGTGGGTGGAACGTCGGCGTAGTCGCGGCCCACGGCGGTGCGAATGTGCCGGTGGTGCGAGATGAGGTTGTTGGTTGGATCGAAGCCCACCCAGCCCAGGTGCGGCATCAGCGCCTCCACCCAGGCGTGCGTTGCGTCCGGCGTGGAGCGGTCGTGGTCTTCGCGGCTGCGATAGAGATAGCCCGACACATAGCGCGCCGGAATGCGCACCTGCCGCAGCAGCGCGATCATGGCATGTGCAAAGTCCTGGCAAACGCCCCGGCCGCTCAGAATGGCTTCATCCACGGGCGAATCGACACGTGTCGCGCGCGGGACATACTCGAAAAATTCGTAGAGCCGTTGATTCAGCTCGCGCACCAGCATCAGCGGATCGTCGCGGCGGCTCACTTCCATCATGGCGGCCAGCCTGGTCACGGCCGGAGTTTCACAGATAAAGGTGCTCGGCAGCAGCATCTCCCAGTAGTCGCCCGAGGCGATCAGGTCTTCCAGCCCTTCCCAGGCATCGGGCGAAAGAAATCCCGGCACATCGGGCAGCGCCTGCTGCTCCACCACGGACTCGGCCACGATGACGAGCTGGTTGTGCTCACCGGGAATGTCGAAGTGCTGCACATTGTTGCCCAGGTGGTCGCGGTAGCTGAACACGCGGCAGCGCGGGCTCACCGACAGCGAGAAGGTAAGGCAGTGCTGGCTGGAATCGGAGCGGGGGTGCATGCGCGTCTCCATGATGCTCTCGCTGATGGGGCGCGAGTAGCGGAAGCGCGTGAGATGGCGGATTGCGTAGAAATTCATGCTCGCTCTCTTAAACGGCCAGCGCCGACTGGATGGAGTAGTGGATGTAATAGTGGTACATCAGGTTGTGAATGCGCAGGCACTGTTCGCGGATGGTGTGCAG
The DNA here is from genome assembly GCA_036267475.1 of Occallatibacter sp. Taxonomy (GTDB): domain Bacteria; phylum Acidobacteriota; class Terriglobia; order Terriglobales; family Acidobacteriaceae; genus Telmatobacter. Next base: position 129,685 of record DATAVZ010000080.1, read on the forward strand.
AAATGCGGCGGCGTCGCCGGAAAGAATTTCGCCGATGGTGGCATAGCCCAGCATGGCGTGCAGCTTGCCGATGCCCGAAGTAAGCTCCTCCGGCGGCCGTCGTCCGCCCGCTTCCTGGATGGCCTCGATGGCCTGCCGCGTGCCGTCCACGCAGTAGCGGATGGCGTGCGGAAAGTCGCGGTTGAGCAGCAGGAACTCCAGAATGCGATCAGGCGAAAGATCGGCCGTGTACACCTGGCAGTAGGCTTCAAATGAAGTGCAGCAGCGCAGCAGGCCCACCAGCTCCAGGTGTAGATGCCCGGCCCGCTCGGCCGCCGTGGGTTGAAACAGATCGGGCTGATAGATTTCGAGCAGCGTAGCCGTGGCGTAGGCGCGTTCCAGGTAGCGACCCAGCCGGATGAACTGCCATCCCTGCCCATGAATCATGGTGGTGTCGGTGGTGCCTTTGAACAGATAGACGCCGTCGGTAACCGAGGCCAGCGAGTCGCTGATGCTGGACGTGAACTGCGCCTGCGCGTGCGGCGAATGCATCTGATGATACAGCCGGTTCAGCCGCTGCCACTGCTCGGTTGAGATTTCCTCGCGCACCTGGCGGGCGTTTTCGCGCGCCGCGTTCACGCAATAGGTAACCGAGGCGGGATTGAGCGAGTCGAAAACCAGCCTGCGCGCCATGGCTTCGAGCGCGCCGTCCCAATCCATGCTCGCGGGGCGGCCCAGCGCGGCCACCATCCGCCGCCAGCGAGCCTCGGCATTGTCGGTGCCGGTGTCGAGCATCAGGCTCATGGTTACGTCGAGCTGGCGCACGGTGTTCTCGGCTCGCTCCAGGTAGCGGCTCATCCAGTACAGGCTGTCGGCGACGCGCGAAAGCATGGTGAGTGGTCTCCCTGTCGATCCGGCTCGCGATGCGTTGGAGTAGTCTTCCGCCTTCTCCGCGAAGCGAAACGGAAAAGTGGAAGTCTTTTTCGTGCCCGGTTCACGAACTGCACTGCTACTGATGATTATTCCAGAACCCATGTGTCCTTGCTGCCGCCGCCCTGCGAGGAGTTCACCACCAGCGAGCCTTTTTCCAAAGCCACGCGGGTCAGGCCTCCGGGCACAATGTTGACCTTGTCGCCAAACAGAATGTAGGGCCGCAGGTCCACGTGGCGCGGCTCCAGCCGGTCGCCGATCAGGCAGGGCGCGCGCGAAAAGTCGAGCGTGGGCTGGGCAATGTAGTTGCGCGGATTGGCTTCGATCTGGCGCGCGAACTCCTCGCGCTGGCGCGCCGTGGAGTGCGGCCCGATCAGCATGCCGTAGCCGCCGCTTTCGCCTACCGCCTTCACCACCAGCTTGTCGAGATTGGCCAGCACGTGCTGCCGGTCTTTGTCTTCGCTCAGCAGAAACGTCTCCACGTTAGGAAGAATCGGCTCTTCGTCCAGGTAGTAGCGGATCATGCGCGGTACGTAGGCATAAACCGCTTTGTCGTCGGCCAGGCCGGTGCCAAAGGCGTTGGTCACGGTCACATTGCCGGCGCGATAGGCGTTGAACAGCCCCGCGCAGCCCAGCGACGAGTCGGAGCGGAAGATCAGCGGATCGCTGAAGTCGTCGTCCACGCGACGATAGATCACGTCCACGCGCCGCAGGCCGTCGGTGGTGCGCATGTAAACCACATTGTCGTGGGTTACCAGGTCGCGGCCCTCCACCAGGTCCACGCCCATCTGCCGCGCAAGATAGGTGTGCTCAAAATAGGCGGAGTTGAACACGCCCGGGGTCAGCAGCACGATATTGGGCTCGGGCCGGCCTTCCGGCGCCAGCGAGCGCAGCGTGGAAAGCAGCAGTTGCGGATAGTGCTCGATCGGCTTGACGCCGTAGCTCTGGAAAAGCGCCGGAAATGTGCGCTTCATCACCCGGCGGTTGGTGAGCATGTAGCTCACGCCGGAGGGCACACGCAGGTTGTCTTCCAGCACCACAAACTCGCCGCTATTCAGCCGCAGCAGGTCAGAGCCCACCACCGTGATGTACACATTGCGCGGCACCTGCAGTCCGCGCATCTGCCGCCGATAGTGCCTGCAACTGTAAACCAGCTCGCGCGGAATCACCCGGTCGTTGAGAATCTTGCCGTCGGAGTAGACGTCGCGCAGAAAAAGATTCAGCGCCGTAATGCGCTGCGTAAGGCCGCGCTCGATGCGGTCCCACTCCGCCGCCGTCACCAGCCGTGGCAACATGTCGTAGGGAAAGATGCGCTCCGTGCCTTCTTCGCGGCCGTACACGGTAAACGTGATGCCCTGTGTCAGAAACGACAGGTCGGCCGACTGTTTGCGCCGCTGCAGTTCCTCCGGGGGCAGGCTCGCCAGCACCTCGGCCAGCGCGCGATAGTGCGCCCGCAGTTCGCCCGAGCCCAGGCGCATCTCGTCAAAGGCCTGATCGAGCGGATAATCTCCGAACAGCGTGTCCAGTTCCACAGAATGGCCGGCGCTCATGAGTGTAGGTCGGACCCTTCCCAGCGGCATTTTCAAGGATGGCGAAGAAACGGCGATTGTAAAGCGCGCCGTTCATAACCCGCCCGCCTTTCAGCAGGCCTCGCCTGTACCCTGTTCTTACGTTTCTAACACGCGCGAGATAAAGGCGCCATCAGGAATTAGAGTGGTTTCTATCGTCGTTTTACCGAACCGCTGCTCGTGTTTCAGTGGAGATTTCGATTCGCATGTTCAAACCGCAGAGGTTTTTCTTCGCACTCCTGGTCGCCTTTGTTCCCACTCTTGCCGCAACCCATGCGCAGCAACCCACTGCCGCCGCCACCCAACAGGACTTTGTCCGCTCCCACTACACTAAATACGAGTTTCGCATTCCCATGCGCGATGGCGTGCGCCTGTTCACGTCGGTCTATGTGCCCAAGCCTGCGGCTTTTGCCGACGATCCGGGCCCCTATCCGTTCCTGATGGATCGCACGCCCTACAGCGTTGGCCCTTATGGCGAGGATCAGTATCCGCCGCGCTTTGGCCCGTCAGACGACTTTGAAAAAGCCGGCTACATCTTCGTCTATCAGGATGTGCGCGGGCGCTGGATGAGCGAAGGCAAGTTCGTAGAGATGCGGCCGCACATCGACGTGAAAAAATCGCCCCAGGATGTGGACGACTCTTCCGACACTTCCGACACCATCGACTTCCTGCTCAAGCACGTGCCCGGCAACAACGGCAAAGTGGGCATCTGGGGCATCTCCTATCCCGGCTTTTACACTTCGGCGTCCATCATCGATTCCAATCCGGCCATCGTGGCCGCCAGCCCCCAGGCGCCCATGACCGATCTGTTTCGCGGCGACGACTCCTATCACGGCGGCGCCTTCATGCTCTCGGCAAACTTCGGTTTCTACGCGCCGTTCTTTTATCCGCAGCAGAATCCCGAATCTTCCGCGCCGCCGGTTACATTCCAGTTCGGCACGCCCGACAGCTATCAGTTCTATCTGCGGGCCGGCAATGTCGCCAATCTTGAAACCCAATATCTCAAGGGGTCGAATGCGCTCTTCGACGACCAGTTCCGGCACGATACGTATGACCAATACTGGCAGTCGCGCGATCTGGCTCCGCACATGAAGAACGTGCACTGCGCCGTGCTGGTGGTCGGCGGCTGGTTCGATGCCGAAGACCTCGAAGGGCCCTATCGCACCTTTTACGCCATCCATCAATTCAACCCGCGGACGCCCATCATATTGGTTGAAGGCCCGTGGGTTCATGGCGGATGGGCGCGCACCGACGGCAGCCATCTGGGCGATGTGGAGTTCGACGCCAAAACCTCCGATTATTTCCGCACGTATGTTCAGTTTCCGTTCTTCGAGCATTACCTCAAGGGCAAAGGTGAAACGCTGCCCACGGCGATTGTGTTTGAAACTGGAACCAACATCTGGCGCCGCTTTGACGCGTGGCCGCCCAAAGCGGCAATGCCCAGAACGCTCTACTTCCACGCCGGCGGCAAGCTGAGCTTCGATCCGCCCACCGAGGCCGAGAGTAAGGATGAGTATCTGAGCGATCCCGCCCATCCGGTTCCGTTCGTCGGTTACACAACCGACACCGTGCCGCAGCGCTACATGGTGGATGACCAGCGCTTCGCGCATGAGCGCCCCGACGTGCTCACCTACGAGACCGATCCGCTTACCCAGGATGTGACCATCGCCGGTCCCATCTCGCCGCGTTTGCAGATCGCCAGTTCGGGCACTGACTCCGACTTCGACGTCAAGCTCATCGATGTCTATCCCGATGATTTTCCCGACGATTCGAACGCGCACGGCGGCGAGCCCGGCAAACACGTTGTGGATGCGCCGCCGGTACACATGGGCGGCTACGAGCAGCTTCTGCGCGGGGAACCCTTCCGCGCCAAATTCCGTAACAGCATGGAGAAGCCCGAGCCGCTGGTGCCCGGCAAAAGGACCGCAATCGACTTCACCATGCCCGATCTCTATCACACCTTTCGGCGCGGTCACCGCATCATGGTTCAGGTCCAGAGTTCGTGGTTCCCGCTCACCGACCGCAACCCCCAGACCTTCACCGACATTCCCTACGCAAAGCCGGGGGACTTTCAAAAAGCCACCGAGCAGGTCTTCCATCAAAAGGATGCGGCCAGCGGCGTTCAAGTGCTGGTGATGCCATGAGCAAGACGCATGTACGCGCCGGCCTGCGCGGTGCGGCGCCCACCTCCACGCATCGCCGCCGGCTTTGCGCCGCTGTCCTCATACCGGCCGCGCTGCTTCTGGCAGCCGTCGGCCGCGTGCGCGCTGAAGAGGGCATGTGGACCTTCGATAACCTGCCGGTGCAGCAGCTCCAGGCCAGGTATCACTTCACGCCCACCCAGGCGTGGCTCGATCACTTGCGGCTGGCCAGCGTGCGGCTCGACGATGGCGGCTCCGGCTCCGGCTCCGGCGCATTTGTCAGTCCAGACGGCCTGCTGATCACCAACGAGCACGTAGCCCGCACCGAGCTGCAGAAGAACTCCACCGTCGAGCACAATTATGTGCGCGACGGATTCTATGCCGCCTCGCCGGATGAGGAGATGAAGTCGCCCGGCTTTGAAGCCGACGTGCTGGTCAGCATGCAGAATGTGACTGCGCGCGTGGAGAGCGCGGCCAAAGATGCGGGTGGCGACTCCGGTGCGGCAAAGGCACGGCAGGCCGCCATGGCCGCAATCGAAAAACAGAGCCACGATAAAACCGGCCTGCGTCCCGAAATCGTAGCGCTCTACAACGACAGCGAATACTGGCTCTACGAATATAAGGTCTACACCGATGTGCGCCTGGTCTTCGCATCCGAGCAGCAGGCGGCATTTTTCGGCGGCAATCCAGACAACTTCACGTATCCGCGCTACGACCTAGACATGGCCCTTTTTCGCGTCTACGAAAACGGCAAGCCGGTACACCCCAAAAGCTATCTGAAGTGGAGCGTCAAAGGCGCCCTGGCGGGCGAGCTGGTCTTTGTCACCGGCGATCCGGGCTCGACCGAGCGGCAGGACACCATGGCGCAGCTCCGGGTGGAACGCGATGTCATCGAGCCCGGCTACATCGAGTATCTCCAGCGACGCATCGCCGCCGCCCAGCAGTTTGCGCAGCAGGGCGCGGAACAGGCGCGCCTGGTGGCAAGCCAGATTTTCTTTTGGCAAAACGATCTGAAAGTCTTTGAGGGACGGCACCAGGCGCTTATGGATGCGGGCGTCTTTGCCAGCCGTCAGGCAGAGGAAGACGAGCTGCGTGCAAAGGTCGCCGCCAATCCCGCATGGCAGGCCAGTTACGGTGACGCATGGGACACGATTGCGCGCGCCGAACAGCAGGCCCGCCCGGTCATCACGCAGGAGCTGTTTCGCAAGACCGGCAGCGCGCTCTTTGGCTATGCGCTGGCCATCGTGGGATATGCGGAAGAGGTGAAAAAGCCCGACAGCGAGCGTCTGCCCGGCTTCAACGATGCGGCTTTGGCCGCGGCCCGCTATCGGTTGCTTGCGCCGGTGCCGGTGCATCCCGAGGTTGAAAAAATGTACATCCGCACCGGCCTCGAGCTTGCCGCCGAAAAGCTGGGCGCGAGCGACCCGTACGTGCAGGCATTCACGCAGGGCGGCCCAATCAATAAAGCCGCCGATGCCATGGTGGAGGGCACCCGGCTTGGCGATCCGGCCTTTCGCAAATCGCTGCTCGATGGCGGCGAGGCCGCGGTCGCCGCCTCTGATGACCCGATGATTGCGGCCGCGCGCCGCGTCGATCCCATCCTGCTTGCAACCTATCGGCACATGCACTACGACATTGAGGGCGCCATTGCGCCTGCTGCCGAAGAGCTGGGCCGCGCCCGCTTTGCCGTCTATGGAAAGAACGCCTATCCGGACGCAACCTTGACCCTGCGCCTCAGCTACGGCACCGTCGAAGGATATCCCTACAACGGAACCGTTGCGCCGCCGCTGACCACCTTTTATGGTCTCTTCGATCGCTCGGCGGGCTTCGGTAATCAGCCGCCCTTCGACGTGTCTGCGAAGGAATCGGCCGCGCTGGGCAAGCTGGCTCTGGCCACGCCGCTCGACTTCGTCTGCAGCGCCGACATCACCAACGGAAGCTCAGGCTCGCCGGTGGTCAATCGCGCCGGCGAGCTGGTGGGCATCATCTTCGACGGCAATATCGAATCGCTGGCAGGCAACTTCATCTACAACGGCGAAAAGGATCGCGCCGTCGCACTGGATTCCGCGGGCATGATCGAAGCGCTGCGCAGCATCTACGGCGCCGGTCGGCTGGCCGATGAGCTGGAAGGAAAACCATAAACGGAGCTGCCGCTCTCTCATCCGTGTGCAGCCTGAAGGCTGCCGCGTTCCGCTCCCGCATTGAACCCTGCACCTCGGATGTACTACTCTCAACAGTACGGAGAGGTGGCCGAGCGGTTTAAGGCAGCGGTCTTGAAAACCGCCGAGCCCGTAAGGGTTCCGTGAGTTCGAATCTCACCCTCTCCGCCATACATTACATTGAAGGTCCGGAATGCAATGGCCTGGCCGCACTCCCGGTTCCATTTCCCATACAGACAATTCAGCTCCGGCAAGCCGCCGCAGCGCCGCCTCTTACTCGATGGACCGCAGCTCCCAGGAACGAGCTTGCGCGAAGCCAATATTTTCCGATTGACAATCGAACCTCGATAAACGTATATACTTCGGCAGTCAAAATAATCGAGAAAACAGCATGCAATTCTCTGCGCAGCTTCGGTCTGTCTTTCGGTACCCAGCTCCAGCATTTTCGGAATGACTGTGCATCGGAGCCACGCGCTCAAGCGGCTTTTCCTCAAGGAAAAGCCACCTTTGCGGTGCTCAAAAGCTCTACGTTTATTCCGCAAATGCTCCAGGTGCGCCGAAGAATGGATTGCGCGCTTTTCCCTGATTGTTCCGTCGTTTAGCCCGGCAATTATTCGGGGCGAAAAGTTTCACCTGTACCAAGGGCCAAATACGACTCACACCGGCCTGTGGAGGCTGATCTTCGAGCCGGCGCTGTGCGAATCGGCCAGAACTTGATTCCGGCGATCGCGAAAGGATCAGCTGATCGACAAATGTCGCCGATTGAAACCCGGCGAAGGAGAATTGGCCATGATGCAATGTACTGAACTTCACAAAAAAGGGTTTCCCTTAAGAGGACGATGCTTGCAAATGCTGTTCGGCCTGGTGTTCATGGGCCTGCTTGCTTTGTGCATGCCGCGGTCAAGCCAGGCGCAGGTGCTCTACGGAACCCTGGTCGGCAATGTGACGGATGCCAGCGGAGCCGCGGTAGTGGGCGCCACCGTAGTGGCCACCAATACCGGGACGGGCATTGCTAAGACAGCCACAACGGATGGCTCCGGCGCCTATCGCCTCTCGAACCTGGCGGCGGGCACATACAGGGTAGTGATTTCGGCAAACACTTTTGCCAGCACTGTGGGGCACGGAATCGCCATTCAAACCAATAATGAGCAGCGCTTCGACACCCAGCTTCAGCCGGCGACTGTCGGACAGTCGGTTACCGTCACCGGAGCGCCGCCCGAGCTGCAGACAGACTCCGCATCGGTTTCATCTGACCTGGAGACCCAGCAGTTGCAAACGCTCGTAGCAACGCCGGGCGCCAATATGCGCAACTTCCAAAGCCTCTACATGATTCTTCCCGGGTTTACGCCGCCGACTGCGGATCACTCGGAAGCCGGAAATCCCGGCGACACGTTATTTGCCAGCGTCAACGGCGTGTCGGGCAGCAACAATAGTACCCGCATCGACGGCGTGAGCGATATCTACGCATGGCTGCCGGAGATTGCCGCCTACGCTCCGTCGACCGAGGCCATTGCCGCCGTCAACGTGGTCACCAACAGCTTCAATGCCGAACAGGGATTTGCTTCCGGCGCGGCCATCAACGTCACCACCAAGTCCGGCACCAATCACTATCACGGCACCGCCTGGGAATATAACCTCATCAGTGCTCTGGAGGCTAAAAACTACTTCTTCGTCGCGACGCCCACGAACAGGGGCTTGATTCCCAAGTACATCCTCAACCAGTTCGGGGCAAATTACGGAGGGCCAATCAAGAAGGATAAGGCCTTCTTCTTCGCCAACTGGGAGCGCTCGCGGCGTTCGGTAGCGTTCAGCGCCTTACAGACAGTTCCAACCGCGGCCATGCTCACCGGAGATTTCTCTGGCGTCTCTACCGCAATCTACGATCCCACCACGGGCGACCCGACCACCGGAAACAATCGCACGCAATTTGCGAATAATCAGATTCCCATGGGCGAAATTTCCTACGCTGCCCAGCAAATGATCAAGCTGCTGGCGGGCGATGCGCCGAATGTTGCCACTGCCACTGGATTGAACAACAACTATTTTGCTGTTGCCGACGGCGAGTATACCCGCGACAACATCGATACCCGCGTCGATTACAACCCCAGCCGCTCCAGCACCATCTTCGGGCGCTACGGAGTGCAGAAGTCAAATATCTTCGAGCCGCAGGAGTTGGGCAAGGCCGGAGGAAACGCCATTAACGGCGGCCAGCCGGGAAATTCGCCCAGCATCATTCAATCCATCGGCATCGGCGGCACGTACACTTTCCGCTCCACCCTGCTCCTGGATGCCAACGTCGGTTATCTCCGCCAGGGCCTGGCCGGCAAGAACACCGATCTTGGAACGAACTGGGGACTTAGCTACTTTGATATTCCCGGCACCAACGGCACCAGCATGCTCGATGGAGGAATGCCGAGATTCTCATTCAGCAGCGGTCTCTCATCTCTGGGAAATCCAAACAATTCCAATCCCTTCCAATTCAGAGACAACACCTATGTTTCGGCGGCAAACCTGAGCTGGACCAAGGGAAAACACACGACTCGCTACGGCATGGAGTTTCAGCACTTTGCGATCAATCACTTCCAGCCGCAGAACACCTACGGACCTCGCGGCGGATTCAACTTCTCCGGCGGCTTGACCTCGCTGCCCGGAGGAGTGGCCGCAAACGGCTATAACTGCTGGGCCGACTTTCTGCTCGGCCTTCCGCAACTCATCCAGAAGGACACACAGTATTTGAATCCGGCAACTACTCGTGAAAATGTATGGGCCTTTTATGCCCAGGACCAGTGGCAAATCACCGACAAACTCACCTTCAACTACGGCGTCCGCTACGAGGTCTATCCGATCGCCACCCGTGACCATTCCGGGCTGGATATCTTCAACCCTGCCGATGGAAACCTCTATGTGGAGGGCGCCCGCGGCGTTCCATCGAGCATCAAGATCAACACCGGAAAAGGCGTCTTTGTGCCGCGAGTCGGTATCGCGTACCGTCTCGACCAGAAGACGGTAATCCGCTCCGGGTTCGGATTGTCCGCCAACCCGGACAGCTATCGTAACGTGCTCACTTCCTATCCGTCGGTGATTTCGCAGACCATTCAGGGAGCCACAACCTATGTGTCGCCCATCGTCGACGGAGCGCCGGACACTTTGGTGACCGGTATTCCGGGCGTCACCACGCCGACTCTGGGCAACGGCGCAAGCTCGGTTGCGCTGGGCACTCTGGGCACTCCGCAGGGCTCGCTCGGAGCCACTACGCTGCCGCTGCGCTACCGCCGCGGCTACTACGAGACCTACAATCTGGCCGTCGAGCGCGAACTCCCAGGCGCCGTTACACTCCAGGCAACCTACGTCGGCGACCTAATCATCCGCGAGGTCCCCGGCATCAACATCAACGCCTCCGCTCCCGGCACCAACGTGGCCGGCGAACCCCTCAATGTGGCCTTTGGCATCACCGCTGGCATTACCTCCGAGATCCCGATGGGAACCGGCCACTACAACGGCCTGCAGGCCCAGGTAAAGCGCAGATTCGCAAACGACAGCAGCATGGGTGTCAACTACACTTACTCCCGGTCGATCAACGATTACGGAGATGCGTCCGACGGTTCCTCGTCGCTGCTGGTTGCCTATATGCCGGACTACCGTTTGAACCGGGCGGTCGCCGGCTTCGACCGGACGCATAACCTCCAGGCATTTGGAACCTATATGCTTCCCATCGGAAAGGGGCAGAGCTTCTTGCCGAACGGAGTTGCGGGATACATTCTGGGCGGCTGGGCGCTGAGCGGCGCACTGAGCCGTGAGAGCGGAACGCCCTTTACCGTCACCGGCAGCGCAAGCTCGCTCAGCGCTTCGGGCAGTACGCAGTTCGCTGACAAGGTCGCCTCCAAGGTGCAGATTCTGGGCGGCCACGACAGCGCACATCCCTATTTCAACACTGCCAACTTTGCCGATCCGTCCGTGGCCGAACTGGCAGCGGCCGGTGGCGTAAAAGCAAATGTCGTCGACCGCTTCGGAACTGCCGGACGGAACAGCGTGCGCGGGCCGGGATTCTTCAATCTCAGCACCAGCGTGGCTCGAACCTTCAAGGTCACTGAGCAGTACAGCATGGTTTTCCGTGGCGAGGCGTTCAATCTAACCAACACGCCCTCGTTCTCCAATCCGGCGTCGAACGTGTCGGCTGCCAGCGGCTTCGGAATCATATCGGGCACGCAGAACAACAGCCGCGAGTTGCGCTTCTCGGCTCGAGTCAACTTCTAGAGCGTTTTCGGTTCACATGCTGACAAGCCAACATTGTGCAAGGTGGCTCTTTCTTGGGGAAAGAGCCACTCAACTGCATCAACTATTGTGAGACTTGAACCGAAAACGCTGTAACCAGGCTCTGAGCGGGAATCGAATTTGAAGAACAGGCAGCGCAACGGAATGGATTGCGTGCCGTGGACATGCACTTGAAGTAATTGCCTGCTTGCCGCCGGAGAGCGCATGATTTGCGCTCTCCGGACACACTGCTTCGCCGGCGCGGCTCGGATTCTCAACTCCGAGCCAGGCGAGCGCCTGCGGCGATGGGTCCAGGCCGCCATTCCGCATACCTCTGCGATAGACTGAACTTCGCGAGGGAGCCGTGTCATTGCGCTGTTGGGGTTGGGCCTGTGTTCTGGTTCTCATTCTTGCAACTCCGAGCGCTTGCCCGGCGCAGCAGGCCGCGAGGGGGGGCATGGGTGGCATCGCATCCGGTGTTGTGGCCGCGCCGCAGTTTGACAAGCAGGGACGCCCCATCACCGCGGGCGGATTTGTCGATCAGGGGCCGGTCATCTTTGAGGATGTCACCCAGCAGGCCGGCCTTTCCGGCTGGCGTCACAAAATGGGTGTGCCGGAAAAGAAGTTTATCGTTGGCGCGAACGGCTCCGGCGTTTGCCTCATCGACTACGACAGGGATGGATGGCTCGACATCTATCTGGTCAACGGTTCCACCTTCAATGCGCTCGACGGCAAGGAAGAGTCCCCGCACGCGGCGCTGTTCCATAACAACCACGACGGAACGTTTACCAATGTGGCCGCGAAGGCGCTGGTGACCAATGACCGCTGGGGATATGGGTGCTCGGTGGCCGACTACGACAATGACGGCTGGCCCGATCTCTATGTAGGCAACTACGGCAAAAACCGTCTCTACCATAACAACCACGACGGAACTTTTACCGACGTAGCCGCGAAGGCCGGCGTTGCGGTCGACAACTGGACGCCCGGTTCGGCGTGGGGCGACTACGATGGCGACGGCCTGCTCGATCTCTATGTCACCGGCTACGTCCACTTTGACCGCAACAACCTGCCTATTGCCGGCACCAAGGCTGTCGGATACGCGTCGTGCCAGTATCGCGGGGCAAATGTCAATTGCGGCCCGCGTGGTCTCAAGGGCGAGCCAGACCACCTGTACCACAATAACGGCGATGGAACCTTTACCGATGTAACCGTGAAAGCGGGTGTAGAGGACAAGAACCGTTACTACGGATTTACTCCGATCTTTGTGGACATCAATGGCGACGGCAAACCTGACTTGGTGGTAGGCAATGACTCGGAGCCCAACTTTCTCTATATCAACAAAGGCGATGGAACCTTTGAAGACGACAGTCTGGTTTCAGGATTCGCGCTGAACAATGACGGGCGCGAGATTGCTTCCATGGGCATCGCCGCCGGCGACTATGAAAACAATGGCCTGATCGATTTTTTCATCTCCGACTTCAGCGACGACTACAAGGTGCTGTTCCACAACGACGGCAACGCCAGTTTTACCGACGTAAGCTACAAGGCCGGCATCGCGCAGAGCACGATTCCCTTTGTGGGCTGGGGTGACGGATTTATCGACTACGACAACGATGGATGGCTCGACATCTTTGAGGCCAATGGCCACGTATTTCCTCAGGTAGATCAGCATCGCTGGGGCACCTCCTATGCCGAGCGCTCTCTGCTCTTCCACAATGTGCCGGATGGATTGCATGGAAGAAAATTCGAAAACGTTCCGCCGGTAAAAGGCACCGGCATGGCCGACGTGATTCCGGCGCGCGGCGCGGCTTTTGGCGACCTGTTCAACAACGGCAAGATCGACGTGATCATCAATCCCGAAGATGGTCCTCCGGTGTTGCTGCGCAACGTCAACCCCGATCATCACCATTGGGTGGAACTGGGCCTGGTCGGCGGCCAAAAGAGTCCACGTGACGCCACCTGCGCCACTGTCTATCTCAAAGCCAACGGCATGCGCATGCGCCAGGATGTGATGGCCAGCGGAAGCTACATCTCATCCAATGACCGGCGGCTGCACTTTGGCCTGGGCGACGCCACGGACGCGGGAACGGCGGAGATTCACTGGCCTTCCGGCGTCAGGGAGTTTGTGAAACTGCCCGCCGTGGACCGCATTTACACCATCACGGAAGGCAAGGGCATCACCGGTGCGCTCTGCGCCGGCAAGCCGTGCGCACCCTAAGAGTAGAATCTTCACATGCAAAAGCGCGCCAATGTAATTAAAGTGCTCATCGTGGATGATCACCCCGTTGTTCGGGTCGGGCTGCGGACCATGTTGGAGAGTGAATCGAACATCGCGGTCACTGGCATGGCGGAATCCGCAAGAGGCGCCTTGACTGAAGTGCAGAGATACCCGCCCGATGTTGTGCTGCTGGATCTGCGCATGCCTGAAATGGAAGGGACCAAGGCGATCGTAGAGCTTCGCCGCGTTCAACCGGATCTACGCATTCTGGTGCTCACTAATTACGAAGCCGATGAAGATATCCTGCGTGCAATCCGGGCGGGCGCAATGGGATACATCCTCAAGAGCACGCCGCAGGAAGAGATCATCAAGGCAATCGAGATGGTCAACGATAACCAGCACTGCGTGCCGCCCAGCATCAAGGAGCGACTCTTCGAGATGATTGGCCGCGAGGAACTGAGCCAGCGCGAGCTTGAAGTATTGACGCTGGTGGCCATGGGCAAGTCCAACAAGGAGATTGCCGAGCGCCTCTTTATCAGTGACAAGACGGCGAGAAATCACGTTGCAAGCTGCCTGGTAAAGTTAGGCGCGAACGACAGAACAGAGGCAGCTACCACAGCCTTCAAACGCGGGCTTATCCGCCTGCCGGAATAACGGCAGAGGCTGACGGCGATCCACATCGCGCCTGATGGCTCGATCTCGATGGCTGGAACTCGCCGACTGGATCAAGATGGAAAGGGGATCGATCTCAGCCTGCGCTATCATCCGCGCTCGACTCTCTTGACCTGTACTCGGCTTTCGCAAAGATTCGCCTCAGCAGTCTTTCATTCTGAAGCCTGGCTGTCACGCATACCCGTGTGCCATGTCCCGGAGTGCTCAGGATCTGAAAAACAGCCCCCACGTCGCGCGCTCTCTTCTTCATCCCGTGAATCCCAAACCCGGCAGCTTCCGGGGTGGAGTCGAATCCTCTGCCATTATCTTCCACACTGAGTTCCACGCTGCCTCGTTCGTGGCTCATCCTGATCGTCAACAGGGTCGGATCGGAATGGCTTACCGCATTTACGATGGCTTCTCGACCTATATGCAACAGGGCATCGGCAAGCCTGAGGTTCAAAAGCGGCGGATTTCCATTCAACTCGGTCCATATCCTGATCTGGTCGCCGGTGATATTCCGCGCCGCCTGTTCCAGCACCCCAAGCAGGTTCACCTGGATTGCAGGCGAGCCGGAGCCAAGCATCTCGATGGTTCTGCTGGCTTCTTCATGGCAGTTGCGGACCAGCTGATAGGCCACGCGCAACTGGTCGGCGAGATAGGTGGGGTCCAGCCGGTCGCCGCGCACCACCCGCCTTCTGATTCCCTGGATTTGATAGCCGACGCCCGCGAAACTTTGCGCCATGGTGTCGTGAATGTCATGCGCCAGCCGCTCTCTTTCGTGTGTGATCGTGTAGGTCTTCCATTTCTGCATGCGGAAGTAAGCCAGTTGGGCAAGTAACGCGAGCGCCAGCGTTCCCCCAAACAGCATCGCGGCATGCCAGGGTGTCCACCATGGCTCGTCCGGCAGAACCTGCAAGTGTTCCACTGAGGCTGCATGTCTCTCCAACTCGAGATAATCGTTCCAGGATGAGCTGGTAACGCTCACATTGCGCCACATCCCGCCGGAACTCATGGAGCGCAACCCGATGTGGCCGGTCTTGAAGCAGGACGAATCCTTGAACGCAATCCACGCTTGCTGAAGTGTGGTCAGGTTCTGCACTGTGGCTGCCATGTTGCAGCCGTAAGCCGTCACCCGCAGCCGATACCACACGTTGCGATGAACGCCTCCCGGAACATGCACCGGCGGCGCTTCCATCCACACATAATTTGCGCGCCCGATCACCATCGTTTCGTTCAGCGTGCGCAGGCCCACATAGTAGCCGTTATAGGTGTCCGAGCCCTCTTTCCTCTCGTCGCTGGTTCGAATCACCACGCCCATGTCGGCATTGTCGCCGGTGAACTCGACATCGCTACTCACGGTGTAATTGCCCCACGCGCTCGACCCGGTCAGCAGCTTGGAGCCGCGAGCCTGCGAACTGTTTGAGACCACGCCATTGGCGATCGTCCAGTCTCCGCCCACTTGCTTCCATTCATCCATCCGTGCGGGCGTCAGTTCGTAGAAATGCGGAGGAACCACGCTGTCCACGCGACGCCAGTGAAACCACGACACTCCAGCGGCCAGCAACGCGGCCGTCAGGGCAACTCCGGCCAGCAGGAACCGCTTAGGCCTAGTCTTCGACATTTCCGCTTGTGCAACCTCAAGATTCCGGCCCAAAGCCTGATTCAACCGGACAGATCGATCTTTCTGCCTGGCAGGCATAAACCCGGCAGGCATAAACCGGCACGCAAAAATAGATTCTCCGTGATGTACGCATTCATATCACCACGGCCAGCGAGATTCAACCGCTCGCAAATACGAACCAAAGCGATGGACATCGTCTCGCGAGCGGCAGCTTCCCGTTCGGTTCAGCCTGACGCGAGACGCAGGAGAGATGGTTAATTTGAACCACTCCAAATTGGGTCTCCTTCCCTATTGTGTCTCGCATACCGTGAACCCTACCATTCTCGCGGTTAGGCAAGAGGTTCTTGGATCCCCTGTAACCGTTTCCAAAGACCCGCAATGCGGCCTGAAACACAACAAACCACATCATTTGACCAATTTTGAGAAGGAGACCAGACATGCAGCATGGAAAGGAACAAACCGATCACTGGCAGAGCCTTTTGGGAAGGCTCACGAGCAGAGCGGCTTTTGCATTGACGTTTGCCGCCATCCTGTTGAGTGCCGCTGCAGGCCGCGCACAAAACACGACCAGCGCTGTCAGCGGCACGGTGACAGATAGTACGGGTGCGGTAGTGGTAAACGCGAGCATCTCCGTGGTGAATACGGCCACCAACATTGCCTACCATGCCACGACAGACGATCGCGGCGCATATCACGTCACGCAGCTTCCACCCGGCAGCTACACCATGGAGATCAGCAAGTCTGGATTTGAGACGCAAAACCTTCAGCCCTTCAAGCTCTTCGTCGATCAGGACCTGCAGCAGAACATCGCGCTGGCGGTCGGCCAGTCCACGCAGACCGTTTCAGTCTCCGCCGCCGCGCTGCTTCTGGATACACAGTCCTCCAATGAAGGACAGGTCATTGAAAATCAGCAGATCGACAGCATGCCCTTGAATGGGCGCGATGTTCTGCAGTTGGCGCAACTCTCGGCAGGCGTGACGCCGATCATTTCCGGGATGAGCTCGCCGGCCTCACAGTGGACCGGCACCCAGACAGTAGCGGTTGTGATTGCGGGCTTGAGAGAAGACGATGTGAGTTATTTGTACGATGGCATTGAAACCCGCAACGCCTGGTATGGTGCCGCGGGACTTCTCCCGTCGCCTGATTTTACTCAGGAGTTCAAGGTCGAGCAGTCGGGTGCGCCCGCCGAATATGGAGATGGCGGCGCGTTCATCAACGTAGTTACCAGGTCTGGCACCAACAAGTTTCACGGCAGCGCCTACGAATACGTTCGCAACAACGACTTCGACGCCCGGAACTACTTTGACATTGGCGCCGCGCCGCCCTATCACCAGAACCAGTTTGGGGCAAGCCTCGGTGGACCGATCAAGAGAGACAGGATGTTCTTTTTCGGCAACTACGAGGGCTATCGCCAAATCCAGCCGTCCGATCAATACAGCAATGTTCCCACCGCGGATCAGCTTGCCGGAAACTTCAGCGCCGACACCCAGCAACTCGTCAACCCTTTGAACGGTTATCAGCCGTTCCAGGGCAATCAGATTCCATCGCAGTACTTCGACGCCGTCGGCCAGAAGATACTGGCGTTGTACCCGGCGGCCAATGGCTCTTACCCCGGCAACCAGAATTACTTCAATGTTGCGGATACGACCGACAACTGGAATCAGGAAAACGTCAGGTTCGATTACTCGATCTCGAACAAGGACAGCGTCTTCGTCCGGTTTACCAACCAGAATCAAACCACCAACGTTACCGGCATTACCAAATACAGAGAGATCATCTATCCCTCCAACCCCAAGAATCTGGCGGTTGGATGGACGCACATCTTTTCGCCCAGCCTCATCAACAACTTTCGATATGGCTGGTCGCACACCGCGGTCGGTGAACAGCGCGCCGACGGTTATGATTCCGCCGAAGCAAATCCGCTGGGAATGATCAATGAGGGCGACCAGCCGGGATCCTATGGCCCGCCATCGATCGGAGTCACCAACTACGCCAACCCCGGCTCTACCGAAGGCACTGACATTGTCCGCGAAGGCATGAACATGTGGACCGACTCACTAATGCTGCAGAAAGGCAGGAATCAGATCACGGCGGGCCTCGACATCCGCTACGAGCCTATTTACATGTATGAGGACTGGGCGGCAACGTCCATCAGCTTTAACGGGACTTACAGCGGTGACCCCGTCGCCGATCTGCTGCTCGGAGTTCCGGCCTCCAGCTCTACCGCTATTGGAAATCCGACGCTGAATTTGAGGATGTGGTATCAGGCCTATTACGTCCAGGATAACTTCAAGCTCAATCGCCACCTGAGCGTGAATGTCGGCGGCCGCTGGGAGCACGCTCAACCCCCCGTCGATACGGCAAACCATGTCGGCAGCTTTGACGTTGCCAACAACCAGGACCTGAGTTACCCAGACACAAAAGTGCTTGGTCTCGGCAGGAATATGGTCAAGCCGGTCTACACGAATTTCTCGCCGCGAGTGGGCTTTAACTGGTCTCCGTTCAACCAGGGTAATACGGATGTGAAGGGCGGAGTTGGAATCTACTATATTCAGGCAAACATCAATCAGTACGAAGTGGAAGTAGACACAACCAAGTTTTATCTGATTCAGGGCTATAACAACTCCCCGGTGGGCCAGACTCCTAGATTCACCGCTGACCAGCTCTTCGCCCCTGGATTGGCCGGAGGCGGTCCGACGGCTTCATTCATCCAGCCCAACGGCAAAACGCCCTACACCTATGAGTGGAACCTGACCCTCGATCACACTTTGAAGAATTGGCTCTTTGAAGCGGCCTATCTTGGAAGCGCCGCACATCATTATGAAGAGCGTCCGAATATCGATCCCGAAAACACAGACGGAACGTTTCCATTCCCCGGCTGGAATGGCGTACAGGAAAACACCGAGTCGGGCAGCTCCATTTACAACGGACTGGTTGCCCGAGTTGAAAAGCACTATAGCTCCGGCTTTTCGCTCATGGGCTCCTACACGTTCTCCAAATGCCTTGGCTGGCCATGGCAGGATGTGTTTTCATGGCACCCGCTCAACATGAGGCTTGACCGTGGCCACTGCCAGGAGGACATGACCGACAATGTCGTGGCCAACTCCATTTATGAACTTCCCTTTGGCCGCGGCAAGACGTTCCTGAACAGTGGAGGGCTCACGGATGCCGTGGTCGGTGGATGGAAACTGGCCGCGATCGTCTCGCTCCACTCTGGTCCCTGGTTGACGCTGGGCAGCAGTCAGTCGCTCGGCATTTTTGTCAATGCATTGCCCAACGTGGCCGGCCCCGTCAACAACTCGTCGTTGAACGGAGGCTTAGGCAAAAACGGCAAACTCGGACCCTACTTCAACGTCCAGAATGTGCAACCCGTCAATGCCGTCGGTGTTCAGGGAAATTCGTCGGTTCAAAGCGTGTACGGCCCCGGAAGCGCCGATTGGGACCTGTCCGGCGACAAAACATGGAAGTTCGCCGAGCAATATGGGTTAACCTTTAGGGCAGACGTGTTCAATGCTTTCAACCGCGTCAACTTCAACGGACTGGACACAGGCGTGAATGACAGCCGGTTTGGCTATGTCACCGGTGCGGATGCTGCCCGTGAAATTCAACTCAGCCTGCGCTTCGCCTTCTGACCGCAGGTTGCTTCTGCACATGGGACTAACCAGGAAGCTCACTCTCATGGCCGCCCTTGCTGCCGCTGTCTGCCTGTTCGGCATTTCTGCGGGAGCAAGGGCGAATGGGCAGAGCACGGGCAGCAACTCTCCATCGCATTCCCGGGCCGGCAGAAACTGCCCTTCGCAGCAAGAGACAGAAGATGCGCTCGGCCAGTCGAGCGCTTTCATGGAGCGATCCCAATTTCAGGGCGCCATCGATCTATTGCAGCCTCTTTCCCATTCCGGTTGTGACGCCCGCGTGAGCCTGCTGCTTGCCGGAGCTTTTGAAGGCAGCGGTGACCTCGAAAAAGCGGAAGCAACCCTGCAGAGGGCGCATGTCGCGTGGCCTTACAACACCAGTATCTCCGCATCGCTTGCCCGCGAATATCTCGGCGCCGGAAAAATAGATAAAGCCGTAGCGGCGCTGGGCACGTTCCATGTCACCGCGACCACGCCCTACCAGGAGATGGAGGAAGGTGTAGTCGTTTACATCGCAGGCCATCAGCTCGTGCTCGCGAACAGAATCGCAGACACAGCCTACAGAACCTATCCGTCGGTTCACTCTCTGCTCCTGCTGGCAAACGTTCTGCAACTGCAGGGTCGATACAAGGATGTGAATCGCCTGCTTGCGGGCAAGCGAACCGCCTACGCGGACTCGCCGGCCTTTCTCATCACCGCTGCTGAAAGCGAATACGACGCGATGCTTTATGACGCGGCCGGCAAAGATCTGGAACACGCCATTGTGCTGGACGACGGCTCCTACCAGGCGCACTTCCTGCTCGGAAATGTGCTGCTGGCGCAGAGCCAGGCCGATCGGGCAGCATCGGAATACCGCAAAGCAATCAGCCTGGCTCCCAATGAGCCGCGTACCTACTATCAACTGGCGCTTATCGACAAAGACAAGCCGGATCAGGCCGGCGAAGAGGGCCTGCTCAAGCAGGCGCTTGCGGCCGACAATCACTATGCGCCGGCATATTGTGAGTTGGGAAACATCTTTCTCAATCAGCGCCGCTTTTCAGACGCGGTCGGTCAACTAAATCTCGCGATTCAATATAATTCGCAGATTGAGCTTGCCTACTATCTGCTAGCAAGAGCGTATGCGGGACTGGGCGAGAAGGATAAGAGCGACGCGATGGCCAAGCGTTACATGGCGATCCGTACAGCGAACCGGAGGAGCGCAGTGGACAATCGGCCTGGCCAGCTTGGGGTGAACCAGACGAAAATTCCATGATCGAAATTAGAGGATCAAACTGAATGATCCGGGCCGGCGAAGTTTTGTGCGCCGATGATGCGCTGTTGAATGCAGCCGGCCGATGAAAAAATGCGGTCACGAAAAATGCGCTTGGCATGGAGCTGCGGTGAAAAAGATTTTGCAGTTTGCATTCAGTTTATTGATTACGGCGTCCTTGTCTGCACAGGTGACGGTCAACCAGCCGATTCCGCAGACCGCGACCATCGAGGTGAATGCCGCGGAGGTCGGAAGCCATCCGATTTCACGAACCATCTTCGGCACATTTCTCGAGCCCATCGGAAATTCAACCTACAACGGACTCTGGGCCGAGTTGCTGCAGAATCCGAGCCTTGAGGCGGGACTGTGGAGTCCGGCGCGAATGGCCGAGATGCTTCACGATGACCCCGAGCTTGGCCAGTCGAGCCGTCTGGCATTGCCCTTGCCGTGGGAGCCGCTCGACGTGCGCCAGGGAGATCGCTACGAGGTCCATTCCGGCGACGCGGCCAACTCCTGGCAATCTCTCTGCGTTTTCGCGGTGCCCGGCCAACCCACCGGGATCAGGCAAAAAGTTTATCTTCCCATTCAGCGCACCCGCGACTACGTGGGCAGCTTGTATGCCAGGCATCTCAGCGGAAATACAGGCATAACCGTCGCTCTGCGCATCCGCAACCAGGATGATGTTCTCGCTTCGCAGCAGATATCGGTAACGGATCGGTCGTGGCAGAAATACGCATTCACGCTGCACGTTCCGGAAGGAAAACTGCATCGTCTCGATCCGGCGGACTTTGTCGTCGCGCTTGTCGGCGATGAGCGCGTCGACCTGGACGAGTTTTCATTGATGCCCGCCGACGCCAAAGATGGTTTGGATCCGGATGTGGTTGCCATGGCCAGGGAGATGAAGACGCCGCTGGTCCGCTTTGGAGGAAATTTCACCTCCTCGTATCACTGGACCGACGGAATCGGTCCGCGCGACAAGCGCAAGAGCATGCTCAACCAGGCATGGGGCATTCCGGAGTACAACAGCTTCGGCACAGATGAATTCCTGGCGTTCTGCCGTCTGATCGGCGCTCAGCCGCAGGTTGCTCTTAACCTGGGCAGCGGAACACCGCAGGAAGCCGCTGCCTGGGTTCGCTATATAGACGAGCATTGGTCCACGCATTCCGGGCTGCTGTGGGAGCTTGGCAACGAGCTATGGGGCAACTGGAATCTTGGTTATCCCACACGCGCGCAACTGGCCCAGCGTACCGCGGAATTCAGCAAGGCTGTTCGCGCCGTCGATCCAACCGCGAGACTGATTGCCACCGGTGCCGACCCTGATGTGTTCCCAAGCTGGAATGCCATCCAGCTCACCAATCCGCCCGGAACGTTCAATTACCTCTCAACTCATTTTGTGGTGGGCACCAGCGACGTGCTGATGAAGACTCCCACTCCGGATTTTGTGCAAGAGGCCGCATTTGCGCTGCCCGTCGAATTGGGAATCAAATTGCGCGAGGCTCAGCGGCAGATCGATTCCACGCCTGGGTATAAAGACGAAGCGCATCTGGCCTTCACCGAATGGCTGTTTATAGGCGGCAACAACAATGCGCCGAGCTTCACCAATACCGGCGGAGCAATCGTTACCGGCGGACTGCTGAACATGCTCATGAGGAACTCCGGCATTGTTCCCATTTCCGACATGACAGGCATCATGGAATTTGCGGGAATCTGGAAGAGGCGAGGCCAGGTTTTCGCAACTCCGGCCTATTACGCTTTCAAAATGTACGCCAATGCCGATATGGAAAAATCCGTTGCCGTTTCCGTGAACGCGGGCTCGTATTCGGTTGCCAACGGCGTCAAACGTCTGCCGGAGATCGCTTCGGTTCCGTATCTTGACGTAGTGGCCGCGTTGAACCAGGACGGAAAAACACTCACGCTATTCTGCGTCAATCGCAGCCTGGCAACGGACATTCCCGCGGACATACGCCTGCACGGTTTTGCGGCAACCGATACAGCCGCGGTGCAGATTCTCAGCTCACGCTCGCTCGACGACAGCAACGACGAAATCTCTCCAACCCGCGTCCATCCGGTTGACAGCGAGGAAAAAGTTCAAGCAGGTGGATGGACGCACATTTTTCCTCACGCCAGCGTGACCGTGATTTCTCTCACCCGCAACTGACGTATCTCTGATTCAGTGGATGGCCTGAAGCGTACGGGGCTTGAAGTGTGCGAGCCTTATTGAGAACTGCATAAGGAATGTCCGAGCAGGCGCGCCGTAGGCGCAAGGATCGTTAGCCCCGCGCTTCAGCGTGGGGAAAGGGAATCCCGCAATACCGTTGTGAAGTCCTGTAGGGACGGTGCAAGGACATTTCATTTGAAGGAATCAATAAAGCTCGTACATCAAGCCGCGTTGGGACACTGCGATCAGAAACCCCGGGAATGACTCTGGGTGTCCGTCCGCGCTTCCACCGCGCGATTGAACCGGATCAGCGCAATCCACATGCCGTGATCTTCGCGCTTCCATATCAGCGTGCCGCCCAGTTGCATGGCTATCGCTTCGGGAGGCAGATCCTGATGCTGGCCGAAGTAGCGCTCATCGAGCGCCGCGCTTGCCGAGCCCATGCTCAGGAGCGGACGCGGCGGATTGTATTTGGTTGAGAACACCAGCGCGGCCGAGTATTTTCCCGGCTCCTGTGCGGCCACGGCAATCTGCGCGGCCGTAAAGTCCTCGATGCGGCATACATCCCACGGCTGCTTCACGTAGCCAAGCTCGGGCCGGGTGAGTTCGTCCGAGACCGGCCACGCCGTGAGCACGATTGCTCCCGGATAGCGATGCGCAAGCTCTGCGATGCCGGACTCGTTCAGCCGCACCACCCGCGCATATTGCAGATTGTCCTCGGGCGCAAATCCATAAGGCGGGTTGACGAACAGTCCGGCGATAAACGCCGCGCCGCACACCGCCGCCAGCCCCTGCCAGAGCGGCACGCGCCGGTAAAGCGTATGCACAGCCAGCAGCAGAACCAGCGGATACATGGGCAGCAGGTAGCGCGTGAGCAGAGCGCCGCCGAGCACGCTGAACAGAACCGCCTCAGCCAGCAGCAGAACAAAAATCCGCAGCAGCGCACCGCGGTCTATTCCGGCGCGCACGCTGCCGTCGGCCTCGGGCAGCGGAGTAAGCAGCAGCGCCGAAAGCGCCATGGTCACCGGCACAAACATGTTCATGTGCGCGGTCAAGTGCAGCACGCGATGTGCAAAGGCGGCAAGAATGCGCACCGGCGCCAGCGTGCTCTCCGCGTTGTAGCGCAGATACTCGGGATTGCCGAACAGATAGCCGGTCTTCGCGTAGTGGTAGGCGTACCAGCCCGCCAGCGGCAGCACTGAAGCGCCCAGCCACGCAGCCTGCTTCCATAGCCGCGCGCGCCGCGGCGAGCCCTGCCGCCACCCATCCCACATGTCCATCACCGCCAGCACCAGCGGAATGGCGACCGCCGTTTCCTTGCACAGCGCCGCGGCGGCAAACCACAGCGCCGCGGTCAGCGGTTTGCGTCCTCGCGCGGGCAGCGCATATACCAGTCCCCACAACGAGCAGGCCGCGGCAAAAATGTCCGCCTGCGCCAGCGAGCTCTGCGCAAACCAGATGGGATAAAGGCCGGTGAGCAGCGTAGTCCAGATGGCCACCGAGGCCACGCCGGTGATGCGAGTCGCCAGCCGCCATACCCCCAGCAGGCCAAGCGCGGCCACCATCAGCACCGCCTCGCGCGTAACCTCGGGATAAAAGCCGGAGAACTTCCACCACAGCGCGAGATAGATGCTGGGCAGCGGCGGGTGCGCGTTGGTCAGCGTTGTAATGGGAATCAGCGAGCCGGTGCGAAAAAAATCCCAGGCTGCCGGAATATAGTAGCCCGCTTCATCCCAGTAATAGGGAAGTCGCAGCAGCGTGAAGTGGCTGACGTAGAGCGCCGTAAAGATCACTGGAAAGATCATCCACGGCGGCAGCGGCGCATCGGGCCAGGGGTTCAGGATTTTTTTGAAGCGCAACGGCTCGCTCCTCAATCGTGGGCAAAATTTCGTGCATGCAAGGAAAGCGATTCCGCTCCCGGCGACGCGTCAGTTGACGGGGCCGCGCGGAAAACCCTGGCTCTGCGGCTCCAGATTCAGCGGGCCGAATGCCTGCTCATATTGAGCGAGATTCTGCCCCAGCACGTTATAGAGAGCCTTGGCCTGCTGTGGGCTCAGAAAAATGCCCTGGTGATTGCGGATATTCACCTCATCGGGGCCATCGCTGGCGGCAAGTCCAAAAACAAGCTGAAAATCCCACACGCTCACGCGCACCTGCACGCTGTTGGCATAGGACTCGCGATAATCGGACGTTTGGGCAAGATTGACATGCGGCTGCTGCGGCGCTGGACTCATGATGATTCCAGCTTACGCCTTGAGGCTTGGCCCTGTGGAGTGCGCGCGCTCCACCGCTTCCACCGCGCGCAGATCGAAAGCCAGCGGGCATCCTTCACAGCGCGGCGCCCGGCCGCAGTGCGCTTTACCTACGGCCACGGTGAGGGCGTGAAACTCATTGAAGAGCCGTGCGTGCTCCGCGGCCGGATCGCCGGCGAAAGCCCGCCGCGTCAAGCCGGCGAGCGCTTCATAGCCATTGCGGCCCGATGCGGAAGCGAGCAGTCGATGCCGTTCCGCAATGCGCCGCAGGTACTCGTCCGCAACCGGCACCGGGTGGCCCAGCGCGTACAGCAGAATGGCGTCCGCGGTCTCTGGCCCCACACCGGGCAGCGCCAGAAGCCGCTCGCGCAGCGCACCCGTCGGAGCGGAGGCCAGCACGTCAAGCGAACCGGCAAATTCCGCGTCAAGCATGGCGACGAATGCCTTCAACGCCGTGGCCTTGCGCGTGAAAAATCCCGACGGCCGGATCAACCGCTGCAACTCGTCCAGCCCAAGGCCGCGCAGCCCGTGCAGTGAGAGCGCTCCGGCACCGCGCAGGTTGGCCAGCGAAAGTTCCACGGCCTTCCACGCTGTGTTTTGCGTCAGGTAAGCGCCAAGAATCACCTCCAGCGCCGTCTCTGCCGGCCACCAGAACTGCGGCCCATAAGCGCGCACCAGCCGGTCGTGCATCCTGCGCAGCCGCTGTGCGGAGTCAGGCCGGCGGCTCATCGGTCGCGCTCCACGTCCTCGGCCTCCTCCGGCGCGGACTGGAGCTGAATCTTCCACTCCAGAATCCGCGCGCGCCCGGCGGCCGCTTCCGCTTCGGGAACGCGTCCGGCATGCTGCAACGCGATGGAAAGGGCCGCATGCGCCAGCGGATCGGAAGGCGTGAGCGCTGTGAGCGCCTGAGCCGCGTCAACCGACTCCTCCAGCCGTCCGGCGTCGCGCAGCGCGCGCACCAGCCCGTGATGCGCCTCCACATGGGCGGCATCGGCTTCAATCGCCGCGCGAAAGGCCCGCGCTGCTTCATCCGCACAGCCGGCGGCAAGCAGCTCCATTCCGCGCTGCGAGAGCGTATCGGCAATTGTAGCGTCGGTCGCAGTCATGGCTATCTCAGGATAAGCGTTGCGGAGACGACGATAAAGAGCCATGCCGAATATCCTGTCTTTGAAACGCATCCGCGCCGCGCCGACCGCCGCTACCGGCTCGAATGCCGCATCCGCCTCGCCTCTGTCTCGACGCCTCTGCCAGCATGCGTTTGCCCTGCACCCATCCCGTCCCTGCATGGCCCGTGCCGCTTCATCCTGTTACCCTTGAAAGAGAAAGGCCGCGCCGGGCTGCACACCGCGCGAGCCACACACAGCATGAACAAACTCATTTTCGCCAATCTGCTTCACCGTCCGCTGCGCTCCATCATCAGCATCTCCGCGGTGGCCATTGAAGTCATCATGATTCTCTCCATTGCGGGCATCTTCATGGGCATGCTCAATGACCAGAAGGCGCGCAATAACGGCATCGGCGCCGACGTCATGATGCTGCCCTCCAACGCCAGCTACTTCAACGGCGCAAGCGGCGCCGCCATGCCGGTCATCGATCAGCAGGCGCTCGTCAAGCTGCCTCACGTAAAAATCGTCTCGGCCGCGATTCAGAAGATCTCCACCTCGCCCAGCGTGGAGATTCTTTACGGCATCGACTATTCGACCTTCGACGCGCTCAAGCCATTCGTGTTTCTCTCCGGCGGCCCGTTCAAGTCGCCCGATGACGCCATCATCGACAGTGTGCTCGCCGACAATCACTATCGGGTCGGCGATTCCATCTCCATCCTCGGTCACACCTTTCGCATCTCCGGCATCGTGGAGCCGGGCAAAGGCGGACGCAAGCTCATCCCGCTGGCCACCATGCAGCAGCTCATCGGCGCGCCCGGCAAGGCGTCGCTCTTCTACATCAAGTGCGACGACCCCGCCAATGAAGATGCCGTCATACGCGAGATTCACGCCACGCGCGGCTTTCAACAAAACACCGTCATGACCATCGACAGTTGGCTTGACCAGATGACGCCCAACAGGATTCCCGGCTTCAATCTCGCGCTCAACGTCATTATCGGCATCGCCGTGGTGGTTGGCTTCCTGGTCATCTTCCAGTCCATGTACACAGCGGTTCTCGAACGCACCCGCGAAATCGGCATTCTCAAGTCCATGGGCGCATCCAAATTCACGATCATCGGCGTGGTGCTGCGCGAGTGCGCGGTGCTGGCCATCGCCGGCGTGATCGTCGGCGTTGCCGGAACCTACGGCGTGCGCGTTCTGCTGCTGCACTTCTTCCCCACCCAGCACTTTGAAATCATTGGCGCATGGCTGGCGCGGGCCGGGGCCATCGCCTTCGGCGGTTCGCTCCTCGGATCGCTTTATCCGGCGTGGATGGCTGCCCGCAAAGACCCCATCGACGCGCTGGCCTACGAATAGACCTGACTGGTTTGCGAGAGCGCAACGATGAGGCCACAGATGAGCTCGATCGCACCCACCCTCGTGAGCCTGGATGAGATTCGCGCCGCCGCCGCGCGCATCGCCTCCATCGCCATCCGCACCCCGCTGCTGCGCGCCCCCTTTGCCGGGTTGGCCCAGGGTCGCCAGGTCTGGCTCAAGGCGGAAAGCCTCCAGCCGATCGGCGCATTCAAAATCCGTGGCGCAGCCAATAAAATTCTGCAGCTCTCAGCCGAGGAGATCGCCCGCGGCGTCATCACCTACTCCAGCGGCAATCACGCGCAGGGCGTGGCCTATGCCGCCCGAGCCGTGGGCGCCAAGGCGGTCATCGTCATGCCGTCGAATGCGCCGGCCGTCAAGCGCGCCGCCACGCTGGCCCTGGGCGCCGAGGTGGTCGACGTCGGCCTGGCTTCGAGCGAGCGCCTCGCCGTGGCCGAGCAACTGGTCCGCGAGCATGGCTATGTCGTCATTCCTCCCTACGACGACGAGCAGATCATCGCCGGCCAGGCCACCTGCGGCCTGGAAATCGTCGAGGACCTGCCCGGCGTCGACCTGGTCCTGTCGCCCGTCTCCGGCGGCGGACTGCTGAGCGGCGTGGCCGCGGCCGTCCGGCAGCTCAGCCCGCGGACAAAGGTCTTCGGCGTCGAGCCCGAGCTGGCAGCGGACGCCACGGAAAGCCTCCGCACCGGCTCCGTCGTCACCTGGCCGGCGGAAGCCACCAGCCGCACCATCGCCGACGGACTGCGCACGCAAAGCCTGGGCCAGCTCAACTTTGCCCACATCCGCGCGTATGTTGAAGGCATCGTCACCGTTACTGAAGCCGAGATCCGCGCCGCCATGCGCGCCATCGTCGCCGCCACGCGCCTGGTTCCGGAGCCCAGCGGAGCCGTAACCGCCGCCGCGCTGCTCTTCCATGCCCACCAGTTGCCCGACTACACGAATGCCGTGGCCATTGTGAGCGGCGGCAACGTGGACCCCGCGCTGCTCGCCCAGGTGCTCACAGAATCGACCGAATAGCGTCGTTCAACTATGATTCTTGTCGTGATGAATCGCCGCGCTGCCGCGTTTGCCCTGCTTCTGGCCTGTACTGCGTTGCCGTCTCCGGCGCAAAAAAAATCGCAGATCGTAAAGCCCATGGCCGGCCCGCGCGCCACCGTGCTCCGCATCACGTCGCTCTACGTTTCGCCCGATCTCAGCGCCCAGCGTGTGGACCGGGTGCAGATCGGCCGCGAGATGGTCGTCGCCGAAAAAAGCGGCCCATGGATGCGCGTCTACGCCAACACCGACACCGAGGAGCAGCACGGCGACGACACCCCCATGATCGGCGGCGATGACACGCCCCCGCCCGTTTCCGGCTGGCTCCAGGCCAAGGGCGTGGTTGAAGAGACAGTGCCCAACGGCGATGCGATCATCATGGGCGCGGCCGCCAATGAGGAGGCTCTGGCCTCCGATCCGCGCGGCCCCGCCAACGCCGCCCGGGCCGCGCGCCTGCTCTATCGCCGCGTGGTTGAAATGTTCCCCAGCTCGCCGCTCGCGCCGGAAGCCGCATGGCGCGCTGCCGACATCGAGTGGCAAATTGAAAAGGCCGACGCCTCCACCCGTCCCTCCGCGCATCAGAAGGATCCCTACATGCGCGAGCTTATGGATGAGGATGCGCTGCACAAAGTTATCAAGCAGTATCCGCGCACCCGCTGGGCCGCGCTGGCCGCCTTCGATCTCATCGACAACAAGCTCTGCGGCGACTGGCAGGGTGCCGAGCAGTGCCCGGAGAAGGAAGCCGAATCCTACGAAAAGTATGCGGACGAATTTCCCGATGGGCCGCGCACCGCGCAGGCGCTCTACGACGCAATCTGGCGGGCGGCCGTGCTCACCAACATGTTCCAGGCCGATGGCGGCGACAAGAAGGCCGACGAGGCCCACAGCCACGCCCGCCAGCTCGCCGACCGCCTCAAGCAGCACTTTCCCGATTCTGACTATACCCTGCGCGCCGGAATGCTTGTGTACAAATTGGATCAGGGCGTGCCCGTCTACGGCATCGACCAGCCGTAAAACAAGACCAACGTAAAGCCCGATCAGCCGTAAAAAGGAATCGGCAACCGAAACGGATCAGCAAGAATTGGTTCCTGGAGCGCCGCATTTTCCGCGTTCCGCGTTGAACGTTTCCCGGAGGCTTTTTGAATCTCTATTTCATCTCCATCCTGCTCGGAATCGTGGAGGGCCTCACCGAGTTCCTGCCCGTCAGCTCCACCGCGCATCTGCGCATTGCAGAGGCCATGATGAGGCTTCCGCTCGACGACCCCTACTGGAAGATGTACACCGTAGTCATCCAGGTGGGAGCCATCCTGGCTCTCTGCCTGCTCTTCCTCACCCGCATCCTCGACTTCCTGCGCACCTTTCCCGGAGGCGAAGACGGTCGTACCTCCTGGTACAACCATCCGCTCTCGCTCACCTTCATCGCCTTCGCCTGCACCTCCGCTCCCGCGCTGCTGCTGCACAAGTGGAGCGAGAAAAATCTCGGCAGCATTACCGCCATGGCTCTGGCCCTGCTCATCGGCGGCATCGTCATGTGGGCCATTGACACCTGGTCCGACACCCGCGATCCCGACACCATCCACGTCGAGCAGATGTCCTTCGGCCAGGCCGTCTGGATCGGCCTCTGCCAGACCCTGTCGGCCATCTTTCCCGGCGCGTCCCGCTCCATGACCACCATCGCCGCCGGCCAGATGGTCGGCCTCGACCGCCCCACCGCGCTCGAGTTCAGCTTCCTGCTCTCCATCCCCACCATGATCGCGGCCACCGGCTGGGATCTCGTCAAAGAGGTTCACCACGGCAGCGCTCCCGGCGCGATAGCCCACGTGGCCATGAACTCCCAGCGCTGGATCGTCCTGCTGATCGGGACCGCCGTCTCGTTCATCGTGGCCCTGGGCGTGGTCGAGTGGTTCCTTTACTGGGTGCAGCGCCACGGCTTCACCCTATTCGCCATCTACCGCATCCTGGTCGGCCTGGCGCTGCTCATCTTCGGCGCAAGGCTCATGGCCGCCTGAACCCGGCTCATGCCCGGATGCATCCCCACGTCCTGATATCCCGCTGATGCCCGATTTTATTACACATTAAAATGTGTAATAATCTACACATGCAGGAGGCTCAATCATGGCCACCAATCTGGCAATCGATGACAAGCTGATTGACGAGGCGCGTCGAATCGGCAATCACAGCACCAAGAAGGAAGCGGTCACCGCGGCATTGAAGGAATATGTCGATCGGCGAAAGCAGCTTGAAATCTTGAAGCTGTCCGGGACCATCGACTACGACCCGGCTTACGATTACAAAAAGATGCGCCAGCTCGATCGCGTCGAGATCGAATCGTGAAAATCCTGGTCGATACCTGCGTCTGGTCGCTCTTGTTGAGGCGCAGAAGCAAGACCGCGATGAGCGGCGACGAGCAGCACCTGCTCCAAACGCTTACTGAGGCAATCCAGGATGGGCGGATCGTCCTGATCGGTCCCATCCGCCAGGAGGTGCTCTCCGGGATTAAAGATCAGGCGCAATTTGAGAAACTGCGGACCGCGCTCGCGGCCTTTCCCGATGAAACGCTCACCACCGCCCACTATGAAGAGGCCGCGCGCCTGTTCAATCTTTGCCGCAGCCGCGGCGTCGAGTGCGGATCGACAGACATCCTGATCTGTGCGGTTGCAGCCGGCATGCGATGGAACATATTGACGTACGATCAGGGCCTGAAGCGCTGCCTTGAGGTTCTAAGTCACTAAGGTTTATGCGATAACGCGCAACCCGCGCCGGGGGTTGACATCATGGTTCCCCCCCGCTTGCTTTTGCCCGGATTCCCACTCCCGTCCGCAGATAATAAAAGCTGCTCTGGGACTTTTTGCCCGCTCCGGCGGCTTGCCGCAGAGTTCTCTGTGCGCGGTGGGTTCGCCATCTGAGTCTGGAGCGGAAGCGACCCGTCATGAAGCCGATTCGCATCGTACTTTCGCCCACGCGCAGCCGCCCTCTCAACGTCTTTCTCGGGCTGCTGCTGGTGCTGGTCTCGCTGCTCCTGTTTCTGGCGCTGGCCACCTATCACGCCTCCGATCCCTCGCTCAACACCGCCGTCGACCCCGCCCTGCCCCACGCGGCCCGCAACTGGGTCGGCCTCTTCGGCGCATTCCTGAGCGATCTGCTGCTCCAGTCATTCGGAATCACCATCTTCCTGGTCCCGGTGTGGCTGGGCACCATCGGATCCACCTGGATGCGCTCCCGCCCCGGCGGCTCGCCCATCCTGCGCTGGATCGGCGTTCTGCTCTCGCTCACCTTTCTGCCCACCGTCTTCGGGCTGCTGCCGTGGCACTGGCGCTGGCTCCATCTCGTCCCCATTGAGGGTGTAACCGGTCACCTCATGGCCGGAATGCTGGTGCGCTATCTCAACATCCAGGGAGCGTGGCTGGTCTCAGCCATGCTCGCAATCACCGGTATTTACTTCGCCTCCGCCGTCAGCTTTTACACGCTCAAGGAGTGGCTCGGCGAAAAATGGATTCACGCCGTCTCGCTGTTCGAGCGCTGGCGCAACTGGCGTGAAGAGCGCGCCGAGCTGCGCGCCGGCCGGCAAGCCGCCGTGGAAGACGAGTACGACGCTCCGGCCGGCATGGCTCCCGAGGCCGAGCTTGCACCGCCCCCGCGCCGCGCCGGATTCTTCGCCAGGCTCTTCGGCCGCCGCGTTCCAGAGATCGACCCGCTCGACGAGATTCCCGCCTATCAGCGTATCGACACCCGGCAGCGCCCCGACGACACCATTCCCATCACTCCGCAGGCCAGAAGATCCAGCATCTGGGACCGCACCGACGAGCCCGTCACCTCACCCGAGCCGGTGCAGGTGCAGCAGCGGGTCGCGGCCGTCCGCTTCGATTCCGCGCCGCCGCGCCCGGCTGAATCCCGCCTTTCCGAATCGCGTCCCGAGCCCCGTCCCGAATCGCGTCCGATCGATCCCCAGCCGCGGCCCATCGCGCCCGCTCCCTTTGCCTTCGAGCAGCCTGCGGCGGCGGCAGCTTCCGGACTGGCCGGCGAAATCGCCATCCACAACCGCGCCGACGCTGCAATTCGCGCCGCCACCGTCGCGCCCAAGAGCGTCAGCGGCTTCAAGCTCCCGCCCAGCACCCTGCTCAACCAGGGCGAGGGACCGCAGACCATCCGCGAAGAAGAGCTGCGCGAAGAGGCCAAAGTCCTGGTGGAAAAGTGCGCCGAGTTCGACGTGCGCGGCCAGGTGGTCCAGATCAATCCCGGCCCCATGGTCACCACCTACGAGTTCAAGCCCGAGGCCGGCGTGAAATACTCGCGCGTCACCGGACTGGCCGACGATCTTTGCCTCGCCATGCGCGCCGAAAGCATCCTCATCGAGCGCATGGCCGGCAAAAGCACGGTGGGCATCCAGGTGCCCAACCACGAGCGCGAGACCATCCATCTGCGCGACGTGATCGAGAGCGAAACCTTTGCCAAGGCCAAGTCGCGCCTCACGCTCGCCATGGGCAAAGACATCAACGGCCGCATCGTCACTGCCGATCTTTCCTCCATGCCGCACGTGCTCATCGCCGGTTCCACCGGCTCCGGCAAATCGGTCGCCATCAACGCCATGATCATGAGCCTGCTCTATCGCACCACGCCCAGCCAGGTGCGGCTCATCCTCGTCGATCCCAAGCGCGTCGAGCTGGGCATGTATGAAGGCATCCCACACCTGTTCACGCCCATCATTACCGAGCCCAAGCTGGCCGCCAACGCGCTGCGCAACGCCGTGCGCGAAATGGAGCGCCGCCTCAAGCTGCTGGCCAGCAGGTCGGTCAGAAATATCGACCAGTACAACAGGCTCTTTGAAGGTTCCATGCCCTCGCTGTTCGACGAAGGCCAGCAGGAAGAGCCGCTGCCTTATATCGTCATCATCATCGACGAGCTGGCCGATCTCATGATGCTTGACCGCGCCAACGTCGAGGAATCCATCACCCGGCTGGCGCAGATGGCCCGCGCCGTCGGCATCCATCTTGTCCTGGCCACGCAGCGGCCCAGCGTCGACGTCATCACCGGCCTCATCAAGGCCAACGTGCCCACCCGCATCAGCTTCCGCCTGGCCACCAAGGTTGACTCGCGCACCATCATCGACACCAACGGCGCAGAAGCCCTGCTCGGCCGCGGCGACATGCTCTTTCTGCCCCCCGGCACCAGCCGGCTCATGCGCCTCCACGCCCCCTACGTCAGCGAAAAAGAGACCGCCGCCGTGGTGCAGTTCTGGAAAGACCAGGGCACCGCCGAGTACGCCGAGGGCTTCCTCGAATCGCCCAAGGACGAGCGCCAGGCAATGGAAGGCTCGAACGACGGCTCCGAAGAAAACGATCCGCTGTTCGACGATGCCGTGCGCCTCGTCTTCGAGTTCGGCAAGGCCTCAACCTCGCTGCTCCAGCGCCGTCTTCGCATCGGCTACGGACGCGCCGCCCACCTCATCGACCTCATGGAACGCGACGGCCTGGTTGGTCCCGCGGACGGCTCCCGCCCGCGTGAACTGCTCAAAGCTCCCGGCTGGCTGCACGAAATCGCCGTCGGCAACGAGTAGCGCGTCTCGGTTCATTTCAACTCGCGCAGATTTATCTCCTCGTTAAGCGCTCTGCTATCATGATCCCGCCCTCAAAGGAGGCTCATGAACAGGCTGCTGCGCGGATCCATCGTTGTCGTTCTCCTCTTCATAGCCTCCATTTCGATCCACGCGCAAACCGAATCGGCCGTCCCGCCGCAGATCCTCACCGCCGCCCAGGTCAGCCAGCGCGAAGCCGAAGTGATCGACGCACTCGACCTCACCCGCCCCGAGCTTGCTCCGGTTGCCGCCGCATGGAAGGCCCACGACGCCGCCCGCGCGGAGAAAGCCCTGGCCACATATTTCCGCACACGAACATCGGTTACATGGGGTCCCGATCGCGAGGCGGACGAGTCGCCTGCATCCGCGCAGCAGGATCGAACCATTGCTGACCATGCGGTCGCTGGAAAGCTACAGGGCGGTGGCAATCCGCTGGAGTCATCCTTTGCTGACGGCAAGCTCGACTGGCATTTCAACGCCACCTATCACACCCCGGGAATGGCGCCCGACGATGAGTGGCAGTGGCAACTCAATCGGATGGCTTACTGGGACAATCTTGGTCGCGTCTACAAGGCCACTGGCGACGAGCGCTATGCCCGGGCATTCGTCCTCGAGATGCGCTCCTGGGTTGCACAATGTCCAGTGCCCGATCACGCAGACAACGTTCCCGGCTCCGCGTGGCGCACGATCGAAGCTGGAATCCGCATGGGCGGCCCATGGCCTGAGGCCTTCTTCGCGTTCCGCCGCTCTCCGTCCATGTCCGATGCCGACATCATCGTCTTCGCCGGCGCCTTCCTCGATCACGCCCGCTATCTGCGCGCCTTTCACACCCGCCTCAACTGGTTCACCATGGAGATGAGTGGCCTCTACGCCGTCGGCGCGTTGTTCCCTGAGTTCAAAGAGGCAACGGAGTGGAGAACCTTCAGCGCAGACCATCTCGCCGAGGAGGCACGCAAGCAGTTCCTCACCGATGGCGCCCAGGCGGAACTTTCCACCGGATATCAGAATGTAGCTCTCGGCAACATCCTCAAGATTGCGCAGATCGCCCGCTGGACTGGCCGCACCGCCGAACTACCCGCGGGCTATTCCGTTCCGCTCGAAAAGGGCTACGAGTGGCAGTTGGCTATCATGACCCCGGATCGCACCACGCCCAAACTCAACGACTCCCATGGTGCTGATCTTCCGTCGCTCTTTACGCACATGGCTGTTGAGAACTTTCCCGCGCGTACTGATTTCAAGTGGGTCGCGACCGATGGAGCCGAAGGCACGCGGCCGGCATTCAATTCCATCTTCCTCAACCGCTCCGGACTTGCCGTCATGCGTTCCGGCTGGGCGCGCAACGACAACTACCTGCTGTATCGCCTGGGCCCGCTCGGCATGGGTCACATGCATCAGGACAAACTTGGCCTCATCGTCTACCCCTACGGGCGCGAACTCATCTTCGACAGCGGTGGCGGCAGCTACGAGCACAGCAAATGGAGACAGTGGGCCATATCGACGTACTCCCACAACTGCGTCATCATCGACGGCCTCGCACAAACCAGGCCCACTACGTCCAGCGACCCCTGGCACGACGCAGACCTCGTCAGCCAGGGCCCCATCAATGGCTACTGGCGATCGAACCCGGTCTTCGACTTCGCATCGGGAGACTACAACGAAGGCTACGGCCCCCTGCACGTCATGCCCGCGTCGCAGCAACGCGATGTCCTCTTCCTTAAGCCCGACCTCTACATCGTTGCCGACCGTCTCCGCCCCAACGATGCTCAATCGCACACTTACCAGGCCCGCTGGCAGTTGCTCAGCACGCAAACCCATATTGATCCCGCGACACATGCTCTCCAAACCACTGACAACGGCGAGCCCAATGTCGCCATCGTTCCATTACTGAGCAAGGGAGTCGAGGTCGCTGCAGCTTCAGCGCAGGAAAACCCCGAAATTCTCGGTTGGAACGTCCGCGTCTACGACCTTCCGCGTCGTGTACCTGCTACCACACTGCTGCATACCATCGCCGGTTCCGGGCCACAGCTTCTGCTCACACTGATCGTTCCGCTACGCCCGGGCCACGCAAATCCAGTGTCGAGTGTGACGCCGGGCAACGATGGACATTCAGCAACCGTGGTCTACACCGACGGTCGAAGATTTCTCATTTCCGCTCCCGGCGAGCGGGGAATTAATCTGACAGAGACTCTGGCGGATGGAACTCCAGGCCGCACCGTAACCAGCAATTCGAACTGAAACCGAGGCCCTTCGCGTTGCGGCCACGTACAGAGGAAAAATGAAATCGATCACCTGTGCATTCATCCTGATCGGCGCGCTATGCGCAGCCAGCCCATCCTCGCGAGCCCAGGCGCCGCCGCAAACCCTGACCGCCGCCCAGGTCAGCCAGCGTGAAGCCGAAGTGATCGACGCGCTCGACCTCACCCGCCCCGAGCTTGCCCCGGTTGCCGCCGCATGGAAGGCCCACGACGTTGCCGGCGCTGAAAAAGGCCTGGCCGCTTATCTGCGCACCCGCAACTCGGTGCAGTGGAATCCGGACGCCGCCTCGCAGCCCTTCACCGACCGCGACAAGACACTCGCCGACTGGGCCGTCCAGGGCAAGCTGGAGGGCGGCCAGACTCCCTACTTCTACACCTTCCCCAACGCGCAGATCGACTGGCACTACAACGCCACCGATCACATGCCCGGCGTCGCGCCCGACAATGAATGGCAATGGCAGTTGAGCCGCATGGCCATCTGGGGTCCGCTCGGCCTGGCCTACCGCACCACCCACGACGAACGGTATGCCGACGCCTTCGACCACGAAATGATCTCATGGATCGCGCAATGCCCGGTCGCAGATCACGTCGACAACGTGCCCGGATCCACCTGGCGCACCATCGAGTCCGGCATCCGCATGGGCGGCTCGTGGCCCGCGGCTTTCTTCGCCTTCCGCGGCTCGCCTTCGGTCAGCGACGCCGATCTGATCGTCTTCGTCAGCTCGTTCCTTGACCACGGCCGCTACCTGCGCCACAACAACACCCACCTCAACTTCCTCACCATGGAGATGAGCGGCCTCTACGCCGACGGCACGCTCTTTCCTGAATTCAAAGAGTCTGCCGACTGGCGCAGCTTCGCCGCCGACACGCTCGCCGTCCAGGCTCGCCTCCAGTTCCTTCCCGATGGCGCGCAGGACGAGCTCTCCACCGAATATCAGAATGTGGCCCTCGGCAATATCCTGAAGATTCCGCAGATCGCGCGCTGGACCGGCCGCTTGGCCGAGTTGCCCGCCGGCTACACCGCTCCGCTTGAGAAGGGCTACGAATATCAGCTCAAGATCATGGCCCCGGATCGCTTCAATCCCAAATACAACAACGGGCTTCCGCAGTACCTGCCGAAGATATTCAAGCTTGCTGTTGAAAACTTTCCCGGCCGCGCCGATTTCCAGTGGGTCGAATCCGACGGCGCTCAGGGCCATCCGCCTGCCTATACCTCCGTTTATCTTGACCGCGCCGGAGAAGCCGCCATGCGCTCCGGCTGGAGCCGCGACGCCAACTACATCGGCTTTCGTCTCGGCCCGCTCGGCATGGGCCATCAGCAGCAGTCCAAGCTCGATGTCATTGTCTGGGCCTACGGGCGCCCGGTCGTCTTCAATGCCGGCGGAGGCAGCTACGAAAAATCCAAATGGAGAACCTGGGCCACCTCCAGCTTCGGCTCCAACTGCATGATCGTCGATGGCCTCGGCCAGAATCGCGACACGCACTCCGGCGATCCACGTCACGATCCCGATCTCATCAGCCAGGATCCCATCGACGGCCATTGGCAATCGAACGCCGTCTTCGACTTCGCTTCCGGCATCTACGACGAGGGCTACGGTCCCGATCGCATCCGCCCCGCCACGCAGCAGCGCGACGTCCTGTTCCTCAAGCCCAATCTGTTGATCGTTGCCGACCGCGTCCGTCCCGCCGATGCCCAGTCCCACATCTATCAGAACCGCTGGCAGCTTCTCACCACCCACACCCGCATCGATCCGGCCACCCACATGCTTGAAACCACCGACGACGGCCAGCCCAACCTGGTCATTGTGCCGCTCCTCACCCGCGCCCTTGAAGTGCGCTCGGCTTCGGCGCAGCAGGATCCGGAGATCCTGGGCTGGAACGTCCGCAAGGACATGGACCCGCAGAACGTTCCCGCCACCACACTGCTGCACACCCTTACCGCCGCCGGCCCGCAGCGCCTGCTCACTCTCATGATCGCGCTGCGCCCCGGAGAAGCGAACCCTGTCGCAGCCGTAATGCCCGGCCAGGACGGCAGTTCCGCCACCGTCACTCTGCGCGACGGCCGCAAGCTGCTCATCTCCTGCCCCGGCGACCGCGGCATCACCGTCCGGGAGACGCTTTCAGACGGCTCCCAGGGACGCACCGCGCACGCCGGCTCCGACTGAGCCGCTCCGTCGCAGCCCGAATCGGTACGGTGTTTCTGCGGCCGCCCGGATATGCTACACTTCCTCGGGAAAACGCTTTCTCAGAACTCCCCGAGCCGCGTTTGCCGCACCACCGCATTCCCGGCTCGCGGCAGAACGGTTTTGTCGGCTCCAACAGGTTTCCTGCTTGACAGATGTTCGAGTAAAACAATTTACTAGGGCAATGTCTAATACTTTGCGGACAGATTTCCGCCGTACAGGGTGATACGAATGCTCGGATCGTTCCCAGCCTCCATTGCCGCCGGTTCTTTCGCCTCGCTGCCGGCGCTTCTGCTTGAAGGCGTCACACCGCTGGCGCACCTGCACGCTCTCGACATCGCTGTCATCGCCATTTACTTCGCCATGGTCATCTGGATCGGCTACTACCTCAAGGGCCAGTCCAACACCAGCGAAGAGTTCTTCATGGCCGGCCGCGAAATGACCGCCTGGATCGCCGGCCTCAGCTTCGTCTCCGCCAATCTCGGTTCGCTCGAGCTCATGGGCTGGGCCGGTTCGGCATACCAGTACGGCATCCTCGCCGCGCACTGGTATTGGATCGGCGCCATACCCGCCATGCTCTTCCTCGGCATGGTCATGATGCCTTTCTATTACGTATGTAAAACCCACTCCGTCCCCGGCTATCTCAAGCTCCGCTTCGGTGAGGGCGCTCGCATCGTCGCGGCCATCTCCTTCGCCTTCATGACCGTGCTCATGAGCGGCGTAAACATGTTCGCCATGGCTGAGGTCATGAAGGTTGTCCTCGGCTGGAACCTTCACTTCTCCATCATCGTTTCCTCGCTGGCGGTGGCCGCCTACGTCGCCCTCGGCGGACTGCGCTCGGCCATCTTCAATGAGGTTCTGCAGTTCATGCTCATCTGGGGAGGCGCGCTGCTGGTCCCCATCCTCGGCTTGGTGGAAACCGGCGGCTGGACCGGCCTGAAAGCCCGCATCGCCGCCGAGATCGCCAGCGGCGCCATCGCGCCCGGCGACTACACCCACATGTGGCGCAGCATGGGCCACTTTGCCGGCAACCCCATGGGCGTCCACTGGACCGGCATCGTCTTCGGCCTCGGTTTCGCCATCAGTTTCGGCTACTGGACCACCGACTTCCTCGTCGTGCAGCGCGTACTGGCCGCCAACAGCCTGCGCTCGGCGCGTATGGCGCCGATCATCGGCGCCTTCTTCAAAATGGCCGTGCCCTTCATCGTTATTCTTCCCGGACTGCTCGCCCTGGTCGTCCTTCGCAATCCCAACGGCAGTCTCATGCACCTGGTCGGCGAAGATGTGGTCGCCGCTCATCCCGGCGCCGGCCTGCACAGTTACAACGAGGTCCTGCCGCTCATGCTCGTCCGATACTGCGGACCCGGACTGCTGGGCCTCGGCATCACCGCGCTCGTTGCCGGATTCATGAGCGGCATGGCCGGCAACGTCAGCGCTTTCTCTGCCGTCTGGACCTACGACATCTATCAGCCGCTTCTGGTCAAAAACGCGCGCGACGAGCACTACGTCTCCGTCGGCCGCTGGGCCACCATCATCGGCGTCGTCGTCTCCATCGGCACCGCCTATATGGTCATGAACGCCGAAGGCATCATGGACTACGTTCAGGCTCTGTTCAGCTTCTTCATATCGCCGCTGCTCGGCGTCGTGCTCATGGGCATGTTCTGGAAGCGCGCCACCCGTGCCGGCGGCTTCTGGGGATTGCTGATCGGTACGCTCACCTCGGTCGGCCTGTGGGCCTGGGTCTACTTCGATCCCTACGCGCTGCGCTACGTCGCGCTTTCGCCGGATGCCAAGACCATGGCGGAAAACATGTACCGCGCGCTGTGGTCGGTCATCGTCACCTTCATCGTCACCTTTGTGGTCAGCCTGTGTACCGCGCCGCGCCCAATCGCCGAGCTCGACGGACTGGTCTATGGTGCCACCCTGCTGCCCAGGGAAGAGCCGGTTCCGTTCTACAAGAACGAGTGGCTATGGACCAGCCTTGCCATCGTCGCCTTCCTCGGGCTCAACATCTACTTCTGGTAAAGGAGAACACGCATGCGCTCGTCCAGCATTTCTATCTGGTTTTTCATCGGCGTGCTTCTCACTGTTTACGGAGCGCTCATCTTCGGCTATGGCATTCTCGAATTAGTCACCCATCACACCGCCCCTGTGGAACTGGCCCGCCTCCACGCCCCCGTCTGGTGGGGTGGTGTATTACTGGTTCTAGGCCTCTTCTACGGCCTGCGTTTTCGCCCCGGCCGCAACCACTAGGACTCTGACCGCTTGAACATGTGCCAGCCTCGGCGTCCCAGGGGTCTCGATTTTGAGACCTGGGAAAGCACGAATCGAAGGAACAAAACTACGCGGTCGGAGACCTGAAGCACAATTACAACGCCCAAGGAGCTCGACATTATGGCACAGCAACGCACCATGACCTACGGCATCATCGTAGGCAATCGCGGATTTTTCCCGGATCATCTGGCCAAGACCGGCCACGACGAGATGAAGGCCGCCGTTTCCGCCGCCGGAGCAAAAGCCATCGTGCTCGGACCGGAAGACTCCAAGTACGGCGCCGTCGAAACCTACGCCGAGGCCTCGCGCTGCGCCGACCTGTTCAAGAAACACGCGGCCGAGATCGACGGCGTCATCATCACCCTGCCCAACTTCGGCGACGAGCGCGGCATCGCCGATGCGCTGCGCCTGTCCGGCCTCAAGGTGCCGGTCCTGGTGCAAGCCACGCCCGACCGTTCCGACGCCATGACCATCGCCACCCGGCGCGACAGCTTTTGCGGCAAAATGAGCGCCTGCAACAACCTCATGCAATACGGCATACCCTACTCGCTCACCACCCTGCATACTGAAAGCCCCACCTCGCCCGAGTTCAAAGCCGACCTCGAGTGGTTCGGCCAGGTCTGCCGCATCGTCAAGGGGCTCAAGCATCTCCGCATCGGCGCCATCGGCGCGCGGCCCGCGGCCTTCAACACCGTGCGCTACTCCGAACGCCTGCTTGAAACCAGCGGCATCTCCATCGAGCCCATCGATCTGTCGGAGATCTTCGGCCGCATCAACCGCATGCAGGACACCGACGACGCCGCCCAGGCCAAGCTTGCCGCCATCAAGAGCTACGTCACCACCGCCGGCATCCCTGAAGAAGCGCTCATGAAGATGGCCAAGCTCGGTGCCGTCATTGACGGATGGATGCAGCAGACCTCGGTCACCATCAGCGCCGTGCAGTGCTGGACATCCATGGAAGAGTACTTCGGCGTCGTACCCTGCACCGTCATGAGCATGATGAGCAACGACCTCATCCCCTCGGCCTGCGAGGTCGACGTGCCCGGCGTGCTCAGCATGTACATGATGGCGCTGGCCAGCGAAACCCCATCAGCCCTGCTCGACTGGAACAACAACTACGGCAGCAATCCCGACAAGTGCGTCTGCTTTCACTGTTCCAATCTGCCCAAGCACTTCTTCGCCGACGTCCGCATGGACTACCAGGAGATCATTGCCGGCACCGTGGGCAAGCTCAACACCTTCGGAACCTGCGTGGGCCGCGTGAAAGCCGGAGCCATGACCTTCGCCCGCTACTCCACCGACGATCGCCGCGGCGTCATTCGCGGCTACACCGGAGCCGGCCGCTTCACCGACGATCCGCTTGAAACCTTCGGGGGCGCCGGCGTGGCAGAGATTCCACAACTGCAAAAGCTGCTCAAATACATCTGTCGCGAAGGCTTCGAACACCACGTCGCCGCCAACTTCAGCAGCGTCTCAAAAGCGGTGCACGAAGCCGCGGTCCGCTATCTGGGCTGGGAGAGCAAGTACCACCCCGACCTCGACGACTAGGCCTCTGACCGCTTGAAGTTGAACCAGCCTGGGTGCCCCAGGTCTCGATTTTGAGACCTGGGAAAGCAGGACTGAACGAACAAAATCATGTGGCCGCAGAGCTGTCGAGGCGCTCAATCCACGGGCTCAAGAGTGAGCCGGGCCGCGAGCACAATCAGCGTCGACCACAGCGCATCGGCGCCCAGCAGGTGCAGAACTTGCAGCCACAGCGGCGCCAGCAGCACCACGTCCAGCACGCCCAGCGCATATTGCGCCGCCAGCAGCGCCAGCACCGCTGCGGCGAGCCCGCGATTGTCCCAGTGCATCGACCTTTGCCCCGCGCGCACCAGAATCCAGATCACGAACCCGCAGGCCAGCAGCGCGATCGTCGGATGTGTCCACCGCCAGCGCAGCAGCCATCCGCTGGTGACAGAAAAATCCTGCCGCAGCGCCTCGCGCAGCGACGTTGCCGGAAACAGCGTATCGCCCAGCGCCGCCAGCGATCCGCTTACGCCTACTGCGAGAATCAGCAGCAGTCCCAGCGCCGTGCCCACTGGCGACACCAGCCGGATCGTGCGCCGCAGATATCCCTGGCGCCGGCTCAGCAGATGCGCCGTCAGCGCCAGCGCCGCAATCAGCAGCAGCGTGTTGGCAAAGTGCAGCGCCAGATAGGGCGCCCGCAGCGGCGAATGGCTCTGCGCCGTCAGTCCCAGCTTTACCAGCAGCGCGCCCAGAATCGCTTCCACCAGCGTGAACGCCACCGATGCCACGGTCATTGCCCGCGCCAGGTGCCCGCGCACCGTGGCCCTGAAGGTCCACACCAGCAACCCCACCACGGAGATCAGCGAGATGCCGCTGGTGATGCGATGCGTGAACTCGATCAGCGTATCCACGCTCGGGGCGTGCTGCATCACCGTCCCGTTGCACAGCGGCCAGTGGTTGCCGCATCCATTGCCCGCGCCCGTCGCGCGGGTCACCGCACCCCACAGAATCACGGCTACAAAGTAGACCAGCACGCCCCACGAAAAGCGGCACAGCGCCGGCGACGGAAGCCGTCTTGCGGTTGCGGAAGCTGCTGTGGCAGACATGATTCAAACTCCGGCTCGAACCTACCAGTGTAGAACAAGCGGGGTTTCGAGCGCTCTACGCGCTCATAAGTTGCAGCACATGGTTCACGATCATGAGATCCTCCGCGGAAGAAATCACCCGCACCGTCACCGCAGAGCTGTCCGCCGAAATTACATCAGCCTCGCGCGCGTTGTTCCGTTCCGCATCGAGCACAATGCCCAGCACGCCCAGCCCGGCGCAGATCTCGGCGCGCGAATCCACGTCGTTCACGCCAATGCCGCCGGTAAACACCAGCATGTCCAGGCCGCCCAACTCCGCCACATAGCCGCCGATCCATCTGGCGATGGTCCATGTGAACTTGTCCACCGCCAGCCGCGCCTGCGCATTGCCCGCCGCAATCGCTTCACGCAGATCGCGCATGTCATGCGACAGGCTGCTCATTCCCAGCAACCCGCCCCGCTTGCTGACCACCGTCTCCAGCTTGTCCGCGGCCTCGGCGGCCGAACTGGTCGTCTCCGCAATCTTGCGCAGAATAAAAAGCAACACTCCCGGATCGATATCGCCGGTGCGTGTTCCGCTGATCAGGCCGCCCGTCGGCGTGAGTCCCATGGACGTGTCAAGGCACTCGCCGTTACGAATCGCCGCGATGGATGCGTCGCTGCCGAGGTGCGCCACAATCAGCTTTTCCGGCACATGAGGCTGCAGTTGATACACGATCGACTCATACGACAGTCCGTGCGCGCCATAGCGTCGCACTCCCATTGCCGAGTACTCTTCGGGAATTGGCATGTGCGCCGCCACTTCCGGCATGGTGCGATGAAAATAGGTATCCAGGCACACGAAGTTGGGAACCCGCGGAAACAGCCGCAGCGCCTCGCGCATGATGTAAACCGCGATGGGCGTATGCAGCGGCGCAAACGCCGTGTACCGCTCCATCTCGTCAATCAGCTCCGGTGTAATGCGTTGGTTTTCCTGGATGGCGGGGCCGCCTGAAACCACGCGGTGCCCGATGGCGGCCGGAGAAGGGAACTGATCTGAGTTCAACGCGCCGGCTACCAGCGCAAACGCCGCAGCTTGCGTGGGCGCATCCGGATGCTGGTCTACGAGTTTCTTTCCCGCCGCATCGCTCACATAAAAGTGCCCTACGTCCGTGCCGATGCCCTCAACCGCGCCCTCGAACAGCTTGTGCCGCTCTCCGCCGCTCTCGGCATACATTGAAAATTTGATCGACGAAGGTCCGCTGTTTAGAACCAGCACCGGTAATGAATCCATCGCATCCTTCCCCTGGTTCCCGACCCTGGTTCCCGGCCCTGCGTTCCCGCTCACCGATGTGCCGCATCCAGACTCACTTCCAGTGACCCCGCGCGCCCCGCGTTCAGATCCTGAACCGCGATCCGCAGCGACGACTGTGCCTGTGGCACATCGAGCTGCATCCGCGCGTGCAATTCATGCGCCATGGCGTCGGCATACTGGGCCGCCGTAAAGCCCGCGCTCAGCGCCTGATCCAGGTAATTCACGCGATTCCCATCCGCG
Source organism: Occallatibacter sp. (assembly GCA_036267475.1). Lineage (GTDB taxonomy): Bacteria > Acidobacteriota > Terriglobia > Terriglobales > Acidobacteriaceae > Telmatobacter. Next base: position 174,424 of record DATAVZ010000080.1, read on the forward strand.
TCGTAATCCACCATCACAAACTCAATGTGAGCATGTTCAACGCCATCCGGCGTCGCGCTGAATAAAAGATCGCGCGGATTCACGCCGAGATCGACCACGTAACGCCGCGTCGGTCCCTTCATCGCGGCCGCCATCTGTCCCGCCGGACCCGCGGCCAGCTTCGCGCTTTTCAGCAACGGATCGTTCGCCGGCAGCACCCGCGCCTGGAGCGCGATCTCCGTAGCCGGCGGCGCGCCATGCTGCGCGGCCAGCGCCACCACGCGCGCGCGCGCATTCATCTTCGCCGAATCGTCGGCATAGTAGCCCTCGCGATACGCAAGCCTGTATCCGCCCTTGTCCACGCTGACCTTGATCCTGCGAAAGCTGCCATCCCGCTTGTCTTCGCCCGGTGTATAGGCAATCGCGTAGTAGTTCGAGCCGTTGGCAATCACATCAGCCACATCGCCCTTCAGATCGTTCCCGTTGGTATACGCCTTGCCGCCCGTCTCTTCGGCAACCGTCTCCATCGACTCTTTCTCTTCATCCGTCTGGATCAGAAACTTGCTGTAGTCCGTGGCCACATTCTGCTGTTTCTGCCCCGTCACCAGTGCGCCCCGTCCGTTCACGCTCATTCCGTTCGGTGAAGGCGAGTAGCGCACATCCACCGTGTTCTGTCCCATCAGCCCGCGCGCGTCAATCGGATAAACCGCCACCCGCGCCGCGGTCAGTAGCGCGGTTGTCTTTTTGATCAGCTCTCCGAAATCCATCACATCCCGAAATGGACTTCGTGCCGCATCCTCCGGATCGATGGAGATCGGGAACGACCCCGAAAACCAGATCAGATTCTTGCGTCCCGGAATCCCGCTCAGATAACGCGCCAGCTCCTGCAGCGCATCGAGCGTGGTCCGCACGCGCAGATTCGTCTGAGTCTCCGTCAAATCCAACTCAAACTGCTCCAGCTCGCCCACCACCTCCGCGCTCGGCGGAGTCGAGCTCGCTTCCATATTTGCCAGCATGTCTTCCATCTGCATCTGCGTGGAGCTGCTCCGATCTTCCAGCACCACCGAGTGCGAAGCGCTCGTTCTTTTGCCCTTCATCGCCTTGGCCAGCAGCGCCGCATCGGTCGTGAATCCCTCCACCATCTGCAGCCGCGACGACAGAGTAAAGATCGCCAGCGAAGTGCCCGGCTTGATCTGGCCCAGGTAATCGATCATCTGCAGTCGCGCCTCCCCCTGGTCCGCCATCGGCGTATTCAGCGCATCCAGCAGCAGCACGTTCACCGCGCCCGTATCCGGATACAACGGAATATTCGTGTAGGTATGCGGCGGCAGCGCGGCTAGCTCCGCCTGCATGGCCGATGCATTGGGCGGCGCAGCGGTGGCGCGATGCTCTTCAAATGCGGCAATGCTCTGCTCGCGTCCATCTTCGAAAATGTGAAACCGGCTTTTGTCCAGTCCCGTCACCGGCTTGCCATGCTCGGTCACCACCACATCCACCGCCACCAGGTTGGCGTGCGCATGCAGCACCATCTCCGTCGCCGGTTTGTGGTGCGCGGAGGATGTTTGCGCAGCCGCATTCCACGCGGCAATCAGGAATAGAAAGCTGGCGGCGGCAAGACAGCAGGTGCGCATCGGGTCCCCGGAACGTAAACGTGTTCTCTGCGCCTCCATCATCGCACTTTCGCTGCTGTGCGCGCCTAAAAATACCGCTTCCGCTTGAGAATCGGCGACTCGAACCCATACCACAGCGCGGTTGCCGCGACCGTTGAAACCGCCAGCCGGAAGCCCACAATCGCAAGATTTCCCGCTGTCCCATACGGGTCCATCTTCAGGTCGAACCAGCCAAAAAAGATGAACATCGCGATGTGAATCATGTACAGCCCATAACTGATGCGCCCGTAAAACTTCAGCGGCCCGCGTCGCAGCGCCGCGTTCAGCGGATTCCGCGCTCCCGTCGAGGCAATCGCCGCCAGCACCGTGCCTGCAAATCCCACCGCCAGCGCCGAATCCAGATAGGCCGTTCCGCCCGCAACCGTCGCCGCCGCCGCAAATCCAAGTCCTATGCCGCCCAGTCCCAGGGCAAGCCACACCCGCCGGTTCCACGCCAGCGTAAAGATCCCCAGCGCCAGCAAACTACCCCACGCAATTCCGTCCAGATGAATCAGCGTATGCGTCGGCGTCATCCAGCGCAGATTCGCGTGCCTTACCAGTGGCGACGCAATCACCGCTGCTCCCAGCGCGCACGCCAGAATACACGGCCGCTTTACAAATCGCACCGCCGGCGCCCACACAAAGTAGTACTGCTCCTCGATGGCCAGCGACCACGTCTGCCCCAGCGCCGGCGGCAGCGACAGGTGAAACAGGTTCTGGACAAAAAACACGTACGCCAGCCACGGCGCGGTCTTCACCGCCTCAAGAATCGTGGGCCCAATGAACCACGGCGCTTCAAGATACACCAGCACCAGCACCAGCACATACACCGGCCAGATGCGCAGCACGCGCCGTCCATAAAAATTGCGAAAGTAGTGCGGTTTCTCGCGCGACCCAAGCAGGATCGAGGTAATCAGAAAACCCGAAAGCACAAAAAAGAGATTGACCCCCGCCCATCCCCACAGCGACGCGCCGTAAATCCACGTCCCCGCAAGCCGCGGATGGCAGTGATAGATCACCACCGCCAGCACCGCAATGCCGCGCAGCCCATCCAGCTCAGGAATATATGAGGGCAGCCAGTTGGGGCGCTGGATGTGCACGATCAGGCAATCGTCCTGGCAATTGTGCCGATCAGGGCGCTCAAAAGCAGCTCTACCATCGCTCCCGGAAAAATGCACACGATAAAAATCATGCCGGGTTTGCGCGGCAGCCGCAGCGTGCCCGAAAGCCAGATGAACAGCGCAATCCCCCCCACCGCAACCGCCAGCGGGCTAAGGCTCTGCCATGTTGGGAATCCTGCCGAAGCGGCCGCGCCATGGCTGCCCATGCGGCTCAGCAACCTTGTGGCCGCACCGTAAAGCAGGCCCACCGCGAAACCGGCCGCGCTCACCCTTGGATTCCGGCGGAATGCGGCCATCCATCGCCGCAGATTGGCTTTTCTCCACATCAGACAAATCCTCGCCGGATGTCCATCTCTCCAGGATTAAAGGGAGCAGCAGCAGTGGCCTCTGGCGGGTCTTTCCGACCCCTGATCCCTGATCTTTGATCTCTGTCCACTGTCACTGACCACTGATCTCTGTCCATTGTCACTGACCACTGATCTCTGTTCCCTCACCCCGCCGCCAGTTGCCGCGCCCGCTCCGTCGCCCGCATCACCGCCTTAATCAGCGTCACGCGCAGTCCGCCTTCTTCCAGCTCCAGAATGCCGTCGATCGTGCATCCTGCCGGCGTGGTTACTTCATCCTTCAGCAGCGCCGGATGATAGCCCGTATCGAGCACCATTTTGGATGCGCCAAATGCGGTTTGCGCCGCCAGTTGCGTGGCCACGTCGCGCGGCAGTCCCACCTTCACGCCCGCCTCGGCCAGCGATTCCAGGATGATGTAGATATACGCCGGCCCGGAGCCGGAAAGCCCGGTCACCGCGTCCATGTGCTTCTCGTCCACGGTCACGGTGCGGCCCACGGTCTCGAATATCCGCTGCGCCAGTTCCATCTGTTGCTCGCTGATGAAGCGGCCCCTGCACAGCGCGGCAATGCCCGCGCCCAGCTTCGACGGCGTATTCGGCATCGCGCGGATCACGCCGATGTCCATCCCCGCCGCCTCTTCAATTGCGCGCGTCTTCACCGATGCGGCGAACGAAACGATGGTCTTGGCCGGAGTCAGCGCCGGTGCGATCTCCTTGATCAGGTTCGGCACCTGAAAGGGCTTTACGCCCACCAGAATCAGGTCGGCCTGCCTGGCCGCCTCCAGGTTGCTGGTGCTTACGTCCACGCCCCACTGCGCGCTCAGCGCCAGTGCCCGCTCGGCGTGCCCCACCGTGGCGTGAATCTGCTCTGGAGCAAACAGGTTCTGCTTCAGGAACGCCTGCAGCAGAATGCCGCCCATCTTGCCGGCCCCCAGCACCGCTACGCGAACCTGCGGCAACTGCGCAGGCACTTCACTGGCTTCAACGGCTATCTCAGCCATTCTTTTCCTCGTCTTGGATGACAGTCTTGGTGCAATTAACAGAATACGCGCATCGCATCGGAGCATGCACAAGGGCAGTGCGCAGGCGCGCACCGCCGACCGGCTCGGCTTTATTTCCGCCCGCCTTATTTGCGCCCGCCTCTACTTGGTGAGCAGCGCCTCTTTGGTGAGAAAGGTCGTCAGCGCGTCTATCATCTTGCTCTCCCGATCGGCGGCCGGCCAGCTCATGGCAAAGAAAACCGTGCCTCCGGGCAGCGTGACGTAGCGGTTACCCATGCTGACTGCGGCCGACGCGGTAACCACCCACGCGTTATATTCCAGGCCATAGGTCGGTGCAAATTCGTCCGCGGCCACGCTGCGCAGGTCCGAGATGTGCTGGCCTAGGTGAATCAGCGCTACCCCCATGGCGTTTTCATGCAGCCGTTCCTTGTTGAATGTGCAGTTGTACAGCACGCCGTCCGGTGAGTCCGCGGTTCCCAGGGCCTCGGGCGCCGCCTCGTCGGCCGCTCCGAATCCAATGACCACGCCATTCTGCTCGCCGGGCTTGCCGTACACGGCGGCGTCCTTGAGCGCCGCCGCGCCTGCCGGATTGGCGCCCATCGCCGTAGCCGCCTTTTGCGCAGCGGCAATCGGATCGTGTTCATCGGAGCTGGCTGGGGGCTGTTGCGCCTGGTCTTTCCGCGTCAACGCTTCCAGACTCGAATAATCCACTTCTTTGCGCGCAACATCTGAAACCGACTGAAGCACCAGCCGGGCCGCATACGCATTCATATTCCCGAATCCGCCAAAGCCCGTCACTTTCCCCTTCGCGTCGCGCTTCAGAGTCGCATCGGACACGCCGTCCAGCCGACCCACAAACGTCCCCGTCACCTCGTAGCGGCTGCATCCCAGGCAAATGCCGAACGCCACGCTGTGCTGCTGCGCAAGCCACGAATCGAACTGTTTGAAGTTCTTGTCTTTTTCCAGGGTTACCGCGGCTCGCGTCGGAGCCGCATATTTGCCCGTGAAATTGTGCGCCGGCTCAATTTCGACTACGGCAGCCGGCCCGGCCTTGCCCTTGGTTCCCTGCGGATAGTCCAGCCAGATACCGTTCACCGGAGCGCCGCAGTCGCCATCTTTGAGGATGAACTGGTCGAATCCCGCCGCGGCCGTGGCCTTGATGCGGATCATCTTTCCATCGAACGAAGTTGGATTCTTGATGACGGCACAGACTGTCGTATCCACGACCTGTGCATGCAGGCTAGCTCCCAGGACCAGCAGAAAGAACGCCGGAAAAAGAACGCGCTTCATTGAATTTGCTCCGGCCGCTGCGGCGGCAATTGAAGATAAGTGCGGCTTAAGCCGCACAGTTCTGCGTGGAACCGGAAAGAATACCATGCGCCGCCGGAGCCAGGAATCGCCTGCCCGACTCCGGCAGCCAGCTCACCACGGCAGCGTCGCAAATGTATTCTCCACCGTCACCGCGAAAAACGCGTGGCCAAACTCGGTGGGATGGCTTTGGCCGCCTATTGGCCCTTTTGCTGCGCGATCCACGCATCCACGCGCGATTCCAGCACATCGAGCGGCAGCGCGCCCGAATCAAGCACTTCGTCGTGGAAGGCGCGAATGTCGAACTTGCTGCCCAACTCCTTCTGCGCCTTTGCGCGCAGCTCCAGAATCTTCAACTGCCCCACCTTGTAGGCCAGCGCCTGGCTGGGCCACGCAATGTAGCGATCCACCTCCGCCTGAACGCTGGTCTCGTCAATCGCGGAGTGCGCATGGAAATAATCCACCATCTGCTGGCGGGTCCAGTGGTCGTGGTGAACGCCGGTGTCGACGACCAGGCGGATGGCGCGCCATATATCGGCCTGCAGGCGGCCGTAGTCGGAGTAGGGATCTTTGTAAAAGCCCACGTCTTTGCCGAGCTGCTCGGCGTACAATCCCCAGCCTTCGATAAAGGCAGTGTAGTTCTCATATTTGCGGAAGTCGGGAATGCCGGTGAGCTCCTGCGCGATGGAGATCTGCAGGTGATGGCCGGGAATGCCTTCGTGGTAAGCGATCGACTCCACGCCGTACAGATTGCGGTCGGTGGGGTGGTAGAGGTTGATGTTGAGTCTTCCCGGCCGGCTGCCGTCCGGAGTGCCCGGCTCGTAGTACGCCGGAGGCGCGGTGGCGGCCATGTAGGCCGGCACCGGAACAATCTCAAACGGAGCCTTGGGCAGGCGGCCGAACAGCTCCGGCAGCTTGGCCTTCATGGGTTCCAGATAGCCCTTGTAGGCCGCCAGCAACTGCTCGCCGGAGGTGGCCTTAAGCTTGGGATTGGCCGCTAGGCTGGCGCGAAAGCTGACCAGGTTCTTGAAGCCCAGCTTCTCGGCAATAACCAGCATCGCCGCTTCGTCCTTCTGCACCTGCTCGATACCCATCTGGTGAATCTGGTCCGGGGTCAGGTCGGTGGTGGTGGTGCGGCTGATGAGGAATTGGTAGTATTTGTCGCCGTCGGGCAGCGCCCAGATGCCGGGATCGGTGCGTCCCGCCGGAATGTAGGTCGCTTTCAGGAAGAGTCCGAAGCGCACGTAAGCCGGAAGCACCTCTTTTGAGATAGCCTTCAGCATCTCGGTCTTGATGCGGGTCTGTTCCGCGGCTGGAATCGACGCGGGAAAGTTCTTGAGCGGCAGGGCGAAGGGCGAGTCCTCGGGCTTCTGGCCGGCCAGGTCATTGACCTGATCCAGCACTTTTTCCATCAGGTACTTCGGCGGCACGCGGTGATCGTCGACGCCGATCGACATGTCGGTCATCACCTGGTCGAAGGCGTGTGGAATGGCGTGCAGGCGGGCGATCCAGTCGTCGTAATCCTTCACGGTCTTGAAGCTCAGCTCGGCCACCAGTTGCGGATACTCGGTCTGAATGCCGGACATCTGGTTGACCGGCATCTCCCATTCCTTGAACTCGGAGGCTTCCTCGTCGGTGGTCAGGTCGCGCAGCAGCAGCTCGCGGCTCAGCTTCTCCTGGCCGCTCAGGCCGTCCGGGCTGATGGCCGCCAGTTGCAGCAGAAAGGTCTGCTCCTGCGCGATCCAGTCGTTATAGGCCTGCACGGAGTTGTCGGAGATCTTGTCGTTGTAGCGATTGTCGCCAATCTCGGATGCGGTCTCCGGGCTGTACTTGAGATACGCCTCCCAGTAGTCGTGGAACAGGGCGCTCAGCTCCTTGCTGCGCTGGGCGGGCGAAGCCGCGGCCGCCGGGGCGGCGGTGAGAGCCTGGGCACACAGGGCAGAGGCGGGCGCCAGCAGCAGGAGTCCGGAAACGAGAGGTGCAAACCAGCGAAGTTGTCTCAATGGATTGGGTCCTTGGGATGAGGTCATTGGAATGGGCTCTGGGCGCAGATTACCGCTGCTTTGAGTGTAGATCACATGGCGAGCGTGGGTCGGGGCTCGGAGCCCGGTTTGGAGCCGGTGGCCGCTCCCGCGCTGGACGAGCGCATTGGTCTGTTGGCGCCAACCGGTTTACAGTCTTTGCTGCAATTTGTACCAGGATTGTTAGTGCAGGTGCTTCGCCAACTCGTGTAAGAGCGGAGCTGCGACTAAGCTGCCCGCCGCTTTTTCGAGAATGCTGCGTATGGAACTCCAGCAGTCGTCCATAATGGACTTCCTCGGATTGCCGGACTTTAGCTGAAGCTCCACTGTCGCGAGGTCCGTGTTGATATCGTGCGTCTGCGCGCTCGTCAGGGCCAGTTGTGGAATTGCTTCTCTGATCTGCGCTACGAGCCTGCTTTGCTCCTGCACTGAGTAGTTCACAGTTGCGTTCGATCTATGCGAATCCTGTTGGACATTTGAGCCGATGATAGTGCCAAGATTCGTAAAGTGGCTTCCAGCCGGCTTCTGCGGCTGCATGGCTCTGTCCCTTTGCAGCAATGCGTTGATGATGATATTACGGTCCACAAATCCGAGCTGATCGCCATAGCCGCCAATGTTGAACTTGTCTGCCAGTCTCACAAGCTGCGCATCGTCCATGGACCAATAGTCTTTCGAGTCGCCTGGGACTAGCGGCTGGCGCATTGTCTCTTCAACAATCGGCAGGTAAGCCGTCAACCCATCGATCTTCCGCTGAAACAAGTTGCTGTCACAGAAATTCTCACGGCTGTATTGCTTTCGGCCTGGGCCTCCGCGATAGCTTCCCCGTTGAAAGCTGACAACGCGTGGTTTTACGTCCGCCGCAGGTATACGAAAAGTGTCGAAGTTCTCTTCCGAGGCCGCCGCCATCCGATCTAATAGCGCATGGAAGTCGTTAACGAAAGCCTCGGGGATAAAGCCTGGGACATTCGCACGCATCGCCTGAAACTCGGCAACAGCCAACCGCCACTTCTTTTCATCTCGCATGGCCCCATGGTATTCCCGGCTAGGGCCAGCAGCAATGACCGCCAAATCGCCGAGGCGCTCGTCGAAGCCCGTCTCCGGTGATGTCCCGCCAATATCGGATTCCGAATTCTGTCCGCATGAAGGGCCGCACGGCGGTCGTTCTTCCCAGGGCAATCGCATGAACATGGGTAGAACTATGCCATGGGTTCGCGCCGTCCCTACGGGGCGGGTTTGTTTTGCGATTTCGCCTTCCCAAGACGGTTGAGGTTCGTGCTATCCCAGGTCCGAGAATCCAGACCTGGGAGCCTCTTGCAAAATTCCGTAACTGCGCGGCACGTATAGGCCGCAAATTGTATTTTTGCACTTCGATGTCTGTCTCTCGGCTTTGTTTTCGCGCGGGGTTGGCCGTTTTTTGCTTGCAGTTGTGTTTTCGCG